>JBGSJI010000108.1:0-44699 GCA_041742055.1 Limnoglobus sp. | reverse complement strand
GCGTTGGGGCGAGCCCGGCTCGCACGCGCTGTGCCACGTGCGGGCGTTGTACCGCAGCGAGAAAGGCCAATGGGAGGCTTTCTGGGAGCGAAACCTCGCGTCGTGAACGGATGTCTCACCAACTAATGTGACGCACACCCGCGGTGCTCAGGATGGCGGTCAGGCGTGCTTCGCGTTCCCGGATGGCGTCCAATGCCTGTCGTTGCGTGGTGACATCGAGGTGACAGCCAAGGATCCGGACGGCGGACCCGCATGCGTCACGGATCACCTCCGCTCGGGAAAAAATCCACCGCCACGTCCCGTCTTTGTGCCGCATCCGAAACTCGACTTCGTAGGCCATATCTCCGGCCACGATCGCCCGCCGGATGCGGTCCAGGGTCGGGCCGATGTCGTCCGGGTGAACGCGGCACTTCCACTCGTTGAGCTCATTGCGGATCTCATCCTCGGCGTATCCGAGCAGTGCTTTCCATTCAGGACTGAAGACCACAACATCCGTCTTTCGGTCCCAATCCCAAAGCCCGATGTTCGAAACCCGGACCGCCAGTCGCAACCGATCAACGTTCTCCCGGAGGGACGCCTCGGCCTTTGCCCGCTCGACCGCTTCCCACATCCGCTCGGCGACTTCCTCGATCAGGTCAACTTCATCGGCCGCCCAAGACCGGGGGGAAGCGGCGTTGACGCCAAGAGCCGAAATCCACCTCCCGCCCCCTTTTATCAAGGGGACGACCACCAGAGCCCGCATCCCGACCGCCGCATAGGCCATCCGCTCGGCCTCCGTCAGTTCCGCATGCTCTTCGACATCGTTGATCACGACCGTGTGGCCAGCGCGGAGGGCGGCGATGACAGTTAGTCCGTAGTCGTCCGACCTGTGGCGACCAGCGAAACTCAGCATACCGTGGGTGAATTCGGCGGCGATGATGACGTGGATATTGTCGGGATCGACCTCAGCGTACGATGCGCGGCCAACGGCGAGGTGCTGGACGAGCAGGCGGCAGGCGGTCAATTTCATTTCGTTGGGATCGGTCAGCGGTCGCAGGGCATCCGCCAGCTCCGCCCGGAAGGCGTCCCGGATTGAAGCCGAAGGTGTCGATGAGTTGTCTGTCACCGCTGCCTCCGAACTGAGTACGTCCCGTTCCTCTGCGAGTATATCACCGCCACAGAGCAGGTTCTATCAGGTGACGATACTTGAGGCGATGTGGGGGAAACTCCCACTCGGCAAGTCACACACAGGCCGACTAACGACTGACAACCCGGCTACATAACCTTTGATCATCGCCCCCTTCGTCCGGCCTCGCCGACGCTCAACCGGACACCCTCGTGACCCTGATCGCCACGGGCCGACGCCAGTGGAGGACTGCCAAGTGACCGTCACACCGCACCGCCCGACCACAGCCGGATCTCCGCTCGATGTCGTGCTCAACGACATGCTCGGGCACCGTGTCCGCGGGTTGAGTGTTGAGGTCTGCGGGGGCCAACTCATCCTTCGAGGGCAGGCAGATTCGTACCACGTCAAGCAACTCGCCCAGCATGCTGCGATGGCGGCGACCGGGTTGCCGATCGCGGCGAACGAGATCGAGGTGGTTTCGGGGCCGCGGCGGAAGATGGTGCTCGCGACCGGGGACGATCGAGTCCGTGCGATCGGTCAGGATCGTCTGACGGAACTGGGCTGGGACGTTGCGACTGCCACCAACGGACTTGAGTGTGTGGCCCACCTCCGCCGGTCAGTCTGGGACGTGGCCGTCCTCGACGCCAACCTGCTTTGGGGCGGGGCCGACGGGGTACTGGCAGAGATTGCCGACGGGGCGTCGCGCGATCTTCCGATCGTGTTCCTCGGTAACCCTCCCCAATGGCGGGCCAGCGGGAACGGGGTGCGGGTGGCGGCGGTCCTGGAAAAGTCTTTCGATCCCGACACTCTCGTTCGAGTCGTGGGAGCAGTGGTACTGGCCGAACGGTGACCACAGAGTGCCGGTAGCCAGCGGGGCAGGAAGCGGCCTCGCTGGTTACCGACCTTCGATGTGGACGGAAAGCGATTCAACACACTCAAGGAATCAGGCGGGTGCCCGATGCAACAGGAAAAACCGATTGCGGCCACGCGGTCTGATGAAATTCCATCGGTGCTCGTTGTCGATGACGAACCGCTGGTCCGCAGTGTCCTGCAACTCGGGTTGCAGCGTCATGGGTTTGCGGTGGTAACGGCTGAAAATGGCCGGGAGGCGATCGAACTCTTCCGCGAACTCCGGGAGCAGGATGATGGCAAAAGACCTCAGGTTCTGCTCGATGTGCAGATGCCGGAATTCGATGGCCCAACGGTTTTGGCCGTGCTGCAGTCCTTCGACCCGAAGGTACGAGCGTACTTCATGACCGGGAACTCAGCCCCGTATACCACCGACGCGTTGCTCTCCCTCGGGGCACATCGGGTGTTCGCCAAGCCGCTGAATTTAGCAGATGTCGCGGCCGCGTTACAGCAGAGATCCCAGGCTGATACCTTCGATGAGCGCTTGGCCGATCGGTTGCAGTCGGCCGCCCTGTAACCGGTTTTTCGTTATTGGACAACACCCTTCCTGGCCGATGGGGGCCCGGCCGGCGGGGCAAGATTGGCCCTGACTCCTGACCTTGGAGGACGTGTGATGTCGAATCTCATGCGGAGAGGCGGGAACGGTTCCGCCATGATCAACCGGATGCAGGACGAAGTGGAGGACATGTTCCACCGTCTGTTCGGAACAATCGCCGAACCGGTCGCCGGACCGGGCGGATGGTGCCCGAGCGTGGATGTCAAAGAGACGGATACAGCCGTAGTGGTCAAGGCTGACCTGCCCGGGGTGGATGCTAAAGACGTCGAGGTGACGATCCAGAACGGTTCGCTGATTCTCCGCGGAGAGAAAAAGGAGGAGCGCGAGGAAAAGGGAACGAATTACCACCGTGTGGAGCGGTTCGACGGGTCGTTTTACCGGTCCGTTCCGCTTCCGGCCGAGGCCGATGTCGGCAGTGTAACCGCCAGCAGCGCGAAGGGCGTGGTAACGATCACCATCCCGAAGAAGCCGAACGCTCAGGCGAAGCGGATCGCGGTCCAGGCCAAGGATTGAGCATTCCCGGCCGTGGGTTATGATCTTCGCCCACGGAACCGATTCGCTGACCACGCTCCTCGTTCTGGTTTACGAGGTCGTCGAGCGGGACTTGGATAACGATTTCGACGGGGACCTGTCAGCCAGCGCGGTTGATCGCTTGCGAATGAACTTGTGACCAACCGCACCCGGCTGACATTCGACTGGCAGTAACTCGAGGGCCTACTCTCTGATCGTTGGCGTATCGGTCGATCCAGCGGATAATAAACTGAACGGATAAACACTGCTTTTTACCAGTGAACTACGAATCACGATGGCTGTACCTCGTTCGGCACAATCATCTTTGAAAGTTTGATGCATCCACGCACTCTGAACTTCACACCTGTAGAGAGGTCGAAATGAATTCCAAAAAGCGGTCCAAACGATTCACACGCACCACGAACCGCAAGGCGCATCAGTCGGTACTCCGGCCAGTCGAATCCCTGGAAGATCGAGTGACTCCAGTCGCATTCCCCTTGGGACAACAGTTCACGGTCACCCCTGCTCTCGGGTCTGAAGCCGGACCGTCTGCAGTCGCCATCGTATCGCCCGAGGGAGATTTCGTCGCCGTCTGGGAGAGTTTGGAGACCGATGGCAGCGGGATCGGAGTCTACGCCCAGCGGTTTGAAGCCGACGGCGACCAGGTCGGGAACCCGGTCATCGTGAACACCACGACCGACGGGAACCAATCACGCCCCGCGCTCGCGACTGACGGGAGCGGGAAGGTCGTGATCGCATGGCAAAGCGAGAACGCGTCGGGTGGTGCGTACGATGTGTTTTATCGCTCCGGCGATTTCGCGACCGCAGGCGACGACTGGCTCGGTGCGGCCGAAGTGCAAGTGAATGTCGGGACCGACGGAAACCAGACGGCTCCTTCAGTCGCGATGGACCCGAACGGGAACTTTGTCATCGTCTGGCAGACAGATGCAAACCTTGCCGCGACCGGTCGGGATGTGGTTGGCCGATATGGGAACCTCTCCAGCGGACTGGGTGGGACGACTGATACAGTCATCTCGGCCGAAGTGGGTGATGAGGGTTCTCCGGACACAGCGATGGCTGCCACTTCGGGTGACGGCAGCGGAAGGATCATCGTCGCCTGGACCGGACCCGGACCGGTCGGCGAGGAGGGCGAAGCCACGAACGTTGTCCGCGGAACCGTGTTCGGCTACGACGGTGCGTTTACGTCAATCGCTCCCGTGGACGCCGCACACACCAACTATCAGCTCAGCGCGGATGCCCAAAACGATCAGGTGAATCCTGATGTGGCGATGGCCGCCGACGGTCGGTTTGTTCTGGCCTGGCAGGCGGAGGGTGGCAAGGGAACCGGCTCGGACGTCTTCTCCCGCCGGTTTCTCGCCAGTGGAGACGGAATCGGGACGATTAATGAACCGGTGAACACGACCGTTGCCGAACCTCAGCGAGGCCCGTCGATCGGAATCGATGCCGATGCGAACTACCTGATTGCCTGGCAGTCGCAGGGTCAGGACGAACGGAGCTGGGGAATTGTGGCACGGGCGTTCAACTCGGACGGGACCGAGGCGAAAGCCGAGTACATTGTGAATGTCAATATGCAGGGGCCGCAGACCAACCCCGCCGTCGGCGTCTACACATTCGCCGATAAAAGCGGAGGTTTATCACCAGCCAAGGCACCGACTGTCGTGTCGTGGTCTGGGCCATTCGTTCCCACTCACGGCGGAGCCGGCGAGGGCGAAGAAGGGGTTGAGGGCGAAGGCGGGCACCAGCCAGGCGTATTCGCCCGATTGTCGATCGGAGCGGGGACAACGGATGTGACCCCGTCGGGCACGGCTCTCAACGTGAACGGGTTGGAGTTCCAACTCGCAACCGTCGGCGCTGGCGAGGATGTTCCGGCCTCGGCCGCGGCCGGGGAAGACGGCAACTACTTGGTGGTCTGGCAGAGCTTTGAGGAACCGGCCGAGACCGGCGACCCGAGCGGATACGGCGTCTATGCCCAGAAGGTCACCCCGGACGGGACTCCGATTGGTTCGCGAATCCAGGTCAATACGACAACTCTCGGTTACCAGAGCGCTCCCTCAGTGGCCGCCCTCCCGGGCAATCGGTTTGTCATTGTCTGGCAGGGTGAGGTCCGGTCTGCGACCCCGAACGGGCCGGCCCAGTACGACGTCTTTGCTCGCATTTTCGCTCCCGATACCACGGATCCCGCTCTCCTGGTCGGCGGGGCCGAATTTCTGATCACAACCCCGACCGACCCGACGACAACCACGGTCGGGCATCAGACCGCCCCGTCGGTTGCGGCAGACGCGGCCGGAAACTTCGTCGTCGTCTGGGAGACGGACGCTCTGCTCGCCGCTCCCGACGAAGAGCTGACCGAAATCTACGCCCGCCGGTTCTCGTCTTCGGCAGACACCGCCACTCCGCTCGGGGACGAGTTCCGGGTGAACACGCAGACTGCGACCGCCCAGGTCAGTCCGAAGGTGACGATGAACGCGAACGGGCAGTTCGCCGTCGTTTGGGTGAGCGACCACCCATCGGTCAGCGATCCCAACGACACGGAAAAGAGCATCTTCGTCCGGTGGTTCGGAGCGGATGGCGTGGCACCGAACCCCGAGTTCTTGGCAAACGTGTATACCAAAGACGCCCAGGAACACCCATCGATCGGGATCGACGCGGCCGGCAATCTTGTCGTCGCCTGGCAATCGATCAACCAGGAAACCGGCGGGACCGGCGTGTCGTGGGGCGTCTTCGCCCGTCAGTTCAGCCCGGACGGTTCGTCCCCGCAAACTGAGGAGTTCCAGGTCAACGAGACGGTCGCGTCCCCGCAGCGGTTCCCGTCGGTCGGGCTCGCCCCGGACGGGTATTTCGCCATCGCCTGGCAATCGATCGGTCAGGACGGGAGCAGCTGGGGAGTGTTCCAGCGGCAGTACCGGCCGGACGGGGCTGCCGAAACCGGCGAGCAGATCGTGAACACGGTGACGAGCGGCCCGCAGATTCAGCCGGTCATCGCCCGCAAGCAGAACGGGGACTACGCGGTCTTCTGGTCCGGGACCGCAGCCGATCATGTGGACGGCATCTCCGGACGTGGCAGCAAGGCGAACACGGCGCCGCAAGGCAAGCTGGGTGGAGTGAACAACCGTGAGGACGACGCACCACGACAGATTGACTTGTTCGCCGCGTTCGACGACGACTTCGACGCCGATGCGGACCTGATGTACACCGTGGTCGGGAACACGAACAAGGCCCTGTTCTCTGGCGTGTCAATTGACCCGGCGACCGGGCAGCTGACGCTGGCGTATGCTCCGGACGCGAGCGGAACTGCCGACGTCACCGTTCGTGTGACGGATACCTTCGGGCTATTCACCGAAGTGACGTTCCCGGTCGATGTGGCCCCGGTGGCCGATGCCCCAGCACTGACGGCTGCGGACAAAACCGGCGGGGAGCGGCAAGCCATCCCGCTGGGGATCGCGGCTGCCGCCACTGACGTCGACGGGTCAGAGTCCATCACCTCGGTGGTTGTGGATGGAGTACCGACCGGAGCGATGCTCTCGGCCGGAACGGACCTCGGCGGCGGCCGGTGGTCCCTGACGGCGGACCAGCTGACTGACCTGACTTTGACAAGCCCAGTCGAACAGACTATCACCCTGACGATCACGGCAACCGCGACCGAGATGAGCGACGGTTCGACGGCCACGACCACTCAGGACATCCAGCTTGTCGCGGCACCCGTCGCCGACCCACCGCTCCTGACCGTCCCGGATCGGGACCAGGATCGGGACCAACTCCGCACCCGCGAGCGGGATCAGTTGCGGCTGAACATCACGGCGGCCCCGTTTGACACGGACGGGACCGAAACGGTGGCTGTGCTCATTGCCGGGGTGCCAACCGATGCCACGCTTTCCGCGGGCACACGGCAGGCGGACGGGGTGTGGGTGCTGACCCCGGATCAACTGTCCAACTTGACCATTACCCGCGCAACCGACGGGACCTTCGAACTCACGGTAACAGCCGTCGCCACCGAAACGGCAAATGGTGATCAGGCGTCCACGACTGCCCCGTCGTTCCCGGTCACCTTCACTCCGGTGGCCGACCCGCCCGGTCTGAACATCCGCGACCAGGACCAGGACCGCGATCAGGAGCGACAGTCCATCCCGCTCGTCATCACGGCAACCCCGTTCGACACGGACGGGACCGAGCAGATAGTGTCCGTTCTGATCGAAGGAGTGCCGGACGGGGTGGTGCTGTCTGCCGGCACGAACCTGGGCGGTGGCCAATGGTCACTGACCGCGGAACAACTGACCGGACTGACGATTACCTTCCCGTTTGAGATGACAGTGACGCTGACCGTGACCGCGACCGCCGCTGAGCAGGCCGACGGAACCACGGCCACAACGACGCGAACGACAACTCTGACTGCCCGAAACGTGGACTACTACGCTGTCGGTGCCGGTATTGGCGGCGGTCCAGTCGTTTCGCTCTACGACCTCGACGGAACGGTAAAGTCGACGTTCATGGCGTACGACCCTTCGTTCCGTGGCGGGGTGAACGTCGCTGTGGGCGACGTGACCGGGGACGGCATTCCGGACGTCGTCACCGCACCGGGTGTGGGCGGCGGACCGCACGTGCGGGTGTTCGACGGTGTCACCGGCAAAGAGGTCCGCAGTTTCATGGCGTACGATCCGTCGTTCCGAGGCGGGGTCAACGTCGCTGTTGGCGACGTGACCGGTGACGGGGTCGAGGACATCGTCACCGCCCCCATGGAGGGTGGCGGACCGCATGTGCGGGTGTTCGACGGTGTCACCGGCAAGGAGGTCCGCAGCTTCATGGCGTACGACCCGTCGTTCCGCGGCGGGGTGAATGTGGCTGTGGGAGATCTGGACGGCGACGGGTTTGCCGAGATTGTGACCGCACCGGGCTCGGGCGGCGGACCGCACGTCCGCGTCTTCAGTGGCAAGACCGGCAGCCTGATCCATAACTTCATGGCCGGTGACCCGGAAAGCCGAGTTGGGGCTTACGCGGCAATCGGGAATATCCAGGGGGACGGCCGACTGGATCTTGTCATTGGAACCGGCGCCGGCACCACCGCACAGTTCATCACGTACGACGGACACGATTTGGCCGAGGTGGGCCGATTCGACGCATTCGAACCGGAGTTCACAAGCGGTGTTCGTGTCGGGACGGTGGACCTGGACGGGGACGGTCGTGACGAGGTCCTGATCGGCCCGGGTCCGGACGGCGGCCCTCGGGTGCGGGTGCTGGACGGCGAGACCGGAGACGTACTCGAAGATTTCCTCGCATTCGATCCCGGATTCCGTGGTGGGGTCGCGGTGGGAGGATAACTTCTGACGCGAGGATCATCCAACCGAAGGCATGCAGGTGATCCTGCATGCCTTCTCTTTATCACGCGCCGAAGGCTTCGAGAAGCAGGAGCGGAACGAAGAGTTCACGGACGTAGCGGCTGATGACCACCCCGATCCATTGGCAGATCGTCCGCCCGCTCATGGTTCGCCAATCAGCACGAACGCCGCCCAATACTTCGGGTGGGCGAACGGCTTCTCGTCCTTTTCCACTTTGGGCAAGACATACACCTTCACACCCTTCCCACGACTCCCGCGATCCACGCCACCTGAGATCTTCGCGCTCAGCTTCAACGCCTCCTCCTGCGATAAGCCCCGCAGCCAGCGCTTCGCCTCGTCCAATGCCGCTGCTTTGCCCATCGGCTTCGAAAGCCCTTCGCGTTTGCCGAGCAAGTTCTCGTAGAAGCGACTCATGAGTAATGCCGTGGCGGTGTCATCGACTTTCCACAAACTCAGACAAACCGATCGCGCCCCCGCCGTCAGAAACGCCTGCGCAAAGCCGAGCAGCCCATCCCCGCCACCCTGCTTGCCGATCGCGGTCTCACAGGCGGAGAGCGTGACCAGCTCCGCATTCAACTTCCAATAATCGAGCACCTCACGCGCGGACAACTGTCCGTTCAAAAACGGCTCCCCCGCCTTCGGCATCAACTCCTTCGGCAGGTTGTCCTGCGAGAGAATCAACGAAGACTCGAACGCCTTCACGTTGTTCCCCTCGCCGTGCGTGGCTAAGTGCAGATAGCGATATTTGCTTAATTCCCCGGATTTTCTCAGCGATTCGAGTGTCTGCTCACTCGCATTACCATCAGTGAACACTTTTGCATGATCACCAAAGAGGTGTTTCAGCCGATTCGTCTCGACTCGCGTGCCGGGCAGGTCGGTCCACTCCCCGCCACGGATCGACGCCAGCATCGCCTCAGTTTTCCGCCGATTCGCAATCGCCACCGGTGCCGGCTCGCGATCCAGCACCACGCCCATCCGACCCGCGGCGATATCAGTGGTGAAGGGCTTCGGTCGCCCCTCTCGCCAGATCGTCAAACTCACCTTCTCCGCCTTCGTGCTCGCCGATGCTTTCTGCAGGTCTTCGAGTTTAGCGATCTCCGCATCGCCATACTTCAGAATCACATCGCCAACCTGCAACCCCGCCTTGTCGGCGGCGCTCATGGGAATGACTTGAGTGATCAAAATGCCACCGGGCGGCAAGTCCGTGGACGTTTTGATCTTCACCTTCTCAATTTCATAGATCGCATCGCCGAGCGCGAGAAACTGCGTGCCCGTCGCTTTCGGCTGATCCTTCAAACGAGCGAGGAACGTGCCGGAGGGGACGTAGCTGATGGCGAACTGATCCGTCAGCAGCGAAACGGGAATCCCCGCCATCTGGTTGACGCCGACAACATAGAGCGTCTTCACACCGTCGATGTGTTTGAGCACCGGCGCGATCCGCTGGGTGTGAAGACGCAGGTAAAGTTTCTCAAGAGCATCAGTAGATCGAAGACATTCACGAATCACTTTCACAATTTCAGGCCGATGAGACAATGAGTCTAAAAGATTTTCCAATTCTGTCGGGGATGCGCTTATCGCTTTCATCGTGAGTCGAATCACTTCAGGAAGTTCATTGTCTTCCTTCGTCCACTTTCCGTCCGCTCCCGTACCGATTAGCCGCTCCCATTTCGGTTCGCCCATAGAGTGTACAACACATGCGAAATGCTCTTCTACACCGCTAGTAGCAGACACATCGACCCAGAACAGCAGGGCGGAGTCGGGTGGAATCGCGGCTTGAATCTCCTCCCGTCCGGCCACGGCTCGCTCACTCTCAGCCACGGCCAGTTTCGCCAATTTCTCACCGACCTCCTGCCGGTCCCGGATCAGTCCCTCCAGCCGAGTGTCCTCGTCGGCGGACCTCTTCGGCTTGCTCACGAGAACGAGAATCTGGGACTGAAGATCGGTTACTCGGTCCCGGAGACTAGTCTGGTCGGTCTGTTCAGCCACAGTCAAAGAGGAGGTCCCCTGCTGGTCGAGCAACCCTCGAGCGAGAGTCATTTCCACCTGGCCCCACGCCAGAGCAGGTTTCGTTCCGCACTCGATCGCCGCCAGCAGCAGTCGCGGGTTGAATTGTTCGCCGATGGCGCGTTCGATCCCTTTAGCCCGACTCAACCGACTGGCCTCGGAACTGAAGATCGCCTTGCGGAGGATCGCTTCTGCCTCGGCCGCTTTGCCCTGTGCGTGCAAATTGGTCGCTAGATTGTTGTAACTAATGGCCGTTTGTGTGTTGTCTTCGCCATAGACTTTGCGATTTATGACCAATGCTTTGTAATGAAGAGTTTCGGCAACAATGGTTTTTCCCTGAAGGTCTAAGTTGTACGCCACGTTATTGTAACTATTGGCTGTGGCAGGGTGGTTCTCACCAAAGAGTTTACTGTGAATCGACAGGGCTTTATGAAACAACTGCCCAGCTTCGACGGTTTTGCCTTGGGTTTGCATACTAATGGCCAAATTGTTGTAACTCTTGGCCGTATCTGGATGGTCCTCTCCTCGTAACTTGCGTAAGTTCTCCAGGCCTTTGTTGTGGTACCAAACAGCCTCAGTTGCCTTCCCCAGAGCGTCCAGGTTGGCAGCGACGTTGTTGTAGCTTTGGGCAGTTAAGTAGTGGTTATCACCAAGCATTTGTCGGCGTATAGCCAGAGCTTTCTGGAACAAAGGCCCTGCTTCAAACGTCTTTCCTTGTGCGTTTAGGTTGTAGGCCAATCCGTTGTAAAAATTGGCCGTGTCGGGGTGAAGTTCGCCAAGCACCTTGCGGCTGATCTCCAAGGCTTTCAAGTAGAGCGGTTCGGCCTCGGCGGAGCGCCCAAGGGCGCTCATATTGCTCGCAAGGTTGTTGTAACTAACGGCAGTGCTGGGATGGTAATCGCCCAGCAGATTTCGGCGAATAGTAAGGGCTTTCTGAAAAAGGGGTTCGGCCTCAGCCGCCAATCCCTGAGCGTTCAGATTGTACGCCAAGTTGCCGTAGCTGGTGACGGTGTCGATGTGCTCCTCACCGTGCACCTGACGACGAATCTCTAGGGCCTTTCGAAAGAGCAGTCTGGCCTCGGCTACCTTTCCCTGAGCGTCCAGGCTAGCTGCCAAATTGTTGTAACTGGTTACCGTATCGGGATGGATCTCACCCAGAATCCCACTATATATCACCAGGGCTTTCTGAAAAAGAGGTTCAGCTTCAGCTGCCCTCCCCTGGGCGTCCAAGCTGACAGCAAGGCCCGAGTAACTCGCAGCAGTGTCAGGGTGTTCCTCGCCGAGCGTATTGCGATAGATCACCAGGGCCTTCTGGAAAAGAGCTTCGGCCTCGGCTGCTTTCCCTTGGGCCTCCAGACTGACCGCCAAGTTGTTGTAGCATTGGGCGGTTTCTGGATGATCCTCCTTGAGAACAATTCGGTTGATATTCAGGATTGCTTGCAAGATCGCCACAGCCTTCGCGTACTCAGCTTGGGAATGATGTCGTCGTGCCTCGCGCCAACGGCCTGTCACCTGTCGATAGTTTCGTCGCTCCTTTGAGTTCAACCTGGATAAGGCTTCGAACTTCGAAAGATAAAACTGTTCTGTCTTGAACTCATGATGATCCAAGCCTTGCAGACGTTTTCGAAAGACCATTAGTTCTTTTTGCGATTCAATCGCGCTTTCGAGATCGTCTGTCGCTTCCAAGTCCGCGATCCGCTTCATCAATTTCAAAGCCTTCTTCGCGTCGTCGCCCGTAAGTAAACGTTCGTACATCGGCTTCTTCGCCAGCTCCGTTTGCTTGGGGTCGTCGGCGATGAGGGCGAGGCTGAGTGTGCAGAAGGTGATCGTCAGGATGAGGGAGCGGATCATGGTCGGTCTCCTGTGCCGAATGCAGGGATGAGCGTATCACCGTGAAGGCGTGGGTGCCAGCGAAAAAACTCTTCTACTGATGAACTCCGCAAATCGGGCCGGAAGCCATCATTGGGAATTGCGGATTTCGGATTGCGGAATTCGGAATGAAAAAAATTCAGACACGTGAACCGCGATGATCGTGTGCTGATTTTATTTTCTTGCCTGAATCGGCTTTGGCATGAAATTCGTCGATTCGCAACACGTGTTCATCATATTAGTAAGTGAACAAAATCGACGTAAGTCCTTACCGCGCCTAGGCGCTTCCGAAATTTTGGCGTCTTTCCACGGTAGGGTGTGGCAGTGTCGGTGGAAAGACGAGTCAGTGTTTGAACGATTCCGCCACGAGGGAGCGCAACCGGTGGCGGAGTCCACTTGAGTGGATCGGTGTCATATTTCTTTGTTCAGTATCTGAAAACGCCTGGCCTTGGCGATCGGTGGTTGTTCACCCCGATGCCAAGGCCAGGCGTTTGGTCGCGAGATTTTGCGAGTGCGATCCGTTTAAAAGAACCGGCGGAATTCAAGGCGGAACATGTTCTTGTACCAGACCTCGCCGGTGAGCGCCCGACCGAAACCGATGTACAGGTCGGACTTGGTGGGATTGAATTGGCCGGGTTGCGTTTCGCCGAAGCCGAAGCGCAGACCGAACTTGGCGTTCACGATGGTGTCGCCGTCGGCGGAGACGGCGTCGCCCAGGTTGGGGTCCAGTTGTTTGCCGCCGAGCACGGTCCAGCCGACCACTTCGCCGACCGGGGCCATGTATCCCCACGTTCCGCGTGCCATCATGTAGCTCGTCCCGACGCCGTAATTCAGGATGTTGCCCGTGAAGTCGCTTTGACGGCCGAGGTAAATCTGATCCTTGAACTGGCCGAAGACCTGCCACTTATCACTCATCTGTCGCTGGTAGAGAAGGCCGGGTTCGAGCCAGGTTTGTCCCGTTCCCAGGCCAAGATCGGATTGACCGGTCGGCACAATCAGCTTGACTTGCAGCGAGAGCACCTGTTCGGGGCTGTAGAGGATTGCGTACTTCGTACCGAACTGGAGATCGCTGAACCCGGCGGAATTCTGGTTCACATCGGGATTGATGAATCGAACCGGGACGTCGGTGAAGAACGACAATCGCGGGGTGTAGGCGTATTCGAAGTACGCATTGATTTGCTGATAGTCGACGTTCGTCTCCGGCTGCGGAGGGCCGTTGGAGTCGCGTGTCTGGAAGCAACCGCACTTGGCGTAGAAGAATTCAGCGCGGTCCGGGCGGTTGTTGCCGTAGGCGGCGTCGTAGCGAAAGCGGAACTGCGTGGCCGGGAGTGCGTTATCGATGTATCCGCCAAGCCCCGTGAACGGGGTGGCATCCGCACCGGAACCGGCGAAGAGACCGGCGAAGTCCGGAGTGGGAGTCGCGGGTGCGGGCACTTGCATGGGGTTCATCGGGTCGACCGGCTGGCCGGGAACCGGGGTTGTCGGACAGCACGGATCGGGCTGCGGGCACGCCGGCGCCACGCGAGTCCGCCATCCCGTCTGGAGAAGATCGGTCGGAACCTGAGCCGACGCGGGAGCGATGACAGTGGCCGTCAGGCATGTGGCGGCGAAGGCGCGGAAAATCGAACGGAATCTGGACATCCTGTCCTCCCAGGCGAATCCATTCGCCTTGATGTTGAAATGAACTGACCCTTTACGCTTACTCGTTCGGCAGTCTGTCGATGTGCCGCCCATCAAATTGGAGTAACAGGCTTCCCGATCGCTTTCGGCGTACCGGTTGTAACGATTACACTCAGAATGAGAGATTAGGGAGCGTCACGAACCCCGATCGGGCGCTGCCGTACCTCACCGGGAATGACGCCGATGGGCGAATCGGTCGAGGCGGTTTTCTTCACCATGTCGTTGACCCAGTCCACGACTTCGCCCACCTTCGGCATCTGGTTCACAGCGATCCGATAGAACTCGGGCAGCGCATCCGCACCTTTCGCATCCTGCCAGACGTAGCGGAGCAGCAGCGGGCCAGCGCGAACTGGATCGCCGGTTCCGGCGCCGTTGGGGTTCACGATGTTGAGCACCGTCAGGCGAACGCCGGGCGTGGGCGGCAAATCGTCGAGGCAGATGGTGAATCGCTCGGCGGCAGCGGGCGAGGACATCGCGAGGCTTTGTGTGGTGTGCAAGCGGAGGCGGCCATCGCGGCCGTAGAGGTCGCTGCCGCGGTAATAGATTACGACGAGGTCGTTGACCCAGCCGCGCGGTCCGGGTGCGCCGGCGGACTGGCGGATTTGGGATTCGAGGTCGTTGAGCAGACCGATGAGGTGGGCGCGGCTCACGTCTTGAACGAGCGGGCGGTAGAGCGTCGCGCCCCCGGCGAAGGCCTTGTGCTTGAACTGGCCGCGGTCGCCGGCGGGGTCATTCGGCGGGTAGACGCCGCCCACGGCGCTGATCACGACTTTCGCCAGTTCGACTCGCGCATCGGCTGGCGTCTGCGGTGCGACCACCAGGACGTGAAGCCGTTGCTGCGAAAGCGGCTGATTCGTTTTGACCATCCGCTCATCGTTCGCGACTTTCTGCCGGGCCACGGAAGCACCGAGCCGGTTCACTTCCACGCGGATCTTCACGTCGGCGGCATTGAGAAAGACTGGTGCGACGAACCCGGCCTCGGTCGCGTCGTTCCCGGGATCCGCGAGTTCGACCGGGAGGTGCCGCACTTCGTTCGCGATGAGCACCACTTCGTGCCCTGTTCGTTTCGAGGCGAGTCCCGGCCCGGCCCAGACCACGCGGCCGCGCACCCGGACGAATCCTCCCACTGCGGCAGTCTTGACTGGGCTGAAGACGCCATTCGCGTCCGATTCCTCGATTGCATCGATGACGACCCGGACGGGCGGGGGCGTATAGCTGACCGTGAAAGGGAAAGTCATGACTTCCCGCTCGGTCGCGATCTCAAGCTCGAACGCATTCACGCCTTCTCGCAGCGACACTTTTCGATCCTTTGCCGAGATCAAGAAGCCAGCGGGCGTTGCGGTCATGGCATCGAGGGACAAACCGCTGATGCGTTCCGTCTGGCCCGTTCGGCGGAAGTCGACGCGCACGAGCTTCGCTACGGACGTGATTTTCACACCGAATCCGAAGCGGGCCTGATCGGTGCGGATGGTCGCGCCCGAGGTGATCGGTGTCTGGTCCGGCCCGGTTGTGACACTGAGCGTGGGCGGAGGGGGAGGGGGGGGGACCGGCGCCATCGGCTTTGGAATCACATTCGCCTCAACCGTTTGACTCGCGCCATCGGCATTCCGAACGGCGACCCGGACTGTTTCGGGGAGCACGCCGTCGATTTCCAGAGGGATCGATTCGGCACGCAGCCACCAGACCGACGTTCCCCCGAGTTCATATGGACCGTGCATCCGCGTCCAGCGATGAGGGCGATCCGCAAGCGTGAACTGGTCCGGCGGAAGGTTGGGCGATGATAGGACCGCGACACTCAGGTCTCCGACGTTCGCACCGCGAGCCTGAATCGGCGCCACGCCCAGTACGACCGGTGGCCGGATATATCGGACTTCACGAGTCACAAAGTTGACCTTCTTCCACTCGTTGCCGATCACGAGTCCAATTTTGTTCATTCCCGGCGCCAGTTCGATCGTGCTGGTCCAAGTGTCGATTTTGTCTGTTCGGATTTCAAACTCGCGGCGAGGCGGAGTCTGACCGGGGGAATCGACGACGATTTGTGCGGAGTACGGAGCGCCACCGCGAACCGGAAGGATCGGTCCGCGAGCGATCAATGAAGGACTCTGCACGGTTGTCGGCAGATCCTCGAAGCCCGCTTTCGGCAGTCCGGCCCACACCACTGAGACGGAATCCGTTCGTGCGATCCCGTTGCCAGTGACGCGAACACGCATCGTCAACGGCTTGCCACCTTCCGCGATGGTCACATCACGTGTGGCGACGCCGCCCTTCTTGAGTGTGCCCTCGACCCATTTTCCCTCACCGTCATCCCATTCCAGTTTCTCAAAGTTTTCGACTTGGACATTTGCGGAGAGTTTGATGACAGGCTGGTCCGAAACAAAAGGTCCGCCCGACTTGCTCGGTCGATCGACATCCGACGCAAGAAACAATCGAACTTTTGGAGCGGTCTTCGGTTGCGGCGAAGTGTGCCAGACCGACAGATTGACTGAAGTGGATTCCCTCTCATCGACCTCCTGCCCGATGTTGATAGCCGACACGCGAATTGCGGTCTTCGTGTCCGGAGACAGTTTGACAACGAGTGGACCGAATCGGCCATCGTTCCCGAGCGGGAGCGTCTGCGGCTTCTCGCCGCCGGGACCGGTCGTCGTGAGCGTGACCGCGACCTTTTCGCCAGGAGCGGCTTTCACATCGGCTCCAATCGTGATGTCCCCCTTCATGGTGTCGATCCCCTTTTCAGGATCGACCGTTTCGCCGTTCACAAGTAGTGTCAGAGTGGGTGCTGCAGGCGCGAACCTGAGCGCGAGCGCCTGCGAGGCCGCCGCCGGGAGTTCCGCCGTTTCGTGAATCGTTGCCTCAAACTGATGCAATCCGCGCGACCAGTTGTAGTCTGGCAATGGGATTGTCGCCTGGCCTTTTGGAAACGGCAGCTCCTGCCACGCACCCGCGACCCCAGCGCGGTCGATCGTACGCCAGCGCACGACCGCGGAATCGAGCGAGAAGAACTGCTCCGGGTCATCAAGCGAGATTGTGAGGCCAGCGGCTCGCGAGCGTTGAAGAATGAGACCGTCCCGTTCTTCGCTGCCGTCCGTTCGCATCACAAGCGTTGACGGGGTGCGGGGGAGTTCGCTGACATACCGCTTGAGCGCCGTGCCGAAGTTTCCCTCGTCGGAGAGAAAGCGGAGGAAATGCGGCTTGTAATAGATGCGCCGGTATTGCTCCGCGCTCGCATAGACGACGGGTTCGGCCGGGTTGCCGGTCGCGGTGATCCAGCCGAGTTTCGCTTCCGCCTTGGGCGAGTTCGTGTCGTAGGGTCCGGCGGGGGTCCAACCGATCCAATCATGAGTTCCATCGGGATTGGCGAATGGTTTGACCCAGAGGTCGAACAGCGGATGGCGATAGCCGACACCGCGGCCGACCGGTACGACGACCGGCGCAGCTTTGCCTTTGATTTGCACGCGAGCTTTCCCGCCGATCGGGATTTCGCGAACCGCCAAAAGAAACTCGCGATAGGTTTTGACGGGCTTCAGGTTCCCTTTTTCTCCACCGATCGCGGTCACGACATCTCCTGGATTCAGAAGCTCGCTTGCCGGGCTGTTCGGTTCGAAGTTCGCGACGGCGAGTGCTCCGTCACGCTCCACCATCGTCATACCCTCAATCGCGGAAGAAGAATCCGCGAGCTTTCCTAGTGACCAGACTGAAACGACGCGGTCGGCACCGACAACCGCAAGCAGGGGTCGAGAGCCGGAGAATGCCAACCCGTTGATCCGCAGTGTCGGCCCGGCAAGCTGCAATTGTCGTTTACCCGCAACGTCGAATACTGTGATGAGCGAAGACGCAGACGCTTCGTGATAGTGTGCGACCGCGACAATCGTTCCGAGTTGTTTGTCCCATGACGGACCGGCGGGCAGGAGCGCCACAGCGGTGGGCTGCTCGCCGCTTCGCAACGTGAACTTGAATTCACGTTCATTGTGTTGAATCACAACATCTGCTGTCTGGGGCGGGACTCTGAACGGCACGGTCCCGCCTTGGGGTGGGCCATCGAATTTGTCACTCCCATCGCCCACGGTGACTTTGCGCGTCGTGAAATCGAAGACGGTTCCGCCTTGCGGAGTGATATCGTCCGCACCTCCGAGCCAGAGACGATTCCCGTTAAGAAACGCGACGCGAGTGTAGCCGCCCGGTGCGCCGGCGAGTTTCTGCACCTTTGCTTCACCCTTTGCGAGCGACGCTGCGTCGTAGATTTCGATCCGATTATCGGAGAAGCCGCAGACCGCGATGAAGCGCCGATCCGGTGACACGGCGAGTACCGGAGGCGGTCCGCCGTTCACAATTCCCGTCAATGCGATTCGTCCGAGTGTCTGTCCGGTGTCACCGATCAGGCGGAGTTCGGTGGCGCGTCCGGAGGAACCGGTTGGAGGCGGAAGCACATAGAGAAGAGCGGCCGTGTGGGATCCGACCGCCGACATCGCGACGGGCAGGTAGATCTTCCCCGCGTCGCCGGGAAGCGGAATCGGCTTCCCCTCTGCAAGAGAGTTTGCCGGCCGTGCCACGATCTGGCCGGCGGCTCCTACGAATCCGCCGGAAAGGATCTCCGTCGTGTTTCCATCTTTGTCAACGCGTACGGCGAGAGCGACGTTCGCTTTGCCATCCGCAAAGGTTTTGTCTGAGTTTGCTCCCACTTCCCAGACGAGGAGTTTGCCTTCACCAAAGTCACGCGGCGGCCATGCGACCGCGACACGGAGTGTCTTCCCATTGTCACCGCTGGCCAACGCCGCGAGGCCGGGCACGGTTCTTGTGGCGGGTAGATCGTGGCGGGCGGCCAATTCCTTCCCGGTCGTGACATCGAAAACACGGAGAGTACCGGCCTCCTGGCCCTCCGCATTCCACTCGATACTTGCTGTCACCAGTACCGGACCGGCGGCGGGGTTCGGTGTGGCGAACGCGATCGCCTGCACTCCGGCTTGTGGACCGCGCAGCACTTTTCCGCCGTGCGGATCTTCTCTGTTGAAAAGATAAACAACGCCGAAGTCCCGGCGAAGAAGCGGAGGAAAGTACCGTGTGTTCACGGTGATTCCGTCGTCCGAGCCGGACCAGACTTCACCGCGAACGGGGGCACGCCCGGCGACCGCGATCCACTTGCCGTCCGGCGACACCGCAATTGTGTTCACGACTCCCGCATTTCCCGGACCGATCGGAACCCGAATCGGCTCGCCATCCATCAAAACGTACTTGCCATTTCGCGGTGCGTAGCGGAGAACCTGCTTGTGGAACCCGCCGGCATAAAGCGTGCCGTCGGGAGAAAACGCTAGCGCGGTCACCGGCGCATGCGGGCCATCGTGATTGATGACCAGTTGCGGAGTGCGATCCGCTGGCGGCAGCGGCGTTTCCCGCGGTTGGGCGCTCCCGACTCCGGCAGTGAATGTGAGAAGAGCGATGGTGAGTAACAGGATTTGCCGCATAACGCACCATGAGGAGCATCGTCTGGGATCGACTAATTGGCCCGACGAACCGTGAGGGAATCGATCCCCCATAACGTATTCAGGTTATCAAACGAACCGAGACATCGCAGCCGGGTCACGACCGAAAGTCTTGAAGAGACGGAAATCGAAATGGTCTCATTCAACAGCTCCTACAACTCGTCATCGTGGAATCAGAACAATGCGGAAGCCCGCTTGCGAGTCCGTCTCGGTCCACGGGAGGCGCATCAGGTCGTCCGCAATCAGATCGAACGTCAGGACGGAATTGCCCATCCACGAGCGGCCGGTCTGCCGGACCATCGGCGGCGAGGAGTGCCGTTCGAACAGGTTCACCCGCCCGGCCTCGCTGTCTCCATCGCACCATTCGCATCCATTGGTCACGAGTTGGTGAATGCCATAAACGCTGATGTCCTTCGTCTTTTTCTCCACGGGCCAGGGTCCCTTCTTCAGGCCGAGTGCGAGCGGTCGTGTCACGGAGACATCTTCGCCCGTCACGGCAGGCGCGCCCGCAGGACCCGGCTCTTGGCTGTCCGCTCGCGCGCCGACGGCCTTGAGCCATTGGGCGTGAGTGGGAAGGCGGCCGCCCAGTTGCGCGGCCACAAGGATCGCCTCGGGAACCGTCACACCGACGACCGGCACTCCGGCCTGATCATCCTTGATCCCAAGATCCTTGCCATCGATGTCGATCGCGCCGCTCTTCCATTTTCCCGGAAGCAGAGTCGCGACGAACGGCTTAACATACGGCAGGTTGCGGTAGCGTGAAAGTTCGGATTTCGTATCGTTGCTTGCCTCATCCCACGTCTCGGCAAACACGCGATTGGTGATCTTGTTTTCAAGCATGTAGAACGACGGCAGATCGAGATTGTTCTCCTGCGACGACGCGATGAGGATCGCCACCAGTTTCTCGCCGGCCACGGTGCGCGTCAACCGCTGATGCAACTCCGTAACGCCCACCACCACCGGCTCTCCCGGTTCGGCTTGCCATCCCTTCGGGCACCAGAGTTCCTTCGCGGGTAGTTCGGGTTCCTGCGGAGTGAGCGGGTTATCGGGTTGAGGATGAAGCAACTTGTACAACCCAAAGCTTGCCAACCCAACGACGAGCGCCGTCGCAAGAATCCAGTACACCAGCTTACTAGATTTACGTTCAGTTAGGACCGCTTCACGCAGAGCCTTGGCGAACGCGACACAACTCGGGAAGCGGTCCTCCGGCGCCTTCGCCAGCGCACGCAGTAGTACCTTCTGCTCTGCCGGCTTCAGCGGATCGAGGTTCGGCGTTTCCTGAAGGTGCATGATGCACAGTTCGCCGATACTGGTCGCCGCGAACAGCGGCCGTCCCAGCCGGGCATGAACATACGTCGCCGCAAGACTGTACTGGTCCGAATGCAGATTCACCTTCCGCTTCCACACCTCGGGGGCCATAAACAACGGCGTGCCCATCTCGACGGCGATCGTCGTTTCCTGATGCTCGTGTTCGCGGGCGAGGCCGAAGTCCGCTACTTTCGCATAACCATTCGAGAGCAGAAGGTTCTCCGGTTTCACATCGCGGTGCGAGACGTTCTGTCGGTGCAAATAGTCCAACGCCTCCGCCGCCTGCTCGAAGAACGGGATCAGCTCTTCGGGCGGAACGCCGGGTAACCCTTTCTCCTTGAAATGATCAACCCGCCCCGCAAGGCTCCCGTCCGCGAGATCCATCACGATCACGAGCCGGTCGCGGAACACCCAATACGCATGCGTTTGCACCAGAAACGGGTGCGACATTGCCTTCATCGCTTCGAGCGATTCGATTTCGCCCTGACTGGCGGGATCATTCACCGGCCGCTGAATCCGCTTGATCGCCACCCGGAATCCGCCCGGCGCAATCGCCTCGTACACTTCGCCGTAAGTGCCCTTACCGAGCATACGCACCAGCGTGTACTGAACATCGGCGGGTACCACATCGGCCGGATCCACACCCGCTGCCGCGGCGTTCTGGACCTGCGCCTGAACCGCCGCGATCGCCATCGGATCGATCGACTCGAGATCCGGCTGACGAATCGTGCCGTCCGGTCCGGACGCAATATCCATCGGATATGCCAACGATTCAGTGGATTGATTCGGATCTGGCATCGATCTTTCACAGACTAACGGGATGATTCACACCGCGGCTCGTCAACCTTCAGGGAAGCCAAGTGCCCCGGAAACTTCGTTTAGCGTATCATGCCTGCGCCCGATGTCCAAGCCCGGCTCGGTCATGGCAAACGAATGGAGACCGAAAGCAATTAGTGAACAAATAGATAGTTATGACTTGGCAATCGCCAAAACACTCGCGAGGACTCCGCCACCTGCCGCTCATTGCACGTGGCGGAGTCCTTTAGGAAGTTCGGAGTGCGCTGTCATTCAGACCCTGACTCGTCTTTCCACCGACACTGCCACACCCTACGGTGGAAAGACGCCAAAATTTCGGAAGCGCCTAGGCGCGGTAAGGGTTTACGTCGATTTGAGCGGTCAGCTGTCAGCCGGAAGAATTCCGGCGCTCGTCGCGGGTCTCTGACCCCGACGAAATCTCCGACCGCAGGTCTCCTCTTCCTTCCGCAATTCAAATCGAGTCCTCTTGACCGGACAGCTATAATGGTTATTTGTTCACTAAAGGGCGTGCTTGCGGAGCCTGCTCCTTTGGATATTTCGCCCGCAACTCCTGGTACTTCTTCACCTCGTCCGGCTTGTTCGTGGCGGTGTACAGTTCGATCAGCCGGTCGAGGGCTTCGGGGATGCGGGTGTTCGCCTGCGGTGGGATGTCCTTCTCGCGGGCTTTCATCCCCTCGTACCCTTTGACCAGCAGCGGCTCGGCTTCCGCGTACTTCCCCTGGCCCAAGAGCGCCTGACCAAGCATCGACAATGTGTTGAAGGTCCGCCAATCGTTAGGCTCTTTTTTTTCGCGAATGGCCAGGCACTCGCGTAGCAGCGGTTCGGCCTCGGTGTATCCTTTCATCTCCAATAGGGTATTGCCAAATACGGCCATCATTCCGGCCGGTTCCGGGCTGTCTTTCGGCGACCTCTTGCGGGCATCGGTGAGCAGTTCGTCGATCAGTTTCGCTGCCTCGGCAAGCTGGCCGGCCTTGGCGTAGGCGTCGAGCAAATTCGGACCGGCGAAGCGGACGTTGGGGAACTTCTTCGACGCCCGATACGCCTCCTCCAGCAGTGGGATGGCTTCCTTCAGCCGCCCGTCGCCCTTGTAGTTCACCCCCAGGTTGGCCACCGTCGTTTGCGTGTCCTGGTGATCCCGACCGAGCTTCTTCTCTTGAAGCGGGAGCAGCTCCTCGAACAGGGGCACCGACTTGTCCAGTTGTTTCAGGTTCCAGTAACCGGTTGCCAGGGCGACCATGATATTGAGGGTGGAGGGGTGATTGGGGCCGTGCTCGGCCTTCGTCAGCTCGAGCGCTTCCTCGAGGAGCGGCAAGGCCTCCGCCACCCGTCCGACTTCCATATAGTTCACCCCCAGGTTGGCCACCGTCATTTGCGTTTGCCGGTGCGTGCGGCCGAGCTTCTTCTCTAATAGTGGCAGCACCTTCTCGAACAAAGGCAGAGCCTTGTCCAGCTGCTTGGCCTCAAGGTAGGCCTGCGCCAGGTTATACATGCTGCGGAGTGTATCAGGGTGGTCGGTGCCCAACTTGGCGCGATGGAGCTCGAGTGACTCTTCGAACAAAGGCAGAGCCTTGTCCAGCTGCTTGGCCTTAAGGTAGGCCTGCGCCAGGTTGTTCATCCTCAAGAGAGTGCCGGGGAGGTCGTCCTTGGCCCGCGTCAGCTTGAGCACCTCCTCGAGCAGCGGCAGCGCCTTGTCGAGCTGGCCGGCCTCCAGGTAGGCCAGCCCCAGTTTGCCCATACTGGTAAGCGTGTTGGGGTGTTCGGTGCCGAACTCGGCCTTCGTCAGCTCGAGCACCTCCTCGAGGAGCGGGAGGGCCTTGTCGTGCTGGCCGGCCTTGGCGTAGGCGTCGAGCAAATTCGGACCGGCGATGCGGAGCTCGGGGAACTTCTTCGACGCCCGATACGCCTCCTCCAGCAGTGGGATGGCTTCCTTCAGCCGCCCGGCGTCCTTGTAGTTCACCCCCAGGTTGGCCACCGTCCTTTGCGTGTCCTGGTGATCCCGACCGAGCTTCTTCTCAAAAAGCGGGAGCAGCTCCTCGAACAGGGGCACCGACTTGTCCAGTTGTTTCAGTTTCCAGTAACCGGTTGCCACGTTGGCCATGCCGCCGAGCGTGTCGCGGTGGTCGGGACCGAGGTCGGCCTTCGTCAGCTCGAGCGCTTCCTCGAGGAGCGGCTGGGCCTTGTCATGCTGCCCGGCCATGGCGTAGGCGTCGGCTAGCGGTTGGCTAATCCCGCGGAGGGCGGGGTGCTTCTTCGACGACTTGTACACTTCCTCCAGCAACGGGATGGCCTCCACCACCCGTCCGGCGTCCTTGTAGTCCTTCCCCAGGTTGCCCAAAATCTTTTGTGTGTCCGGGTGCGTGCGACCGAGCTTCTTCTCATACAGCGGCAGCACCTCCTCCAACAGGGGCACCGACTTGTCCAGTTGCTTCAGCTCAGAGTAACAGATCGCCAGGTTGTTCATGCCAAGCAGTGTGAGAGGGTGGTCGGGGCCGTACATGGGCTTCCCCAGCCTGAGCGCCTCCTCGAACAGAGGCAGAGCCTTGTCCAGTTGCTTGGCCTTAAGGTAGCCCAACGCCAGGTTGTTCATAGTGGAGAGGGTGGAGGGGTGTTCGGGGCCGAGCTTCGCCTTCGTGAGCTTATGTGTCTCCTCGAGCAGCGGCAGAGCCTTGTCGTGCTGGCGGGCCTCCAGGTATGCCAGCCCCAGGCTGCCCATGATGCCAAGGATTTCGGGGCGGTCGGGGTCGAGGTTGGCCTTCCTTAGCAGATTGAGCGTCTCTTCGTACAGCGGCAGGCCCTTGTCCGGTTGGCCGGCGATCATGTAAATCCCCGCCAGGTCGCTCATGCTCTTGAGGGTGTCGAGGTGGTCGGGGCCGAGCCTTACCTTTTTGAGCTTGAACGTCTCTTCTAGAAGCGGTAGAGCCGTGTTCCACTGGCCGGCACTTCTGTAGACATTCGCCAGGATATTCATGCTTTCGAGGGTGGCAGGGTCGTCGTGGCCGAGGTGCTGACGGTGCAAGGCTTCGGCCCGCTTCGAGAAGTTGATCGCCGTGCCCGGCTCGCCGATGCCATTGTAAGCCACCCCGACCGTCCGCAGAATCTCGGCTTGCACCAGCGGTTGTTTCGGGAAGTTCGCGTCGATCTTGTCCGGGGCCAATTCCAACGCCGCCCGGTCGAGTAACTCGCGCACGGTCGGGTTCGGCTTCGCCTCGGCCGAGTTCCCGCCCGCTTTCAGAAGGGCATCCACCTGGAACCACGTGTCCGCCTGGGCCAGCAGCTTGTTCTGCAGGAAGGCCTTCACCGCCTGGGCGATCTGCTTCTCCTCGTCCGCCCGCTTCTTCTGGGCCTCGACCTGAACCAACCGTTCGTTGGCGAGTTTCCCGTTGTCCTCCGCTTCCGCCTTCGCCGTTTTCTCCGCCTCCAGTGCCACGCCTTTCGCGATGGCTTCGTCTTTCGCTAGTCCTTCCTGCCGCTTCGCCTCAATCAACCCAAATGTCGTCCCAACAATTCCGGCCACGAGCGTTAGCGCGATCAGGCCCACCGCAATGACTTGCCCCTTGTGGCGGCGGACGAACTTCTTCGTCCGGTAGCCCGTGCTCGGTGGGCGGGCCTCCACCAATTCATCGGCGAGGTATCGCTGAATATCCCGACTGAGGGCATTCGCGGTGTCGTAGCGCCGCGTCCGGTCCTTCTCCAACGCCTTCAGCACGACCCAGTCGAGTTCGCCTTTCATGAGCTTCGAAAGTTTCGCTGGCTCGGTCCCACGGTTCGCAGCGACATTGGGCAAGGTGTCGATCGTGCTCAGCTTCGCGCTCGGCCGCGGTGCCTCGACCTCGCGCACGATCCGCAAGACCTCCAAAAGCGCCGCCTTGCCGAGACTTTTGCGATCGACGGGCGTACTGCCCGTCAGCAGTTCATAAAGAAGGACGCCCAGTGAGTACACATCCGAGCGTGTATCGATGTCCAGGTTGTTCAGGTTCGCCTGCTCCGGACTCATGTACTCCGGAGTGCCGACGACCGCGCCAAAACCGGTCATCAGCGTCTTGTCGGTGAGCATTTGCCCCGCCGCCTTCGCCACGCCGAAGTCGATCACCTTTGGTACCGGCCGATCGTCGTACATCGCTACGAGGACGTTTGTCGGCTTGATGTCCCGATGGATGATTCCCTTCTGGTGGGCATGCTGAATCGCCTGGCAAACGGGGACGAAAAGTTCGAGACGTTGCCGGGGTGTGAGTTTGCGTTCGTCGCAGAACTGCGTGATCGGCACACCCTTCACCAACTCCATCACGAAGTACGGCCGGCCCGTTTCCGTTGTCCCCGCATCGAGCACCTTGGCGATGTTCGGGTGGTCCATCATCGCCAGCGCCTGCCGCTCCGCCTCGAATCGTGCCAGCACCGCCTTCGAATCCATCCCTGCCTTGATCACCTTCACCGCCACCGCGCGCTTCACCGGTTCCGACTGCAGGGCCATGTAAACGCTGCCCATTCCGCCTTCGCCGATCTCCTCGATCAGCTTGTACTTACCGCCAAGGATCGCCCCGACGTGCTCGTCCTTGCCGGGAAAATCGGCGGTTGGGGCTTGTTCGTTTTCGGCGGGAGGAAAGGTGCCGGTCATTCCGGCTGCCTGCGGAGTTGACGGGCGTTCGAGGAAATCGCCGACTTCAGCTCGGGCGGCGATCATCCGCTCAACCTGTTGACGCAGGTCGTCATTGCCCGCGCACACACGCTCGAGATATTCAGCGCGGCCTGATGCGGGCATGGCGAGTGCAGCGAAAAACACGGCTTCGGCGGGGGTCATTTCGGTCATGGGACATTTCCACAGGGGACGTCTGTTACTCCCAATGCGAGAAAACGATCCGAAAACTCTCATCGGATCGGGGAATTATTTTCTTCCCGGAGTTCGGCGAACAGCCAAAGGCGTGCGAACTCCCACCAGCGTGCGGCGGTGGCAGGCGAGATTTCGAGGACGGCCGCGGCCTCGTCCACCGAGAGCCCGGCGAAGAATCGAAGTTCGACCAGTTTGGCCTTGCGGGGTTCGGTTGTGCTGAGCCGGTCGAGAGCATCGTGAAGTTCGATGAGTGCATCGGGGGACTCGGCGATTTGCTGGAGTACTTCGAGTCGGATCCGCTGCCGCTGTCCGCCATGTCGAACCGTGGCTTTGCGGCGGGCCGAATCGACCAGAATCCTGCGCATCGCCTCCGCCGCGGCGGCGAAGAAGTGGCCGCGGGTGTCGAACTGCTGATCGCCAACCAACCGGAGGTAGGCTTCGTGGACGAGGGCGGTGGCGTCGAGCGTGTGGCCTGGTTTTTCGTTCGCCATGCGCGCAGTCGCGAGCTTGCGCAGTTCATCGTAAACGATCGGGAGCAGGTCGGCGGCGGCCTGGTGGTCGCCGGCTTGAGCCGCTTCGAGAAGGCGAGTCACGTCAGACATGAACGCGAGTGTAACAGGCGGATAAAAAACGGAAAAGCAAAATACGCATACGGATCGGTTCCACCGCCGGTCGGGCTTATCACACGGTTCCCTTCACTTCTTCTCCCGCACTTCGTCCGCTTACGACAACGACACCGTCACGTCGGTCCGGAGTTGCGAGGCAAGAGTTACAGATTTCAACGTGATTCTGCTTGGCGTTCTGATCGCGCTCGCAGAACCATCTTTCGGAAGTTTTTGTGCTCCGTGCGAGACAGTATCGTAAACCAACCTTCGTAAACCGTCTCTTAAGGTAGTCCACGATGTTTTTACGGCTCATGTTCGTCCTGGTGACCCCATTCATTCTCGTCGTGCCGGTTGGGGCACAGTTTCAGGATTGGAAGCACGGAGGATCAATGTTGATCCTGACGACGCCGGACGGTGCGAATCTGCCCGCGTCGGCAACGGTGGAGAACTTCCCACTGCTCGTGCGGCTCCACAAAGACTTCTTCGATTTCACGCAAGCGCAACCGAGCGGCGAGGATCTCCGATTCACTACCGGTGACGGCAAACCGCTTGCGTATCAGATTGAGGAGTGGGACTCGAACGCAGGCGCGGCGAGCATTTGGGTCCGCATCCCGAAGATCGTCGGCAACGCCCGGCTAGAGATCAAACTGCACTGGGGCAATGCTGGCGCCAAAAGTGAATCCGACGGCAAGGCGGTGTTCAACGCGACGAACGGCTACCTGAGTGTATGGCACATGAGCGACACAGTGAAGGATGACGTCGGCACGCTGGAAACGAAGGACACGGGTACGACTGCCACGAGAGGCATCATCGGCAAGGCGAGAAACTTTCCGGGCCAAAAAGGCCTCTTCGGGGGCGAAAAAATCGCGGGCTACCCCGTCGGCTCGGCATCGCATTCCACGGAGGTTTGGTTTCGAGCGGAGAAACCGAACGGCATGCCCGTCGCGTGGGGGAATGAGCAACGCCAGGGCAAAGTGGTGATGCAACATCGCAGCCCGCCGCACATCAACATGGATTGCTACTTCTCCGATGCGAACGTGACGGGGAAATTACCCGTGCCACTCGGCGAGTGGTCGCATGTTGTTCACACCTACGAGAAAGGCGAGGCTCGCATTTACGTCAATGGCGTGCTGGATACGGTCTCCAAACGGTCAGGTGCGCCACTCAACATCAGTTCACCAGCGAAGCTCTGGATCGGCGGCTGGTACCACAACTACACGTTCGTGGGCGACATCGACGAGGTGCGGATCTCGAATGCCGTTCGTTCACCGGACTGGATTCGCCTTGAGTATGAGAATCAGAAACGGCATCAGACGCTCGTCGGCCCGGTTGTGCAATCGGGCGATGCGTTCAGTGTGTCCGAAACGAAGGTGACAGTGCCCGAGGGGAAGAGCGTCACGCTCATCGCGAAGGCCGGCGGTGCGCAGAAGGTGTACTGGACCGTGACGCGTGACGGCACGGAAACCGTTGCCGCAACGGATCGATTCGCGTTCACCTTTGATGCGGGCCGCGTGGTCGGTAACGCATCGGCCACTGTGCGATTCAAGGCGGTGTATCCGAACGAAGTGAAAACGCTGGACATCGCCGTTTCGATTCAAGAAGCCATCGCGGAGCCGGAGTTCACGCTGAAGGCCCCCGCAACCTGGGATGGCCGCTCGACGATCGAAGTCGTCCCGCAACTTTCGAACACGGCTGGCAAGCTCAACTATGATTGGAGCGTGTCGGATATCGCGGTCATCAAGGAAGTGACTGAGGGCAAACTCACGCTGACGCGAGCACAGAAGAGCGGTACGCTCACCGTGCAACTCGCCATCGACAACGGTGGCACCGCGACCGTGCAAACGATCACGATCGATGTCAAGGAACCGGCGGAAGATCCGTGGGTGGCTCGTACTCCGGACAAGGACGAGAAGCCCGAGGAGGGCCAGTTCATCGCACGAGATGAGAAGAATGAAGGGACGCTCCACTACAACGGCACGCTCACCGAGGCCGCCGAATCCGTGTTCCTGAAATTGTACGCCGATGACAAGCTCATCGACACCATCACGCAGAATCCCGCGGACAAGTCGTACGCACTCTTGGCGAAGCTGAAGCCGGGCCTCATCAAGTACAAGGTTGAATTCGGCATCAAGACGGGTGAAGTGGAGAAGATTCTCAACACGGTTTCGAACATCGTCTGCGGCGATGCGTACCTGATCGATGGCCAGTCGAACGCCGTAGCGACCGACGTCGGCAAGGAAGACCCGCCGTACACGAGCGACTGGATTCGCAGCTTCGGCTTCATGACCGGCGACCCGAGCAACGCTCGCAAGAACGGCTGGGGCAAAGCGGTCATCCGCAGCCGCAACGGCGGGCAGTTTCAAATCGGCTACTGGGGCATGGAGTTGGCGAAGCGGTTGATGGAAACGCACAAGATGCCGATCTGCATCATCAATGGTGCGGTCGGCGGCACGCGAATCGATGTCCATCAGCGGAACCACGCGGACCCTACGGATGTGAACACGATCTACGGTCGCATTCTGTGGCGGCTCCGTGAAGCGAAGCTCACCCACGGCATTCGGGCCGTGTTCTGGCACCAGGGCGAGAACGATCAAGGTGCCGACGGCCCGACAGGTGGCTACGGCTACGAGACGTATCAACAGTTCTTCGTGGACATGGCCGCCGGGTGGAAGACGGACTACCCGAACATTCAGCACTACTACGTCTTCCAAATCTGGCCGAGGGCGTGTGCGATGGGCGTCAACGGCTCGGACAACAAACTCCGCGAAGTGCAACGCAACTTGCCAAACCTCTTCGCGAACCTGCACATCATGTCCACGCTCGGCATCCAACCGCCCGGCGGCTGTCATTACCCGATTGAAGGTTACGCCCAGTTCGCGAACCTCATCGGCCCGCTCGTCGAACGCGATCTTTATGGCATCGTGCCGAAGAGGTCCATCACACCGCCGAACCTCAAACGAGCCTACTACACAAGCGAGAAACGTGATGTGATCGCGCTGGAGTTCGACCAGCCGGTAACGTGGGATGACAAATTGATCACGCAGTTCACCCTCGACGGTGAGCGGAACAAAGTCGCATCGGGCATCGTGACGGGAACCCGCGTGACTCTGAAGTTGACGGCGAGTTCGACCGCGAAGACGCTGACGTACCTCGACAGTGCCTCGTGGAATCCGAATCATCTGCTTCGCGGCGAGAACGGCATAGCCGCACTGACCTTCTGCGATGTGCCGATCCAAACAAAGAACTGATCACGGGTTCGAAGCGTGAGCGAGTGATTCACATTCTTACTCACTCACGCTTCCGTGTTCCGTCGAAGTGGCAAAATGGGAATCCTTCGAACGACGACCCGTCGCGAAAGCATTTTGAGTTTCACTTTTTCAGGTCGTAGTCGGCGTTCGTCGAATACCAGCGGCAGCAACTCACGCAGGGTCTTGTGAAGGCGCGATCACCCGTTGCCAGCGGGCGGGCACCGTCTCCCAGGCCGCTTGATACATCGCTTCCAGCGGGAGTTGAATGTAGAACTCGGGAGCGAGGAAGAGCGGCATCTCGGGCAAGGGATCGCCCACCGAGAGCGTTTCAATGTAGGCCCGCACCACATCACCCGATTCGTAGGAAACTAAAGTGAGCGGTTCGTTCGCGGGCAAGGCAAATGTGTCGCCCGTGTAGTCTTCCCAGATAGCCGAGTGGATGCCGTTGGGATCACGGGGACCGGGCGGGAACGGGTCGAGAAAGACCAGGTGAATACGTTGATCCAGTAGTTCACTGGCTTTCTCGACAAAGGCTCGGAAGGAGTTGGCAGAGTCCTTGTTGCCGGGCGACACGATTTCAATCATGGCGACGATGCGATCATCGCTAATGTGCCGAACGACCACGCGGCTTTTCCGCCGTTGCCGCAGGCCGCGAACCTGCTCCACAACGTGCTTCGTTTTCGGAAGTATCAACGTGGCAGTACCGCCGCGACTCCCATCATCCGAAGAGTTCCGTTCTTGCAAGGTCAGCACATCCGGACCAAAGCCTGCTGCAATCTGCTCCGCAAGAGCGTAGCAGTCCGGCGGTAGCAAACCTCGATTGAGTCCGCGTTTGATCTCGGAGATCCACTCATGGTGAAAATCGTGGTAAATCCCGGCTTCCACGGTCGTCCAGTCGTGCATCGGCATAGAGCACCTCCAGCGAACATTCTATCAAGTCAATCACTTCCTCTCTCTCGCGGCGCCGGGGCCGTTCGTTCCATCTAATAGGTGGTTCCGGAATTTGAGAATGGGTCCACGGTTGGGTGGAGCGCTGGCGCCGGACCCATTTTGTAAAGCACAAGGGACTTCGCCACGAGCGTGCGCAGGGCGGTGGCGGAGTCCAGGACAACGAATTGCGGAAAGTCAAATCAAGTGTTGATTTGAATAACAGGTCTGATTTGAGTTGATTGATAGCTAAAAAAAGGCAGCGAGAGATTCGCTGCCCATTCCGTTTTCAGATTTGGTTCCGCACGGGCTGGGCTGCGGGTTTCCCCGCAACCGAACCGGCCGGAACACATGAGATCATGTCAGCTCATCATGTAGCTGATCAGTTCGTCTTTCGATCAGGCAATCCAGGGACGAGCGCTGCGGCGGACCCAGAGGCAGGTCTGCACACTCGTGTATCTATCGGACCACGGCATGTCGTTCCCGTTCTCGAAAGCCACCGTTTATTCCAATGGCACGTGGTCGCCGGTGCTGATTCACATTCCCGGTCAGGAGAAACCGCAAACCCGCACCGAATTCGTCAACAGCGTGCTAGTGCCATCCCCGGCGCAAGCGGCAGGGAGATAGCGACGACGAAGCGGCCGGTGTCGGAATCGAAGGGGAGTGCGAGACGTATGTCTTCGTCCGCGGGTGTCGCCCGCCATGGCCCGATTTGCGGGGTGGAGATGTTGAAGTGGTACGGGGTGCCCTGGAGCATCGTTTTCGTCTGGCCGGCGATCACGTTGGCGAATTCGCCAGCGGCGTCCTCCACCAGGTCCGGGGAGGGCTGCGGTTCGTGGGCGAGAAACCGCCCGGCGAGGGTTTCTAGCACCGGGCGCGGGAAGGCGAGCCAAAGGCGGCCTTCGACGGTCCGAAGCAACGCAATCTCGGCGACGACCCAATCGGCCGGGGGACCGGTCCAGTCGCCGTCCGGTTCTCCCGGTGCCAGCGGCGTGCGGGTCAATTCCTCGAATGCGGTGAGGGTCGCGGCCGTGAACGCTTCGAGTACCTCGGCGGGGACGGTCGGTCGGGTGGTCGGCATGGCACGACTCCATTTGCGGCGGGGTTAGCCTTTCACAAGACTATAAAACCCGGACTTCAACGCCTCGACCCGTTGGTAGGAGTCGTCCAGATTGAAGGTGGTTTCGGCACCGCCGAGGACGAGATAGCCGTCCGGACGAAGGAGCCTGGCGACCCGGCCGAGGATCGTTTTTTTCGTCGCCACGTCGAAATAGATCATCACGTTCCGCAGGAACACGAGGTCGAACGACGGCATCGGTGGCCAGGCGGCGGCGAGGTTGAGCGGGCGGAAGTCGATCATCGCCCGCAGGTCGGGCCGGATGTGCCAACTCGCGCCCTCCTGCCGGAAGTATTTCATGAGTAGGGCCGCCGGCAGCCCGCGATTCACTTCGATCTGGGAATAGACCCCTTCCCGGCAGCGGCGGAGCATCTCTCGCGAAATGTCGGTACCCACGAAGACGGTCGTCCAATCGAGGAGTTCGGGGAAATATTCGCGGAGAAGAATGGCGAGGGTGTACGGCTCCTGCCCGCTGGCCGTGGCGGCGCACCAAATCGACAGTTTCTTCTCGGCCCGCCGCGCCGCGATCAGCTCGGGTAGGACGGTCTTCCGGAGCGTCTCGAACGGGTGGATGTCGCGGAAGAAGGAAGTCTCGGTGGTGACCATCGCCTCGACCATATCGTCGTGCAGTTTGTTCGCCCCCGCCCCGCGGAGTTGCTGGATGAACTCACCCACGGACGCCAGCCCGTGCGCCCGGGCGACGGGAGCGAGCCGGGATTCGACGAGGTACTCCTTGCCGGATTCGAGCGAGATCGCGCTGCGATCCAGCAGTAGCTTCGTGACGAACGCGTAATCGCTCGCGGTCATGCCTCGCCGCTCCGGGAGACCCGTCGGACGATCTCGGCCCCGACCATGTTCAGGGGCAGGATCCGGTCCGCCAATCCGGCCCGAACAACGAACCCGGGCATGCCCCAGACCACGCTGGTGGCCTCGTCCTGGGCCAGGACTTGCCCGCCGGCGGCCTTCACCTCCTGGCAGCCTCGGTAGCCGTCCTGCCCCATTCCGGTCAGCACGACCGCGAGGAGTCCGTCGCCGAACACTCGCGCCGCCGAGCGGAAGAGCGGATCGGCCGCGGGCCGGCAAGAATTTTCCGGCGGGTCTTGGTTAAGGACCGCTCGCACACGCGTGCCGTCCCGAACTACGGTCATGTGGAAGTCGCCCGGGGCGATCAGCGCCCGCCCCGGAAGCGGCTCGACACCGGTGGCGGCCTCTTCAACGGGCACCTTGGAAAGCCCGGTGAGGCGTTCGGCCAAGAGCCGGGTGAACATCGGCGGCATGTGCTGCACGATGAGGATCGGAACCGGGAGGCCGGCCGGGAGAAACCGAAAAACATCCGCCAGCGCGTTCGGCCCGCCAGTGGAAACGCCGATCACGACCATCTCGACTCGGCCCGGGCGAGCCGGCCGGCCGGTGGAGGACGGTGGCATAGGGGCCGGGAGGAGAGCCTTCGGGGTGCAGATCGCATGGATAGCCGGGACGAGTTCGTCCCGGATCACCCGGCGCGACTCCTCCAGCCCGCCCTTGCCGGCGGGCTTGGCGAAGTAGTCGGAGGCGCCCAGAGCCAGGGCGTCGAGCGTCGCGGCCGCCCCTTGTTCGGTGAGCGCGCTGAACATAATGACGGGGAGGCGCGGATGGCTCTTGCGGATCGCCGCCAGCGTCTGGAGTCCGTCGAGTTCGGGCATTTCGACGTCGAGGATCACGAGGTCCGGGGTCGCATGGGTGAGCTTGGACAGCGCGATTCGGCCGTTCGCGGCGACGCCGACGACCTCGATCCCAGGGTCGGCGGACAACACATCCGAGACCACCCGGCGAATCACCACCGAGTCGTCGACGACCAATACCCGCGTCTTCGCCATCTTACACCTCGAAGACGTCGAGCATGCTCAGCTTGGCCACCAGGACATCCTTGGTGAACGGCTTCATAACGTATTCGTTCGCCCCCGCCGCCATCGCCCGAATCATCTGCTCGCTCTCTGACTCGGTGGTCACCATGACGATCCGCAACCCGTCGCGGGCCTTGTCGGCCCGGACGGTCCGGATGAACTCGAGCCCGTCCATGACCGGCATGTTCCAGTCCACGAGGACGAGTTCGACGTCCGGGAACTCGGCGAGGAGGTCGAGCCCCTCCCCACCGTGCCCGGCCTCGACCACGTCCAAGTCCAGTTCCCGGAGGATTGATCGGATGAAGGACCGGACGGCCCGTGAGTCGTCGATCACCAGTACCCGCATCGAACTCACCCCCTGACCGATAAACCCGCCGGTTCGCATCCTAATATTTGAACTGGGCCACCAATTTTTGGAGGTCGACCGCGAGACGGGACAGTTCGTCGGCGGAACTCTTGGTGTTCGCCGCCCCCTCAGTCGTGCTCCGGGCCGCCTCGGCCACCCCGGTGATGTTCCGGGCGATTTCGCTGCTCCCCTTGGCCGCCTCCGCGACGTTCCGGCTTATTTCGCCGGTTGTTGCGGTCTGCTCCTCGACCGCGCTGGCGATGGTGTTTTGAATGTCGTTGATTTGGGTAATGATACTACCGATCTGGCCGATCGCCTCGACCGCCCCTTTGGTATCCTTCTGGATCGCCTCGATTTTCCGGCTGATATCCTCGGTCGCCTTGGCCGTCTGCTTCGCCAACTCCTTGACCTCGTTGGCGACGACCGCGAAACCCTTGCCGGCCTCCCCGGCGCGGGCCGCCTCAATGGTCGCGTTGAGCGCGAGCAGGTTCGTCTGCTGGGCGATCGAGGTGATGACCTTGATCACGTTGCCGATCTCGGCACTGCTCTCCCCGAGTTTCGCGACGGTGGCGTTGGTCTTCTCCGCCACCTTGACCGCGGAGGTGGCGACGCGGGCGGCGTCGTTGGCGTTCTTGGCGATCTCCTTGATGCTCGACCCCATCTCCTCCGCTCCGGTCGAAACGGTCGCGACGTTGCGGCTGACCTGCTCCGCCGCCGCCGAAGCCACGTTAGCCTGCGCCGCAGTCTCCTCCGCGTTGGCGGCCATCTGCTGGCTGACGCTGGTCAGTTCCTCGGCGGCGCTGGCGAGGGTGTGGGCCGTCTGTTCGAGCGAGTTCTCGACGCGTTTCAGGCCGGTCACGTCCGTGGCGTACTTGACGACCTTGAAGGGGCGACCGTTCAAGTCCATGATCGGGAAGTAGGTGGCTTGGATCCAAACCTCCTTGCCACCCTTGCCGATCCGCCGGTATCGCCCGGTCTTGGTCTGCCCGGCGGCCAGTTCCGCCCAGAACTGCCGATACTCGGCGCCGGCGGCGACGGCCGGATCGACGAACATGCTGTGGTGCCGGTTCCGCACCTCGTCCAGTCGGTACCCGACGACCGCCAGGAAATTGTCGTTGGCGTCCAGGATGGTGCCGTCGAGGGTGAACTCGATGACCGCCTGGGCCTTGCTGATCGCGGCGATCTGGCCGGCGGCGTCGGCTGCCTTGAGTTTTGCGACGGTCGTCTCGGTGGCGTACTTGACGACCTTGAACGGCTTGCCGGCCTTGTCCAGGATCGGGTTGTACGCTGCCTGGATCCAGACCTCCTTGCCACCCTTGCCGATCCGCTTGAACTCGGCCGACTGATACTCCCCGCGGCACAGCTTCAGCCAAAAATCGCGGTATTCCGGGCTGTTTCGCGTCGCCTCGTCGACAAACATGCCGTGGTGCCGCCCCTTCACTTCCTCAAGCGAGTATCCCATGGCCCGCAGGAAATTGTCGTTGGCGGTGATGATACTGCCGTCCATTTCAAACTCGATGACCGCCAGCGACTTCCGGATCGCGGCGACTTGCCCGGCGAAGTCGAGTTCCTGTTGCTGACGGTCGGAAAAGTCGTCCCAACAGGCGATGTACCCGAGCGTTTCGTTGGCCGGCCCGGCGATCGCGTTGATGTTCGCCTCGAGGGCGATCCGCCCGAACGTGAATTCCACCCGCTGCGGAAGCGACGACGGGTTTTTCAGGATACGTTCGATCTTGCGCCGGTCCTTGAGGAACCGGTGGAAGCTGCCGCCGACGATGTCCTCGATCTCGACGTCGAACTCTTCCCGGATTTCGTCGGCGATGGTCGCTAGGGTCTCCATCGCCCGCTCGTTGGCGAACACGACGTCCAGTCTGGTGTCGGCGACGAGGACGTTGGCCTGGACACCGTGCAGTGCCGCCAGCAGGAAGTCGGGGGAAATCATAGGATCGGACAAGGACGGCAAGCCGTCGGTCGCGGGGGCATTGCTCACGGGGAGTCTCCGGGTAGGTCTGTGGATCGTGTCTGTAAAGCGTTAGGGAGTTCGCGCGCGCCGGGTAGCGACACGGCGCGATCCGTGTCGAGTATCAGCAGGAGACGGTCGGCGAGCTTGTACACACCGCGGATCAGTTCGCGGGCAGTCCCGCGGAGCGTCTCGGGCGGCCGCTCAAACTGGCGGTCGGAGACTTCCAGCACGTCCCCGATCTCGTCCACCAGCAGGCTGACGGCGCCGTCGTCGGTCTGGACGACGACGTTCACCGGAACCTGATCGTCAGGGCGGGGCGTCAGGTCCAGGCGGAGGCGGAGGTCGATCGCCGTGACGATCTGACCGCGAAGGTTGATCAACCCACGAACGACCGGATGCGCCAATGGCACGCTCGTCATCGGCTGGTAGCGGATGATTTCCTGCACCTTGAGCACATCAAGCCCGAAGTACATATCACGCAGGTAAAACGTGCAGTACTGGCGTTCCTCGGGCATGGTGTTCCTCGGGTTAGGTCAATCGTCCAGATTCGTCAAGCGGCTCCAGCAACGCCGTCGCGAGACTTTAGGTTGCGTGGGTTGCCAGCTCGTTCTCGGCGATTTCCGAGCGACTAGCCTGGATCAAGCGTTCCACATCAAGGAACTCCGTCACGCGCTGCTGCACGACGGCGGTGAAGTCGATACCGGGGCGGTTCGTGCGGTTGCGGGCGATGATCTCCTCCTCCACGATGTCGAGGATGCTACCAACCACCAGACCGACACGCCCTTCTCGCCCAGCGACCACGACGACTTGGACCGTCCCATTCGCGACAGGGCGGGGCTTCAGGCTACGCGTGGGCTGCCCGTTCCGGGAACTCGCGAGCCGTCGAAGCTCCCGCGACACGTCCAACTGTGGGAGGATCTCATTCCGATACTGAACGACTTCGCGTGCGCCGACCATTTCCAAGGTGGATCGCGGGAACTCTTCCAGCCGCGCGACCAGCGAGAGTGGGAACGCCATCCGGCTGCCATCGGTGGTGGTGAACAGCAGCAGCGACGCGAGAGCCTGCGCGTGCGCCTCGACAGACTCGACCGAGCTTTCGTTCACCGCCCGCCCGCGGGCGCCGGAGACGACGTTCGCGCGATGCGCCAGCCCGAGCACGTCGAGGATCAGCGCCACCCGCCCGTCTCCCATGATCGTCGCCCCGGCGAAGACCCCGATCCCCTTCAACTGCTTCTGGAGCGGCTTGACGACGATCTCCTCGGTATCGTGGATCGCGTCCACCACCAGCCCGAACTGCCGGTCGTCCGCCTGCAGGACGACGATGTTGACTTCGTCCGCGACCCTCGCGGACTCGTTCCCCAGTTGTTCGTCGAGATAGAACAGCGGCAGAAGGGAACCACGCAAGCGATACACCGGGTCGCCGTGGATCCGCTCGATGCCGCGAAACGCTTGTTCGCCTTCGAGACGAACGAGTTCAAGAAGATTGACCTGCGGAATGCAGTAACGCTCCCCACTCGCCGTGACGGTCAACGCGGGGATGATCGCGAGCGTCAGCGGGATCTTCATCTTGACCGTTGTGCCGCAGCTCACCTGGCTTTCGAGGTCCACCGTCCCCCCGATTTTCTCGATGTTGGTTCGCACTACATCCATGCCGACGCCGCGGCCGGAGAAGTGGGTAATCTTGTCGGCGGTGCTGAACCCCGGCAGGAATACGAGGTTGACCAGCTCGCGCTCGCTCATTCGCGCGGCATCTTCCGCGGACACGATCTTCGCGTGAATCGCCTTCTCGCGAACGCGGTGCGGGTCGATGCCCGCGCCATCGTCGACGATCTCGATGATCACTTTCCCGCCTTCGTGGAACGCACGCAGGTGAAGACGGCCTTCCGCGGGTTTGCCACCGGCACTCCGGGCTTCTGGCGTTTCGATACCATGATCCACCGCGTTGCGGATCATGTGCGTCATGGGGTCTTTGATCGCCTCGATGATGGTCTTGTCGAGTTCCGTTTCCTGCCCGTCCATCTCGAACCGGACCTGCTTGCCGCACGCGAGCGATAGGTCGCGGACGACGCGGGGGAACTTGCCCCAAACGTTGCCGATCGGCTGCATGCGCGTCTTCATGACGCTGGCTTGGAGTTCGGTCGTCAGCAGGTTCAGCCTCTGCACGGTGCCAAGGAAGCTAGGCTCCTCCTGCGATGTGCTGAACTGCATGATTTGGTTGCGGGCGAGTACGAGTTCGCCGACTAAGTTCATAAGCTTGTCCAGCAGGCCGACGTCGACGCGCAGGGTCGTGTCGGAAACGCCTGCGGATCGGGGCTCGGGCGTCGAATCGCCCGGCTCGGACGCCGGCTTCGGGAGGGAGATCGGAGCGGGAGGCGGCGGGGAGTGCTCCCTGACCGGAAGAGCGGGGAGCGGTGCCGGCGCCCCCGAAGCGGCGGGGGCGGCCGGAACCGGAATGGGCGTCGGGTTCGCCACCCGGAGATCGTCCAACCGCGCGGTCAGGGCCGAGTAGTCACCCGACCCTTCGTCACCATTGGCCTCGACCGCCGCGATGACTTGCCGGGTCGCATCCACGACTTCCAGAAGCGCCGTGGCGATCGGTTGGTTGAAGAGCAGTTCCCCTGCCCGGAGTTTGCTGAGCAGGCTCTCGGCCGAATGCGCCAGCGCCTGGAGTTTGTCAAGCCCGAGGAACCCCGCCGTTCCCTTCACGCTGTGTAGGGTCCGGAACACCCGAGCGAGCGTTTCCTTCTCGGAGGGATCCTTCTCCAGGATGAGTAGGTCGGTGTCGAGCTGCGCGAGATTCTCCTGGGTCTCAAGGATGAACTCACGGATGATTTCGTTCATGGGGTCCCACGTTTCCCCGTCGCGCGGGGACACCACCATCCGTGGGTTGGTCGTTCCTCCTGATATGCGGCTTCTCCGCCCGTCAACCGAACAGTTTGTCCAGCACCGGTCGCACCATCTCCGGAGCGAACGCCTTTTCCAGCACCGCGGCCACGCCGAGCTTGAGGACCGGATCCACGATGGCCGGATCCGTCTCCGTGGTCACCATGATGATAGGAATGTTCGCGGTCGCGGGAGTCTGCTTCAGGTAACTCACCAATGCGCGTCCGTCCATGAGGGGCATGTTGTAATCGGTGACGATCAACTCGAACGTTTCGCGGGTGGCGGCGGCGATCGCCTGGGCACCGTCGCCCGCCTCCGCGAAGATGGCGAACCCCAGCCCACGGAGGACGGTCCGCTCGTGTATCCGCGCGGTCGCGCTGTCGTCCACGATCAGCACCCGCAAGGCGGACCGGTCGATGCCGGCCTGAGCGACCGGGATCGGCCCGCTTCCCGTGCGTACCATGGACATGCCGGTGACGGATGCCCCGTTCGACTTCATCGTGACCGAATTGCCCGTCACCAGATTGAGGGCCTGGACCAGTTGCTCCGGGGTGAACGGCTTCGGAAGGATCACCACGCGGTTGAGCCGACTGAGCGAATCGTGGTCGGAACCCTCAGCCTCGCTGGAGATCAACACGAACCCGGGCACCCGATCGGTGGCCTCGGACCGGATCCGCCTCGCTAGGTCCAGGCCAGTCATGTCGGCCAAATGCAACGCCGAGACCACGGCGTCCGTGTGTTGGTCCCGGAGCGCGGCGATGGTCGCTTCGCCCGTCCCGACGACGGCGGCGACCGTGACATCCTGGGCCTCAAGGTATCTCCGGATGATTCCGGCCTGCACCCGTGACGGCTCGACGACGACGACTTTCGGAGCCGATCTCGCTTCGGCCACGCTTGCGGAATCCTGCAGCCCCGCCGCGACCGGCGACCCGGACGGGACCGGCGCGGACGACCCGGCGGAGGCGGGGAGCAGTCGCGCCGAGATCTCCTGAATGGCGCCCACCACGTCGTCCATCGAGGCGTAGCGGTCGTCGGCCTTCTTGGCCATCATCCGCTGGAACACAGCATCCAGTTCCGCGGACACGTCCGGCCGCGCCGCCCGCAGTGAGGGAATCGGCGCCTCCCGGTGGTTCACGAGGACCGACATCACCGACTTCCCGCCGAACGGAGGCTTGCCGGTCAGCAGGAAGTGCAGCGTCGCCCCGAGTGAATAGATGTCCGCCCGATTGTCGATCGCGGTCGAATCGACGGCCTGCTCGGGGGCCATGTAATCGACGGTGCCCAGCACCCCGCCGGCCTGTGTCAAGCCACGGGCCGCGGACGATTCGGCATCTCCGCCGCTGAGCCGGGCCAGCCCGAGGTCGGTGACCTTCACCACGCCCGCGTTGTCCCGGAGCAGATTTCCCGGCTTGATATCGCGGTGGATCACCCCCTGAGCGTGGGCGTAGGCCAGCCCGCGGGCCGACTGCACGATACAGTCCAAAGCCTGGTCGACGGGAATCGGGTGGTTCTTTTCGGTGAACGAGGTCAGATCGCGCCCGTTCACAAACTCCATAACGAGGAAGTGCCCAACCTCGGCCACGTCCGCGTCGTAGGCCATCACCACGTTGGGATGGCCAAGGCGGGCGATCGTTTCGACCTCTCTCTGGAACCGCTGGACGAACGCCTCGTCCTTGCACAACGACGCGGAGAGGATCTTCAGCGCGACGATCCGCTTCATCCTTCGGTGCCGAGCCTTGACGACGACACCCATGCCGCCGGCTCCGAGCCGGTCGAGCACTTCGTAATTCCCGATGCGAAGATCCGCCGGCCGCCCCTGGCAGATGGCGTCGAGCTGGAAATCGGTGAGATGTCCGGCGGCGACCAGGGCGCCCGCCAAGGCGACGACGTCGCTGTCCATGTGGGCGGATAGAAATTGTTCCCTATCGGCGTCCGCGAACAATCCACTTGCGGTCAAGTTGGCAATAAACTCGTCGCGGGAGAGACCGAGGTTCGCTGAAGTAACGTCCATGGAAATCTCTCGGCTACCAACCCCGATTCGTCGGAGACTGAATCCGTCGCCGAGAACTTCCAAGATGGTCTGAGAACAAATCTGAATGAATAATGTTTAAAAATATCTCAATCGCTTGGGGTTTTCAAGCAAACCTTGCCGCTTGGGTCGAGTTTTCACGCGATGTCTATTGCTCGGCCGGTCGCAGGCCGTGATTCTCTTAAAATCGTTACAACCTTTCAGACCACCTTTGCCCGAAGCGTCCGCAAACGACGGTCGGGGTCGACAATCCTGCGGGTCTTCCGTTGGTTGCCGACTGCAGCGACGAGTCCGGTCAGGTAGAATATTTCAGTGGGCTTTTTGTCGGCATCGGATCAGAATGTGATGGTGCGCAAAGAAGCCATCACCATGAACGATCCACTATCCGATTCGGGATCTTCCCGAACCACTGGCATGAATCAAGCTCACAACCCCAATTCCGTATCCACGTATCCAACCGACCTACCACAACTCCTATCATCCGCTTCAACCCCAACGTTTGACCTGTACGACATTGGCCCCGAGATCGCACGTGGCGGAATGGGCATCATCCATCGCGCCCATGATCGTGCTCTCAATCGCGAGATTGCCATCAAGGTTTTGCAGGACCGCTTCTCGATTCACAGCACCACCGCCCGCCGCTTCCTGGAAGAAGCGAGAATCACCGGCCAGCTCCAGCACCCCGGTATCCCACCCGTTTTCCAAGTCGGCACACGACGCGATGGCCGACCCTTCCTGGCCATGAAGCTGATCAAGGGTGAAACACTCGACGAACTGCTCAAGACCAACTCTCCGATCAATCGCTTCGCCGTTTTTGAGGCGATTGCCAACGCCGTCGGGTACGCACATGCTCATAATGTGATTCACCGTGACCTGAAGCCCGCGAATGTTATGGTCGGTCGTTTCGGCGAAGTGCAGGTCATGGACTGGGGTCTCGCCAAGGTACTTACCGCTTCGTCTCATCAGCAAGAACACGAGCCCGACCCCAGTGCGACATGCGAATTGGGCACTGAGATCCGCAGTACTCGCGATGACAACGACGCGACGCAAGATGGTGACATCCTGGGGACACCCGCTTACATGCCGCCGGAACAAGCGATTGGCTCCATCGACGAGATCGACAAACGTTCCGATGTCTTCGGCCTTGGCGCGATCCTCTGCTCGATCTTGACGGGCAAGCCACCGTACTTGGGTGGCGATGCAAAAAGCACACGAGTGCTCGCAGCAAAAGGGAACCTGGAGGAAACGTATGCCCGACTGGACGCGAGCGGAGCCGATCCCGAGATCGTGGACCTGTGCAAACGATGTCTCAGCCCAAACAAAGAACACCGTCCAGTTGATGCAATTACCGTTGCTACGGAAGTGATCGCATTACGTGAGGCTGCGGAAGAACGTGCCAAACAGGCGGAAATTCGTCGAGCCCAGAGCGAACTTCGACAGAAACTGGAACGAAAGCACACACGCCAAATTCTGTTTATGGCGTTGCCAATTCTGATGACAAGTCTGATTGTCGTTTACTTTGTCATGGACCGGTGGTTTGACAAGACGGAACAGCGGTTGCAGGATGAACGAAATGTTGGGATATTTGAAATTTACAGCGGCATGAATCGAAAACTGGGCCGCTATCACGATTCCAATCAGACACTCGATTATGCTTTGAAACTCTGTCAGATATGGACGAATTCTGGTTACGAGCATATCTGGCGGCATGGCATGCGTATCCGAGAACAGAAAGTCCAGAATCATATCTCCGTATTCGATTTTCAAACGGCCATCGATGATCTCAAAGTTCTCGAAGCTGAATATCAGACGTACCAGAATGGTCGATATCACGAGGGCAACGAGTTGTATTCCTTGAAAGGGATCTCCTTTATTCAGGAGCAGTTGCGATTGTGTGAGCGATTACAGTTCCTCATTAAGCAACCGGAGATTCAGGAATCAGACTTTGAAGACATGCCAGTGATCATGGAACACATCATTCGCTTCATGATTGATCAGCGGAATGAAGCGCGTGCCCGGAAATCTTTGACGAACTACCTCATTTGGATTCGAAAGCAATCGTCTCGAAGATCCTTTTCATCTTTACTCGGCCGCCCGCCTGGAAGCATTAATGGCAAATCAATCTTTGGGAAGCCAGCGCGAACTGCACATCGATCATTCGATTCGTTATCTGCGAGAAGTATCAGGAGATGAAGAGTTCCGTGGCCTTTGTGATCTCTTTAATCAACGTACGGACGATCTCTTTGTTCGTTTGCCCAGACAAGACTTCGATGGTATTCGAGAGCATCCGAAGTTTGTCATTTTCATGAGAGATCTGGGGAAACAGCGCGAAATCGCACCGGCAGCACGTGAGAAAGTGAACAAATAGGCATAATATTTGTCCCGTTACGAGGATTCCGCCACGAGCGTGAACAGCAGGGGAGGCGGAGTCCCTGTGAGCGTTTTGGCGGCCGTCGCGATGTACTGTTCATGATTCCATTAACTGTTCAAAATTGACGTAAACTCTTGCGGCGCATAGGCGCTTCCGAAATAATGATGTCTTTCCACCGTAGGGTGTGGCAGTGTCGGTGGAAAGACGAGTCAGTGTTTGAGCGACTCCGCCAAGTGCGTGCGCAGCCGGTGGCCGCCGATCGGTCTCGGTTCGGGAGTCGGCCGGGTGAGCACTTGAAGCAGATCCCTTCACCGCCTGACCGACGGCCTTGCCGAACTCGGTGGCCACCGCTTCACGAACGCGTTCACGGAGGGTGCCGAGCGTGTCGGTCAGGTGCTGGAGACGATGCACCAGAATTGGCATTTTGGGTCAAAGGAATCTCCCATAAAGGAACAGCCCGGCCGGGTGGCCGGGCGTTGGGGGATCACGGTCCGACGGCGATGCGTCGTCCGAAGGGGGGTTGCGTCTGGGAATTCCCCAGCACGGCCCAGAGAACGGGGAGATCCGGGGGACGATCCGGGAACTGCGTGTCCAGATCGGTCAGACAGATGAGGCAGGTGGGAACTTCGTCCATCCGGGCGATCCAGTCGAAGACGCAGCGGTGGGAGGTTCCACCGCCACCGACAGGATCGAGAACGAGCGGCCCGTCGGTCGAACGCCACTCCTGCACCTGGGTGATCGCCGTGTCGTGATGGAGCACGGTCACGGAGCAGTCGAACGCGTCGAGGATGGCATTCACTTCCGAAGAGAACGTGGCGAGTTCCGTTCCACCGATCGAACCGGAGGTATCGAGAGCAATCACGACGGAACCGAGTTCCTCAGAGTGTAAGCCGGGAAGATACAGCCCCTGAGCGATGAAC
>JBGSJI010000107.1:0-12051 GCA_041742055.1 Limnoglobus sp. | reverse complement strand
AAGCGCCTGCGAAGAAAAAGCGGCCGCCGCCGAACCGTGCCACGCAGCGGACGCATAATTCAGCCTACCGACTGCTTCAGCAAGACCGCCTCAACCGCAAATCGAAGCGACGCGCGGACAAATGATGTTTACAGCAGTGGACTTACGTCCCCCGCTCAGTTCCAGCATATCTGAGCGGAGGGTGTCAACCCTCCGAGTGATTGGAGGACTGATGCGAAGACTCGGGGGACTTATGTCCCCCGCTCAGTTCGAGCATATCTGAGCGGAGGGTGTCAACCCTCCGAGCGGATGAAAGACTCGGGGGACTTACGTCCCCCGCTCTGTCTGTCTTGATGAGTGGTCGCCGGTTCCGCGAAGTGGACCGGCGGGTGGGGGGGGGCATTGCTGACCATTCCGTTCGCTCATAGCTCTTTTCAATCGATCCGCTAAATCATCCGCATGATCACACGACGCCAACTCCTCGCCGGCTCCGCTTCACTCGCATTCACATCCGCATGCGAAGCTCGAGACGTTCAGTACAAACTCGCGACCTTCGAGAGCGAAATCACTCCGCCCATCGGCCACCCGTGCATGGGCGGAGGTATCGCACCGGTCAAGGAAATTCTCGATCCGCTCTTCGCCCACGGTTTGATTTTCCTAAGCAACGAAAAGCCGATTGTGATTGTCACCACGGACTGGTGCGAGATCCGCAACGGGGCGTACGACCGCCTGCGGAAGGCGATCGCGGAAGCGGTGGGCACCGAGCCTGTTCGCGTGCTTCTCAATGCCAATCATCAGCACGACGCTCCGATCTTCGACTGGGAAGCGCAAAAGCTGCTTGAAGAGCATCAGGCGCCGGCGGCGATCTGCGATTTGACATTCCTTGAGAAGGTGATTGATCGATTATCAAAAGCAGCACGCGATGCGGTGGCGCGAGCGGTGCCGGTCACGCATCTGGGAGTCGGTCAGGCAAAGGTCGATCGGGTTGCTTCGAATCGGCGTTACGTGAAAGACGGCAAAGCGCTGTACAACCGGATGAGTGCGACGCGCGACCCCGAGATCCGCGGGGCGGAGGAAGGGACGATCGATTCGTATCTGAAAGCGCTCTCGTTCTGGAACGGCGAGAAGCCGATCGCGGTCGTGCATTCGTATTCGACCCATCCGATGAGTTATTACGGTCGCGGGGGCGTGACTGCGGATTTCGTGGGATTGGCCCGCCGGCGGCATCAGTCGGAGCATCCGCAGACGCTCACGATGTATGCTTCGGGGTGCAGCGGGAACACGACGGCGGGGAAATACAACGACGGCGCCGAAGCGAACCGGCTGATCCTGGCGGGGCGGATTTATGATGCGATGAGTGCGGCGTGGAAGAGTACGAAGAAGCATGCGATTTCGTTGGCGTTCCGTTCGACGGAACTGACGCTCGAGCCGCGAAAGTCTGAGGGGTTTTCGGAGGCGGAACTGCTGAAACGGTTGAAGAGCGGGCCGCGGCCGTTCGACCGCTGTCTGGCGGCGCTGGGTTTGAGCTGGCGGCGGAGGTGCGAGGCGAAGATTCCGATTGATGTGGGCGCGATCGATTTCGGCGCGGCGCAGTATCTGGTTCTGCCTGCGGAAGCGTATGTGGAGTATCAGCTGGCGGCTCAGGAGGTTCGGCCGGATTCGTTTGTGGTGGTTGCGGGGTATGGCGAGTGCGGGCCGGGGTACATCCCGATCGAGCGGGCGTGGAAGGAGAACGACGGCAATTTGCACGACTGGTGCTGGGTGGCGGAGGGCAGCGAGGCCCGCATGCGGACGGCGATTGCCAAGGTGCTCACGAAGAGTGCACCGTGAAGCATACGATCACGGCACACTCGTATTCTCGATCCTCAGCATCAGCGTGATTGTCGAAGTTGGAACATGAAGCGTTCGGCGTGGCGGTTCCAGGGCCAGCGGCCGATGACTTCCGCCTCGTAGCCGAGCATGCGGGCGAGTTTGAGGAAGTAGTCTTTGTTCAGGACCATTTCGCCGCGGTGTCCGAGTCCGCGTTCGACGAGCGGTGAGGTGATGACGTCGGCGATGATGGAGCCTGTGGGTTTGAGGAGGCGACGCGCTTCCGCCATCAGGAGCGCGGCTTCGTCCGGGTAGGTGTGCGTGAAGACGCTGAAGAAGATCGCCATGTCGAAGGTGCCGTTCGCGTCGAAGGGGACATCGGTCATGCCGCCCTGGCGGAAGTCGAAGTTGCGTTTCCGGAAGTTCTTCAGGCAGAAATCGATCGCCTCCGCACCGATATCCGTTCCGGCGTAGGCGCCGTTTTCGGTGAGGTACGGCATGAGCGCACTCGCCATCTGACCGGTTCCGCAGCCGATGTCGAGCACGCGAAAATCCGGCTTCAAACCGCAGCGGATCAGCATGTCCAGGCGCTCGCGGCTTGAACGTTCGTATTGCTCCTTCGAGTGATACGCTCCGACAACCCACCAGTGATTCGCATCGAGATCGGCGGTGCGGTAGACGGAATGGTAATCGATATCCGTGCTTCGGGATCCGACGACCATGAGCGGCGTGTTCGATTCCGCGAATCCTTCGCCGTTTTGAAGGAATTCCAGCTGGAGTTGGAAGTCGCCGACGAGATCCGGAGCCTCGAGACGGGCGAGCAAGCCGTCGGGTTCGCCGGGGTAGAGCGGGGCGGAGAGCGGCCAGACCGTTGCGGGCAGATCGAAAGCGCTGCCGTCTCGCGCGAGCCATTGAGCGCGGACGGTAACGGGTGCGGCACCGCCGGACGGCCACGCGATGGCGGAGCGATTCTCAAGCTTGAGACGCAGTTCCAATTTCGTTTGCGTTTCGCAGCTCGGAGGCGGATTCGTCCAGGTGATCACACCGTTTCTCTGGTTCACCGGGACTTTGAATCGTGGTGGCATGGCGATCCGTTTCAGTCCGCGTGCCAACCGCCAGGCGAATGTTTCGCTCAATACCGAACGCAACGTCATGGACATACGGCAGATCTCAAGGGGTCTCCGAGCGGACGCATGGTATCGTCCGCCAAGAGATGGGGTCAAGATCAACGGACTCGTCCGAACAGTACCCACTGACAGGGCGTATTTGTAAGAAATCAATGGTTTCGGATACTTGGATCGAGTTAGGAACGCCCCATGGCAAATCCTGCCCCACGTTTAACGACCAGCGCCGATCCCTCGGGATACGCTCCGTATTCGATTACGGCGATTCTTGCCGCCATCGTAGCCGGATTGTTTTTGCTGGTCATGCTGGTGCTGGGTGGATCAGCGCTGATTGGCGGGCAGCAACTGGTGGAACCGCTGCTGCTGATCCTTCCGGCTGCGATCATCGTTCTGTCATTTGCAGCACGCCGTCAGATTCAGAACTCGGAAGGAACCCGTGTCGGGCTGAATCTGTGCAACTTCGCATGGTGGGTCGGCGTTCTCGGCGGCAGCGGATACGCTGCGTATCTGGTTGGTCGAAACCTGGCCGTTCAGCAGGATACCAAAGATGCACTGGTTCAATGGGTCGAGACACTTAAAAAAGCAGATCCCATCGACCCGAGAAATCTGGAGTTTCACCGTGCCTATCAAATGACGATTGATACGGGCCGTCAGAAATCGCTGGATGCGAAAACCGCTGAAGAAGTCGAAGCGGCACAACGGGGCTTTTATGAAGACACTCCGGGCATGATTGGAATCACTCGATTCCGACAGATCGATCTCGTTCGCGTTTTGCATCGAAATCGCGGGTTCCCGATTGAATTTACATTTGATGGGTTACAGACTTGGGCGCAGGATGCCTCCGGCCTGCGCTGTAAATCCGCGGGAACGTTGAGATGCCCGGAAGGAGAATTCAAACTGAACTTCGACATGATGCGTCAGGCGCCACCGGGTGAACGGCCGATCTGGCGAATCGTTGTTCCGACGAGTGGATTCGTTTCGACTGTTCAGCTTTCGAATTACGGCAGAAAACTCGCTGAAATGGAATTTGTCGCACGCGCGTTGGTCACGAATGCCATTCTTCCGACTCTGTCTCGTTTACCGCAGTTCCGTTCGCGATTCATCGAAGAATACACAGCGCTTACGGATTCAGAGGCGGCTGTTCGTTACTATTCCCGTTGTGTGGCCGAATGTGCAGCTTTAGGCATACTTGGCACCGTCCGTCCTCCGTCGGAAGGTTACGAAACGCGTATGAAATTGCAGTTCTTTTCGCCGATCCAGCGAACTGACGGACAGAAGGACGGCAACCCGAGCGAACTCTTTTTCTCCGCATGGCAGTACGGCAGAATTGTTCCATCCGGAGCCATTCTGCGGGAATCTCCCGATCAATTTCCGCTTTTAACGATTACTGACAAATCCGTTGAAATTCGTATTCCCATTGAGATTCAGCAACCCCGGATGGAAAGTTCTCTCGCAGCGGCTCGCGGTGCAATCGTCTTCGTCTGCGACGATCCCAAATTCATCGCAGAATTGAATGAACTTCGAAAGGCATCCGCGACCGAAGAACTGGGCGAGTTGGGATCGCTGCCAGAAAACATGGTCGCCATTCCCTGGCGAATCAAGCAGATTGTTTCGGACATGAAAAACGTAACCATGCCCAAGCCAGAACAGGCACCCGGAGCTCCGGGTGGCTGAGCCGCAATCAATTAGTCATCGTTCCGTTTTCCAACAAGTGCTGAACAGAAATAGAACGCAACCGCAACAAGTCCCAGCAGGCGAAAGCCCAGAAGCATCGAGGCATTCTCTGCCACGCCGCCGATCAATGCACCCGCCACATTGGCACCGAACATCTTGTCCGGTGCCTGGGTTCTTGAAAAGCTCACCGCAAAAATGATTCCGGCCAACGCAACAGGTGAAAACGCCAGTAAGCACGAAAGCGCGATCTGAATCGCCGGTTCCAATCCGAGAAACTGGTTGGTTGAAATGGCGACGTTGGCCGCAAGCGCGAGAAACAATGCGACATAGTACGGAAGCAGATTCTTGGGCTTCAACCACCAGGCCAGTAAGTTCCCCGCCAAACTCATGACCAGAACGGCAGCAAAAACAACCGTGTTCACAGTCCATGTGCTCCCGAACAAAAGCGCCATTTGAACAACGGCTTTTGTTTCGATGAGCATAAAGCCTGCTCCCAGAAAAAATGATCGAATCATCAACCCTGTCTCGGATCGGTTTGCGGAGGGAGCATCATTTCGACCCGCCACGTAACTTGCGAGCCTGTACAAACCCAAGGACAGTATGAGCATCATCGCCATCCCGGTCACGTTGTGCGAGGGAATCGAAGCCCGCCGCGAATAGAGGAACGGCCAGTCGTCGGTCGCGGGTGCAAGATCGGGGACGTCATCGATACTGGCGATGCGAAAGCGGATCCATTTCGCATCCTGAGGGGAACCACCGCCTTCCATCGATTTCGCTTGAGCCGAACTCAAATCCAACGGAGGCAACTCCGCATCCTGCGGCGCAAATCGAGCCGGACTGTCCGTGGAAATCGCCACGCCCCAAGGATACCAGTACGTGTTGCCTGTTCGAGCGAACGCTTTTCGCAATGGCTCCATCACCGCATCACTGCCGGCATAGAACATCGTGAATCCACGATCTTCCAGGTCTGCTGAAATATGATCCTTGGGTGGCAGTGTGAAGAGAACGGGATCGGTCCCAAATGCTTCGCGAAGTCCGTCACGCAATCGGACGCTGATCCAACCCTGACGGAAAAAATTGTAAAGCGTACAGACACCGTCTGGCTTCAAGACCCGCCGGATGTCCCGGAACGATTCCAGCGTGTAGAGGTAGCTTTCCAGGCGAAGATTGCTGTACCCACTCTGGAGAACGAGCGAGTCGATGAGGGCGAACACCACCAGATCGTATTCATTCTCAGGTGCATTTCTCAGAAAATTGCGACCATCGTTGACAACTCGATTGATTCGGGGATCGGCATACGGTTGGTCCGGATTATGTTGTATTCCCAGTCGCTGGATGACCGGATCAATATCGACAGCGTCGATTCGCGCATCCGGCCCCAGCCACTGGAGTGCACGTGCGATATCGCTCCCCGAACCCGCTCCGATCACCAGGACACGCTGGAATGGCTTCCAGGCAGGCTGACCGGCATCTGTTTTCACATCGCGTTGAAGCAGATATGGCAGGGCATAAGGTTCGGACGAGGGCAGCGATATGGGGTTGATGCTTTGATGGCCGATCTGGTTCGTCGTGATATGCCGTCCGTCTGGGCGATAATCAATGCGATAATAGGGGGACCATTGCTGCTGAACAGATGTACCAGTCGTCGTATAAGTCGGAAGCAATCCTGAAGTCTTGATCGCGACCGCCAGAACAATGATCAGAAATACACTCGTCGCAAGGAGTGACTGACCTTTCACTTCCCGCACGAGCACGAAGAGCCCGGCAACGATGGGAAGAAACCAGACGATGGGCGGCAATTCCATCATCGAACACACTGCGAACAGGATGATGCCCGCAAGACTCCCCAGGAGGTTCGCGGAATAGGCCGCAAGCCGGTTGGGAACGGCATTGAACGCTCGCCCCATTTCCTGACCCGGACCGATCATCGTAACCGCAATCAGAACAAAATAGATCGCAAAGAGAAGTTCAGCAGGGATCGCAAATTCCAGCTTCTTCTGAATGATCGCCTCGGCTCCGTAAAACACGACCTCGGGATTTGCCTGACCCGCAACATCCACATAACTTTCGATCTGCGATCGCATCGCCTCGGCAAACAGGCCGGTTCCGAGTGCGATGGCCAGCCACATCGGAGTCTTCGAAATCATTCGATTCGGTCGACTCGCAAGCAAACAACCGATCGACATACCAACAAAAGCTGCAAGGAGTACCGCATTCGTGAAGAATGTCAGATAAAGCACATGTGCGGGAAACCAGCGGATACAAGCCAACTCGAGAAAGAGTACCAATCCGCTCACAAGAAATAAGCGAGCTCGTGAAGTCAGATCGTCCATAGATGATAAGCCTGAGAAAATAGAGACTCTTGGTAATGACGTTCGCTTAACACCGTATAGGCTAGTTCACAAATTCTCAACGTGTTGCGATCAATTCTGGAACATCGACCAGAAATCAAGTTATTCCTTCGACTCTTTGGATTAGTTCAACTTTATGATTCGGGAAATCACAATTCGTCTATCATGAAAAGGACACGATTTTGTGAGTACTCCCCATGAAAACGCCAAACGCTGATTTCTGTTCGATTCAAGACGCTCTCGACGAATTACGATCCGGACGGATGATCGTTCTCGTGGATGACGAGCATCGCGAAAACGAAGGCGATCTCGTGATGGCCGCTGAACACATCACGCCCGAAGCCGTCAACTTCATGGTCCGTGAAGCTTGCGGACGGCTCTGCGTCACCATGTCGCATTCCAATGCGAATCGACTGGGCCTCGAACTCTTGCCGGGAGTCACGCTCGATCCCAGTGCCACGCCGTTCACACACAATTTCGATGCACGCACCGGCATCACGACCGGCATCTCCGCCCACGATCGCTGCCGGACAATCCAGGTCTGTGCCGACCCGGCGTCGGGACCTAACGATTTGGTCCGCGACAAAGGACACGTCGACGGTCTGATCGCCAAGTCCGGCGGTGTCCTGGTTCGGGCCGGACATACCGAAGGCAGTGTTGATCTTTGTCGAATGGCAGGTCTTCGTGAAGTCGGCGTCATCTGCGAAATCCTCAACGAAGACGGCTCCATGGCACGCCTGCCGGATCTTCGCGCCTATTGCAAAATGCACTCGCTCAAAATGTGCACCATTGCGGATCTCATCGAGCACCGCCGTCAGCACGAAAAACTGGTGAAGCGGGAGATCACGCTGAAGTTGCCCACCGAGTTCGGCGAGTTCGATCTCTTCGCTTACACATCGCTCGTTGATGCGGAACCGCACTTGGCGATCTCGATGGGCGGCGTGGGTGTGGAGCACACCGGCGTCGTGTCTGAGGAATCGGAACCGGTGCTGGTGCGAATGCACAGCGAGTGCCTCACCGGTGATGTGCTGCACAGCGCCAAGTGCGACTGCGGCCCGCAATTGAAATACGCCATGCGCCAGGTCGCCACCGCCGGCCGCGGAGTCATCGTCTACATGCGTCAGGAAGGCCGCGGCATCGGCCTGTTGAACAAATTGAAAGCCTACCGCCTCCAGCAGGAAGAGGGACTCGACACGGTGGAGGCCAATAAGCGGCTTGGCTTTGCGCCGGACCTGCGGAACTTCGGCATCGGCGCTCAGATCCTCTACGATCTCGGCGTCCGCCAGATCCGCCTGCTCACGAACAACCCGCGGAAAGTCATCGGCCTCGAAGGCTACGGTCTGAAGATCGTCGAGCGCGTGCCGATCCAGATGCCGCCGGGCGAGTTCAACAGGAACTACCTGCAGACCAAGCGTGAAAAACTCGGCCACATGCTGGACAAATTCGAAGACGGCGACGCGGAAGAGTAATGATCAGGATCTGGTCTTTTAGTAATATTCTGTACATTTTGATCATTTATTCAGTTGAACTTGACTTTTGCACATTCGACCAGATAGGCTCCGCACTCTTGCTGCGGCGTCATTCTCACGCTGACTCGTCTTTCCACCGACACTGCCACACCCTACCGTGGAAAGACACCAGATTTTCGGAAGCGCCTAGGCGCGGTAAGCACTTACGTCAAATTTCACATCTGAGCTGTCAGCCGGAAGAATTCTTTGGAAGAAAAACGAACGTGTCATGTCCATTTTTGATTCTGCTCGTAAAGGAATCCTATTGACTGGGCAGATAGTATAGTCATATGTGCACTCACTCCTCATGAAGCTCATATGAGGCAACTGACTCATCGCTCGCTTTGGATCGGCAACGCCGGCGACCTGCGCCAGCCACGTATGATTCTGGATTCGGGAATCGAAGCTGTCATCGAACTTGCAGATAACGAACTCTTTGCGGAACTGCCTCGCGACCTCATTCGCTGCCGGTTTCCGCTCTCCGATGGTGGCGACAATCCGCTATGGCTGATCCGCCTCGTCGGCCATACGATTTGCCAACTACTCAAGGCTAACGTCGCTGTGCTCGTTGCTTGTTCGGCCGGTATGAGTCGATCACTCTGTGCCGCTGCGGCAGGAATGGCGCTTGTTGAAAATCGATCGCTGAGTGATTGCGTTAAGGAGGTTGCAGGCGACGGCCCGGCCGATGTTTCTCCGGTGCTCTATCAGCAATTTCAGATGATGATCGATAGAGAGAAGTGTTAAAATTACTTCAATTGATGTTAAAAAAAAATAATGATCAAGACCAACTCATCACTGAATAAGCTTTATCTCGAAGATGAAACGGCATGGCTCGAAGCGATGGCCGAACTCATCGAGTCTGGCGATCATGCCGCGCTGGATTTCGCCAACTTGCGGGAGTACCTCACGGACATGTCCCGCCGAGACCGTCGCGAAGTGGAAAGCCGTCTCATCCTTCTCATCCTGCATATTCTGAAGTGGGAGTTCCAGCCAGACCAGCGCAGCCGCAGTTGGCAGGCGAGTATCGTGGAACAGCAGCAGGAACTGGAGGGATTACTCGGCCACGGCGTCCTCAAGCAGCATGCCGAGGAAACACTGATCGAGTGTTATTCGAAAGCCATTACCCGCGCCGTGATCGAAACGGGACTGCCGGCCAGCACATTCCCACAGGAATGCCAGTACAGCGTCGATGAACTCATCAGCTACAAACCAATTTCAGTAACTTGAAATAAAAACGCCCGGCCGAAAAGCCGGGCGTTTCGCATTCAACTCGTCTCTCAATACACCGCGTTCGGGTCCACCTTCGCGGGGCCGCTCGAGACGGCGTTGCCGCCAGCGTAGCGGGCGTGCCAGCCCTCCGCCGCCCGCAGGCTCATCAGATCTTCCATCGAATAGCCGTACTTCTTGAACCACGGCGTACCCTGTTTCACGATCGCGTCGATCTCGTTGACGCGCTTCACGCACTCCGTCTCGGCGAACTTCTGCCGCTCCGCCGGACTCGTGAACGTGAAGAACTCCTTCCAGAACGCCCGACCGCCCAGCACACCGCTCGCGCCGGCCTTCATCGCCATCTCCACCTGCTTCTTGTACTGGTCGTAGTCCACGCCCGCGCTCAGCAGCACCCACGGCTTCGTGCAGGCGTCGTTCAGCTTCTTCAGGTTATCGGTCAACTGCGCATCGCTCTCCACGCCCGGCGTGCCGGGGAACTCGGACTTGTAGATATCGCAGTAACGGCTGAGAATTCGGGCCGATTCAATCACCGTCGTCGCCTTGCGGGCGATCTTGCTCGGCGACTTGTCATCTTCGCCGTTGTAGGGGAAGTGGATCGGCTCCAGCAGGAAGAGAATGTCGTGGTCGATGCACTCTTCCCACATTTTGCGGGTGAATTCGAAGTTGTGCTCGGCCGAGTCGAACTCTTCCGGTTCGAACTGCGCAAGCAGCTTCACCGCATCCGCTCCGCACTTCTTGATCTTGTGCACACCCCAGCCCTGCTCGACTTCGCCACAGGGAGCGCCGGCTTTGTTCTTGTTCGCGCCGGATTTCTCCACGCGGATCAGTGTGCCGGTGCTGGCGGGCACAGCATGAGCAGCAATGGTGCTCCAGTAGCCGTAGTAACCATCGACGAGCAACCCGGAGCAATGCGGAGCAAGCGCTCGCGAGAGCATGACCTTGGCATCACCGATTTCGGCATAGGTCGGTTCCTTGCCGGTGGCCTTCTTCATCATGGAGATCATGCTGCTGTTCTGGTCGGTCGCGACCATGGTCAGTGTGCCGTTCGGATTGCTGATCCGTTGCAGCCCGCGGAGCTTGCCGGGGGTCAGACCAAGGCCGAGCAGGCGGGTGACGGAATGAAGCGTGGACATTGTTATGCGAACTCCGGTAGGTATCTTCTTTCAGACATTTCTTATGGCGCACACATTCGATGGCGAGGACTCTTGAATAGGGAATGCGGAATGCGAAATGCGGAATACGAAGCGGAGTAGACGATCGGTTCTTAGGTGCTGTTCCCCGGAGGGGAAATGGAATGTAGCCACGGGTGAGCGAGCGAAGCGAGCGGAACCCGTGGAAGTGCGATAGGCATTTCTGCCCCGGCAGGGGCAGCGGAACGGTCAACGTTCCTTCGCCCCTGCCGGGGCGAATGTGGATTTCACACGCAACCACGGGTTTCACCCGTGGCTACAATCGGTTGCCCCTCCGGGGCAAAAACCTCGGGCGATCAACGAGGGGTCGATAAAAAGGGGACGCACCCGGGACGCACCCCATTTTACCTATGGTTGAAATCGAATGAATGATTTCAGGACGTCTGCCAATCCTCGATCACGAGGCCGGAAATGCGGCTGAATTCCGGAGTATTGTGCGTGACGACCGTGAATTGATTGGACAATGCGATCGCGGCGATCTGTGCATCGTATGGGCCGATCATGAGTCCGGCTTGTTCGAGATGATGTCGGATTGAAGCGAAATGATCGGCTGCATTGTCGTCAAAGGGCAAGCTGACATAAGGAGCAAGCAGGGCATCGACCACAATGGAATGCGATTTTCCGCAGGCTTGGCACTGCGAAGGCAACCGTGTCGTAACTCGGAGACCACAATCGAACAGATCCGGATGTCCGATGGAACCATCGCTCGAAATCTTGTGGCCAGCGCCGAAGATGGTTTGCGAAGGACTTCGATCCAAATGTTCGTGTCGAGCAAATAGATCATCCCAACTCCACAGCCGGCGGCAGTTCCCCTTGCGGCGGGCGGACAAAAGTCTCGTCATCGATCGACCCGAACAAATCGAAATAGCCCGCTGGCCAAGCATCGACTCGCAAAGTCTTCGGACGAATGACCAGTTCGACTTCGAAATCGGTGTCAGGTTGCCCCACAGCAACTTCGAGGTGGATTTTGCTGTCCGGTCCGCTGCGCGACTGGATCAGAATGGCACCCATATTGTTCCCTCCCGGTAATTTTGAATTGTAGCGGTTGGGTGTGCGTCACATTAGTTGGTGAGACATCCGTTCACGACGCGAGGTTTCGCTCCCAGAAAGCCTCCCATTGGCCTTTCTCGCTGCGGTACAACGCCCGCACGTGGCACAGCGCGTGCGAGCCGGGCTCGCCCCAACG
>JBGSJI010000106.1:0-6392 GCA_041742055.1 Limnoglobus sp. | reverse complement strand
GGTTGCGTTCGGCTTGCTCTGCTAGTTCGTCGAGCATCTCTTTGCGTTCTTCGGCTAGCTTCGCAGCCCGCTCTTGCTGTTCCTTCGCCAGGATGGTTTGCCGCCGGGCTGTGTCGGCTTCTTCTTCGATCTGCTGCTTGGCCTGGGTAAGTTTGTTGTTCGACAACAGCAGAACCACCAACACACTCAACAGAGCCAGCAATGCCGTGAGGCTAAACACACTGACAGCTGGGTGACGCTTGGCCCACTTCCAGAGCCGCGTAACAGGTGAGATCGACCGTGCATGGATGGGTTCGCCCCGCAGAAAGCGAGCCAAGTCTTCGGCAAACTCCCAGGCACTGGCATAGCGGCGCGACGGCTCTTTCTCCAGGCACTTCATGACAATGGTTTCGAGGTCGCGGGGCAGCTTGGGCCGAAGTTGGGAAGGTGGAACCGGGTCGTCCTTCAGCACCTGCATGATGGTGCTGAGCGGCGTATCGCCTTTGAACGGTGGCCGACCTGTCAGGGCTTCGTAAAGAATTGTACCAAGTGAATAAACATCGGATTGCACCGTCACCTTGCCCGATTTGCCGGATGCCTGTTCTGGAGCGATGTAGCTCGGTGTGCCCAGCACGGCTCCAGTACGGGTGCCTTCGCTGGTGGCAATGGTTTCATCTACTTTCTTGGCCAGGCCAAAGTCGGATATCTTGTAGCGGTACTGTGATGGTGTGTCTGATGGCATCGCGCTAAGGCTGCGCAGTGACACGGGTGTGTCCGTGGAATCTCCAGGTGGTGTGAGCTTCGCTAGCAAGATGTTCGCGGGCTTTAAGTCGCGGTGAATGATGCCTCGATCGTGGGCAAACTGCATGGCCCGTGCGATTTGTTCCAAGGCGAGGGCCGCTTCACGCACGGGTAACAATTCGCCTTGGCGGATGGAGTCCGCAAAGCTACCGCCATCCACATATTCCAGAGACAAGAACGGCTGTCCGGCCTGCTCGCCGATGTGGTAAATCTGCACGATGCCAGTATGTTGCAGTGCGGCAATCGCCTCGGCTTCCTTGAAGAAACGTTCGCGTTCCACAGGCCCAGCATGGGCACCGGAGAGGATCATCTTCAACGCCACAATCCGGTTTAGCGCCACTTCACGGGCTTTGTATACCACGCCCATGCCGCCGCGGCCCAGCTCGGAAAGAATTTCGAAATCGCCAAACTCACGCGGCAGCACCGCTAGCGGATCGCCGTCGCTCGCCGGCTGGTAAGGAAGTGTCGACGTAACCGAAGTGGTAGATGACCGACGCGCCAGATCCGCGAACTGCGCCACCGCCCACAACTCCCGCAACTCCTCCGCCAGGTCCGGATTCGCTGATGCGGCCGAATCAATATCCGGTACCGTTCCCGCCCGCGCCTGCTCGCTCAGCGACGCAAGCAGCGTTGCCAGTCGTTCATCGGAAGTAGCGGCGGTATTCACGTGGTCTCCAATTACAGTAACATCTTACCTATTGAACGGCTGGCTGTTCATACTTCGCGGAGTTCGAAGATGGAACCCATTTCGAATGATCCCGAACGCACCCAGATGCAGGACGGTTCACCCGATGTTCTGACTGGAACATTCGTTCAAGGTGCGACTGCGAACCTCTCGTCTCAGACCGTTCCCAGTGTTCCGGGTTTCGTGATCGAATCCGAGCTTGGTCGCGGAGGTATGGGCGTTGTTTACCGGGCGACACAAGAAGGGTTGAACCGGACGGTGGCGCTCAAGATGGTGCTCTCGGGAGCGTATGCGGGGAAACAGGAGATCGCGCGGTTCCTGGGCGAAGCCGAAGCGGTCGCCGCCGTTCGGCATTCTCAAGTCATCCAGGTGTACGGATTCGGCGAAGCGGAAGGGCGACCGTTCTTTGCTATGGAGTATCTGACCGGCGGATCGCTTGCAGCGCGGCTCAAGAAGAACGGACCGATGAGCCCGGACGCCGCCGCCGAACTCGTAGCGAGTCTCGCCAGCGGCATCGAGGCCGCTCATAGTCTCGGCATCGTTCATCGCGATCTCAAGCCAGATAACGTTCTCTTCGATTCGAACGACGTGCCCAAAATCGTGGATTTCGGTCTCGCCAAACGAGGCTCCGTCGATCTGACTGCGACGGGTGCGATCATGGGGACGCCCTCGTACATGGCGCCGGAACAGGCGGCGGGGCGCACCAAGTTTTGTGGCCCGTCAGTCGATATCTATGCGCTGGGTGTCATTCTCTTTGAATGCCTGACCGGCCGCGTTCCCTTCAAAGGGGAAAACGTTTACTCGCTGCTCGAGAAAATCCGGCACGAATCTCCGCCGCGCGTGCGTGATCTGGAACCGCGTGTTCCGCGCGATCTGGATCACATCACACAAAAATGTCTGGCGAAGGATACGGAACATCGGTATCCCTCCGTTGGAATACTCGTCAATGATCTCAGACGATACCTTGCCGGTGAGCGTCCGCTGGCATCGGATCGCAGTTCGCTGGGCGGAATGTGGGCGGTGCTGGATCGCGGCCGGCATGCGGCGGAGTTCGCGTCCTACGCTACGCTCTTCCTTTGGCTCGCTGTGATCATGTTCACTGCCGATTGCGCCATGGGACTCTGGATGAACGGTCTCATTTCGCCATACGTCGGTGGCGGATTCTCGCTGATTCGTGTGATTGCCGTGCCGTATGTCGTGTACCGATATGCGGGGCGGACCGCTGTGGACGGTTCTGCGAGTTCCCGATTCCTGCTCGCGCTCTGGTCGGGGCACCTGCTGGCGTGTGTCATGGTCGGCGTTGTCGATGGAGTCGTCCGGCAAGCCAGTGAAGCAACGAGCATGAATTATCAGCAGTTCTCGCTCATCACGGGTGTGGCATTTATCGCGCTCGGACCGAACTACTGGGGTTGGTGTTATGCGTTTGGCGCCGGCTTCCTGTTGCTGCCGATCGCGTACGTGTATGTTCCGCTCGCGTCCGCGTTTCTGTTTGCGTCGATGTGGGCGCTGGCGCTGATTTGCGTTTCGCGATACCTAAGCCGGCTCTCCCGGCAGGCGTTGTCGGAGCGCCCGAATTAAGCGAACTTCAAATACATTTCCCTCTTCGCATCGCAAAGAATTTTATCGGAACGGTCACCATCATCGTGCGGAATGATTACAATCGCCCAAGGTTTCGCTCTCCCTTGCTTACGAGTTCACCATGAAGCGTGCGTTCTTCTTCGTCGCCCTCATTCTAGCGCTGCCGACCGCGGTCACCGCTGCCGAACCCGCCATGCCCAATGTCGTCCTCGTCATGGCCGACGATCAGGGCTGGGGCGATATGGCCTACAACGGCCACCCGCACCTCAAGACCCCGCACTTCGATGCACTCGCCAAAGACGGCATCCGCTTCGACTTCTTCCACGCCGCCGCACCCGTCTGCTCCCCCACACGCGCAAGCGTCCTCACCGGCCGCACCCCCAACCGCATGGGAACCTTCAAATGGGGATTCCCCATCCGACCCCAGGAAACCACACTCGCCGCCGTCCTCAAATCCCACGGCTATCGCACCGGCCACTTCGGCAAATGGCATCTCGGCTCTGTCCAGAAAGCCGGACGCGCCACCCCCGGCGAGATGGGATTCGACGAATGGATCTCCGCTCCCAACTTCTTCGATCTCGATCCCGTCCTCAGCAATCAGGGCAAAGCCACCGAGTACAAAGGCGACAGCTCCGATATCACCGCCGATCTCGCCATCAACTTCATCAAAGCGAATGCCGATAAGAAGCAACCCTTCCTCGCCGTCGTCTGGTTCGGCTCGCCGCACAACCCCCACAAGGCGCTGCCCGACGACCGCAAGCTCTATGACGACCGCCCCATGGCCCAGCGCGATTTCCTCGGCGAGATCACCGCCATGGACCGCGCCTTCGGACGCATCCGCACCGAAATCAAAACCCTCGGCCTCACCGACAACACCATCCTCTGGTACTGCTCCGATAACGGCGGACTGCCCAAACTCGGCTCCGTCGGCAACCGCCGCGGCAACAAAGGCCAGGTCTACGAAGGCGGACTGCTCGTCCCCGCACTCCTCGAATGGCCCACGCGATTCCCCAAACCCAAAATCATCTCCGCCCCCTGTGTCACCTCCGACATCATGCCTACCGTCCTCGCGCTCACCGGCTTCAAATCAAAATCCACCCATCCTCTCGACGGCCAGGACCTCACACCTATCATCGACGGCAAGACAGAATCCCGCACGCAGCCCATCGGCTTCTGGGATCATCCCACCGGCGGGCAAGGCACACCGGCCAAACAGTGGATGGACGCCCTCCTCGCCGCCCAGAAAGCCGGCACGGAACCCGCCGATCCGAAACAACTGTTCACCACCGCCGCCGACATCAGCAAACAGTACCCTCTCGATTCCTTCCCCGGCCACTCCGCCTGGCTCGACGGCACCTGGAAGCTCCACCGCATCGAGAACGCCAAGTCCAACGGCGTGAAGTGGGAGCTCTACAACCTCGCCAGCGATCCCAAAGAAGCGAAGAACCTGCTCGATTCCGAACCCGAGCGCACCACCGCCCTGCAAAAGCAGCTCACCGCCTGGCTGACGTCCGTGACGAAAAGCCTCAACGGCGAGGATTATGCGAAAAAATGAGATCATCAAAAACTATTACTGGACTTTTGAACATTGATTGAGAACAACTCCGCCACCGGCTGCGCACGCTCGTGGCGGAGTCCTCCTGACTGAATCGCTGTTTTTTTGCAAGTTTTTGTAAAATTGTTCAGTTTTTACAAATGTTCATTTTCCAAGCCTTTTTTCACTTCAACTGCCAATCTGGCAGGCGAGTTCGCCAACTTCGCCAACTCAAACACACACCCCTTGGCGAAGAGACACTTGACGTCCCGATATAATGTCTATTTGTTCACTTATTTGGATTACTCAGCACCACCCTCCCGCAGACCCATTTTCAAATTCCGGAACCATACTGGCCCGGTAAGGAGTTACGTCAATTCCTCGCCTGCGTTCGTGGCGGAGTCATTTTTGACAATCGGATCGAGTTCAATCGTTCATAGAATTCCAGTACGCCATGAAGAATCCTGCCACAATCGAAGAGCTTGAGCGCGTGCACCGGCTTGCGCTGCGGGAGTTTCCCCACGAATATCTCGATGAGGGGCTGGGTGCGGTCGGGCTGTTTCTCAACCGTCCGCCCCGGAATGCGGGCTATCAGCAAACGCCCGTGAACTCCGTCACGTTCGCGGGCATCGGCGTCGACGGCATTCACTTCGGTTCGCTCACAAAGAGCGACACGGTCGATCCCGATCGCCCCGTCGTGATCACGATTCCGATGGCGTTCGATTCGCCCAATTTCATCGTCGGCGAATCGCTCTTCGACTTCCTTTGCCTCGGGTGCACGCACGGTTACTCGAATCTCGGCGACCTGCACCTGAATCTCGGCGCGACTCTCGATTACTATGCCCACCCGCCCGGCGAGTTCTTCGACACGCGCGCCCCCGGCATCCTTCGCCTCCTCAGCGCCGAACTCGCACTAAGAATGTGGTCAAATGTCCACAATCACTTCCGGGAACTTCAAACACGATTTCGGAACGAGATTGTGATGGCATGAAGAGAGATGTGAACTGTTGGCTAGCCGGGGGGGTGTGTGAGATGAACGTTGGCGTGGCGGAGTGAGGCTGCGGATGGTACGATGAACTCGCGATCAACTCATTGCCGAGGGAGTTCGGTGCCACCGAGAATCTCGCCGAACGATCTGAAGTAGCGTCGTGGCGCTGAGCGCTTGGCGAGCCGGGTGATTTGAAGAGGAGACCTGCGGTCGTGTCTTTCGTCGAGGTCGGGAGACCTTCGACGAGCGCGAGCGCGAGCGGGGCATCACACGACTTCCGAGGTCCGGCTTCGACCTCGGAAGTCCGGATCATCACGATCACCTTGTTGCATGTGTTTCTCCAGGCTTGGACCTCCGAAGTCGAAGCCTGACTTCAGAGGTCATGGCGGCGAAATGCAGAGTGAAGACGAATGAATCAAACCGGTCGCTCACGCGACTCGGCTCGCCTTAATGCGACTCGGCTCGATTTACAAAAAACTGGTCGCTCACGCGACTCGGCTCGCCTTAATGCGACTCGGCTCGCCAGATTCCACAAATCATTTCCCTAAATAAGTTGACTTTTGTTCACTATTTCTTATCCTCCCGCATCGGATCTTCGGGAGGACCATCATCATGTCTCAACGCTTACGACGGCGCCGCCGGAACTGGAGAAGGCGGCCGAGTGGCGGGCACGCGGGTTGTGCGGGCGGGGTGTGCGTCACATTAGTTGGTGAGACATCCGTTCACGACGCGAGGTTTCGCTCCCAGAAAGCCTCCCATTGGCCTTTCTCGCTGCGGTACAACGCCCGCACGTGGCACAGCGCGTGCGAGCCGGGCTCGCCCCAACG
>JBGSJI010000105.1:0-15060 GCA_041742055.1 Limnoglobus sp. | reverse complement strand
CGTTGGGGCGAGCCCGGCTCGCACGCGCTGTGCCACGTGCGGGCGTTGTACCGCAGCGAGAAAGGCCAATGGGAGGCTTTCTGGGAGCGAAACCTCGCGTCGTGAACGGATGTCTCACCAACTAATGTGACGCACACCCCGGCTCGCCGGAAATCGGAATGCCGAACTTCAGTTGAAACAGTAAGTGTGTTGCGCAAGTGACCGCGGAACTTACGCCAGCCAGAGCGGGTATTCACCCGCGGGCGGTAACTTCACAACCGATGTACTGGTAATATGTTCATGATGGGCAACGTCCTGCACCGCCTCCGGTGATGGGACGGTGTCAAGATTCAGCACGCCGATCGCCTCTCCGCCCGGTGCCTGACGTCCCAGGTTCATCGCCGCGATATTCACGTTGTGTTTACCGAATGTACTTCCCATGAAGCCGATCACGCCCGGGCGATCATAGTGACTGAAGACAAACAGCACTCCATCGAGGTACGCTTCCAGCCGATAGGCCCCGAGGCGGACCAGACGCAGATATTCGTTACCGAATAGCGTCCCGGCTGCCGTGTACGTTTTCTTGTCAGTCTCCACATCGGCCTGGAGCAGCGACGCAAAATCGTCCTTTTTTGGGGAACTGGAAGAGATGATCTCGATTCCGCGATCGCGTGCCATGACTTCGGCATTGACCAGATTCACACTCGACATGTGAGATTCGAGCAGACCCGCTGTAAAAGCCGAGGTGAGGAGTTTCGTATTCTTGCTGGCGAGATCGCCCTTGTAAGTCAGGGTGACCTTTTTGATTTGGCCGAGAGTCATCTGCGAATGCAGCAATCCGAGGCGGCGTGCGAGGTCCACATATTGTCTGAGTTCGTCCAGCTCCTTGCGATCGACGGCGGCCATGTTGACGGCATTCGCAACGATTCCTTTGAGGAGAAAGTTCGCGATCAGCTCTGCGGCCTCAATGGCAACATTTTCCTGCGCTTCGTAAGTCGAAGCCCCAAGGTGCGGCGTAAGCACAACATTCGGAGCACTCACTAACGGATTGTCCGCAACAATCGGTTCCGCACTGAAGACATCGATCCCCGCGCCGGCAATGGTGCCCGACTTAAGCGCGTCGGAAAGCGCGTGTTCATCAACAATTCCGCCGCGAGCCACGTTCAGGATTCGGGCCGTCTTTTTCATACGTGCCAGCTCATTCGCACCAATGAGCGATTTCGTCTCGTCCGTCAGCGGGACGTGGATCGTCAGAAAGTCCACTTCCGGAAGCATCGCTTCGATCGACACTGCCGGTTTGTATCCCATCTCAACGACTTTGTCGGGCGTTACGAACGGATCAAAGGCGAGGATCTTCATCTCAAGACCCGACGCTCGCTTGGCGACTTCGCGGCCGATCCGCCCCAAACCAATAACACCCAACGTCTTGCCCGTCACTTGCGTTCCAACAAACTTGTTTCGGTCCCATCCGCCTTTCTTGATCGTGCTGTCCGCCTGCGGGACCAACCGCGAAAGCGACATCATCAACGCAATCGTATGCTCCGCTGCAGAAATCGTGTTTCCACCCGGTGTATTCATCACCACGATCCCCTTGCGGGTGGCTGCGGCAACATCAATCGTGTCAACGCCCACTCCCGCTCGCGCGATCGCGCGCAGCTTCCCCGGTTGCTCGAGCATCGCCTGCGTGATCTTGGCCGCCGAACGCACAATTACGGCTTCATACTGACCAATCACCTCTTTCAGCTCATCCGGATTCTTTGAGAGTTCCGGACGATGGTCCACCGAGACACCCAATTTCTTGAGGGTTTCCGCTGCAGAGGCTTCGAGATTATCAGCGATCAAAACGCGGGACATCGGAACAATCACCTAAGAGAGATTTTCGAATTTGCAGTTGTTATATAAGAAATGTCAACTTTGTACGGTTAATGCTTCAATTTGGCTTGAAAACGAGCATTTTTCTCAATTCAGACACGGTCGCACGGCCATCAATTCTTTGAGCATTCGTCATACTCCGGTACCAGGTCAATTGGCGTTTGGCGAACTGTCGCGTCCGCTGTTGGATCAAAGTAACCGTCTCAGCCAGCGTTAAGCCATTACCCATCAGGTGCTCCATCAACTCGCGGTAACCCAGCGCCTGCGATGCCTCGCGGCTCATCGGCCGATCCAGCAGACTCCGCACCTCTTCCAGCCACCCCGTTGCCATCATTGCTTCTACCCGACGGTCAATTCGTTCGTAGAGCGCGTCTCGTGGCCATTCCAGAATCACACAGGGAATCGCTGCGGGCGGTCGCTTCCAGGACTCCTGGAGCGAACTCAGAGGCCGACCTGTCAGTTCGTAAACTTCCAGTGCACGAATCACTCGTCGCACGTCGTTGGGATGCAATCGATTCGCCGACTCCCGATCCACTTCCGCGAGTCGGGTGTGCAGTTTCGCCTCGCCGATCGCCTGCGCTTCCGCCTCGAGCCTCGCTCGTACCGTTCCATCTGTCGGCGGTGATTCGAAGAGACCATGAAGAAGTGCCTTCAAATAGAACGGAGTTCCGCCCACAAAGATCGCCCTCTTACCCCGCGAGCAGATCTCCTGACAAGCCTCCGCCGCGCGTGCCAGCCACCACGCCACATTCGCAGACTCTTGCAATTCAAGCACATCGATCAGGTGATGCGGAATTCGCTCGCGCTCCTCGGCCGTCGGCTTCGCGGTGCCGATGTCCATACCGCGGTAAAGAGTCATCGAATCCATTGCGATGATTTCGCCGCCGATCTCCTCGGCGAGTTGCATCGCCAGACCCGATTTCCCGCTCGCGGTCGGTCCGGTCAGAATCACGGCATCAGAGAAATCATTCACGAGTATCGACCACAAAAGTGAGCGGGATTGACAAACTCATTTTTATGAAGTCTCTTTTCTCTGTGCTCACTGTGTGCTCTGTGGTAAAACCGAATTCATGCTTTACACTCGCCGCGAACTCCTCGCCCGATCCGGGACCGGCCTTGGAATGCTCGCCCTCGCCGGCGTCTTCGCTGATGCCGCCGATATCGATCCGCTCGCGCCCAAGCGCCCGCCTCTGCCCGCCAAAGCCAAACGCGTGGTCCACCTCTTCATGAACGGTGGACCCTCGCACGTCGATACCTTCGATCCCAAGCCCGCACTCGATAAACACCACGGCAAACCGCTCTCGGGCTCCAACCTCCGCACCGAACGCAAAACTGGCGCCCCGATGCGTTCTCCCTTCAAATTCCAGAAGTACTGCCAGTCCGGTCTCGAAGTCAGCGAGATTTTCTCCAAAACCGCCCAGCACGTCGATGACATCTGCGTCATCCGAAGCATGTATGCGGATGTCCCGAATCACGAACCCTCGCTGATGCTCATGAATTGTGGCGACGGCCGCCTGCCGCGCCCCAGTTTCGGCTCCTGGGTCACTTACGGTCTCGGCAGCGAGAACCGCAATCTCCCTGGCTTCATCGTCATGTGCCCCGGCGGCTTTCCCATCGTCACCACCCAGAACTGGCGATCCGCTTTCCTCCCCGGCGTCTACCAGGGCACTTATCTCGACACCAAACATCAGGACGTCGACAAACTCATCGCCTTCATCCGCAACACCGAACTCCCGCTCGAGCGCCAGCGCGAACAACTCGATCTCATCCAGGCGCTCAACGAAAAGCACCGCGCCGCACGCGCCGACAATCCCAACCTCGAAGCCCGCATCCGCACCTTCGAACTCGCCTTCCGCATGCAGACCGAAGCCAGCGACGTCTTCGATCTCCGCAAGGAAACGAAGCAAATCCGCGAACTCTACGGCGAGACCACCCACGGCCGTCAACTGCTGTACGCCCGCCGACTCCTCGAACGCGGAGTACGCTTCGTCCAGCTCTGGAGCGGTGCCGGTCAGCCGTGGGACAATCACGACAACCTCGAAAAGCAGCATCGCACTCTCGCCGCCCAGTGGGACCAGCCCATCGCCGCGTTCCTCAGCGACCTCAAACAGCGCGGCCTCTTCGACGATACGCTCATCCTCTGGGGCGGTGAATTCGGCCGCACGCCTGTGGCGGAACTCCCCGCCCTCAACGGCCGCGACCACAATCATTACGGCTTCACCTGCTGGCTGGCTGGGGGCGGCGTGAAGGGCGGAACCGCCGTCGGATCCACCGACGACTTCGGTTTCGCCGCCGTCGAAAACAAAGTCCACGTCCACGACCTCCACGCCACCATGCTCCACCTGCTCGGCTTCGACCACGAGAAGCTCACCTACCGTCACGCCGGCCGCGACTTCCGCCTGACCGATGTTCACGGCCGAGTCGTCAAGGAAATACTTGCCTGATCAAATACGAAAATACGATTTTTGTTTGAGAAAGTGCCAATCATTGACACGGACTCAGCCACTTGCCGCTCTTGCGCTTGGCGGCGTCATTCAAACCCTGACTCGTCTTTCCACCGACACTGCCACACCCTACGGTGGAAAGACATCAAAATTTCGGAAGCGCCTATGCGCGGTAAGGACTTACGTCAAATATGAACTCTTTGTGGAACTGTGTTCATCATGATTTGAGAGTGGCGAAACGCGTCTGAGGACTCCGCCACCCTGTAGCCTCGGCGGATCGCTCCTGACGGGACATCCAACATATCTCAGTGTGTCCTGCGTCAGAACGTTTGGCCGGATTTGGCGAAGATCTGCGTTCCCATCACGCGGAATACATTGAAGAAAATGAAAAAGACCGCCGGTGTAAAACCGGCGGTCCCTGGGAGATCTCTCAGTGTGTTACTTTGCCCCTAATGGCTTCCTGAGTCGTACAAGAAGCACCGGGTCGGAGAAGTCCTTGCCCTTGTGGAGCAGAGACGGTGCTTCGTCCTCCGTCAGATTGGCCACGCTGGTCTCGAGTACCACCTCCGGATTCTTCCCGTCGGCGAATCCGATGGCTGCCCGCTGAGTCTTCACATCCATCGTGCCTTTGAGCGGCCGCGAGACGCCGGTGGCTTGGTTGTAGTACGTGCCCGCCACCACACCTTGTTTGTTCACTGCCAACTCGACCATCATCTGCGAGTCTTCCACGTCTTCGCTGGACAGAGCGAAGACGCCCAGCGGCAGCCATTCTTCGGTTTCGGGGGTTTGCTCGGGTGCGGCCTCCACGAGCGACTGCGCCTGCTGGTAGTACTGTTCGGATGTACCGACGGGCTGATCGTTCACGTAAACAGTATTGTCTTCGTAGTAGACGTTGCCGCCCGCGCCGTAGGCGTAGTAAACGGGTGCTGCATTGACCCAGGCTGTGCCGAGATAATTTCGGAGCGTGAGAGTGTTGATCGTCCCCCAGGCGTATCCGGAAGCCCATCCGCGGCGATAGTTGTAACCGCTGTTGTGACGGTAGTACGCTCCGGAGTTGTAGGCGTTCCAGTAACGGTTGCCGGAATTGGAGCGAATGACATTTCCAGTCGTGTGGCGATTATCCATCCAGGCTTTCTGGTTATTCGCGTAGTTGACGTTCGCCCGGTTTCCGATGTTGACGTTGCCGTTGACTGCGACATTGGGCCCCCGGTTCCCGATGTTCGGTCGATTGATCCCGGTCGCCGGTCGTTCTCGTCCGCCTCCGAGGAAATCGTTCAGTTGGTTCGAACTTGGCAAATTGGGACGATTGGAAATATTGGGTCTGTTCCCTTGGCCGGGAAGGTTGCCGGGCAAGGTGTTGGGGAGATTGGGCCGCTCGCCTTTGCCGGGCAGGTTACCGGGAAGGTTGGGCCGTTCGCCTTTGCCGGGCAAGTTTCCGGGAAGGGTGGTGGGTCGGTTGGTACCGCCGGGCAAGTTTCCGGGAAGGGTGGTGGGTCGGTTGGTTCCGCCCGGCAGGTTCGGCCGATTCGCGCCAGCATTGCCGGGGAGCGTACTGGGCCTCTGAAAGCCTCCGGGCTTCTGGAAGTTTCCGCCACCGGGATTTGGGAGTTTGGGCGCACCTCCGCCTCCGATATTGGGGCGTTGACCTCCGCCACCGGGATTCGGGAGTTTGGGCGCACCTCCGCCACCGATATTGGGGCGTTGACCTCCGCCACCGGGATTGGGTCGCTGGATATTCGGCGCACTGGGACGCGAAACGTTTGCCGGCCGGGACATCGCTGGAGAATGGCCTCCCGGTCGCGACATGGCTGGACGATTGCCAACTTGCCGGCCTCCGCCACCACCACGAGCACCGCGAGCCTGAGCCGCCAATTGATCGGCTTCGAGCACAAGCATGAGAAGGGCAAGAGCCGAAAAGCCAATGGTGCAGGTCAGAATACGTTTCGACATGATTATTTGCCCTCCTTTTTCGGTTCGTCTTTCTTGATCTCTTCTTTTTTGGGTTCTTCCGGTTTCGGTTCTTCGGCGAGTGGTTTCCGCACGATCGTGAACTCTTCGATATCCGGCAGGAATTCTCCGCCGATTTCCCGATGGACCGATTTCCAGGTACACTCGTCCTCATTGATGTAAGTCAACGTTGAAATCGACGAACCCTTCAGGCCATCGGGAAGCGTGTACGTTGAGCGCAGCGTGTACCGGTTTCCGGTCTGGCTCCAGATTTCCTCGCCGAAACCTCCACGGGAATCGTACGTCCACGATCGGATCGTTTGCAGCGACGCATCCCAGGCGATCACTTGCATCCCGGAGAGCTTGACGTCTTCCCCTTCAAGAACACGGAAGGCGCGGATGAGGAAGGCATTGTTCTTGCTGAAATGGCAGGAAAACTCAACCGATTGTTTTTCGCCGACGTCGATCCAATCGCCGACGAGCCAATCCAGAGTCTCGAGCGGACGTTCTTCTTCCGCAACCGGCGTGTCTTTCGCAACCGGGTCAGGTGCTCGTTCGGGTGGTTGCTGCGCAAGCGCCTGCGGACCGCGGTAGCCGCTGGCGAGCCAACCGCTGAGGCCGCCCGCCGCGAAAACCGCGGCCAGGATCAGACCGGATCGTTTCATGATGTCATTCCTCTGGTGTCAAAAGCAATGGGTAATTGCAACCGCGAACTCGCAAAATCATTTCCACTGAAATCTTATTCAGAAAAGCGATTGAGTTATGAGGAGTTAGTAAATTGAAGCAAAACAGACAAAGACAAGACGCGGATGAGCTTGCCGAGATGTCATGCGGATTTCGGATTGCGGAATGAATAGAGGTTTTTCGCCGAGTGCTGAGCGGTTGAGGTGGCGGCCCTTGCTTACGCTGCGGGCTTGTGGAAAAACACGGCTGCCCGCTGCACACGATCCATTGCCCACTTTTTCTCCCCGCTGCACACGATACACTCTCACGGCTCTTCCAGGTACGTGTAGCCGTCCAAGCCGCTTTCGTAGAACTTCAGAAACTGCTTGCTTTCCGTGATCGAAATCTGTCCCGCCCGCACCGCCTTTTCCACTTCCTTGCGCACGCGGTCCGTCAGCTTCTCGGCGGAGTACTGAACATAATTCAACACTTCCGTGACCGTGTCGCCCTTGATGACGGTATCGACGTTGGCGGTGCCGTCTTCCTCAAGGCGCACGTGCACGGCGTTGGTGTCGCCGAAGAGGTTGTGCAGGTCGCCGAGAATTTCCTGATAGGCACCGAGCAGGAACGTGCCGAGATAATAGGGTTCGCCTTCCGTCACCGGGTGCAACTCGAGCGTACTGCGCACATCGCGGAGGTCGATGAACTGATCAATCTTGCCGTCGGAATCGCAGGTGATGTCCCCCAGCACCGCTCGGCGCGTCGGGACTTCGTTCAGCCGGTGGATCGGCATGACGGGGAAAAGCTGTTTGATCGCCCAACTATCCGGCATCGACTGGAAGACTGAGAAGTTGCAGAAGTACGTATCCGAGAGCATGTTCTCGAGGCCGTTAAGCTCTTCGGGCACGTAGTCGAGTTCCTTGACGAGCCGCTGGATCTTGCGGCCGAACGCCCAGTACAGTCGCTCCGCCAGCGCTCGCAGTTCGATGTTCAGATAGCCGAGGTTGAAGAGGTTGAGCGTTTCCTCCATGCTCTGCACGGCATCGTGGTAGCTCTCAAGGTAGTTCTTTTTCGTGAGGTCGTGGTAGTTACTGAAGAGGTCCTTGATCGGCTGCGGAGCGTCTTCGGGCATCTCATCGGGCGCGACGCATTTGTCGAAGTCGGACGTGCCGAGCACATCGAAGACGAGGACGGAACTATAGGCGACGAGGGCGCGGCCGCTCTCCGAGATGATGTTCGGATGCGGCACGCCGGCGTCGTCGCAGACGGACTTGATGCGGAAGACGACATCGTTGGCGTATTCCTGCAGCGTGTAGTTCATGCTGGATTCGAAGTCGGTCTGCGAGCCGTCGTAGTCAATGCCAAGCCCGCCGCCGACGTCGATATACTTCAGGCCGGCACCGAGGCGATAGAGTTCGACGTACACGCGAGCGGCTTCGGTGAGGGCATCCTTGACTTTGCGGATGTTGGAGACCTGACTTCCCATGTGGAAGTGGGTCATCTGCAGACAGTCTTCGTGGCCGCGGGCCTTGAGGTATTCGAAGGCTTCGAGCACTTCGGTGAGTGTGAGGCCGAACTTGGAGCGGTAGCCTGCGCTGCCGCGCCAGCGCCCTGCGCCGCGCGACGCGAGCTTGACGCGAACGCCGATCGGCACCTTCGTGCCGAGTTCGTCCATGTGCTTGACGAGCAATTCCAACTCTGTGAACTTCTCGACGACCGGCATGATGTTTTTGCCGATCTTTCGGGCGAGAACGACCATCTTGATGAATTCGTCGTCCTTGAAGCCGTTGCAGATGATGGGCGTTTCCGTGTTGCCGTTGGTGAGCGCGAGCACGGCGAGAAGTTCGGGTTTGCTGCCTGCCTCGACTCCGAAACCGTGTTCCTTGCCGAACTCGAGCACTTCCTCGACGACGTGCCGCTGCTGGTTCACCTTGATGGGGTAAACGCAGGCGTATTTGCCCTGATAGGCGGCTTCTTCGCGGGACTTGTTGAAGGCGGCGGCGATCTCTCCGATCCGATGCTGAAGGATATCCGAGAAGCGCAGGAGGATGGGGAGTTGAATTTCGCGGACGTTGAGCTGATCGATCAGGACTTTGAGGTCGATGGATCGGTTGGGGTCTTTGTCCGGGTGGACGGTGACGTGTCCGAGCTTGTTGATGCCGAAGTAGCCTTTGCCCCAGTTTTTGACGCCGTAAGTTTCGAGAGCGTCGTTCAAGCGCCAGCCGTGTGTGCCGTCGGTTTCCGCCGTTTTTCGATCCAGGGTTTTGGCCATCAGAGTCCGCCTCGCACTCGGTCCGCCCACCGGACCGGCATGCGGTACATGTTACGATTGGCGCATCGGGCTGCAATGATTTCCGTATGAATTCTTGGGGGGACTGATTCACTTCGCACGTTGGTCAACGTCGAGCAATTGAAATCCGATGTCGTGACCTTCCTTAGGCCTCAGCAGATCCACGAACGTTCCGCCGTTATCGATGCCGTCCGGCCCGACGGAGTAAATGACGATCCCGCGGTCCGTTCTCTTGAGCAAGAGCGGTTTACCGGTGAACGGATCGAGCGGCACTTCAGGCAATTCTTCGAGTTTCGCCGGCCACTGCTTTGAGCGCATGCGCAGTTGTTCGCACTGGAGGGCAGCGATGGCGCAGCGGATGCGGGCGGCGCGAGCGAGGTCTTCCTCGATACCGAAATTCGGACCGGACAATCCCACGACCAATTTGGCGACAACAGATTTCGGTCCTGTGGGTGGCGAGAGCGATTTGTAGCGTGCGAGGCGTTCCGGTTCCGGGAGTTTGGCGATCGCGACGAGTTCGGTGAGCCAGACAAGGAATTCGTAATGCTCCTGCGATCGCTGGGTCGCGAAGTAGAGCGTTTGCATCGTCACCGATCCGGGTACCGCCAGCCCGTAGCGCGTCGCCATCGCCGCGACGGAATCCTTGCCTTCCGCAAAGTTCTGGTACATCCGATCGATACTTGCACGTTCCATGCGAAGGTATTCGAAGTACGGCGGTGTGGTCAGCTCATCCGCCAGCCGATCGAGCAGTTCCTGCAGGAGTTCGGTGCGCACTTCGCAGCGCCCCAGCGTGCGTTCGGCGACCTCGAGGGCGAAAAGCGTGCTGCGTTGGCGGACCAGATAACTCACCGTGAACGGCTCGTCGCCGAGGGCGCGGCCCGACTGCACGAGGCAGTTCGCCGCATTCATCGCCCGGTCCGGATCGTCCGCCTGCGCCGCATAATCGCCTTCGAATTTCAGCAGATACTGCAACCGCGTGATCGTATCGATGTGCGGGACGAGCGTGCCGATGCCGTCCAAGGCGAGGGCGGTGCGCGACCCGCCGAGCGCACGCTCTGCGCGGAGTTTGTGCGCCAGATCCAGCGCCGGCCGAAATTCGTCGAGCTTCACTTTGGCGGATTCGAGAACCTTCGGCTCCACGCTCACGAATGGCGATTGCGAATTTCGCAGCACCTCCGGCAACGCGTCCGCCTGAGTCGTCCAGTTGAAAATGCCGGCCGGCACCGCAGTGCCGGCCGCCAGCGCCGCAACCAGCGGATTCTTCTCCTCCAGCGGAATCGTCCGCTCGTACTTCGCCCAGATTTCCTCCATCCGCCAGCCGGGATCGGTTCGGTCCAGATTCGTCCGAAACCGGGCAATCCGATCGCCACCAAAGAGGAAATAGCCGTAGAAACCGGCAAGCGAAACCAGCACGAGGCCGATGAGCACGAACAGGAGCCTGCGGCGCCGGCGTTTTGCCGCAGGCACCGAAGATTCTGTCCGTTGTTCGATCGTCGTGCTCATGCAGACGATTATAACCGAAATAGGAAGCCATTTCCCGGCGATTCTCTATACTGACAGCCTGGTATCCTCATGGATTGTTCCGGGAGAAGAGATGGGCATTCAACACAAATCGAAATCGGTTCGCAACGCGAACAAAAAGCGGGTCCGGCACCGCAAGTACAAGCTCCGCAGCACCAAGAAAGGCAATCGCTAACAAATTCTGATCCAGCCCGGCCAAAGCCGGGTTGAATTGTTTTTGGTTCCGCGCATGTTACTGCTTTCCTGCACCGATCTCTCACGCGGCTACGATGCGACGCCTCTCTTCGAAGAGGTTTCGTTCGAACTCCACGCCCGCGAGCGCGTCGGATTCGTCGGCCCTAACGGCGCAGGTAAGACCACGCTCCTGAAGGCGATCGTCGAACCGGAACTGCTCGATACCGGCAAAGTCCAGCTTCACGCCGGCGCACGATTGGGCGTGCTGCGGCAGGTGGCGGAGTTCCCCTCCGGCCGCACGATCTTCCAGGAAGCCAAGTCCGCCTTCGACGAACTGCTCGAAACACAGAACGAATTCGTCCGCGTGGCGGAGCAGCTGGCGGAGGCGAAGACCGAGCAGGAGCGCAAACAGCTCTCCGATCGATACGACCGCCTGCACGAACAACTCGCGACTCAGGACGGTTTTCAACTCGATAACCGCGTTGAGGAAGTGCTCTCCGGGCTGGGATTCTCTCGCGACGACTGGCAGCGGGACATCAACACCTTCAGCGGCGGTCAGCAGCGGCGCTTGCTCCTCGCGAAGATCCTGCTCGCGGCGCCGGATGTCATGCTCCTCGACGAACCGAGCAACCACCTCGACATCCGCACCACGCGCTGGCTCGAAGACTACCTCATCCGCCAGCCGCAGGGGATGATCATCGTCAGCCACGATCGCTACTTTCTCGACAAGGTCACGAACAAGACGCTTGAACTCCATGATCGCCGCATCAGCGTGTACCCCGGCAATTACACGCAGTACGTCCGCCTGCGCGATGAAAAACACGAGCGGTTGCTCAAGGAATACGAATCACAGAAAGAGTTCATCGAGAAGCAGGAAGAGTACATCCGCCGAGCGCACTACGGACAGCTCGCGAAGCAGGCCCAGAGCCGGATGAAATCGCTGGACAAGATCGATCGCATCTCGAAGCCGACTAAGGTCAGCGGGCCGAACATCCAGCTGGCGGAGGCGGTGCGGTCCGGCGATATCGTGTTTCACGTTGAGGATCTGACAAAAAGCTTCGGCGATTTGAAGCTCTTTGAAGATTTGAACTTCGACATCCTCCGCGGCAAGCGTGTGGGCATCCTCGGCCCGAATGGCTGCGGAAAGACGACACTGCTCCGGATTCTCCTCGGCGACGAACCGCCGACACGCGGCAAGGTCCAGCGCGGGCATCTGGTGTTTCTCGGCTATCTCGATCAGCACCTGAAAATGCTCGACGACGAGAAAACGCTCATTCGGGCGGTCTGGCCGGAAGACGATCCGTCGCAGACCGAGCAGAAGATGCGCGACCTGCTGGGCAGTTTCGGCCTGCAGGGCGAGATTGTCGAACAGCCGGTGAAGTCGCTTTCGGGCGGCGAGCGCAGCCGGGCCGCATTAGCAAGACTAACGGTCGAAGGGGCGAACGTGCTCATTCTCGACGAGCCGACGAACCACCTCGATATCTGGGCATGCGATGCGCTGGAAGAAGCCGTGAAGGCATTCGAAGGCACGCTCATCTGCGTCAGCCACGACCGGTACTTCCTCAACCGCGTGGCGGACATGCTGATCGTCTTCGACAGCGATCTGGGCCGCCCGGAGATCGTCTTCGGCAACTACGATACGTACGAACTGCTGCGGGCCAATCGCGAGAAGGCGGCGAAGGAAGCCGGCAAGTCGAAGAAGCCCGACGGCAAAGCCGACACCTCGAACACCGTCGTGCGGCCCGAGAAGCAGAAGCGCAAGCGGAAGTTCCCGTATCGCAAAGCAGCGGACATCGAGAAGGACATCGGCGCCGCCGAAGCGCGAGTCAGCGAACTGGAGTTACTGCTGCAGGACGCGGACATTTATCGCAACGCCCCGAAGTTTCAGGAAACGCTCGACGAGTTGGAGACCGTGAAACAGAAGTTGCCGCAACTCTACGAACACTGGGAAGAAGCGACGGAGTTGAATGGGTGATTACAAATTGTGCCACTTGGGATCTTCTAAATCTCGCTCGTAATCCTCTTGGTTACCAAGTCCGAGTTCGGCTGTACGCCGGAAATATTCTGGCAATTTCTCAGCTTCTTCGAATCGATCGATTCCCCAAATAGCTTGAATCATAAAGGCAAGCCAACAATGCGGTGGCGGATACTTGAGAAAATAGGCAATCCGTTCTGACTCTTCGAGGTTCTGTTGTGGCCACCATGCATGCCAGATTTGCATATGACCCTCTCCATCGCCCATACGCCATCGCATACTGTAAGGATGATCACGATAGATGACCCAGGGCGGCGGGACGGTTCCAAATTCGGCAAACAAGCTATCGATTTCTTCTTGCATCCAAGTTTCCATTTTTGCTCCTTTTTTATGATTTTACCCCGAAGGAGTGTAAGTGCTCAGCCCAGCGCAAGGAGCGAAGCGACGCCGCCCTGGGTCTTCACCAGACACCTTTGGACGTGAGTTCTTTGTTTTTTCCCCGAAGGGGTGTGAGTTCTCAGCCCAGGGCAAGGAGCGCAGCGACGCCGCCCTGGGTTAGTGGATGCGTGTTCATGCAGTCTGAAGGACTGCGAGATTCCCATACGCTCCAACTCAATCCCAAACGTATCGCTCGTCCCATTCCAATTCATGACGTCTCAACATTTCTCGGTACTCGTCCTGAAACGTCATAGTCCGATGATGCTCGGCTTGTGTTTCAATGTACTTGCGAACGCCTTCGATATTCGACGGGCTCACCGAAAATGAACCGTAGCCATTTTGCCAATAAAAGGCCGGATCGATCGCCGTCTTCGCCCATTTCGACGTATCTCTCTTCAACTCTTCGACCACTTCGCTGATGGATAGGGTTCGTGCCAACACGAACAGAAGATGCACGTGGTCCGGCATTCCGCCGACGATAACGGGCGGACATTTCAATCCGTTCAATGTACCGGCGAGGTAGGAGAAAGTACGTTCTTGTTTTTCCGTTGTGATGAATGGTTCTCGATTCTTGGTGCTGAATACAAGGTGAACCAGGATCCGTGAAAGTGATTGCGACATCGGAGCTTCTTTCTCGCAGTCCTTCAGACTGCGGCATGGTTGCAATCGCGTACCCAGGGCGGCGTCGCTTCGCTCCTTGCCCTGGGCTGAGAACTCTCACCCCTTCGGGGAAAAAACTCCACGGCTTTAGAGTTAATTATCACCCCTTTTACGGAGAAAACTTGAGACGGTGAAGCAAAAACTCCCGGGGATGTACGAACACTGGAAAGAAGCGACGGAGTTGAATGGGTGAGAGTTGTCATTGTAATCAATTGTCAATCCTTAACAAAACTCATGTTCGGTTATGCCAAAATAATTGGCATTTATGTGCAATTTGAGCAAGTCAAATAGATCTGAACGGATTAACGGATACCCAGCGTCGGTGATAGGATGATCTTTGAAGAGATTTTGTGATACTTGCGGCAATCTGAGTATTTTTGATTTTGTCAATTCAGCGCAAAACGTTATGCTATCAGCATATTTTTCTAATAGTTGATAATGATTATATGTAACGATTTCATAATAAGGCGGCAATGATCTTGAGAGGATGCGATCGTGTTTAAATTCTTTATGTACGGAAAATTCTTTGCCATCAGCACACAATTCCTGAACATTTGTAGGATAAATAAAGTCTGACTTTGATTCTATGTTCCATGGCATCAAATAAACCTTTGAAAATTGAATCTGATAAAAGTAGAGGTCTTTAAAGTGTGGACGGATCGATTCGACTACACGTTCAGAAACAACAAGAGTTGAACTGAAATTTGGTAATAGAATATCAGATAATTGATAAGCATTAACAATTAGACGTAATGGAGACATGTTAAGCTCGCCAATATTGTTACTTGGCGAACCCGGTTTTCCAGGATTCGGTCTCGCTTCGCCGTGAAACATGATCGTTTCAAGAAAGCCAATATTATGATTCCAATTGTTGGCATCACCATGTAGAGTGTAGAATCGCATAGTTGATGGATGAGTTACTTTTAGGTTGTGTAATCTTGTAAAATTTTATCTTTTGTAACCGTTCACCCGTTCAGCCTTGCGCTTGAGGTTGTGGGGTGTTATAAGCGAGGGCATGGAAACGCCGGAGTGTCCAGGGTGTCGCGTGTTGTTGGCTCGGGTTCGCGAACTCGAGGCCCAGGTGCTCGCGTTGCAGA
>JBGSJI010000104.1:0-14027 GCA_041742055.1 Limnoglobus sp. | reverse complement strand
CACGCGGTGGAGCCATGCTCGATAATGATGCGCAAGCGCGAGGCCGGGCGCAAGAGGAAAACGCTAGAAAATCACGGAATTCCGTAACCACCCCAACGCGCAAATCCCGTGCCGAACAGGATTGGCTGCGTCCCCTTTTCTTTGTCATTTTCAAAAATGAGCTGCGTCCCCTTTTCTTTAGTCGCGGAACGTGGGAGGGCGGGGTATGTTGACCTCCGAAGTCCGGTTTCGACTTCGGAGGTCGAATGTTGACTTGGACTTCCGAGGTCGAAGCAGGACCTCGGAAGTCTTTGTTCACTTCCAAAAACCAATGACAGGAAACGGTTCTCTTCGGATTGGCGTTTCGTTTATTTCGTTTATTGACGAATTCGAACTCGACGTTATCATGTGTATACAGTTGACGTGTTACCAACTCTTGTCGGTGAAAATCCCATGAGTGCTTCCTTGCTCGATCAACCCGAAACGATCATGCCGAATAATGACGATATTCGGCTGGCGAACGAGTCGGTTCGGCAAATGTCCGAGATTCCTTTGAATCAACGGAAGACACTGAAATTGACCGTCAAATTGGATTCGGGTGAGAAGACGATCCCCATCCCTGCCTCACTCTTTTCGTTTCTGGTCGATCTTCTCAAAAAAATGGCAACGGGGAATGCCGTCACAATCGTTCCACTTCATGCCGTGTTGACCACGCAACAGGCGGCGGACTTGCTCAATGTCTCGCGACCGTTCGTGATTCAACTCATCGAGTCGGGAAAATTGCCGCACCACATGGTCGGCACTCACCGACGAGTGAGATTCATCGATCTCAAGAACTACAAAACTGAGATCGACCGTGAGCGGAAGAAGATTCTGGACAAATTAACTCAGGAAGCACAGGAACTCGACATGGGCTATTGATGAACAGTTTTACCGTTCTCGTCGATGCCTGTGTGTTCTACCCGGCACCGCTTCGCGACTTGATCATGCGCCTTGCCGCCGCTGATCTCTTCCGTGCGAAGTGGACCAATAAAATCCACGATGAGTGGATCGAAAATCTTCTCGCTAATCGACCAGATCTCGATCGAAATCGACTCTATCGAACTCGGGATTTGATGAATGCCGAAGTTCGCGACTGTCTGGTCGAAGGCTACCAGGCGATCGAATCTAGTCTTATACTTCCTGACCACAATGATCGGCACGTTCTCGCGGCGGCGATCCTTGTGAAAGCCGATTTGATCCTGACAAGAAATCTCAAGGATTTTCCGGAAGAAGCATTGGCACCGTTCAACATTGAGGTTCAGCACCCCGATCCCTTCTTGCTGAACCAATTTGATCTCGATCAAGCAAAAGTGTTGACAGTATTGAAGGAACAGCGAGAATCGCTCAAGAACCCACCAGTGAAATCGCTGGAATTTCTTGAGACTTTAGAACGTCAGCAACTTCCGCTGTTCGTCGCTGAATTGAAGAAATTCGCGGATGTCATTTGAGCCCTTCAATAAGGGCTCAGTGGTCGTCACAACTGGTCACTTCATCGGCGGTGTGGTTCCGCTTGCTGGCGGTGTGGCTCCGTTAGCGGGTGGCGTGGTGCCTGTAGCTGGTGGTGCGGTGCCGGCTGCGGGTTGCACGCCTTGCTGCTTCAGAACATCGTCCGCCATTTCGCGAGACGATTTATCGAAGCGCCATTGCGATGGCGGACCGCTCAGCAGCACGTTCGGATTGGCGCTCCTGCACAACTCCGCAAACATCTTCGGAATCTCCGCCGTCTGCTTGAGTTCGTAGGCTTCCTTGAAGAGCTTGTCTTTTTCCGTTTCGAACTTCATCTCTTTGTTCGGCGCTACTGTCTTGATGAGCTTCATCACCATGTAGCCTTGCTGCGTTTCGAAGATCTGGCTGATTTCGCCTTCCTTGAGCGTGAAGGCGATCTTCTCGACGATCTTGTCCTTGTCGTCGCCGATCTGGTAGCGGGCGATCGGTTTGATCTCGCCAGCCACGGACGCCAGCCCCGCATTCGCCTGCGACCGCGCGACGCGATCGAATTCCTCGTCGCTCTTGCGGATGATTTCCCAGGTCTGCGTGATCGACTTCAGATTATCGCCCTTCGGCCAGATGATGATCTTGACCGCCTTCTTCTCGCCATATTCGCGCTCGAAGATCCGCTTGAGGTCTTCATCCGTGACCTTGATGCGATCGGCGCACATTTTGCCCAGGATCAGGCGCGGGCGCACCACGTCTTCCATCCACTCGTAGTAGGTTTTGTTGTACTTCGGCAGAATCAGATTGATGAAGTCTTCCTTGCGGATCGGCGGATTGGAGATGTTGAGGTCGGCCTTGAAGGCGGCCTCCATCTCCTGCGGCGTGACGGTGATGTTTCGGCGTTTGGCTTCTTCCTCGATGATCATTTTGTTGACGAGGAGTTCGACCTTTTCATGTCCGCCGCGGGCGATGAGGAATTCGGCGAGGTCGGCGCGTGTCACGGGCACCGTGCCGTAGATGTAGGCGACGGGCCGGCTGCCGTAGTCCTTGCTCTTGGAGTCGACGAGCGTGGGTTCGGCGGAGGGCGTGGGCAGGGGGGATTGGGTGAGTGCGCGGCCCGCGAGAATTCCGGTGGCGAGCAGACCCGCGAGCATGATGCGACGACGGAACGATCTCGGCATTTTTCTCCCCTTGCGCAATTTAGGACTGAAGTCGGACCGGGTAAATACCGACACGATGGGTCAGACGCAAGGGGAATTGGGGAAGGCAAAATTCAAATACCAAGATCCAAATCACAAAGGGCGAAATCAAAATTCAAATAACAAGATCCAAATCACAAAGAAGAAGAAGTTAAATTTCGAATTTGATGCTTGGTATTTCGAATTTGGGAGTATCCATGCCCACGCAAAGCCGTGGAGCATGCCACCCGCTGTTTCGCAATTCGAATTTCGAATTTGATGCTTCAGAGTATCCATGCCCACGCAAAGCCGTGGAGCATGCCACCCGAAGTGCTTGTTGCTTGTCAATCCTTAGATTTTTTGAGTGCTTCGATCACGACCTTGGTCCAGGCGGCGTAGCCCGCTTCGCTCAGGTGCAGGCCGTCCTTGACGAAGAACTCCGGCTTCGGCTTGCCGTCTTCGCCGAGCGTGACCGGCACGATATCGATGTAGCCCAGCAACTTACTGCTCTCGCAGATCTTCTGGATCATGCCGTTGGCGGACTTTTGGGTTTCGTACATCGACCAGCGAGCGATGCTGGGTTTGACGGGTAGAAAGAGGATGCGGGTTTTCGGCAGCTTGGCGTGAATGATCTTCACGAAGGCGGAGAAGTCGTCGCGGAGTTGTTCGGGCGTGCGTTTTTTGGCGATGTCGTTGTCGCCGGCGTAGAGGATGATGTTGCTGGGTTCGAAGGGCAGGAGGATGCGTTCGGCGAAGTGCGTGGTGTCGCGGATTTCCGAACCGCCGAATCCCACGTTGACGTAGTTCATACCCGGAAACGATTTGTCGAGCTTCCACAGTCGAGTACTCGAACTCCCCGCAAAGAACACGCCGCCCTTGGCGGGCGGTTTGTCTTTGAGCCGCTTCTCGATGCCGGTGATTTCCTTTTCCCATTTCGCGAACGGATCCGGATCGGCCGAGAGAAGGACCGTTGCGACCGCGAGCGCGATTGAGGATGTCATGGGAGTTCCACCGGGAGAGGTTATTTGGTATCGAGCGCGATTTCGGGTTTGTCGTTCCAGTCTTTGGGAGGTTGATCTCCGGACTTGTTCATGAACGCCAGGAGCAGTTTGGCGGTGGCGTCGTCGGGGAAGAACTGTTCGAAGCGGTTGCGGGCCTGGCTCCAGTCTCCGTTGAGGAACCAGCCAATTGCCTCTTCCCAGTACCGGCGCTGAGTTTCTCTCATGTTCCCCTGAACGATTTCAAATTCCGGTGGTAGAAATTCGTTCACGACCAATCCTTTGGTCATCCCGGCGGGGACGTAGCGTCCGAGGCGGCGAGTGCGGCCCTGATTCCAGCGTTTTTCGTTGAGGTGGTTGGCGATGGCTTCGTCGACGAGCATGCGTACGCCGAAGCGTTTGGTCATGGATTCGAGGCGTGAGGCAAGGTTGACCGTTGGCCCGAAGACGTCGATTTTGGCGAGGTCGGACGCGCCCATTCGGCCCGCCATCACCTGTCCGTGTGCGATGCCGATTCCGCAGCTGAGGGAGTTCCATCGTCCGTCTTTGTCGAAGCGCCGGCGGATGCGCAGGGCGGCGCGGCACGCGCGTTCGATCTGATCCGGGGCGTTGTCGGGCCAGCCCCAGAACGCCATGACGGCATCGCCCTGGAACCCGGCCACGACTCCGTCCTCGGAGGAGATATCGTTGGTCATGTCGTCGATGGCGGTCGAAAGATCGAACCACGCCCGCTGGATGTCGTCTTCGCCTTCTTCGGCGAAGCGGCAGGATCCGCGGATATCGCAGAACATGACAGTGGCGTTGGCCGGTCGCGGCTGGAGGATTTCATCCAGCTGTTCGGACGAAGTGATGTTCCAGAGTCGGCGCGGCAGGAAGCGCCGGTACATGCTGACCTGCCGGTCGAGCTGATGGGCTTTGCGTGTCGATTCGATCACGCCGGTGATGAGTTCGATCACTTTCTGGTAGTCGAGCAGTTCCTTGTCGCGCACCTGACCGTTGACGATGGCGGGTTCCTTCGGCAGGCGTCCGTCGGCGTAGATGCCCCAGCCGGAATCGTCTTTGAAAGGAGTGCAGATCGCCCACGGCACGCCGGGCAATTGCGAATCGAGGCGCATCGTCACGTTTTCATTCAGCTTGTCGCCGATCCAGACATGCAGAACGCTGCGGTGGTCCTGACGGATCGCCTTGAAGGCCAGACGTCGCGACGGCATGAAGATCTCGGTTCGGCCGGCGAGCCGCTGGAGGTGATTGCGGACGAGGATCCGTTTTTCGGATTCCGTGGCTTCCGGCGGAATCTGGACAATCGCGAGCGCATCCGCCATCGGCAGCGCATCCAGACCCACCTTCACCATGTTGCGGAAGAGCATGTCTTCGTCGTTGGCGAGCCGCAGGACATCCGGAATCTGTTCGAGTGCGCGCAGGAAGGTGGCGGAGGTATCGAACGGGACTTGTCGCAGTTGGGCTCGGGTGAAGCTGGCTTCGGCGATGGTCATGTCCGGGCGATCGTTGCCCCCCCGCGCCTCGGTGTTTCCGGCATGGAGCATGAAGACCGTGTTGCCGATCACGAAGGAATCCGGCGGCTTGATCGTGAACGTGGCCATGGGGCGCGATTGATAGAAAATGCGATTCGTCGGCGGCGGAGTGCGTTCGGTGATCGTCAGCTGTTCTCCATCCCAGACAATCGATGCATGAAAGGACGAAATCAGCCCGTCGTTCATCCACCAGTCGGATTGACCAAAGACACGGCCGAGTTTGATGGGCTGGTTGAGCGGGAGTTCATTGCGCCAGCCATTCCGGATGTTCAGTTCCTTGTTTTCGTGGAGCGCTTCCAATTCAGCCATGATTTGCGAACTCCTGACGACGCAATAAGCGTATCAACCAGATCCAGAGGGTCACAGTCAGGCCAAGCAATCCCAGAAAGAGGATCGATCCGGCCCACTGCATCTTTTGTTTTAGGTCTTCGACGGGTTCCAGCGCGATTTCCGAATCCAATTTTACAACCAGATGCCAGTCACGGGTGCGCAGATTCTCGTATCGGCTCAAAGAATACGGTTTCAGTACCTCATACGCCGCCAGAAACTTTTGACGCTGGTTCGATTCCGATGCGATCGAGTCTTTGTGATCGGCGGACAGCCCGCGTTCGAGCGGATCGCCTGCGCCAGTCACCGTCGGGAACCGCAGCCCGTCCGGCGTGGAGATCAGATACGGCTCCGGATCCATCAGTGCATCAGACGCTTCCAGCCGCGCCATTCCGTCTTCGTGCCAGACCCACGTTCCGCGATCGTTCACCAGAACCGAGCGCACCTCGCTGGCGATCGTCATCTCTTTCGGAAACGCATTTTTGGGCGTTTCAATCCACGGCCGCAGGTCTTCGTTGACGTTGAAGCCCGAGACGAGCAGGCCGATGACGTGTTTGCGCTCCGGGTCGGCGAAGATCGGCGAGGAAATATCCACGAGCCAGGGGCGCTGATCCGCCCGCGACTGATACGCATGGCTGATGTGCGTGTGGCGAACCGGTTCGTGAGGCGCCTGTTCGTGTGCGAAGTCGTTACCGTTAGCGTTGAAGTAATCGCGGAACGACCAGTCGCGCGTGTAAACGTGGCGGACCGCCTCGCTGTTGCGATCATCGAGCGTGCCATCGGTTTTGACGCGGGCGAGATAATAGCCGCGGTCCTTCGCCACGAGAATCAGCCCGAGCGCTTTCCACCCGCCGACGTCCTCGCGCATGATCAGATCCTTGTGGCGATCCAGAAGCCAAAGATCGAAGGCGGTGCGGTCGAGGTCTTTGAGGAATTTTTGCGGATCGCTGATGGTTTGAATCGTGTCCGCGGCCGCTTTCAGCTTTTGGCGGATCTCGGGAGTGCAATCTTCGGCGGCGGTGTCTTCGAGAAAATCGATCCGTTCGTGGAACTTGGAATCCACCGCCTGTTTGCCGAACCAGGCGTCGCGGAGCAGACTCCCCTGAATTTCGCGAGTGATATCGGACTTGGAGCGCTTGAGCACGTAATTGCCGGCCGCGATGCTCAGCCCGGCCATGAGCGCGATGGCGACGGCGGTGGCGACCGTCCCGACCGTGATCACGGGTCGCGTGCGCAGCCACCAGTCGCGGCGGTTGAGCAGTCGCAGCAGATCGCCAGCGTCGTCGGGCCGCTCCTTGGGATCGAGACTGAGCGATCGATCGATGAGCTGGGCGAGCATGGGATCGACAAGCTTGCGATGCCCTTCGGGCGCGGGCAGATCCTTCAATCCCACGCGATACGCTTCGAGCGTATCGTCGACGTTCGTCGAGTTGCGGATGCGGTTGAGGAACGCTTCATCGTGCCGGGGCGGTTTGCCCACAATCATGGTGTACAAAATGGCACCGAGCGCATAGACATCAGCCTGCGTGCTGGGGTTTCGCGGCTGTCGGGTCGCCTGCTCCGGCGCCATGAAGAAGAACGTGCCGAGTGCCGCCGCCGTGCTCGAAGCCCGCTGCGCCTGACCGAAGTCGGCGATGACCGGTTCGTTCGCGCGATTGAGAAGGATATTCGCCGGCTTCAGATCACAGTGCAACAAACCGCGTGAGTGAACGAAAGCCATCGCCCGCAGGAGCTGCCGGAAGATGACGACGGAATCTTTGACATTCAACGTTTTCGAGTCGATCTTCGTCTGCAGCGAACCACCGGTTTCGAGCGACATCACATAATTGGGAATGTGATGCGGCGCAATGCCGTGGCGGTTCACTTGCTTGACAGTGATGATCCCGTAGCACCCCTCCGCATCGCGGAGGTTGGTCACTTCCTCCAGCACGTCCCCCGTGCTGTGCCGGGAGAAGAGGAAAAACTTGATCGCGACATGCTCGCCCGTTTCCGTATTCTCCGCCTCCCACACGGTGCCATACGCGCCGGAGCCGAGTTCCCGCAACGGTCGAAACCCATGGACCAGCGGTGGTTCCAGCTTTTCCTTGGAGCGATGGATGAGTTCCGTGAGTTCCTTGCGCGATTGAACCGTGGGTTGCGGACCGGACAATTCTTTCTGGAAAGTGACGGTCGCTTCGCGTTCCGGTTGGCGTGCGGTTCCCGATGGTCCAAAATATTGATGAACCGTACCCGATGGTCCGTGAGGTGATTGCGGTGGATCCGGCATGGGATCGTCATCGCGAGGTGAAGACATCAGATCCTGTCTCAAAGAGCGATCAGCGGCTATCAGAGTTGTCAATCTTAGACGCCAGAAAAATGAGGGCAACGTCGAAAGCCCGACGACTGACGCCGCCGGGCTTGATCCCCCATCAATTCAAATGCTTAATATTGGACCGCAAACTGGACGAACAGACCTTCCATTGAGAGATCGGTCGACCGCGTCGTGAGCTTTCCTTCGGCCAGATCGTTCGTGAACCGGATCTGATCAATGAGATTGAACCAGTTGGTCATCTCATAACCGACGCGGATCGCGACACCGCGGCGCTCCCAACCCAGACCGATACCGCTTCCCAGGACCGGGATCACGCGGCGGGTGCGATAGTTCACATCGGCGAACGTCGTCAGCCCGGCGTTGTTCGTCTCGCGGTACGGGTTCGTGATCGTTCCCGTCATCATCGCTGCCGATGTCCGGCCGAAGAGATGGAACCCGCCGAACGTTTTCAGGCTCGCCTCCGCACCCAGCAGCGGGCCGAAGCCATCGAAGTTGGATTGCGTCGCCACCCGCGCCATGTTGGCATCGCGCAGATCATAAAGAGCGTCGAAATCCTGACGAATGGTGGCAAAACGGACACCACCATACAGACGGGCGTTCATTCGCTCGTCAACATGGATGTTCCGGCTGACTTCCAGATCGAAGACGTTGTATTCGAGGCTTGCACTCGCTTCCGCATAACCGACGTTGTCAATCAGACCCGGACGCGAAAGCGTCGGATAGATCTGACCGTTCGGATCTGCGGTCAGCATTTCGTCGGAACCGCTGCGCATATAAGTGTAGGTGAAGCCGGCCGACCATGCCGTGTCCTTGAATCGATAGCCGACCCCGGCGCGGACACCGCTGCGGAGTTCGTAGTTCAGCGTTTCGAGCGAACCGTTGGGCACAAGATTTTTCGTCGGATCGACGAGCGCGTAATCGAACGCACCGCGGCGGGGACGGAGCAGAAGATACTCCGCCGTTCCGTAAAAACCCGGCTCGGCATGATGATCGTCATGCCCACCGCCATGCCCGCCTTCGGCATGCCCCGATGCTCCGTGACCGCCCTCGGCATGACCGTGAAGCGGATCGTAAAGCCCCGGCATGATGGAAGGTGTCAGATCCTTGACCGGTGGTTCTTCGGCGGCTGCCGGGAGAACGCCTGTCAGGGGCGGAGGTGTTATGGGTGCGGCCGCAGTACCGGATGTGACACGGCTGAAGCCGGGCACGGACTGGGCTTGCGCCGAACAAGAAATCAGGCCCGCGACTGCAGTGGCGGCGAGCCATCGCCGTAAGACCGACGCCATCGGATTCCCCCCGCTCTGTATCGCCGACACCGGGCGTGTAAGTTCGCGGGGCTAATAACGCAAATGCGACCGCCTGACAAGATGATTTTTCCGAAGATCGGGATTTTTCCGATTTTGCAGATTCTTCCCGCTACAATCGGCAAAGGATCTCTCACCAACGCCCGACCGCCCAAGTCCGTTGGAACTCTCGTTCGAGAACGTCGATAATGGCAGGAACGCCATGTGCCGGGAGAATTGTCTGTCATGATTCACACACGAACCACCATCACCTGGGCGCTGCTGTTCTCGCTCACGTTCGCAGCGAGCCGACTTGATGCACAATCGCCGGCCGCGGAACGTGCGAAACTGGAACAGGCGCTGGCGGAGCAAAAGGCCGCTGGCGAAGTCGATTCCGCAATCGCCAGTGCGGACCAGTACGCCAAAGTCTCCACCTCCAAAGCGATCGAAATTCTCAAGGCAGCACAGACCAGTCTGGCCCTTGCGGCCAATCTCGGCTCGACCATTCGCACGGAACTGGACAAAAAGCTCGAAGCGCGGATCCTCGCACTCAGCCCGAAAGCTGCTGGTCCGAGAGTGGGAGTCGATCCCCGTATGGCCGAGATCAAGCTCGGACTGCGTGCGCAATTCGATCGTGATACGCTCGAAGCGAAGGAAGTGGCGGAGGGGTTGAAGAAATATGCCGACCTGAAAGATGCCGGCCGACCCGACGAAGCCCGTCGTGCACTCGCCACGCTCATGGTGAAGTATCCGCGCAATCCGCTTCTGGACGTCGCAGGTATTCAAAATTACACATCCGAGCAGATCCGTGCCGATGCCGCATTTCAAGAGCGCTACGCCGACGCGATGCTCAAAAACGGACGCGACGTGATGGCCTCCGCAATACCGGCCGTCGGCGACATCACCTTCATGAACGCGGCCGAATGGCGCAAACTCAGCGAACTCCGTCGCAAGCAGGATCAGATCCAGCTCACGGAGAAAGAAGAACAGATTCTGAAATCGCTGGAAACGGCGGTCAGTCTGAACTTCCAGGATCGGCCGTTCGAGGAAGCGCTGCAGGACCTCTCGAACAAGATGAATCAGGAACTGTTCATCGACAAGCAATCGCTCAAGGACACGGGACTGGATCTCACGCGTCCGATCAATTTCAAGGGGAACGTCAGTGCGCGAACCGCATTGCGTGCGATTCTGCAGAGCAATCAGCTGACGTTTCTGGTGAAGGGCGAAATGATTCAGGTGGTCACGCTTGAACGTGCGGAACGCGACCTCACCACGCGGTCGTACTACCTTGGCGATCTCGTCATGGGCACAGGACCGTTCGGCAACGCCATCCAGTTCGGCCCCGTGGCCAGCTATCAGCAGGCGATTCAGAATGCGGAGCAGATTGTCAAAGCGATCAAGGACTCGATCGACCCGCGTTCGTGGAAGGACAACGGCGGAGCGTGCAGCGTGACCTTCCACATGCCAAGCCTGTCGGTGGTGGTCAAGGCTTCGACCGAAGTCCATGCCCTCATGGGCAACAGTTTGAGCGGGTCGATCAACAAGAAGTAATCACACCACACCCAGCATCCGCAGCGTGATGCTGGTCAGCAAGCCGAGGATGAGCGGGGGCGCGACGCGCTTCACGATATCGATCGGCTTCGCGCCCGTGAGCGTTGCGCTCATCAGGACCACGGCCGCCACCGGGGACATCGTCCGCCCGGCGGCCGACGCCATCGAGACCACCACGCCGATGGCGTTGGGGTCGTGCCCGAGCGCGACGGCGGGGTGATAGAAGAATTCGTAAAGCCCCTTCGTACTGGCGATGCCCGACCCGCTGACGAAACCGAAGACCACCGGCACAATCGCCGCCAGCGGAATCAGCAGGTCCGGGAATTTCGCGATCATCTGGCCCAGCGTATCCGCCAGCCCGCACTGCTTCAGACCCTGCGCAAAACAGGCGCCGGTCACGATGAGGCTGATCACGTGCGTGAAGCCGTAGCCCGCCCCTTCAAAGAACTGCTTCGCCCCATCGCTCACTTTCGCCGGTGAAACCAAGAGCGCCACACACACGCCGACGAGCATCGCCGCACCGATCAGGCGGCTGCCGTACGATTCCGGCGTGGTCGCCAGCCACGCCTGCGGAATCTCGATCACGTTCAGCGGCGGACCGGTCAGGAACAACAGGAGCAGGGGAACCACCGGCACGAGCGCTTTCAGATAGTTCACCGGCTCATGGGCCACTGAGACTTCCGTCGGTTCCGTGCTGGGGGAGCGCCGGTCCGCCCACGCGGACTGCACCCAGAACACGAGAAGCGCCACCAGCACGTACGGAATCAGTATTGGCGGCAGGTACTGCCGCGCGAGCACCATCGTTTCCACGCCAGTCTTTCCGCGGATGGTCAACAATTCAGGCGCACCCGGGTTCAGCAGTTCGCCGCCCATCGACGCACCCAGACACAGACACGCCGCAATCGTCATCGAGTTGTACCCCGCCGCACGCAAAAGCGGAATCACCACCGGCCCCACGCACACCGCCACGCTCGTCTGACTGATGACGGGAATGTTCACTGTGAACGCCACCAGCACCACGCCCGGAATCAGCAGAAAGCGCACGCGCCGGATCGGCTGCATCAGCAGATTCACGAGGTGCCGGTCGCAACCGGTATGGCGGAGGATGTACGCGAAGCCCATGGCGCAGCAGATCGGCACGACGAATTTTTCGCTGCTGAACGTTGTCAGAAATTCGCGGAGGATGATGGTGGGATTGCCCGCCAGGCTTCCGAGTGTGAATGCGGCGATGATGAGCACGAGGCGGACTTCGCGACCGCGGAAGATCGCCGTCACCGCGGCGATGACCACGGCGAGGGAAAGCCATTGAACGAGTGTCATGAGGTGACCAACTCCTGCAAGAGCTTTAAACTGGATCGGATTCGCAACCAATACCGAAAACGCGCATTGTCCGATTCTCTCCGACCATCGTCCATCGGATTCTTTGGTTTTGGGTTCAAGTTGGGGTTTGGAATCGAAACAGGATTGCAATAATCATGGGAGTTCTGACCGAGGTAACCCTCCCATGACCGACGAAACCAAACTCGGACTGCTGGCGGGAATTCTGGCCGTGATCGGCGTTGCCGTCTTCAGTCAGCCCAAAACCCCGCCTCGCGATTCCAACGAATCATCCGCACAAAACACAGTGATCACTGCCACGAGTGAAACGCCGAATCCGTTCAAGCCACGCTGACCCATCGCTGCTCGCGGTGACTCGTCAGGATCGCTTCGCAGATCTGAACCTCCCGATGACCATCCGCGAACGTCGCATAAAGTGGCTCCGCGGATTTCCCGGAACTGATCTCTGAATAGATCGCCCGATAAAGCTGCTTGAACGAATCCGGAAATCCCTCCGCGTGTCCGCCAGGATAGTTCGCATACGGCATCACGCTCCGCGCCAGTAACGCCGGATCGCGGATCAACCTCTCATTCGCACGACCGCGATAGCCGATCGACAACTCGTTCGGCTCTTCGGAATCCCACGCCAACGAACAGTTCGAACCCGCAAGGTCAAAGCGCAGGCAATTCTTTCGCCCCGCCGTCACCTGCGAAACCGTCAGGCAACCCCGCGCCCCGCCGCGAAACCGCAACAGGATACTGCCGTAATCTTCGGTATTAATGGGAATAGCCGTTCCCGAGACTGGCGATTCCCGCTGAAAGGTTTCGCTTCCGCCGACCGGCTGCGTGCGAATCTCGTGTACCGTTCGCAAGTCCGCGCACACCGCCTCGACATCCGCACCCGTGATGAAACAGACCGTGTCGATCCAGTGCGTGCCGATATCCGCCACCGCCCGCAACGCCCCACCGTTCTCAGCGAGCACACGCCAGTTGAAATCCGTCGAATGCAAAAGCCAGTCCTGCAGATAGCTCCCGGTGACATGAAACAGTTCGCCGACTTCGCCTGACCGGAAGCGCTCGCGAGCTTCGAGAACAAGCGGATAAAAGCGGATGTTGTAATTGACGGCGGTCATCAGTTCGGGATGCGCTTCGGCAAGCTGGACAAGTTCCGCAGTCTGCCGGGAATTCATCGCCAGCGGCTTTTCGCAGACCACGTGCTTCCCGGCCGCAAGCGCCTGCCGGCATTGATCAAAATGCTCACGGTTCGGCGAAGCGAGATGAATCACCTGCACGTTTGGGTCGGCAAGGAGATCCGCAAAACTTCGGTAACCTCGGGAAATTCCCAGTTGCTCAGCAGCGCGGAGCGATTTCTCAGGCGTGGAGCCGAGAATTCCCACGACACTTTGCCCGACGCGTCTGAGGGCTTCCACATGAACCGGACCGATGAACCCCGTACCGACGACGGCGACATTGTGCGACTTCATGAGAAACTCCTGAACTCTCATCGAACTTTCTGAACTCTCACGCCCGCAAAGACGATACTATGAGTACAGACAAATCCGGGGGGAAGACCATGCGCATTCGTTATCTGATGGCCATCGTTGGTGTGGGACTATTCGTGACCTCCTCGGATGCTCAAATCACGGGTGGTACTACCGGTGGAACAACGGGTGGAACAACTGGCGGCGGATTCACTGGTCTGAATACCACCAGTGCCAGCAATTTCCAGCTTGCGGAATTGACCATGGCTCCGCAGATCGTCAGCGCTGAAACGGCTGGCTCATCACTCAATAGCAGCAATGCCTTCAGTGCGTATTATGCGAATCCGTTTTATCAGGGTCGTGCGGGCGCTTCCATCGGCGAACTGCCCGGCGGATTCGGCACCGCATTCAGCGCCGGCGGAACTGGTGGCGCGGGTGGCGGACGAGCCGTTGGAGCGTCCGGATTGAATCAGGGTCGCGGTGGGGCAACAGGTGGAGCAGCTGGACGAACCGGCACCACGGCTGGTGGGACCGGCGCAACCGGTGGCCTGACCGGGCTCGGCGGAGGTGGCGGTGCAGCCGGTGGCTTGGGCG
>JBGSJI010000103.1:0-32901 GCA_041742055.1 Limnoglobus sp. | reverse complement strand
GTGGAGCGAATCGGGTTCGGACGCCCTGTGCCATGTGCGGGCATTGTATCGCAGCGAATCCGACCAGTGGAACGCCTTCTGGCAACGCTCCCTGGCCGCGTGAAACAGATGTCTACCAACAAAAGAGACGCTTACCCTTGGGCTCAGGTGATTGATTTGAAGATCACTCATTGATGATCGAGAGATGCGATATTAGAATTTGATCGTTGCACCGATAACGGCCATATCGATTCGCGTGGTGCTGCGGACGGTCGTGCCGGGTACGATACCGGTTGGCAAGGTAATCGGGCCGGTGACCGAATTCTCGAAGGCGTGGGAATACGCCATGGAGAGCGAAAACGTATCCGTCAGCTGATACGTGGCTCCGACGGAAATCGTATTCTGAATGATGAGCGGCGAGGCGGCATTCGCCGAAGCAAATTCCGATTTGATCGGGTTCTCTCCCCAGGTATACCCCGCACGAACCGTCATTGCATCCGTGAGTTGATACTGCACGCCCGTTGCGACGGCCAACACGCTCTTCAACCCGATGCCTTTCAACGCGCCGTCCGGTGTGAATCCGCTCGTGCCGAATCCGTCCGTATTGCGGAAATCCAGATAACGCAGGTCCAGCGCCAGCAGCCAGCGGTCAAACCCGCTGTACGATGCGCCGACGGTGACGATCGAAGGCAGATCGATATTGAAGCCGAACCGGCGCGGAACTCCGAGTTCGTCGGCCGTGTTGAAGGTGTAGTTCTGGAACCACTGCGGGCTTTTGAACGACGCCCCGAATGCCCAATCGTCCATGCGGTAGTACGTCCCGAAGCTGAAGCCTGCTCCCCATGCCGGACGCGAATGCGTTGCGCTGGGATAAGTCGCGAATCCGTCTCCGTTGGCGTCGTCCGGTGCGGCGATGACACCCGGATCGAGCATGACGGAACCGATGTTCAGAAGCGGGCTGAACGAGACCGACCATTGGTCCGTCACATCGTAGACGATGGTCGGCGCCAGTTGCAGGACCTGATACTGCGAAAGAACTGGGCCAAAGCCAAGTCCGATCGGCGGAGGTGGTGTCAGAAGCGGGTTCGTCGTACTGCCGGCGTAATCGAGACCGAACCCCGCAACCGCCAGCGCTCCAAACCCGTAAGTGATCCGTGACCCTTCCGGCCGGTACATGAGAGCAATCGTGGGTAGTGCGAAGACCGAATCCTGATTGCTGGTTCGTCCACTTAACGTAGAAGTTGGCAATCCGCCACCGAGTGCGCCCGCCGGGATGGTCGAAGACAGACTCGTGTGCGGGAACAGTAATTCTGCGGCGACTTCAATTTCAGACTGATGAAAAGCGGAGAGGGTCGCGGGGTTCCAGAGCAGCGCGCCAGCGACGGAGATCGGCGCCGCGGCGGCCACGCCGCCGAACGCGCGGTTCACCGGCCCGACACCTGGCAATACGGGCCCAAACTGTGCTGCGGCCGGATTAGCACCCAAACCCAAGAACAGCAGGAACACGAGCGAAAAAATCCCGCGTTGCAGGGATTTGCCATTGTTGCTCATGATCCGCTCCCGGACGGGATTGCGACAAAACGTAACGTTTGTATCGACCCGGTAATCTGGAAGCTTGAGTCAAACTCTGACGGACGACACAGTTAAGCAATCTGTGCGGATCAGCACTCCTGAAAATGTGTTTTCGGATTTTAATTCATTCAAGTTGAATGTTCATGTCACGGGTGACTCTGAGTCATTGGTCGATCCGTGTGGCGATAGATCATCCAGTAAACGACGGGTACAAGAATCAAAGTAAACGCCGTCGAGACGGTCAGTCCGAAGATCAGGGACCAGGCAAGACCGCTGAAAACCGGGTCGAACGTGATCGGCCACGCACCCAGCATCGCCGCTCCGGCGGTCAGCAGGATCGGCCGGAAACGCACCGCTCCGCTTTCGATCAGCGCTTCCTTGAGCGTTGCGCCCCGTTGGCGTACGTGTTGAATGAAATCCAGCAGCAGGATGGCGTTGCGGTCCGCGATGCCCGCCAGCGCGATCATGCCGATCATTGCCGTCGCCGTGAAGTAAACGGGATTGGCGTACCCGCCGACTGTCGTACCTGTCCAGACGTTCAAGAGCCAGAATCCCGGCATGATGCCGATGATCGTGAGCGGAATCGAGATCATCTGAACTAGCGGAATCAGATAACTGCCGGTCTGATACACCATGAGAATGTAAATCAGAACCAGCGCACCGCCGAATGCGAGACCGAGATCGCGGAACACATCCAGCGTGATTTTCCACTCCCCTTCACCGGTCCAGACTACCTCCGCCCCGTTCGGAACCGGATTGTCTCGAATGCCGAAGAGCAATCCGATCACGGCTTCGCCGGGCGTACGACCGGCGGTATCGCCGAAGACGTAAGCCACGCGACGAAGATTCTTGTGATAGATCGTCTGCTCGGCCGGCAGATTCACGAACTGCCCGAGTTCGCCGAGTTGAACGATCTCATCTGTTGGCGTCTTCACACCGAGTCGCGTGAGGTCGGTGAGGCTTCCGCGTTCGCTCTGGGGAAGCTGCAATACGATCGTCAGCGGGTTCAGTTCGCGCGGCAGGTGCGCCGCTCCCGCACGGAAATCCTGCACGTCCCCTTCACCGGGCTGCATTCCCTGCAGTCCGACACGCAACGTGTTCGCGATCTGTTCCGTCGTGACCCCAGTCAGCGACGCTTTCTCCTTATCCACTTGAAAGACGGATCGCGAACGCTCCGCTTCGAACGTATCATCCACATCCACGACATCTTTCGCATCCGCGAACAGTTTTCGGACGTGCTTCGTGTCCGCCCGCAGGCTCTCGAAGGTTTGACCCGGTTTCGAATAAACCTCCGCAACAAGCGTGCTGAGCACCGGAGGACCGGGCGGAACTTCAACGAATTTGATTCGGGCATTCTGCTTCGCGGCGAGTTCTTGGAGCTCGTTCCGCAGGCGCAGGACGATGGCGTGGCTCTGCTGCTGGCGTTCTTCCTTGGGAATGAGATTGACGCGGAGATCGCCGCGATGCGGTTCCTGACGCAGATAGTAATGGCGGACCATGCCATTGAAATCCATGGGCGATGATGTGCCCGCATAGCTCAGCACTTCGCTCACTTCCGGCGCCATCCGCACCGCATCCGCAAGCGACTTCAGCACAGCGTCGGTTTGCTCGATCGTCGAACCTTCAGGAAGATCGATCAGGATTTGAAACTCGTTCTTGTTGTCGAACGGCAGCATCTTGAGCGGAACAAGTCCGAGTGCGGGCAACACCATCGACGCCAGCAGAAGCGCCGTCGTGACCCCAATCAGCGCCCACGCCGCCAGTCGGGAGTTGAGGAACGGTGTCAGCACCGCCTTGTAGACGCGATAGGTGAGCGTTTTGTGCGGATCGATCGGTTCGTGGCCCCCTTTACCATATACGCCTTTGAGTACCTGATAACTCAGCCAGGGGGTGACGGTGAATGCCACGACCATCGACATGAACATGGCGACGGGCACGTTGAGCGCCATCGGCTGCATGTACGGCCCCATCATGCCCGTGATGAAGAGCATCGGAAGGAACGAGACCATGACGACGAGCGTTGCGACGATGATCGGTGGGCGGACCTCGTTCACCGCTTCAAGAACCGCCTCTTTCGGTGGCTTTTTGCGCAGTCCGAAATGGCGGAAGATATTTTCCACGTCCACGATCGGATCGTCGACGACAAGCCCGAGAGCGAGAATCAGTGCGAAGAGTGTGACGCGGTTGATCGAGTAGCCGGCGAGATAATTGATCAGCAGCGTGAGCGCGAACGTCAGCGGGACCGCCGTGACAACGATGATCGCCTCGCGCCAGCCCAGCGCGAACATCACGAGCGCCGAGACGATGATGATGGCGAGCCCCAGTTCGCGAATCAGCTCCGTAACTTTCTCGTCGGCGGTCTCTCCGTTGTTCCGGGTGATGCGGACTCCGATCTCGTGTGGTATGACATCGCGGCGAAGTTCATCCACTTTCTCATCGAGTGCGTGGGCGACGGCGACGGCGTTGCTTCCCTTGCGCTTGGCGATGCCGACCGTCACGGCCGGGTAATCGACGCCGCGGCCCGCGTCGACCGGACGCTCGGATTTCGCTCCCTGCCCAAAACTGATCCGCGTGTAGTTCCGTGGCTCTTCGGGTCCGTCCGTCACGGTTGCGACATCCCGCAGATACACCGGGCGACCGGCGAACACGCCGATCACCAGCGTTTCCGCTTCCCGCGTCGTCTGCACAAACGGACCGCTCTCAACCGATATCTCCTTGTTTTCCGTGCGAAGAACGCCCGCATGGACGTTGATATTCGCACCGCGAAGCACCCGATCCACATCGAGTGCCGTGACCTGCCGCGACGCCATCCGCTCCGGATCGAGTTGAACGCGAATCTGCCTTCGCCGCCCGCCCACGACCTCCGTACGGGCAGTATCCGATACGCCCTGCAATGCGACTTCGACCTGCTCCGCCACGCGGCGAAGAGTGAAATCGTCTTCCGTCTGGCTCCAAAGTGTCACGTTCACAAACGGTACATCGTCGATCTCGACTGGTTTCACAACCCAGCTGGTCACACCGGGCGGAACCGTATCCGCATTCATGGAGATCTTGTTGTAAATCTTGACGAGGCTGTTCTCACGTTCCTCGCCGACGTAGAAGCGGACGGTGACAATCGCCTCGCCCGGGCGTGACATGGAGTAGACGTATTCCACACCATCAATCTGATACAGCAGTCGCTCGAGCTTCGAAGAAACAAGTTGTTCGACTTCCTCCGCACTCGCACCGGGCATGCGCACGAAGACATCCGCCAGCGGAACGACGATCTGGGGTTCCTCTTCCCGTGGCGTGAGCGCAAGCGCTACCGCTCCACCCACCAGCATCACGATCATCACGAGGACCGAAAGGTTCCCGTGAAGAAAGGCTTCGATGAGACGGGAAACCACTCCGCCATTTTCTGGCTGAGAACTCATGGCAGGATTCCAGTTCAATATTCGTTTAGGGTGTCTGAAGCGCGACCTGCTCGCCGGGTGTCAGTCCGGCGAGGATTTCCACTTTGTTCTCGACGGTTCGGCCGATCCGCACGAAGCGGCGCGTCAGCGTGCCATCCGATCCGGCGGCTTCGACGAGATCGAGTTGACCGCGGCGGATGACGGCGGATTGCGGCACCCAGACCCGTTCCACCTGCCCGACGGGGATCATGGCCTTTCCGTACATCCCCGGGAGAATCGGAGTGGGAGATGTTTGCGGGAGGGTTAGTTTGACGAGAACCGAGCGGCTGGCTTGCTGCGCCTGCGGGACCACTTCACGGACCAGCGCCTCGGTGTCGAGGTTGATGGCGTCGATCCGGATTCCGAGTTTTTGGCCAAGCGCGACTCCCGACGCCAGACTTTCCGGAACATTGACATGAAGTTCCAGATCGCCAGGATCGTAGAGGGTAAGAATCGGCTTACCGGGAGTTGCGAGATCGCCCGGTTCGACAAAGCGATCCGATACGATCCCTCCGGTACCCGCCACGATCTTCGTGTAGGTGAGCTGCACCGCGATCAGTGAGATCGTTTCCTTGGCGCGGCTCACCTGCGTTTCCGCAACGCGATAAGCGCCTTCAACACGGTTGAGTTCCTCGGCGCTGGCGGCGCCGCTGGCGCGGAGTTCCTTGATGCGGTTGAAGTCCGACTTCCGGGTGACCAGGTCGGCTTCCGCTGCCGCCAGCGATGCCGTGGCTTCACGGGACTGTGCGAGCAGTTCGCGATCGTCGAGAACCACCAGCACGCTCCCCGCTTCCACCCGCTCACCGGGCCGAGGCTTCACTTCGATAATCGTCGCCAGCAATTGGCTTGCGATGTCGGACTTGCGACGCGACTGCACGGAACCGACCGCCGTCACGAGTTCCGGACCAACCGTACGCTCCGCCGCGACCAGCGACCGGCCGGCGGACGACGGCTTTTCGACTTCGTAGCGCCCCGGCGGGACTTTCTCGTGGAATGCCCCGCCCATCCAGGCAAGAAACAGACCCAGCCCCGCGAGTGCGAACACCACGGAGACCACGGTTTTGATCACGCCCAGAACACGAGAGGAGCGGTTCGACGATTGTTCGGTTGACATTGGTTATTTTCCGCCGGAGTCATCCGTTCGTGGGTTGGTGAACGAGGACAAATCGGGCCGCGACCGCGGCTCGCATCGGTCCGACATTCAGGTTCGCACTCCCATTTTCGGCAGGACGAAGATCTGAAGCAAAATCCAGGCGATGGCGAAGCCGATCACAATGAAAACGTCCACGTTCAACCTTCCTTTATTTTGAGACGGCAGTTCTTCAGCTGATTGTGTATCCATGTTCAGTAATCCTAAATTGTTACTTCTTTTTGACATCCGGAAGCGGATGCTCCTTATGCGCTTCGTCAAATCCCTTTTCCACGAACTTGCTCACGACGTCCGCATGCGCCTGAATGATCTCCACGACTTTCGGATCGTCCGACGTCTCAATGACCTTCACGCCCGTCTTGGTATTCTCGATGGTCATTTTCATCTTCTTGCCGTGCCGGAAGGCTTCAGCGAACAGCGGATCCCAGTAGCGGACGCCGTTGCCCGATTTCAGTCGCTTGTACATCGCCGGCACATGCTCCTGAATCTTCTTAGCGACTTCCGGTTTGGCAGACTCGGTCACGGTCTCGACTCCGTTCTCGAGCTTCTTGACAGTTCGCTTGATGGACTTGTGATTTTCGAGAAGAAAATGGAACGTATCGCGATCCTCCACGAAAGCGGGATCTTTCCCCATGGGACCTTTCCCACCGGCGCCTTTCCCCTTGCCCTGCATTGGCCCATCGGCAAGGACACTGGTCGCAAAAGTCAGCAGTCCGACACCAAGCGTCAGAATTGCGATCGATCGACTGATGAAATTGAATCGACTCATAATGACAAACCTCTTGTGGATGCACACTCACTTTGATCCTCGACGAACGAAGAAGTTACAAAATATGATCATTGACCGTTCAGAATATTTTTTGGATCGATAAACGGGAATTTCTGTAACCGAATCGATCTTCGAGGATCGAAAACATATCGGGCAATCACAGCGGGATACAGGGGTCGGGAAGCCATTCATACCCGAATGGAAAAAGACGACACCAAGGCACGGTTTAGCTAGACTTCAACTGGAGGCGTGAGATTGGATTGGCCGTCAGGTGAATCGTCCGGATGTCGCAAACCGATACCCCACTGGATTCGCTCGCAGAAGAAGAATCTCTGTTCCTTCGCGCACAGAAGGGAGATTATTCCGCGTTTGAATCGTTGGTTTCCAGAATGCAGGGTCGAGTCTATGCCACCGCTTACCGGATCCTGGGTCAGCAGCAGGACGCGGAAGATGTGGTGCAGCAGACGTTTTTGAGTGTTATCGAACACATCGATGCGTTCCGGGGCGAGTCGGCGGTGGCGACCTGGATCTTGCGGATCGCGACGAATTTCGCGCTGAAAGTTTTGCGAAAACAGAAAGGGCTTCCGACCGTCGCGCTCGATCCGGTCAGGGAGTCGTATGCTGATGTTCCGCATCCGGAATTCATCGCCTCCTGGCGCGAGGCACCGGACTCGCGGATGGATCGTGCGGAACTCCGCGAGTTACTCGACTCAGCAATGCAGGAACTGGACGATAAATATCGTGTGGTCTTTGTGCTACGTGACATCGAAGGGTTTACAACGGAAGAAACGGCGGAGGCTCTGGGATTGACGGAAAGCAACGTAAAAGTTCGACTGCTCCGAGCGCGGATGCAATTGCGCGAGCGATTGACGCGAGCGTTCGGCGATGAGACCAGACGTCTCATCCCGGATCACAGCCATCAGTAGCAACTGGTAACCCGGAGCCGGGATCCGATGGAACGATGGGTAGATCAGTCATGAATTGCGAAGACCTGCTCAGATCATTGAATGATGTGATCGACGATCCGACCGCGCTTGCGCTCTGTCAGGAGTTTGCCGATCATTTGGCGGGTTGTAATCCGTGCCAGGTGGTTGTTGACAATATCCGGCAGACCATTCAGTTGTATCAGAATGGCGAACCGTACCCGATGCCGGAGGAGTTTCAAATGCGATTCCAGGATGCGCTCCGGGCGCGGTGGAACGCGAAGTTCCCGCATGCTCAAGTGTGATCAGAAGAGTGACATCATGTACCATAGACCTGACCCCGATACTCTTCAGGTCAACGTTGGTTGTTGAACAATTTCTCAACTCCGTGATTCATCATCCATCCTGAAGATTCGAGTCCGGGGTGCCGGCACTCTGCAAAAACCGCAGGATCCAAGCACGTGCGAATCGCCAGTCCATCTCCACGACATCGGACGATACACCCAGTGCCGCAGCGGCCTGATCAACTGTATACCCGGCCAGGTAACGTAACGTAATCACTTCGCTCGCACGCTGATAGACCTGAGAAAGAGATTCGATCGCGTCATTCAATTCGATCAAACCAATCACGGTCGGTTGGTCTTCAATCCGATTGATCTCAGTGAGAGGCATCGGCGTCCGGTCATGTTCCGTGGTGTTGGCAGAGTGTGTGCGAGCGCGGCCGAAGACCTGTTGACGGATGATGCGGGTCACTGAACCGATCAGATCCCTGCGATTGGGATTTGCATTCAGTTGATCGCTTGTCAGGGCCTCAGAAATTGCCTCTCTGACAATCTGATTCGTCGGATTCTTCGGACCGAGTGTTGAATCGCCCAGAAGAGACTCGGCAACCGGCAGCATCTGGCATTCCAGGCGGCGAATGAGTTCATCGCGTACCGAAACGTCACCGTTTCTCAAACGAATCATCAGCCCAGTTATTGATCCTGCCTCGTTCTCAGTCACGGCGTCCCTTTCGGTGACGGGAGCGGAAGATTGGGAACGGTTGTACCGCGAATGGCAAACCAGGATCGTTTGCGAAGTTCGTGCCATTCGACAGGAATATGCCATTCGTCCCGAACGAGGACCTCAATAGCGTCGAATTCACTTTGAGCCTGCCTGATATCCCCTGTTTTGGCCAGTGCAAGAACACGCAGGTAGCGAGCGGAAAAGTTACTGTGTCCATTCGGCGTTTTCAAATCCTGATCCAACGCCAGGAGTCCACGTTTGGGATCATCCAATGCGATCCAGATGGCACCAAGAATGGTTTGGACGCCTTCGAGTTTCGGATCCCATTCCATTGCTTTCCGTATGGTTTCGAGAGCCAACTCCGCATCTTCACGACTGACATCGGCCTGACAGATCAACGCACTGGCCAGATGTGTCCGAATCTTCGTTGCGTCCTGAATCTCAATTGCCCGCTGCAACTTGTGAATCGCCGCTTTTCGAAGTTCGGTCGATTCCACCTGATCAGAAACTGTGAGTTTACTTTGCAGAATCAGAAAGAAAGCATGATGACAGATGGCCTGACCATCGCCGGGTCGACGTCGCGAGATTTCGGCAAAAATCGTCGCCGCACTCATCGCTGTGCACCGGGCCTCGTCGATCAGGCCAAGACGGACCAGAAAGACAATGTGTGGCCTCAGGAAATCAAGCTGATCGGAAAGCAGAGAGGGCCATTCTTCCTGGTCTCGAATGGTCTTTCTGAACAACTCGAAGTCAGCTTTCGAGAGAGAGTAATACTTTTCGATATCGGCAGTTCGGTTCAGCAAGTGACGCCGATAGTTGACCGAAAGCATAATGTAGAAGCGATAACGCAATTCGTTATCCGGCTGCTTTTCGAGAGCGAATCGAGCATGATCCAACGCCTGCGAAAGCGCTTCTTCCGCTTCTCTGAGCAAGCCCCGCCGTTCCAGGGCACCTGCAAAATGGCCCAAATGGCTTGAATGAGCGGATCGAATTCCCACGCTTTGCGGATAGCGTTCGACAAGACTCGATCCGGCTGACACACAATTCTTAAGCATCTTGAGTTCGTCTTCGAACCGACCCAATTCAAAATAGTCAGCTGCGAGTTGGGCACAGCCATCGGCATAACCATACGTAAACTGCCATCCAGAATCGTTCGATTTCAGTCGTTCCAGAACAGAGATCGCCTTCTCGCATGCACTCGTTGCGAGTTCGAATTCCCGAAACATGTGCATCCCGTTTGCCAGAAATAACGTCGAATACGCCGTGTCATAAACTTCTTTGGGATCGCTTTCATCAAATTTCTCCTCGACTTCCCGCAGGACGTTCAACTGCAGTTCAAGGGCCTTGTGGAGTGCGGCTTTGTCCTCCGGCGTGACCCGATCAAAAGATTTGAACAACTTATTCGCGGCAACCGTGTAATTCTTCAGTGACTCCCGCGCTTCCCTGCTGCGCTTTTCGGCGGACTGAGCGTGATTGACCGCACGCCGCCAGAGAACAGTCGTAACGATCAGAGAACCAATCATGACGTTGATGAGCAGAAAAATCAGGACGGTCGGCAGCGGGTGCCTTCTGGCCAGACGGGAGATGCGATGCAAAGTTGTGATCGGTCGAGCACGGACCGGTATTCCCTCCTCGTATCGTTTCAGATCCTCGAACAACTCAAGGGCGTTCGAGTAGCGCAATTGAGGACTTTTCTCAAGACATTTCAGACAAATCGATTCGAGATCCCGCGGCAATCCGCTTGTTAAACGGGACGGTGCAACCGGTTCCTGTTCACGTGTCAACCGGATCGTCTCCCAGGCGCTGTCCGCCCGGAACGGTGCGCGACCCGTGAGCAACGCATACAAGGTTGCACCGAGTGCGAAGACATCCATCGAAGGCGTAATGGACTTGTTGGATTCATCCGCCTGTTCCGGCGCGAGGTAGCCCGGCGTCCCGAGCAGATCTCCGGTCCGGGTCAGTTGCGAATCGAAGTGATCAGGTCGCGTTGCCAGTCCGAAATCCACAACTTTTGGGATACCGCCATCCGTCACGAGAATGTTCCCCGGTTTCAGATCGCGGTGCACAACGCCGCGCTCATGTGCGTACGCGACACCTTCGACTGCTCCGCGGAACAACCTGACTCGCTCACGAGTGGATAGATGATGGGAATCTGCGTATTTGTCGATCCGATCTCCGCGGATCAGTTCCATGACGAAGTAGGGACGGCCGTCCGGTGTCGCTCCGCCATCGAGGATCCGGGCGATATTCGGATGATCAAGCGAAGCGAGTACCTGTCGCTCGGAGCGGAATCGCTCGACGCCAATCTCGCCTGCCAACCCTGGCGGGCCGATTTTCAAGGCGACTTCCTGGCGAAAATCGGTGAAACGTTCCGCCCGGTAGACCGTGCCCATGCCGCCCTGGCCGATCATTTCGCGCAAGCGATAGACGCCCACGAACCCACCAACCACCAGCGCACCGCGTCCCGCTCCGGGTGCGGTGTCGTTGAGAAACCGTTCGCTTTCCGCGATCTGATCGCAGTCGAGCAGTTCCTGAACGACTTTGCGGAGTTCCGGATCCGGGCAATTCTCGACGAGAAATCGTTGACGATCAGAACAATCGATGGCAACTGCGGATGCGAAGAGTGTATAGGTTTGAGGGGCGGGCAATTTCATCTGCGACACTCGATCGAGGTCATATCTCTCTGTTCTACTCTCTGTCTCTTGGATTGAAAAGAATGTCGGTCTTTTGCCCGAAAAGGATTTGAAGCCGCCTACGTTTTGATTCATTCAATCTGGAATGACTCTTTCACTTCAGATTGAATGAACCACGAAGATCGTCATTTTGACCCGGAAACGGGTTTGAACAGCACGACGGAGAGCGGGGGCAGTGTCACAATGATCGAGTGTGACTGGCCGTGAGAGCCGACAGGTAAGGCTTCGACACCCCCGAAATTTCCCTGCGAACTCCCGCCGTAAATCGCGGCATCGGAATTCAGGAGCTCCTTCCATTTTCCTTTCAGCGGTACACCGAAGCGATAGTTGCGTCGGACCACCGGTGTGAAGTTGAAGGCAACGAGGATCGGTGCATCGGTTTCGAAACCGAAGCGGAGGTACGCGAGCACGCTCTGGTTTCCATCATTTGCTTCAACCCATTGAAATCCGGAGGGATCGCAATCTTTGGCATGCAATGCCGGTTCCGAACGGTACAGGTGATTGAGGTCGCCGATCAGTCGGGCAATTCCCGAGTGAGTCGGCTTTTCGAGGAGATGCCAGTCCAGACTGTTATCGTGATTCCATTCCCGCCACTGTCCGAATTCGCCACCCATGAACAAAAGCTTCTTACCCGGCTGAGTCCACTGATCGGCGAGAAGGAGACGGAGATTGGCGAATTTCTGCCACTCGTCGCCGGGCATTTTGTCCAGCAGAGACTTTTTCCCGTGAACCACTTCGTCGTGACTCAAAGGAAGGATGAAGTTTTCCGAAAACGCGTAGACCGAGCGGAACGTCAGTTGGTTGTGATGGTACTTTTTGTTGATGGGATCTTCGGACATGTACTTCAAAGTGTCATGCATCCAGCCCATGTCCCATTTGAGGCCGAAACCGAGACCGCCGAGATAAACGGGCCGGGAAACAGAAGGCCATGCGGTCGATTCCTCCGCGAACGTGTGCACGTCCGGATGCAATTGATAGACCTTCTCGTTAAATCGACGAAGGAACGCGATCGCGTCCAGATTCTCACGACCGCCGTGAGCGTTCGGAATCCATTCTCCCTCTTTTCGCGAGTAATCCAGGTACAGCATTGAGGCGACCGCATCGACGCGAATCCCATCGATGTGGTACTTGTCCAGCCAGAACAGTGCCGAATTGATCAGGAAGTTAGAGACTTCATTCCGTCCGTAATTGAAGATGTAGGATCCCCAATCAGGCTGAAATCCCTGCCGCCGGTCGGAGTGTTCATACAGATGCGTGCCGTCGAAAAAACTCAGGCCGAAACCGTCGCAGGGGAAATGACTTGGCACCCAGTCGAGGATGACACCCACGCCGCGCTGGTGCAGTTTGTCGATCAGATGCATGAGATCCTGCGGAGCGCCGTAACGACTGGTCGGAGCGAAGTAACCCGTCGTCTGGTATCCCCAAGATCCATAAAAGGGATGTTCCATGACTGGAAGAAACTCAACATGCGTGAAACCATGATTGGCCAGATAATCGGGCAGGACGTCGGCAAGCTCGCGATACGTGAGAGAACGGTTCCCCTCTTCCGGTTTCCGCCGCCACGAGCCGATATGCATCTCATAAACCGAGATCGGAGCCGTCAGACCATTTCGACCTTTTCGATTCGTCATCCACTCAGTGTCATTCCATTGGTATCCCAGATGTGTAACGATGGACGCCGTTTCAGGTGCTTCCTGGAAGGAGAACGCGTAGGGATCGGTCTTATCGAAGCGGTATCCGTTCGGTCCGCGGACGTGATACTTATAGTGAACGCCTACTTGAAGATTCTCAACGAAGACTTCCTTGATCCCGGAACTGCCCCGGTTATGAAGGTACGTTGCATCGGGGTTCCAATTATTGAAATCCCCCACGAGCGAGACCGATTCCGCGTTCGGAGCCCAGACCGCGAAGCGCACGCCGCGACGACCATGATACTCCGTCACGTGTGCGCCCAGCTTATCGTAGAGGTTGTAGTGATTCCCTTCGTTGAACAGGTGAAGATCATCCGCCGAGAACCCGCTAACATCGTGACGGGCTGGAAAGTGGTTGGACATCACTTTCTCCTTTCAAGAATTCGGTGCAAATTCAAACCTGCGATCCCGATGGCTCGCTGATGCGAATGTGTCAGGGCGTTTTGAGAATATCCAGAATTCCCAACAACGGCATCGAAACCCAATCCGGGCGGTGTCCCAACTCGTATCCGAGTTCGTAGACCGCCTTGGACAAAATAAAGGCGTCTAGCAGAATCTTAAATTCGAATTCCGCTTCCGGTAAGAACTTGGCATCCTGAGCCGTCAGGCGATACGATTGGACAAAAGTTGCGGCAACCCAGCGGTACCAGTACTGGCACCACGCTTCCAAATGGCTGTAATCCTCTGTGCGGATTGACGTCGAACCGCCGGCCTGATCGGTACCGCGCCCCAGCAATGCGTTGTATGCCGCATAGTGGAACGATCGGACCATTCCAGCCACGTCCCGTAGCACGGATCGTTTGATCCTGCGATCCGTGAGCGATCGCGAAGGTTCGCCTTCGAAGTCGATGATCACAAAGTCCTTACCGGTGAACAGTACCTGTCCCAAGTGATAATCACCGTGGATACGAGAGCGCAATCCCGTCATTTTCGTTGCGTTCACGGCCTGGAATCGTGCAAGAACCTGGGATTGGGTATCGAGCAGTTCGGTCGCGAGTTCGCGCGGGCCGTCGGGAAGCTTTCGCACGCGTTTGTGAAGCGTTTGGAAAATCCGACTCGCTTCACTTCTCATCGACTGGTAGATGGACCGCTGATACGACGACGTAAACGGCTCAGGGTTAAAGCCCGGTTCCAACGTTTCCGCCGACAGCGCGATATGCATCTCCGCCGTCCGTTGTCCGAGCAATCGAACGGATTCGACATACGGGCCAATCGTACGCTCAACTTCCTGTGGCAGGTCCTCCTTCAGTTCCGAAATCGATACAGTCATCTCGGGAGACGGATTGCCATGACCTTCCGTCGTCAGCGCCTGCTCGAGATACTGCCCGAGCGAATCGAGCGTGTACGCCCAACAGGTTCCCTGATTCGGAACAAATCGCTGAAGCATCGCGAGCGTGATCGGCTCCGACTGACGCCGTCGAAACTCCAGATATCCGACGAGACTGGGGCTGTGAGGAAACTGACGTTTTTCGGTTAGATATCGACCGATTTCCAAATCCGGATTCACACCGTTTTCGATGCGCCGGAACACCTTCATGATGTACCGGTCGCCATATATGATCGATGTATTGCTCTGTTCCGACTTACTGAACGATGGATACTGAGGAGTTTCCTGAAGTTCCTGTGTCAGAACTGGCATGCCGACTGCCACGAGTTTCCCGTTGATCCCCTGGAAGGAGGCACCCTGCCCCATGGCCTCGAGAAGTGTCGAGCAGAAGACCGGATCCCACATCGCATCGTAAATGACTGCGGGTTCCGCCCCTTTGATCTTGGTAACGATCGCATGAGGCAATTGTTCGAGCACCCGGAGTGCATCGTCTCCTTGAACGGCTTTCAGTGGAAGAATGTATACTTCAGAATCGGTTTCCAGATAGTGGACATCCATACTCGTCAGGCAGATTGCCGATTCACCAACGGGGATAGGAACGACCTCGGCGATTTTGACTTCACGGATTTGGCGATTTTTTCCGCCGAACCAGCGGCGTTGAGACAGGAACTTGGGAAGAATGGCCTCGAATGTGTTTTTCGATGGGCCTCGCAAATAGCGCTCCAACTCGCCTTTGACGATGAGTTCCGGGAAATCCGTCGGCATCGTGGTCAGCCCCAGGGTCGATGGCCGCTGAGGCTCGAGGGCGTACCAGGTGAATCCGTGCGGTGCCAGCATCATCAGGTAAGGATCTTTACCGATCAGGGGAAATTCCCCGCGACCAAACAGTTCGTGAGGGACAAGCCCCTGAAACGCTTCCAGATGCAGTTCCGCGTGTTGCTGAAAACGGGAGAGATTCGCAACCACCAGAATCGTTTCTTCTTCATACCGGCGAATGAAGGCGAGGATCTTCGGATTTTCAGGATACAAGAATTCGATCGTCCCTCTTCCGAATGCCTTGTAGCGCTTCCGCAGATCGATGGCTCGCTTCATCCACCAAAGTAACGAGTTGGGATTGTTCTGCTGAGCCTCGACATTCACCGCTTCGTAGTGATATTCGGGGTCCGTGATGACCGGCAGATAGAGTTTCTGCGGATTCGCCCGGCTGAATCCCGCATTGCGATCGCTCGACCACTGCATGGGAGTGCGCACGCCGTTGCGATCACCCAGGTAGATATTGTCCCCCATGCCAATCTCGTCGCCGTAGTACAGGACGGGCGTGCCCGGTAGCGCAAACAGCAGTCCGTTCATCAGTTCGATGCGGCGCCGGTTGTTGCCGAGCAGCGGAGCCAGCCTGCGGCGGATACCGAGGTTGATGCGTGCCTGCTGATCGGATGCATAAGCGCGGTACATGTAATCGCGTTCTTCGTCCGTGACCATTTCCAGCGTGAGCTCATCATGGTTCCGCAGGAACAGACACCACTGACAGGAATCCGGAATGGCGGGTGTCTGATCGAGAATGTCGATGATTGGGAACCGGTCTTCCGTCCGGATCGCCATGAACATCCGGGGCATCAGAGGAAAATGAAACGCCGTATGACACTCATCGCCATCGCCGAAATACGCAACGGCATCCTCGGGCCACTGATTGGCTTCGGCGAGGAACATCTTTCCCGGATGATTTTCGTCTACGTATTTTCGCAGGGCCTTCAGGAACTGGTGTGTTTCCGGCAAGTTTTCGCAACTCGACCCTTCACGTTCGTACAGGTACGGAATCGCGTCCAACCGCATGCCATCCACGCCCATCTCGAACCAATAATCCATCAGAGGGAAAATCGCGTCCCAAACGGCGGGATTGTCGTAGTTCAGGTCCGGCTGATGACTGTAAAACCGGTGCCAGTAGTACTCTTTGGCGACGTGATCGTACGCCCAGTTCGATGTCTCCGAGTCAGTGAAGATGATCCGGGCTTCCTTGAACTTTTCGGGCTTCTCACTCCAGACATAGAAATCCCGTTCCGTGCTTCCTTTGGGTGCTCGCCGCGCACGCTGAAACCAGGGGTGCTGATCGGATGTATGGTTGATAACCAGTTCGGTAATCACCCGGATGCCGCGTTTATGCGCTTCACGCAGGAACTCCTTGAAGTCGTCAAGCGTTCCGTATTGTGGATGAACCGATGTGTAATCGGCAATGTCATACCCATCATCCTTCAGCGGCGATGGATAAAACGGCAGAATCCACACCGCTGTAATGCCGAGATCATGGAGATAATCGAGTTTGCTCGTCAGCCCTCGGAAATCGCCGTTCCCGTCCGCAACGCTGTCACAAAAGGATTTGACAGGTGCTTCATAAATGATCGCGTCCTTGTACCACAAAGGATCTTCGGGTATTGGAATGTTGGTGTCAGTGGACATGGCGATCCTCCATGTGTGAAACGCAAGAACCAGTTACGTTTTTTTGAGCTACGAGTACAGAAGAGCGTCAACCAGGTGCGAAAACGTGACGATCGTTGGAAGCCAGCAATCCGACGCGAGAGTTCAAAGAGACCACGATCAATCGATTGAAGTCCGTCATGGCTCTCCTTTTCGATATCGCGAGGATGAGGACGGTTCAGAGATTCCCACCAGCGTTCGTCGAGATCATTCCAATCGTGAGCCTGAAAAACAAACACCATCGAACGCTGAACGAGTACATTTCTTCAAAATACAAGACCAACAGATGTGTTAATCTTTGCGAATAACATGTTCGTAATGGAATTCTTATTTAATCAGCCGCCCGAGTCAACCGGTTTGATGGCACTCTGGAGCCAATACGAGTCACGTATCGATCGCGACGATTCATTCGCTGATTAACCGCAGACATTCCGATCCACCGACTTGCTCGCGTTCTCTCCGCGGTCATAATCTGTCATGAAAACTCTCTTCGCTATGGTTCTATCGCTTGTCCTTGCTCATTCTTCATTGGCGGAATCACCGGCTAAGTCGCTCCGAAAACAATCGATCTGCTGTTATGAATCGCTGTTCCGTCAGGGTTTCCTCGGGTGTTTACCGGTCGGACCAACGCACGGGACCATTCTCTACGCCTGCGGAAAGCACCCCAACCTTAAGGCTCGTCTTCAAGGTACGGTCTGGAAAGGCAAGACGTTTCATTGCGACGGCACCTTCACTAATCGCTGGTTGGGCGGAATCAAGGCGGTATCCGCTCGCGTTTGCATTGAACCGAGTTGGCTCGATGGACAGAACTGCCTAGTGATGCAATACCCCGCCGATGCACGCGTTTTTGGAAATGTCCGCGATGAAATGAGACAGATCGCTCCGGACCTTTGGGTCGGTCACAGTTATGACGCCGCGACCGGCGAGACCAAGAACTGGTTTATTCTGCAAAGCCGGTGAGTTCACCACGGCCATTCCCAAACGAATGTGAAGAGCGCAGCGAGTGTTGTGACTTTCACGACGAACATGCACAGCGCGACGATCCCGAGTAACCGCCCCAGACGCGCGAGCGATTCTCCAGCGGGATCCATCTGGCCATCGCGGATCGCTTTCAGACAATCCGCACCGACCATCCAGGCAAACAGCCCTAATGGTCCGATAAGCAGAGAGACAATTCCCAAGACCAGCGCCAATCGTGTGTGATCGGCGCGGTCGTATTCGTTTCCATCGAAATCCGCTGGCCGTGCGGAGCCATGAAACCGTCGCACGATCGGCCAGTCATTCTGCGTTTGTCGATTGCGCATCTGGCCTCCGTGCTAATTTGCCGATTGAGTCGAAGATTCGGTCGGCTCTATGACTATCGTCGCATCGTGATCGACAACTTTCAAGGGGATTGGAGCCGGATCCAACGGTTTAACCGCGGAATTCGTTTGGGAAACCTTGGCAGGATCTTCGGAACTGAGCAAATCGCCGTACGGACTCCAGCCATCCACGTGCAATAACACTTCCTTCAAAACGGCCATGAGCGGCATGGCGAGAAACAATCCGGCGATCCCCCAGACCAGGTGCCAGTAGAGGCAGGCAACCATTACGGTGGTCGCATTCAGATCCATACTCCGACCCATCACCAGTGGAATGATGATATAGCCCTCAAATGTGACCACGCCCGCATAGAAAACGGTGATGAACAGCGCCGTGACGGGTAAGCCCAGCATCATCGCTTCGAGAACAGGAAGAATCCCGGCCGCGACGGTTCCAATGTAAGGAACATAAGTGAAAACAAAAGTGACCACTCCCCACAGAGCGTACTGTTCCAAGCCCAGCGACCGGTAAATAACCCCCAGAAAGACGGCGAGTCCGAAATTGACCAGCGTCCGCCAGTAAAGGTACGTGCGGATGGATCGTGCGATCGCGGCCAGCGCCTTTGTGACCCGCGTCTGAGTATCGCCTGCGGAACCGAAAATCGCACGGACCTTCTTTGCCAGAATCTCCGCCTCCATCAGCAGAAAGAGCACGATAAAGAGAATCAGCAGCAACTCGGTCATTTGACGGAGGCCGATGGCGGCGATTTCCTTGATGGAATCGGCGACATTTTTCGGAGTAAAAAGCTCGCGGATGCTTTTGTAAATATTGGACTCGTCGGCATCCAAGGGAAGGATATTCGCCAACCGTCCGGGAAGTACGCCGTTCACATTCTGAGCCAGGTCCTCGTATTTTTGTTTCCAGCCTTGGGGACCGTCCTCGTTCGTTGGCAACTTGTTGATGAACTGCGGAATGGCGATGGCAGCGATCGAGAAGACGACACTGGCGATCAGCAGAAGGATCATGATCGAGGTCAGACACGCAAAGAACCACGGCAAGCGGATCTTCTGATTCAGCCAACACGCCATGGGATAAAGAAGAGCGGCCAGCAGCGCGGACATCGTGAGCGGTATGAAAATGGACGACCCGAAATACAACGCGACCGAAACGCCCAGAAGGCCCAGAGCGTTCAGGCCGTAACGAGTGAATGCCGTCAGATTCAAATTCATAATGACGTCTCGTTTAACCGTCGATCCGTTCCGCCGCCCGTATCGTGTTATAGAGTAGCATTGTGATGGTCATGGGACCAACGCCACCCGGTACCGGCGACAGCCAACCGGCGACATCCTCAACATCCGCGGACACATCGCCTCGAAGTTTTCCATCAATCACGGTCGTCCCGACATCCACCACGCAGGCGCCGGGTTTGATCATCTCCCGCGTCACGCATCCGGGAGCGCCAGCCGCAGCCACCAGTATGTCCGCTTCCCGGCACACGTCAACCAGTTTGCCGGTCTTCGTGTGCGCAACCGTAACCGTCGCGTCTCCGCCTGCGGGGTTTTCCTTCGTCGGTTTCTGCATGAGCATGACCGCCAGCGGCTTGCCTACGATATTGCTCCGCCCCATAATCACCACACGCCGGCCGGTCCACGAGATCCCAGCACGGGAAACCAGCTTCACCACGCCATGCGGCGTACACGGATAATACCGCGGATGACCGGCCAACAGGAGCCCGACATTCTCGGGATGAAAACAATCGACGTCCTTGAGCGGATCGATGGCCCGGATCACGGTCTCGTCCCGAATCTGCTTCGGGAGCGGAAGTTGAACCAGAATGCCATGAACCTCAGGGTTCTGATTCAACTGTTCGATCAGGGAGAGGAGATGCTCTTCACTTGTATCAGGTCCCAGTTGATGAAGCCAGTTGGCAATGCCGATTTCATCACACGATTTTCGCTTGTTCCGAACGTAGGTTTGGCTCGAGGGATTATCCCCGATGAGCACCGCGGCCAGTCCCGGGGGGCGCTTGCCGCTTGCAACGCGGGCTCGAATCTCGCCGGCGAACTCCTGTCGCATCTCCTGCGCCAGTTTTTTCCCGTCCAGTCGCACCGCACTCATGTTCCGCTCACCTCAGGTATCGCCAATTCCAACAATGTACACAAACGTGGCAACATCACGCCTGCCGGACCGTAGAGCCCGATATCCACCTGCGAAGACGCCTCGGTCTCTTTCAGATTGAACTCGATCACTTTGGCGTTGGAATTCCGGGCGATCGGGATGATGCTCGCCGCCGGATAAACCACCGCTGAAGTTCCGACCACCAGCAAAACATCGCAATCAGATGCCGCTTCCGCCGAGCGCTCCCAAATCTCCGGCGGCAACATCTCATGAAACCAGACGATATCCGGCCGCAGCAATCCGCCGCACGATTCGCATTTTGGCATCTCGGCCAGCGGTTCCACTCCGCGATCCACAATCTCCGCACAATACGTGCAGCGTGTCCGCCTCAGACTCCCGTGAATTTCATAAACCCGTTGATTTCCCGCCGCCCGGTGCAACCCGTCCACATTTTGAGTGATGACACAAAACGCATCGCCCCATTTCCGCTCCATCGCCGCCAGCGCGTAATGCCCCGGATTCGGCCTCACCTGCTTCGCATTCGCACGACGGGCGTTGTAAAACTTCCACACCAGCCCCGGATCACGTTCGAATCCGAACGGCGTGGCGACATCTTCGATTCGATGCCCTTCCCAGAGGCCGTCTGAGTCCCGGAACGTCGGCACTCCGCTCTCCGCGGAAATCCCCGCTCCCGAAAGCACCGCCACGCGTCGGGCCGATCGCAGCGCCCCCGCCGCCGCTTCCAGTGCCTGATCGTCTCCCATGGCGTTTTTCCTCAGGTTGTCGCACAGTGGAAAGATACCGGCACAGAAACTGTGATACAAGCTTCTGTGAACCTGAGCAGCGTTGACTTTATCCATTTCCGAGATACTCTTGTCTTCATCCCAAAGAGAGTTCTGCTGTGTCGATGATTTCCCAACTCCTGCCTATCGCGATCGTCATTACCGCGGCGCAGGGAGTGCGCGTCGGAATCGTCATCACACACTGAACTCTGGGTGTTCGAACAAACCCTCGTACCCCGGAGCGAATCGCTTCGGGGTTTTTCATTGATCGAACAGGACTTTCTCATGACGCGCCTCAGTATCTACGACACCACCCTTCGTGATGGAAGCCAGGGCGAAGGGGTCAATTTCTCCCTGCAGGACAAACTGCTCCTCACCAAACGGCTCGACGAAATCGGCGTCGATTACATCGAAGGCGGATATCCGCTCTCAAATCCGAAGGACGCCGAATATTTTCGCTCAGTTCGCGAACTGAAACTCCATCACGCGAAAATCGTCGCCTTCGGCATGACACGCCGCAAGAACATCGGCCCGGAAGCCGATACGGGACTCAAGGCGCTTCTGGAAGGCCAAACTCCCGTTGTGACCATCGTTGGCAAGACGTCGTCGTTCCAGGTGACGGAGATCCTCGGTGCCACACTCGATGAAAATCTCAGCATGATTAACGACTCCGTGGCTTACTGCAAAAGTCAGGGCCGCGAGGTCTTCTACGATGCCGAGCATTTCTTCGACGGCTACACGCTGAACCCCGAATATGCCCTGCGCACGTTGAAGGCGGCTGAATCGGGCGGTGCCAGTTGCATTATTCTGTGCGATACGAACGGCGGAACGATGCCGGAACGGATCGCGGAGGTCGTGCAACTTGTCAGAAAGGAACTCAAAGTCGAGATCGGCATTCACTGCCATAACGATTGCGATGTCGCGGTCGCCAACACGATAGCCGCCGTGAAACAGGGCGCGACGCAGATCCAGGGTACGCTCAACGGCTTCGGCGAGCGTTGCGGGAACGTCGATCTCGTTTCGACCATCGCCAACCTCTCGATCAAATACGGCTACGAGATGCTGATCCCCGGCAGTCTGCAGCGACTGACGGAAGTTTCGCGCTACGCCTACGAACTGGCGAATATGAACTTCCGCAACAATCAGCCGTACGTCGGCCAGAGCGCGTTCGCACACAAAGGCGGAATGCACACGCACGCCGTCGCCAAGAACCCGACCAGCTACGAGCACATCAACCCGGAACTGGTCGGGAACGAGCGGCGGATTCTCGTGAGCGAACTCTCGGGGCAATCGACGATCCTGAGCAAAACGCAGAAGTACCAGATCGCGCACGACAAGGCGATCATGGCGCGGATTCTCAATCAGGTACAGGATCTGGAGAACGAGGGGTACGAGTTCGAGGCGGCGGAGGGCTCCTTCGACATCATCGTGAAGAAGGCGGTTGGCACCTACAAGCCCTGGTTCGAGCGCCTCGCGTACCGGGTGAATATCGAGCAAGGCGCCGATGGCACACCGACCACGGAAGCGACCGTCAAGCTCCGCGTCGGCGGTTCGATCGAGCATACCGTGAGCGAAGGCGACGGCCCGGTGAACGCCCTCGATGCCGCGCTGCGCAAGGCACTCGTTTCGTATTATCCGGTGCTCGACGAGATGCTATTGGTGGATTACAAAGTGCGGGTGGTAAACCCGAAGGAAGGCACCGCCGCCCGCGTGCGCGTGGTCATCGAATCGCGCGATCACAAAGACGTCTGGGGCACCGTGGGCGTGAGCGAAAACGTGGTGGAAGCAAGCTGGATCGCACTGAGCGACGCCATCGAGTACAAATTATTCAAGGACGAAGAAGGGACGAATTAACTATGTTGGAATTACCGAAAGCCTACGACGCGAAGATCGCCCAAAGCAAGTGGCTGAAATTCTGGAACGAAAAAGGCTACTTCCACGCTGACCCCGCCAAGCCGGGCGAGCCGTACGCCATCGTGATCCCGCCGCCAAACGTGACGGGGGCACTCCACATGGGGCACGCCCTCAACAACACGCTGCAAGACGTATTGATCCGCTGGCGGCGTATGCAAGGTTACAACGCGCTCTGGATGCCCGGCACCGACCACGCCGGGATCGCGACGCAGGCGGTGGTGGAGCGTCTGATCTTCAACACCGAGAAGAAGACGCGCCGCGACCTCGGCCGCGACGCACTCGTCGAAAAAATCTGGCAGTGGAAGGACAAGTACGAGAAGCGAATCCTCGGCCAACTCCAGGAGATGGGCGCGAGCTGCGACTGGCAGCGGACGCGCTTCACGCTGGACGACACCTGCGCGAAGGCGGTGCGCGAGACGTTCTTCCGCATGTTCCGCGACGGCTACATCTACCGCGGCAAGCGGCTCGTGAACTGGGACGCCCAACTCCAGACGAGCGTGGCCGACGACGAGACCTACACCGAAGACACGAAGGGCGGCTTCTGGACGTTCAAGTACCCGGTGGTGGGCCAACCCGAAACGTTCATCCGCTTCAGCACGACGCGCCCCGAGACGATGCTCGGCGACACGGCCCTCTGCGTTCACCCGAGCGACGAACGGTACAAGCATCTCATCGGCCAGAAGGTTCTGCAGCCCTTGGTGAATCGCGAGATCCCGATCATCGCCGACGGCCTGCTCGCCGACCCGGAACTCGGCACCGGTTGCGTGAAGGTGACGCCGGCGCACGACCCGAACGACTACGCCTGCTGGCAGCGCAACCCGCAGATCGGCATCCTCAACATCCTGAACCCGGACGGCACGATCAACGTGAACGGCGGCCCCTACGCGGGACTGGCGCGAGACAAGGCACGCGAGGCCGTGGTGAAGGCGATGGACGAGTTGGGGTTGTTCGAGGGCAAGGAAGACCGCGTGATCCCGCTGAAGTACAGCGACCGCAGCAAGACGCCGATCGAACCGTACCTGAGCGATCAATGGTTCGTGAAGATGAGCGATTTCGAACCGACACCCCACCGAGCGGGGGACGTAAGTCCCCCGAGTGATGCCGACGCGAACCGAGTCACTCGGGGGGCTGACGCCCCCCGCTCGGAAAAGCCCGGGCTCGCTCAAATGGCCATCGACGCCGTGAAGGACGGCCGCGTGCAGTTCTTCCCGAAGCGTTACGAGAATTCCTACCTCGACTGGCTCGGCGAGAAGCGCGACTGGTGCGTGAGCCGGCAATTGTGGTGGGGGCACCGGATACCGGTTTGGCATGCCCGAATTACATGCACGACTCCACACCAAGTGGTAGCCTCGTTTTTTCAAGATGGGCTAATCGAGGATTTGAGCCTAGGTTCCGACAACGACGTGGCAGTTTGCAAGGTGGTCAGGTCATCGGATGGCGAACTCATAACTGACTTCGTGGCCGAGGCGAAGCGAGTCGATGACATTGTGCGTAAGAACGAAGATCAAGACACGGCCGATGTTCCTTTGCCGGAACCCGTTTCTTACGACATCTACATTTGCTCCTTATCAGACGAATGGGCAAAATCGCATATTCCACCAGTATTCACGCAAGACGAAGACGTCCTCGACACCTGGTTCTCCTCCGCGCTCTGGCCGCACAGCACACTCGGCTGGCCGGAGGAGACGCCGGAACTGAAGCGCTACTACCCCACCAGCACGCTCGTGACGAGCCGGGACATCATCACGCTCTGGGTGGCGCGCATGGTGATGACCGGCCTCTACAACACCGGCGAGGTGCCGTTCAAGCACGTCGTCATCCACCCGAAGATCATGGACGGCTTCGGCGAAGGGATGAGCAAGTCCAAGGGCAACGGCGTCGACCCGCTCGACATCATCGAACTCTACGGGGCCGACGCGATGCGGTTCGGCGTGGTGTCGCTCGCCACGGAAACGCAGGACAGCCGGCTGCCGGTGTCGAACGTCTGCCCGCACTGCGGCACGCTCATTCCGCAGAAGAAGGAACACCAGAGCGGCCGGACAAGGCAGATCGTCTGCCCCGGCGACAAGCCGGCCGGCGTGACCTGCGGCAAGCCGTTCCGCCCGAGCGGCCCCTGGCTCGACGAGGATCCCGAACTGCCGACCGCGAAGGGGGCGTCCGACCGCTTCGAGATGGGCCGGAACTTTGCGAACAAGCTCTGGAACGCGACGCGGTTCATCCTGATGAACCTCGAAGGCTATACCAACGCGCCCCTCGATCCGAAGGCGCTGCCGACGGAAGACCGCTGGATTCTCAGCCGGCTGGCGACGACCGCGAAGGCCGTGACCGACGCCCTGAACGCCTACCGCTTCAGCGAAGTAACGCGGCTCGTCTACGACTTCGCCTGGAACGAGTTCTGCGACTGGTACATCGAGATGAGCAAGGGCCGCCGGACCGACCCGGCGTGCCAGCGCGTGCTCGTCGGCGTGCTCGATGGCATCGTGCGGCTCATCGGGCCGGTGATGCCGTTCCTCGCGGAATCGCTCTGGCAGGCCCTGAACGAAGTGGCCCCGACGCGCGGGCTGCTGGAATCGAAGCCGGCCGAGGAGAGCGCTTGCATCGCCGCGTGGCCGAACGATCTTGGCGTGTTCATCGACGACACGACCGAAGGCAGCATCGCCCGGATGCAGGACCTCGTCCGCGGAGTGCGCGAGATTCGCAACCGGTACATCCTCGACAAGACGCCGCTCGACCTGAGCGTAAAGTGCAACGATGTGGTCGCGATGGAGCTGAACGCGCTCGCTCCGTTCGTGAAACTGTTGGGAGGAATCGCGACCTTCGCTTGCGGCCCGGCCGTGAAGAAGCCGAAGCAATCCGGCTCGATCGTGCGGCCGGACTTCGAAGCCTACGTGCCGCTCGCGGGGCTGATCGACAACGCCACGGAGTCGAAGAAGATCGAGAAGGAGATCACACAGAAGCAAAAGTTATTGGACGTCACCGTTGCCAAACTCGGTAACGAGAACTTCGTGAAGGGTGCCCCGCCGGAAGTGGTGGAACAGCAGCGGAATTCACTGGTGGAGCTGGAAACACAGTTGAAAACGCTGCGGGCGAATCTCGCGGAGCTTCAGGGAACATGAGCAGGGAATTCGACAGTCGTTCGTTGCCGGTAGAATTACAACAGCAGTTGCGAACGGAAATGCATCGCTTTGAGCAGGAGAACAACATGCCATATGTGACGAGCAATGAACGCATGGCCAAGGCAGAAGGAATTGATGAAGGGCGCATCGAAGGTGCCAGTGTTTGTCTGCGATTGAAGTTCGGTGCGGCCGGAAAAGAGCTCGCAAACGAATTGCACTCCGCCCCGCCCAAACCGGAAATCGTTCAACAACTTCTGGATGTTATCGAATCTGCGCAAACCATCGAAGAGGTTCGAGCATTCATTTTCCCAGCTCCGCATCCAGCACCGTGATCGGCTGCAGCTTCGCGATGGCGAGCTGCGCATCGCCCTCCACGCCGATCCCCTGCTCCACCCCGAAGCAACCCACACGCGTACGCCGCAGACTCCACACCAGCCCCCCGCAGCCGAGCTTTTCACCGAGATCTCGGGCGATTGAGCGGATATAGGTCCCCTTCCCGCAATCGATTTCCAGCTCCAGATACGGCCATTCGTAGCTCAGCATCCGGATCGCATCGATACGCACAGGGCGCGGTTCGAGCTTCACGTCCTCGCCGCGACGGGCAAGATCATAAGCCCGGCGCCCCTCCACCTTGAGAGCGGAGACGATCGGTGGTTGTTGAAGGATTTCGCCGATGAATGCGGGCAGTAGATCGCGGATGCGCGCTTCGCTCGGCGGATCGCTCACCTGTTGCTGTGTGAGCGTACCGTCGGCGTCGTCTGTTGTGCTGGTCGCACCCAGTAGAATCCGCGTGTGATAGGTCTTGCCCATCGCCTGCACGCGATCCGCCAGCTTCGTCGCCTTGCCGATACACAAAACGAGCACGCCCGTCGCCAACGGATCGAGCGTGCCGGTGTGACCGATTTTCGTTTTGCGAGGGAACCATCGCTGTGCGATGTTGACGACATCCCGCGACGTCATGCCGCCGGGTTTGTCAATCACGAGAAAGCCATCCATGGTCATTTCTTCTTGAGTGCCTTGTCCGCGATGTCGGTCCGGTAGTGCGCTCCCGGGAACGACAACGCCTTCACCGCCTCGTACGCACGGGCCTTCGCCGCCGCAAGATCGTCCCCCAGCGCGGTCACCGCCAGCACGCGTCCGCCGTCGGTCACCACCTTCTCGTTCTTAAAGGTCGTCCCCGCATGGAACACTTTCACATCGGGAATCTCGGCCGCTTCATCCAGCCCCAGAATCAGTTTGCCCGTCTCGTATTTCCCTGGATAACCGCCACTGCACATCACCACGCACACCGCCGGCCGCGGATCGAACTCCAGCTTGCCATCCTCGAAGTCGCCGAGATTTTCGTCCGCCACTGCCAGGAACAGATCCACCAGATCCGTCTTCAGACGCATCAGGATCACCTGCGTTTCCGGATCGCCGAAGCGGCAGTTGTACTCCAGTACCCGCGGCCCCTGATTCGTCAGCATCAGGCCCGCGAAGAGCACGCCGTTAAACGGAAACCGCTCATCCTTGAAGCCGCGCTTCATCGCATGAACCGTCGGCACGAATACGCTCTTCTCCGCCTCCGCGATCAATTCGTCCGTGCCGATCGGAGCCGGGCAAAACGTCCCCATGCCACCTGTATTCGGCCCCTTGTCGCCATCGAACACCGGCTTATGATCCTGAACCGGCGGCAGTGGAAGTATCACGCGACCCGCCACGAGCGCCAGCAGCGAAAGTTCCTCGCCATCGAGTTTCTTCTCGACCACAATTCTCCGGCCCGCCTTCTGACCGAACTCGTCTCGTACCATGATCCGCTCGACGGCCTTCAACGCCTCGGCCGAATCCTTGCAGACAATCACGCCCTTACCCGCCGCCAGACCGTCCGCCTTCACCACCACAGGATAGTCGCGCGACTCGATATACGTCCGTGCAGCAGCCGGATGATCGAACACGCGAAACTCCGCCGTCGGCACATCCGCGTGCCGCATCAGTTCCTTCGCGAAGACCTTGCTGCCTTCGATCCGGGCGGCATCCTTCGACGGACCGAAGACCTTGAAGCCACGGCCGCGAAAAAAGTCCGCACAGCCGTTCGCCAACGGATCCTCCGGACCGATGACGACGAGTTTCACATTCTCTTTGTCAGCCGTGCGCGCGAGGCGGTCCCAACTGTTGGGATCGGTCCCGTCGATCGGAATATTGGTTCCATCGAGTGCGGTCCCGGCATTGCCCGGCGCACAGAAGACTTTCCCCGCGCGGGGAGACTGAGCCAGTTTCCAGACGATGGCGTGCTCGCGGCCACCTTTACCAATGACAAGAATGTTGATTTTCATGAAGTCGTCTGAATTGCCTTCCAGAGTTCCAGAATATTACGACGGTTTTGTCCCAGGTCTCCTTTCCCGAGACGGCTGCGGCTGGATGCATGGATCAGCGTGCCATCCGGTACGGGCTCGAGCGAAATCCAGATATCATCCACAAAACGAAAGACCCTCGTGCGACGCAGCAAATGAAGGGATGCCTCGTTTTCGCTCCGTTGGACCTTCCAGCCCCGTAGCGTATCCACCGCCCGGCGCACGCGCTCAACCGCCTCGCGTGGTCCCACGGAAAGCAGAAGCGGCTTCAGATCCGCGTGGGTCGGTTCCTGGGTATTCGCCCAGTTCTTCGTTAATGAACGCACAAGAGTTTCCGCTGTTCGAACCCGAATTCAATTGAATCTGTTCTAGGGATCAAACGCCAACTGTCGTGAGAGGCGACCAAAAAGCAAAAGACCCGGCACAATGGCCGGGTCTTTCACTGGTGAGCGGCTGGGAATTATCGGCTGACCAGGCGGAATTCGCGCTGCGTATTCGGAGCGATCGTCAGCTTCTTATAGCGGACCGCCTGACCATCTCCGCGATCCACATAGAGATACCATTCGCCGGCGGGAAGCGAGAGATCGAATTCTCCGAACGCATTCGCCTGCGAATATTTGCGATCGGAATGATCCGCCGCATTCACGAAGACGAGCTTGGAACCGGCCTTCGGTGTCAGTTGATCGCGTTCGACCACTTCGCCACGCAGGCGACCGGACCGGCTGGCGGTATTGGCCGTGTTGGGCTTGTAGGAACTGGCGGACGGTTGTTTCGCCGGCGGCATCGGCTTGGGATAGCTCGTTCCGGGCGTTGTCGGTAGGTCGGTCGGGTTGATCGTTTCCGGATTCGAGTTCGTGCCCGGTGTCACGCCGCGGAATTCCTCGACTTGCGGAGCGGCAGCCGATGGCGGTGGCGGAGCGGGAACCGTATACGAGGACGATCGAACCGTCGGCGGATAGTAGTACGTCACGACGGGAGTCGTTTCCGTCACTTCGCGATAGCTGCGAACGGGAACCAGCCGCGTTTTCTCGACGAACCGTTCGACCGAGTTGCACTGTTCCTTGAGAACGTACGACGTTCGCGGTTCCGCGATTTCCTGGCAGGTTCCCGAGCAGGGATCGTAGTACGACTTGTACGTGTAGCTCTTGACCGGTTCCCAGTAATACGATTTGACCGTTTCGCGAACGGGGACCTTGTAGGTCTCGCGTTTCCACTCGGTCACAGGCTGATAATAGCTGCGCTGGACATACTCAACGCGGCGTTCGGGCTGCGGGCAACAGTCGTTGCGGAAGAAGGCGCGGCGCTCGTTGTTGCACGTCAGTTGGAACACGTTGTTCCAGCCGGCCGTCACGCTCGTCGACCCGCAAGCAACAGCCAGACAAACGAAGAGCGAGCGGTAAGTGAACTTCATAGGTGATACTCCTGAAACAATCCTCACCACACTCTAGGTTAAGATTGTAAATTTTGCATACCAGCACTTTTCAAGAATCCGGGAAATGTTGATAAGAATTGTGTTCGACATAATCAGCACAGTCTGCCTATCCTTCACGGCTTCGCCAGACTGTCCGCACTTTGAGGCGATTGGGTAATTGAGAGACTTGACAGAAGTGAGCGAATCACGATGCGAATCGAGTGCAATATGGATTGCACTCGATTCCCAAGCACGATCATCCCGCCGCTTTCTTCAGCGCTTCCAGCGCAGCCGCGTAATTCGGCTCACTCGTTACTTCCGGAACATACTCCGCATACGTCACCGTACCCGACGGATCGACCACGAACACCGACCGCGCCAGCAACTTGATCGGCAGCGGCGACTCCTGAAACAATACGCCCCAGTTCTTGCCAAATGAAAGATCGTGCACATCCGAAAGCGTTTGCATCGTCTTGATGCCCTCGCTCGTGCAGAACCGCTTCTGAGCGAACGGCAGATCCAGGCTCACCGTGTAACAGGCGACTTTGTCACCCAGAGCATTGATGCCGTCTTCAAACTTCTTGGTTTGAGTGCCGCAGACCGGCGTATCGAGTGACGGCACCACGCTGAACAGCCGCGCCTTTCCCGCACTATCCGCAAGCGTCGTCGGCTGCAGCGTGCTATTGACTGATTTGAAATCGGGAGCCTTCTGGCCCACCTTGACTTCGCTACCTTCGAGTGTGACTGGATTCCCTTTGAACGTAACGGCGTTGGTACGCGACATGGATGAGACTCCTCGGTGAAGAACAGGAACCCAGTTATGATAGGTCCGGCGCCTTACGATGGCGAAAGGAGTTCCGGGGCGATATGGTAAAAGGAACTCCGAGGCCGTTGCATGTTCCGTTCGCCATGCCCCCTTCCCGCCCTGATCCTCTGGTGCCGTGCCCTGCACCACGGGCTGGATATCGGTCTTCCGCCTCCGCGGATCTTTCGTCAGCAAGCCAAATCCGGCCCGGCGGTCTTCCGCGACATGGCCACTCGCATCGCTGATCGACTGGACGACGGCGACTCGCTCTCCGATGCCTTTCGCCAGGATGCGTGGCGGTTTCCGCTTCTGTTTGTTGAACTCATCGCCGTGGGCGAACAGGCGGGGCGCTTGCCTTCCGTCTTTGCGGAACTCGAAAAGCATTACGAAGAAGTTCAAACCGCCCAGCGGCAATTCCTGACAGCGCTCATCTGGCCCGCGATCATGTACGTCGGCGCGATCATGACGTTGTCCGTCCTGATCCTCGTCCTGGGAAGCGTCCAAGGTCTATCAGGAAAGCCGCTCGATCCGCTCGGTTTTGGTCTCGTCGGCGCGAGCGGTGCCTTCTGGTTCCTCACCTATGCGGCCCTCTTCACATCCTTCGTCGTCGGTTCGGCATTCATCATCATTCGCACGCCGAACGCCCGCGCGAAGGCGGAAGCGTACGCGCTACGCATTCCGGGGCTGGCTCCGGTTTCGCGGGCGTTTGCGTTGCACCGGTTTTCGATGGCGGCGCACATGACGATCGAGGCGGGCCTTCGAGCGGATCGGGTGTTGAAGAGCAGCTTGCGAGCGACGGCAAACCGCGCCTACCAGAGCGAAGGCGAACGTGCGGCGAAGTTGTGCCGCAAGGGAAACGAGATCGTCGAAACACTGGGCAAGTTGGGCCCGACCTTATTCCCGGACGAATTCATCCAGGCGGTGCATGTCGGCGAAGAGAGCGGCCGGCTGGCGGAGGTGCTGCACAAGGAGGCGCAGCATTACCGCGAGGCGAGTTTGAGAGGTATGAAGTTCCTCGTGCGGCTGATCACGGGACTGGTGTATGCGTGCATCGCGATCCTGGTGATCATCTGTATCTTCCGCGTGATCGGCGTGTACACGGGCCAGGTGGACGAGGCCCTCGACATCGCCAACGACCCGGACAAATGGCTCCGCGGCGGCTGATAAGTAGTCAGGACAATCGAAAGTTATATTTAATCCTGCTATATCAAGTATGGTTTAATAACTATCTGGACGCTATTTCACAACTTCCTTTTGAGGCCATGGAAAAATCCCTATATAACATGCCTATACTTCGGCAAGTCTGAGTTATGAAGTTGCGTCTAAGGAATCTTCTTGGTTCATCTGGATGACTTTATTTATCCCTTTTACAAATACAGAAAAGCTTTTTGAACGCGTATTACTTAGAACTAAATGAGGACCAATAGCTCTTGAGCCACCTACTTTTTGATATATGCCATTACTGAGTTTTGATAATTCCTCATCCGCGTTTGCCAATAAATCAGGATTTCGATATTTGGCTTTATTCTGTTTTGATGAAAGATTGGCAATATTTAACCCGACTTCAACAGCCTGTAGATCGGCAAGATACCAACTTTCAAGTTTATGGCATGCCAAACGAATTAACGCATCAGGCTTACCTGACTCTATGCATTTTTGCCTAAGCAAATTTTTAAGCGCAATACAATCTGATGAATCTTTATCACGCAAGATTACAAAGCGCGCGTGCGGAACAAGATATACTCTCAATTTCTTGACAATTTGTTTCTCTAAATCTTGTTTGCCTTCAAATACAATATATTGAACTTGTAATCCAGGTGGCAACAAGCGAGGCATCAACCCTTCAAGCATGGCTTTAGCAGAAGCCTCTTCGAGAAAGAATACGATCACACTCATTTAGGATTCACTCCGCCAAAAAAACCTTGCTTCCATAGATATCCCATTTGGTCACCATCGTTCATATATTTACTCACTTGGTAACCGTTCACCCTGTCGCGGCGAGGAGTGGCGGGCAGGGTTGCTTCTGGCGGTGGGCGGTGATCGCTTGCTCCAGATAATCCAGCACGTTTCGCTTCTGCAACTTCAGCGTTTCCACCACCGTCAATAACCGCTCC
>JBGSJI010000102.1:0-29347 GCA_041742055.1 Limnoglobus sp. | reverse complement strand
GCGTTGGGGCGAGCCCGGCTCGCACGCGCTGTGCCACGTGCGGGCGTTGTACCGCAGCGAGAAAGGCCAATGGGAGGCTTTCTGGGAGCGAAACCTCGCGTCGTGAACGGATGTCTCACCAACTAATGTGACGCACACCCGACAAGACCTGAGGCCTGCGCGCTCTGGACAATTTGCAATTTCGTTTGTCGGATCTGCACGGATCGGCCGCTTTGCGCTTCGCCAGTTTGCCTCATCGCACCGCCCGGCGGTAACTCTTGCGAATTCGGAATTGGCACGGGGCGTGCAATAGACTTCTTCGCTTTCGCATCCCGGTTCGAAGCGGGTTCAACTCGAACCGGGACGCGAACGCCGAGGCAACTCCCCCAGGCACAACCCCCCGACGGTCGTCCCCCCAGCGACCGGCACGCCGACCCGCCAGTTCCCCCGACAACTCTCCGCAACCGGTGCGAATCCCCCTCGCACCGGTTGTGTCGTTTTCCTCGTTACCCTGCCGTTGCGCTTTCTTGATTACACTGCGACTCTGTGAACCATTGTTCCGGAGGAACCCATCATGTCTCGATTCGTCCTCTCCCTGCTGGCGATCGCGCTCGCGAATACCGCCCGGGCCGAACCCGCCGCCGCGCTCAGTGCGATGGCCAAGATGCCCGTGAAGGAAGTGACCGTCTTCAAAGACGGCCATGCATACGTGATTCACGAAGGCCGCATGCCCGTCGATGATGCGGGCAATGTCACGCTCGATCTGCTGCCGAATCCCGTGCTCGGCACCTTCTGGCCGTACAGCCTCAATGCGAAGTCTCCGCTGCAATCCGTGACATCGGGCAGTCGCCGCGTGAAGGTCGAGCGCACCGCCCTGACCGTTCGCGAGCTGATCGAAGCGAATATCGGCGCCGAGGCGATCTTCACCGAGAGCGGAGGCAAGCCGGCGTTCAGCGCGACGATTGTTGAGCTGCTGACGCGGTCGTCAGAGGAAGTTGAGGCGACGTCGCCGACACCCGCACCGCAATACCCGCCGCAGAAAGGGAGCGTGATCATGCTCAAAACCATCGATGGCACGCGGGCGGTGAATATCGATACGCTCATCGATGTGAAGTTTGTGGGCAACTACGGCAAGAAGACCACGAGCGAAGAGTACCGCAATCTGCTCACGCTCAGACTCGGCTGGAACGGTCAACCGCCCGAGAAGACGGCCGAAGTGGGGATGGCGTATGTTCAGAAGGGGATCCGCTGGATTCCGAATTATCGCGTGGAGATCGACGACAAGGGTAAGGCGACGGTCAAGTTGCAGGCGACGATTCTCAACGAGCTGACGGACCTGCAGAACGCGACGGTGAATCTGGTGATCGGCGTGCCGTCGTTTTATTTCAAGGAGACGATCGATCCGATCGCGCTGAGTCAGAATCTGGCGCAGCTTTCGCCGTATTTTCAGACCGATGCGTCCACGCAGTTCGCGCTGAGCAATGCGATGATGACGCAGGTCGCTCGCGGAGGCGAGGTGCGCCGCCCGCGCAACGCCGCGGCGGCCCCGGATCTCGGCCCGGATCTTCAAGGTGCATCGAACGAAGATCTCTTCGTCTTCACTGTGAAGAATGTCACCCTTGCGAAGGGCCAGCGCATGGTGCTGCCGATCACGCAGCAGACCGTCGATTACAAGGATGTCTACACGCTCGATATCCCGTACGTACCCCCGCTGGAGCTCCGGCGGCAGGTGAACACGAATCAGATGGCGGAGCTTGCGAAGCTGATGACCGCGCCGAAGGTGGAGCACCAGATCCGGCTGACGAACGGCAAGAAGGAACCGTTCACGACGGCGCCGGCGCTTCTGATCAAGGACGGCAAGGTGCTTTCGCAGGCGATGATGACGTACACCTCCAAAGGCGGAAGCGTGGATCTGACGGTGACGACGGCAGTGGATGTGAAAGTGAAGAAGAAGGACCGGGAGACGAAGCGGACGCCGAACGCGCAGACGTTCGACGGGCATAATTATTGGCGCATCGATCTGGCGAGCAGCGTGGAGCTGACAAACTACGGGACGAAGGCGATTGAGGTGGAAGTGACGCGTCACGTGCTGGGGAACTTGGACAAGGCGGACGAGGGCGTAACGGCGGAAATGGTGAATCTGCTGGAGGATGACGAGGGTCTGAGCGTGACCAGCCGTCCGATGTGGTGGGGGTATTATTCGTGGCCCTCCTGGTGGAGTCACTTTAACGGTGTGGGCCGGATCACGTGGACGGCGAAGCTTGAGCCGGGTGCGTCGAGCAAGCACGATTACACGTGGCACTATTACTGGCGGTAGGCGGCGGGCGCGGCGGCGTGGTAGAATGCCGGTGGAGGATTCGCCATGCCGCTGCGTGACCATTTTGAACCGCCCTACGATCGTGTGCCCTATGATGGTTTGCACGGTATGTGGCCAACCCGAATGATCGACAATCTCTTCGATCAATTGCCGCCTCAGTATTTCGTCGCTCCGCAGGTTCAGCTCGGTGCTCGTCTCGAGTTCGACGTCGCCACCTATCGCATCGAGGATGGCGGTCCATCTCTTTCCACAAATGATGGCGCGGGCGGAGTCGCGACTATGATCGCGCCGCCTAAACCCACCCTCGATCTCGAATGCGAACTCCCGGCGCAGGACGAGTACGAAGTTCGCATTTACGATCACGAGCATGGCCGGCGGTTGGTGGCCACGGTTGAGATTGTCAGCCCGTCGAACAAGGACCGCCCCGAGAACCGCCGCGCGTTCGTAGCCAAATGCGCCGCACTGCTGCAACAGGATGTCTGTGTCTCGATCGTCGACATTGTCACGGCCCGGCATTCCAATCTTTACATCGAACTGCTGGAACTCATGGGACTTGCGGATCCGTCGTTCGGCAGCAACCCTTCGCCGATTTACGCGGTCACCTGCCGGGGCGATAAACTGCGACGCCGTCCGCATGTGAAGACGTGGGCGCACCCGCTCGCGATCGGCCAACCGCTGCCGACCCTGCCGATTGGCCTGAAGGACGATCTCTGGATCACTCTGGATCTGGAATGGAGCTACGAACAGACGTGCAAGTACCTGGGCATCACGCGGCTGGGGTGATTTCGACGGCGAAGAATACGTCTGGTAGAATGCCGTTGGAGGATTCGCCATGCCGCTGCGTGACCATTTTGAAAATCCCAACCGACCCATTTGGGACCGGGTCCATGGGCTATGGCCTGCGGTGATGGTCCAGCATCTGTTTCGAGTGCTGCCCGCCCGATATCATGTCGCCCCGCAGGTGCATCTCGGATCGTTCTTCGAAGTCGATATCGCCGCCTACGATCATGATGACCCTGAGGATTCCGCCGGCGGGGTCGCCACGGCGCTGCAAGTGCTGCCCAAGCCCACGCTCACTTTGCCGTCTGAGTTTCCGGAGCCGGACGAATACGAGGTGCGGATCTTCGATGCGGACGACAATCAACGCCTCGTCGCCGTGATTGAACTGGTCAGCCAGTCGAACAAGGATCGACCGGAGAGCCGCCGCGCGTTCGTGGCCAAATGCCTGGCCTTGCTGCAGCAGGATGTGTGCGTTTCGATCGTGGACCTCGTGACGATCCGTCCGTTCAATTTGTACACTGAGTTGCTGGAAGAACTCGGCAAAACCGATCCGACCTTTCAACCCGCACCGTCGCTTTATGCCGCGACGCTCCGGCGCCGCGGTCTCCCGCCGCGCTATTCACTCGATCTCTGGTCGTTCGCGTTGACTGTCGGCCAACCACTACCGTCATTGCCGATCGGGTTGCTGAACAACGAAGGCGTGGTGCTCGATCTGGAAGCGACGTACGAAGAGACCTGCAGGACCTTGCGCATCACGTGAGATCGGTTTCGCGGCTTTCCATCGGTCGTGCCGTCGGAACCACGAAAACAATCGTGCTCACGCCGATCACCGCCCACAAGCCAATCATCCACTTCACAAACACCGGCAAACTCGAAAGCGTGATGCTCAGGCTCACCACCGTGACCACCGTGCAGACCGCCACGACCTTCACCGGCCGGCGGATTCCGCGATACTTCTCCCAGTCCGCGATCAACCGGCCGAAAACCGGCGCGTTGCGCAGCCAGCGATCGAGCCGGTCGGACGACCGCGCGAAGCAGTAGCTGGCCAGCAACACCCACGGCGTGGTCGGCACACCGGGAATGAGCGCACCGGCCACGGCCAGCACCACGCACACCAAGCCCACGCCGATGAACAGCAGACGCTTCAGACCCCGGGCCCGAACCGGCTTCGGCTTCGTTTCCGTCATTCCCGATTCGAACACCAACTCCCTCCCAGGAAGACAATCCGCCATCCGTTCAGCACAATGCCTGTAGCCACTTATTCTGCGAGATCATCATGGAACTCCGACCGCTCGGCCTCACCGGCGAATCCGTCTCCGTCATCTCGATGGGCGGAGCCGCCATCGGTCAGCAATACGGCCCGATCAGCGTATCCGAAGCCGCCGAAACCATCCATGCCGGAATCGACGCCGGGATCAACCTCATCGATACCTCGGCGTTTTATGGCGAAGGAAAGTCTGAAGAAATCTTAGGCGAGGTTCTGGCGGGTGGCTGGCGCGAGAAGATCCTTTTGTGCACGAAAGCCGGACGGCTCACCCGCGAGAAATTCGACTTCTCGCCGGCGGGGATGCGCAGCTGCTTCGAAGGCTCGCTGCGCCGACTGCGCGTCGAGTCCGTCGACATTCTCCTCGCCCACGATATCGAATTCGCCGACGACTACGAGCGAGTCTTCACCGAGACCGCCGACGTGCTTCATCAACTCAAACGCGAAGGCAAGTGCCGCTTCGTCGGCATGTCCTGCTATCCGCTGCCACTCCTGAATCAGGCGATCGAGCGTTGCCAACTGGATGTGGTCATTTCGTATTGTCACTTCAATTTGCAGAACCAGCGATTGCTGACGGAGTTGCTACCAACGGCGGAAGCGCACGGCGTGGGCGTGCTGAACGCCAGTCCGCTGGCGATGGGCCTGCTGACGAATCAGGGTCCGCCGACCTGGCACCCCGCACGTGCGCTGATCCAATCGACCTGTGCGCAGGCGGCGGCGTACTGTGTCGCGAAAGGTGTGGACATCGCCACGTTGGGAATGCAATACTGCTATGCCGAATCACGGATTCCGAGCACGATCACGGGCACGGCCAAACGTGCGGAGTTGGAGGCGAACTTGAAGGCGCTGAAAGCGCCACCGGATCCGGAACTGCTGAAAACGGTGCTGGCGTTGCTCGAGCCGGTCCGCAACGAAGTCTGGCCGAGTGGAAAATCATAGCGGATTGTCGCTGTCAGATGATCTTGCAGAGTGAACGAAGTTCGACTCTATTGACAAAACTTCGAACCTCGATCGGCACATATTATGATCGTTCCCATACTCGGCTTCTACCTTGCAATGGCAGGAGCCGCTGTTCACAACGAAGCGTTGGATCAGCGCACGTCTCCCTCGAAGAACGAACTCCTCCAACGCCTGCGCGACGCTGAGCGGATTGGTGACGACCTCGCACGAATGGCGAAGAAAAGCGCGGACGACATCGAAGAGTTGCTACCGCTCATGAGGAAGCGCAACGTCAATCCCGAGCACATTCGACAATTGGAAAACAACTTGCAGGCCTACCGCGAGATGGAGAAACGGAAATAGACTTCGGGTTCACCCGATCCCCGAGATTTCGGCGTAGGAATCACCGATCATCACGGCGCGTTCGAAGGACGGGGCCGTTGGTGAACTATCGAGTTTCGGTGGCGGAGTGGAAACGTCCACTCCGGGCATCAGGTCGCACATCACCCGCAGAATGTCATCGCGGATTTCGAGAAATGCCGTCGCCGCCACCGGATCGAACTGTCGACCGATCTGCCGGGCGATCTCGGCGAACGCCACCTCGGGCGGCTTCCCCTTCTTGTTCTCGTGATACGGGCGATCGCTCGTCATGGCGTCGAACGCATCGCACACCGCCACGATCCGCGCCAGCTGCGGAGTCTCTTCCCCCTTCAGACGATCCGGATAGCCGGTGCCGTCCCAGCGCTCGTGGTGATTCCGCACGATCGGGATGATCGGCGCCAACTCGGGAATCCCGGCCAGGTAATGCGCACCAAGTGTCGTGTGAGTTTGCATCTCCGCGAATTCCTTCGGCGTCAGCCGACCCGGCTTCTGCAGAATGGCATCCGCGATTCCGATCTTCCCGATATCGTGCAGCGGCGTACCGATCCGGATCAGTTCGATTTGATCTTCCAGCAAGCCCAGCTTCTCCGCCAGCATCGTCGAATACTGAGACACGCGTCGCGTGTGCCCGCCCGTGTACCGGTCGCGCAGTTCCACCATGTCCGCGAGCGTGGTGATCGTCTTCAAAAACAGATCTCGCTGCTTGCTCAATAACCCCGCACATTCAATCGCGCTCGACATATACGCCGCCAGCGCATCCGCGAACATCAGATCTTCTTTCGTGAACGCTGATTGAATAACGCTCCGGTCCAGGTGCAGCACACCGATCTTCCGCCGCGGCGTCCGAAGCAGCACACACAGCACCGAACCCATCGCGCCTGCCATGACGCTCGGCGTGCTATGCTGCTCGTCATCACACACATTCTTGAAGAGCATCGATTCGCCTGCTGCGAACGCCTGCTGCGTCAGCCGCTTGCTGAACGGGAATCGACCGCTCGGCTCCCGCGGACCCACAATCAGAGACCGCAACCGCAGCGGTGGATCCGTTTCATGATCACCTTCCGCCAGAATGATCGCACCGCGCTGGGCATCCAGCACGCTCACCGCATCCTTCAGAATGTTATCCAGTAACTGATCTTCGCTTTGCAGGTGCACCAGATGCTTACCCGCACGCAACAGCGCAATCAGCTGATCCCCCGCCCGCGGCGGAAGGTCCGTATTCACCAGTTGCGAAACGCCTTGAGCCGTATGATTCAAAAGTGAAGAAACGGACGACGAACCGACCGACGACGGCATTGAGAGCTTGGCGGCCAGCGTCAGTTGATCCGAGGGCGGGCCTTCGATGGTCGCTTCCGCAAACTCGACCACCATCGCGATTTTGCCGAACTGCACGATATCCCGCGGCCGGACCGGCGTGTCCTCATGGGGCGGAATGCGTTGGCCGTTGACGTAGGTCCCGTTGGTGCTCGCCAGATCGATGACTGTCCAGTTCCCGTCACTGCTGACGCGAACCTCCGCATGCTTGCGGCTCACGGAGCTGTCGTCGAGAACGATTTCCAAAGAAGCGAGACGTCCGGAACGCAGCAGGTGTTCCGAATGCCAGACTTTTCCCTTGATGGTTCCGCTGATCCCGCGTAACCGTATACCCCGCTTCACGTTGGCGTCCTCACCCCGGTGCGTTGGTCGGGCGAAACTGGACCGAAACGGTCCGGAATACCCGGAATGATCAACTCGAATTTAGAACGGAAATCACGATCCTGCGCGACTCTACGGAAAAGACGATGGCGTAAGCTGTCCGGATTCGATACCGTTGCCGGAAATCCGGACAATGAGATCTCGGAGGAAAAATCAGATTGGGCAAAAGGGAGCGGCTCATCGCATCACAATCAGCACCCGGTTCGTTGTGGACTCTTGATCGCCCGGCACCGAACAACCGTGCAAACAAAAATATGCCAATAAAAAAGGTGCCAGTCCCCTTTATTGGAGGCTGACCCTGCCTGCGCAGCGCATAGACTAACCCCATTCCCTCAGGAGAGCCTCTCATGCGCACGCTGTTCGCTTCACTCATCCTCGCCATGCCCCTCGCGGCGGCCGAGCCGGACAAAGACGGATTCGTTCCGCTCTTCAACGGCAAAGACCTCACCGGCTGGCAGAACGTCAACACAACGCCCAAGACCTTTCACGTCAAGAACAACGAGATCATCACGAGCGGGGTGCCGACCGGATACCTCCGCACCGACAAGCAGTACGAAAACTTCATCATGGAAGTGGAGTGGATGCACGTCGAGCCGACGAAAATGGCCAATAGCGGCATCTTCGTGTGGGGCGATCCGATTCCGGCGGTCGGGACTGGCTACACGCGCGGCATCGAGGTGCAGGTGCTGATCAACTTCAAGCCGGCAGATGGCTGGGCGACGAGCCACGGCGACCTCTTCAGCATCTGGGGGGCGAAGTGCAAACCAGACCGCCCGCACCCGAAGGGGATCGAGCGCTGCCTGCCGAGCGAGGAGCGCGTGAAGGGCGCGGGGCAGTGGAACCACTACAAGATCATCGCCAACGACGGCGTGATCAAGCTTCACGTGAACGGCAAGGAAGTGTCCGGCGTGAGCGAGTGCAACCCGCGCAAGGGATACATCGCCCTCGAGAGCGAAGGCGTGGAGTGCCACTTCCGGAACTTGAAGATCAAGGAACTGCCGAGCACCAACCCGAAGCCGAGCGAGATCGCCAACGTTGACGCCGGTCACAAAGCGCTCTTCGATGGCCTGACGCTGACGGGCTGGACCGGCAAAGGCTGGACAGCGGGAGGGCGGTTGCGGTCCGATGGCACAGGCGACCTCACATCAAAAGACTTGTTGAACAAGGGCGAACTGCTCTTCGATTGGAAGGTGAACCCCAAGCAGCCGCAGGAATGCACGATCGACATCGGCGGCAAGCCGCTGACGCTGAAACTCCCTGTGGGCGGCAAGGCGGGGAATTACGTCCGCTCGACGCTCAAGCTGGAAACACTCAAGGAACCGGCCCCGCTGACGATCAAAGGCGCCACCGGGCTGGAAGTGATGAACCTTTACTACGCCCCGGCGAAGTAAAGCCTTTCTCTGAGCGGAGGGTATGAACCCTCCGAGTGTATTCACAAAGTTCGTTCTCGGGGGACTCACGTCCCCCGCTCAGTAGGGTACAATACGCCCGGCGGGACTTGGGAGAACAGACGATGACCACCTTGACGCAGGAACTGATCGAGCAAGTGAAGAACCTGTCGCCGGACGACAAGGGACGGCTGCTGGAGATTTTGCATTCGGATCAAACTGAAGAATTCCGTGCGGAACTTCGGCGTCGGATTCAATCTCTCGAACGTGGTGAGATGCCGACTTACAGCACCGAGGAAACTATGGCGTATTTGCGTCAACAACTCTCGCAAACCCAGCCATGATGATCTTGCGCATCTCGCAAGCTGCGCGAGAAGATATCCTGCGGTCCGCACAATGGTACGATGCTCAGCCGAGTCGTTACGGATCGGCTTTCCTCGATGAAGTCGAACAGGCGCTGAAGGAAATGACAACTAATCCTCAGTTGCATCCTCCTGTGGAAGACGGAATCCAAGGGTTTGAGATACGTGAATATTTCATCGAGCGATTTCAACAACGAGTCATCTTTCTCGTTCGAGATCGGGAAATGATTGTCATTTCAGTAGTTCATGCTTCTCGTCGAGAAGGAAGCTGGCACAGACACATTGATAAACGTGATAAATAAGTGTCTGAGACTTGGGTTATCCGATTGTTATCTCCTTGACGCAGAAACTCGAATGGTCGGCTTGGCGAGACGAGCTTCTGCGAAGTGTGGAATGTGTCTCATCGAGTCGATACACGAAGATGATTCTCGAAGTTCATTACATCAAGCACGCCTGAACCATGCGTATCCTCTCCGCCCACACCAGTCCGATCGGGTCGATCGCATTTTCACCCGATGGCGCACTTCTCGCGGAGGGGGTGAAGAACAGCAAAGTGCGCATCTGGAACTTGGCACGTGGTGAATGTATCTTCGAATTGAATCATTTGAGCGTGGAGAATCCGATTCGAGTATCGTTCTCACCCGATGGCCAATTTCTCGACGTTGCCAGTACGTGGATGTCAAGAATTTCACTCAGCAACTGGACTTGCGATACGAAGCAAGACCTGCTCATGACGTTCGGAATGATACGAAGTGTTGAGCACGCTCCTTCGGGGCGTGAACTGTTGCTCGTGAAGTATCAATACTTGCGTTGGACACCGAACGGAGAAGCGCTCCCTGATTTCCCGTTTCCACCGGAGTGGCAACCTCAGCCATCTCGCGGTGCCTTTTGCACTTCGGCAGCGTACTCGCCGGATTCAAGTCGTGTCGCCTTTGCGGTTTCAAAAACCGGCATCGTTGAACATCAAATCGTTCTCTTCAATCTCAATGATCTTCGCCTCATCCAGACGCTCACCTGGAAAAAGCACGAAGCCAAACGCCTCTCGTTCCACCCCACACGGCCGCTGCTCGCTGCCGCATGCGGGCCTACCCTCCGCGTCTGGAACCTCGACTCCGCCACCGAAGTCGCCGCCATCACAGTCGGAAAGCTGCACCACATGGCCGCCGCCTTCTCACCCTGCGGACGCTTCCTCGCCGCCGTCAGCAAAGATCAGACGGTCCGCTTCTGGGACGCGTCCACCTTCGCCGAAACCGCAACCTTCGAATGGCAGATCGGCAAGCTGCTGGATTTCGCATTCGCACCCGACGGCAGCATCGCCGCCGCATCCGGTGATCAGGGGAAGATCGTGCTGTTCGATGTGGAATGAGCGAGACGTGACGCGATCGCCGTTACGGTGCCGGGATCAGTTCCTTGATGCCCAGTTCTTTGGCTCTCACATAGACATGCCGGGATTGCAGTAGACACACGACCTGATCGCGCATCTCCGATTGCCGTCGCATCCACTCCTCGCGTTCCTTGGCCTGCTGAGCGCGCAGGTGCGGGGCGGTGTTCATGTCCACGACGACGACACTCGCCTTCTGCCGGGCCTTGCCATACTCTTTTGTCAGTATCGCCAGCATGTCGTTCGGCCGCAGCCAGTTGTCGATCCGCTCGATCCGTCCAGACGTCGGATCGGTGATTTCCACCACTTCGAGGCTGGCGATCCAGCCTGGGACGTCAAATGCGCCGACGAAGACACCGCAGGCGATGTCGTGATCGAATCGCGTTTTGGACGAGACACTTGTCGTACCCGATTTTGAAGCCGCGAGCGAACTGGATGTGGAGTTGGAACTCGTACCGGATAGGTTCTGTTTGGCCGCCGGCACGGTCCCGGAGGCACTCAAAGGTGGAGCCGAACTCTTCTTATTGAAGAGCGGACCCGACTGACGATTCCGATTGTTCCAAAAGTTATTCACAGTTCACCGTCGGCGGTCGCCAACGTCGGAGGAAAAGACATTCACCGAACCATAGTACGAAATTCTTGCGCGGCAAATATCTTACAACCGGTAAAATTGCGCTGTCACCGGAGAGTTCGTCCATGACCACGCGCGAAATGCTGGAAGCAGCGCTCGTAGCCGAACCGGAGAACCTTGCGCTGCACTCGGCGTACGCGGACCTGCTGATCGAGGAAGGCGACCCGCGCGGGGAGTACATCCGGCTGGAACTGATGCTGAAACAAAGATGGTTGAAGAAACAGCAACGGAAACAAATGCAATTACGAAAAGATGAGCTGATGCTGAGGGAATACCCAAACTGGCTTGGCCCGCTCTTCCAGTATTGTGATGCACCGATTGGAGACGAAGGACTAACACCAGAGGGTAGGGTACCAGCTATCCAGTTAAGATGGAAGCGTGGCTGGATCTGCGGAGTTGAAGCTCGCTCCGCCGACGTCACTCTCCTATCGTTGTTGGCGAAGAATCCGCTTATCCGACTCAATCGCTCTCTCGATGTGTGTGCGTGTTATAATCTCGCTCCTTCGCCCGGTCAGATCGATCTGAGTTTGTGGTTCGAAGTTGTCAAATCGATCCCATTTACCAGACTCGTGCTGCAATATTTTGAGACGGTTGGCGACAGGCTTGTAGAAGAATTACTTGCTTCAAATATCCTTCCTCGCATATCCAGCCTTGTCTTGCATGCCTGCGAGCTCACTGATGACGGCGCCACCATGCTCGCGAATTCGCCACACATCAGACGATTGAAATCGCTCAATCTCGACAATAACCACCTCACAGCCATCGGCGTCGCCGCGCTCGCCGAGGTTGGCTTCACAGTTGAAGAACGGCGCTTCAACCCCGGTTGGGGGGAAGACGGTGACTGACCGCGAAGCGCTCTACGCCGCCATCCTCGAAGAGCCGGACGCGGATGCGCCGCGGCTGGTCTACGCCGACTGGCTGGAGGAGCATTCGGCGGCGGAGAGCGATCAGGCGCGGGCGCGGTTCATCCGGCTGGAGATTCAGGCGGAGAGTCTGCCGGACGACAGCGCGGACCGCGAGAGTCTCGAATCGGAGGCGGCGAAGCTGTTCAACCGCTTCGGCGCGACATGGAATCTCGAACTCCCAACCTGGGATGAGTGGTACGACAGCACATTGGTCTACGCTCGCGGCTTCCCGTACAAACTGCGCACGAATTTCCGCAAGCTTTACTACTGCGGCGGCCGGATCTTTCAGGAAGCGCCGATCCGTAGCCTGGTGATCGCGGATGTGTGGAACGAACCGTCGTTCCGTGCATCGCTGATTCAGCCGACGCAGGGTCGCGGCGCAGATCTCAGCCGTTTGCAGTCCCTGACGATTGGCCCCAACGTTCGGCTGGAGGGGAGCGGCGAGGGAGTACGCAATACGTTTCAAATCACCATGAACGATCCGACGCTCCTAAACATCCGACGGTTGTGTTTCGGATACTGCCAGTTGAATGACGACAGCGTGCGGTTGCTGGAGCGTGCGCTGCGCGATGCGGTGTATCGCGAGACACTTGAGGAACTCGATCTGAGCGATAATCAGATTCGCGCGAACGGCGCGACGATCCTCAGCACGCTCGCCAGTCTGCCGAACCTGCGCGTTCTGAATCTCAAAGGCAATCCGATCACGCCGCTCGGCCTGCGCATGCTGCGCAATCATTTCGGCGCTCGCGTCATCGTGTGAATTTCTGCATAGACTATCTCCGCCATTTCCAACGTTCTCTCTCCACCTTTCCGGAGTTGGTCATGATTCGTCAATTTGTTCTGTCGGTGGTGGCCGCCGCATGCACATGCGGATTCGCCTTCGCCGCCGAGCCGATCACGCTCGAGCTGAAGAACTTCAAACTGAAAGCCGCCTTCGAAACGACTGAAGATCTCGTCGGCTACGACGAGGGCGAAAGCCGGCTGTTCTTTTACACGAACGGCACGGGCACATGCGAAGTGAAGGTGCCGGAGGACGGCGAATACACCATTGCCATCGACATGGGCTGCACGAAGGCGGAGAAGGACTTCGCCCAGATCAAGCTGAGCGTGGGCGACACCGTAGTGAAGGACAAGTTCGACCTCACCGCCGAGGAGCAGAAAGAGTACACCTTCACCGTCAAGCTGAAGAAGGGTGACACGAAACTGGCGATCGCCTTCCTCAATGACAAGTTCAAGGAAGGGGAATACGACCTGAATCTGTTTGTGTACAAAGTGACACTGACCAAAAAGTGACACGTGTCGGAAGAATCAATTATCGGGTGCCATGCCCACAGCTTCGGGTGGGCATGCATTCATATTGCATGAAATCACCATGCTCACGCAAAGCCGTGAGCATGCCACCCTGTCCCCGTTCTTCGTTCTTTACACTTGATCCAGCCCATCCCAGCGGGTAACCTTCAAACACCTGCCGATTGTCACATTGGGCTTTCGAATGCTCCGTCTCCTCGGCCATGCCTCTTCGGCCTGCGATGGTCTTACCCGCCGCGACCTTTTGCGCGCCGGTTCACTGGCGCTCCTGGGAAGCCGATCGGTGCAGGCGGAAGCGCGGAAGCGCCGGGCGAAAGCCGTGATCCTCATCGATCTCTTCGGCGGGCCGAGCCATATCGACACGTTCGATCCGAAGCCGGATGCGCCGGCGGAGATTCGCGGCGAGTTTGGCACGATCCCCAGCATTCTGCCCGGCATCCGCACCACGGAGCACGTTCCGCAACTCGCCCGCCGACTGCACCGCACCACGCTCATCCGCACCGTCTCGCACCGCTACAACAGCCACAATCCGTACGGCGTCATGACCGGCTTCGACGGCGGCGATGACCGCACCGATTACTATTCGAAACCGACCAACCACCCGAGCATGCCTTCGGTGGCGCAGTTCTTCGGCGTGGGTGTCGGTAAGGAACTGCCCGGCTATATCATGCTGCCGGCGCTGCCGGGCTACAGCCAGGGCCTGCGCCGCGCGGGACCGTACGGCGGATATCTCGGCCCGAAGTTCGATCCGCTCATGAGTACCTGCACACCGAAATGGTCCCGCAAGGTCACCGGGTCCACCACGGACTTTTACGATCACACGCTGATCCCGATGGGCGAACCGGAGCTGCCGAAGCTCGACGGCGGCGTGACGCTCGATGTGCTGTCCTCGCGGCGCACGCTCGTCGAGCAGCTCGACGACACCGAGCGCACGCTCGATACGGCAACGGAGTACATGGCGGACAAGCGCCGCGCCGCCTTCGATATTCTCACGTCACCAAGGGCGAAGTCCGCCTTCGATCTTTCGCGTGAAGCACCACGCACCCGCGACCGCTACGGCCGCGATCTCTTCGGCAACAGCGTACTGCTCGCCCGCCGCCTCGTCGAATCGGGTGTGACCTTCGTCACCGTGCATACGGAAGCCGCACAGGGCAGCGGGCACTGGGATACGCACAACAACAACTTCAAGCTCCTTCAGCATGTGCTGCTGCCGTTTCTCGATCGCGCCATCTCCGCCCTCATCGACGACCTGACCGACCGCGGGCTGTTCAACGATGTGCTGGTGATGGTCCACGGCGACATGGGCCGCACACCGAAGATCAACAAGGCCGCCGGCCGCGATCACTGGCCGCAGTGCGGATTCTGCCTGCTCTTCGGCGGCGGGGTGAAGCAGGGGTATGTGCACGGCACGTCGGACAAGAGCGCGGCGTATCCCGTTGAGCATCCCGTGTCCGCCGGCGACATCGCGGCGACGTTCTACGAATTGGTCGGCATCGACCCGGAAGCGACGGTGCCGGACCACACGCTGCGGCCGATCCCGATCAGCCACGGCGGCAGCCCGGTGCACGCGGTTCTGGCGTGAAGCGGCTATAATCGCAGGAGGAGGAACTGCGATGCCGATCCACGACTGGACACGGGTCCACAGCGGAACGTACCATTCTTTCCATATTTCCTGGTGTACACAAATCAGGGATGCGCTGAATATCCACTTATTGAATGACTGTTACGCTCAAATTGAACCGTCGATCCAAACTGCGGAACCGTTCTACGTTGATGTTGAGAACGTCGCGGTTTCGGCGCCGCGCGTGAAGCTGGTCGATGAAGCGGAGATGGACGACTACGTTCTCAAGCGGCGGACGATCGTCATCCGCCATAACACCGGCGACCGGATCATCGCACTTCTGGAGATCGTTTCTCCCGGCAACAAATCATCGAAGCATGCGTTCGAATCGTTCGTGGAAAAGGCGGTGGAGGCACTCTATCGCGGTTATCACCTGATGATCATCGACCTGTTTCCGCCCACGGTTCGTGATCCCGAAGGCATTCACTCCGCCATCTGGCACGAATTCAACGATAGCGCCTTCGCATTGCCGAAGGAGTTGCCGCTCACGCTGGCGGCCTATTCGGCCGGACAGCGCAAGAAAGCCTATGTGGAACCGACCGCCGTCGGCCGCGAGCTAATCGAGATGCCGCTGTTCCTGACGGAAGATCGGTACATCAACGTTCCATTGGAGGAGACGTATCAACTGGCCTTTCACGGCGTCGCCCGGAAGTTCCAGGCGCTTCTGAATGCGACCATTTCGTGATAGAATCGGCGTATCTGGGAAGAGGATGAATTCATGACAACGGAAGCGGCGGAGCGGGAAGTTCGGGAGCTGATCGAACGCGGGCGAAAGCTGCCGATGCAGTTTCGTGAGGTGATCGCGAACGAGTTGCTGCTGGAGGAAGCGACGGACGAGGAACGCGCGGCGTTGAAAGCCGAGCTGACCCGCCGCTGGGAGCGCCTGCGCTCCGGGGAAGACGTCGGAATCCCGGCGGAAGAGTTCATCGCGAAGATGAAAGAACGTGCCAAAGGGTACAAAAAATCGTCATGAATCTGATCGTTTCTCCACTCGCTCAGATCGATTCCTTTCTTACTCAAGATCGACTGGAACAAGAACATCCCGGTTACGGGTTGGCATTCGCTCAAGAACTCAGCAAAGCGATCGATGAAATCGTTGTGACACCACGTCTGTTTTCACCGACAGAAGACGGCCCCACGGGGATTGAAACGAGAGAATTCTTCATTGCCCGTTTTCTTCAACGTGTCATTTTCATGATCGAGGATGACACGATCACGATTCTTGCCGTCGTCCATGCTCGCCGGCGGCCGGGAAGCTGGACCGATCGTCTCACAGAGTCGAATTGAAACACCAACGGCCCGCCTCGTGCGAAGCGGGCCGCCGTGCGAGTCGAACCTTTCACCAATCCGATTACCGTTTCCGTTTCGCTTCCACAATCACGCCCGCCGAGCGGCAAGTCCAGTACACGGTGCTGCCGAAGGGTGCCACGGTCACGTCGATCGGATCCGGGTCGCCTTCGTTGATCACCGTGATCGCGCCCGTGCTCAGCTTCAGCATCGAGACCTTGTTCCGTCCGCCATTGGCACCGCTGACGCCCGGCGTCGGAACCTCGGTGAAGTACAGATTCCCACGATAATCGGTGGCGATGCCGTACGGGCGATCGAGGCCGCGTGCAATCACTTCCGTCTGACCTCCCGAGAGCTTTACGATCACGCCGGCCGAAGTGCAAGTCCAATACACGTTGCCAAACAGATCGACCGTCACATCGGTCGGTTGAGGATCGCCCGCATCAAGCACGATCTCCGTCCCGGAACCTTCGAGAAAGGCGTAGACGGCATTCGTGCCGCCGTTATTCCCGTTGACTCCGGGTGTCGGCACTTCCGTGAAGAAGAGCGCCAGCCCCAGCGGATACGCCGCCATCCCCGACGGCGAAGTCAGACCCGACGTCACCAGTTGCGCATCGCCGCGACCGCGCTCAAGACTCAGAATCACGCCCGCGCTTTTGCAGGTCCAGTACACGTCGCCGAAAAAGTTCGTCGCCAGATTCGTCGGTTCCGGTTCGCCCGTCGTCAGGTTCCGAATGCGGCCGTTCGGTAAGAGAACATTGACGGTGTTCGTTCCGCCCGCGGAACCGCCGACACCCGGAGTCGGTAATTCGGTGAAATAAACACGACCATTCAACCCGACCGAAATCCCCGTAGGACGTTTCAGGTTGCGGGCGATGACTTTCGTCTGGAAGCTTTGAGCGAACGAGACACCCGAAGCACTCAGTGCAAGGGTGAGAATGAGGATTGAACGAATCATGGACATATCAACTCCTGATCAGGCACCATCCGCCTCTGTTGGCGGATGCGGGGAGTTGGTCGATGGTCGGTACGATTCCTTACACAAATTTCAGGATTCGTTTCCCAGTCGATCGATGATCGTCGCCCGCAGCGCATCTTTGCGCGAAGATGGAATCGTTGGGCGGTCCCAGGTCATACCTTTGCTCATGAACCGCGCCGCAATCGCGTCGATCGTCGCCAGCTGACGGCGGAAGCGCCGGCACGATCCGCACACCGCCGTATGAATCCGCACGCCGACACGCTGAGCCATCGGCAATCGTGTATCCAGATCCCAGGAGATCAGCTCGGCCGCCCGCTGGCATCTCATCATGGCCGATCCTCCTCAAACCAGTTCTTCGAGAGGCACCTCCACAAACGCATCCGAGCACGGTGAAGCATCACCCACAGATTCGTCTCGGATACACCCGCCTCGTCACACACTTCCCCAGCGGCACGCTCGTCGACATGGCGCAGCACAAATATCGTCCGCAACCGCGGCGGCAACCGATCCAGGCACCCATTCAATGTGGTTCGAAAATCCGCCCGCGTCAGCGCCTGCGCCGGATCATCGCCCGACCATTCGTCCGGCTTCGATTTCCAGGTCCCACGCCGTGTGAATTGCCCATCGATCCACGCATCGGAACTCGATACCCGATTCGCCCGCTCGCGAAAATGTTTCCGATGATGGTCCACGATTTTCCGTTTCAGAATCGCCGTCAGCCAACTGCGCTCCGAACATTGCCCGCGATAGTTCCTTCGAGCCGACAGCCCTGCGAGCAGCGTTTCCTGCACCAGTTCCAATGCCGTCTCCGAATCGCGCAAGCGAAGCCAGGCAAAGCGGTAAAGATAATCGCCATGCTCGTCCACCCACCCCTCGGGATCCAGCGGAGTCACAGTCTGGGATCGTTCCATCGGTCCGGCCTCTGTTCGGTGGCGTAGAAGTATGTCGCTGGCGCCGGGAAGACCTTACAAAAATTTTTCCATGGAACGCTCCGAGCCGCAAAGTCGTGTGGATTTGGCGTGATTCAAATGAAAAGCGGCCCGCCTCTTTCGAAGCGAGCCGCTTTGCGAGTGAAAACTCAAAGCTTACTTGCTGGGCATCAGGACGGTGTCGATCACATGGATCACGCCGTTCTTGCACTTGATGTCGGTCTTGGTGACCTTCGCGTTGCCGATCATGACGGTGTCGCCGTCAACCTTGATCGCGAACTTCGTGCCTTGCAGGGTTTCCGCTTCCTTGCCGTCGAGCTTCACGACGTCGGCCGCCATGACGCTGCCCTTGACGACGTGCGCGGTCAGGATCGCGGTCAGCTTCTTCTTGTCCTTGAGCACGGCTTCGATGGTGTCCTTGCCGAGCTTTTCGAAGGCGGCGTTGGTCGGTGCGAACACGGTGAACGGGCCTTCGCCGCTGAGCGTTTCAACCAGGTCCGCGGCCTTCACGGCGGCGACCAGCGTGCTGAAGTTCTTGTTTCCAACGGCGGCTTCCACGATCGTGGGAAGCTTCTTTTCTTCGGCGGTGGCGAACAGGCCGGTCGAGCAGATGGCGACGAGCGCCAGTGCGAAGATCTTCTTCATCAGTCAAACCCCTCAGTTGAAGTCACGTTGAGAAACCTTTCCTCAACATGATCCATTGGTAGGCACCGACCGCACGGGCACTTCCAGTACTTCATCAATTTTTCTCAAGATAACGGTCAACCACCGATCGCGTGCATCGTCCGGAGGGGCTTCACAAACTTCGCCGAATTGATCTCATGGCCTTCCCACTTGGAGAGCACGTTCGCGCGAACCAGATCCGCGATCGCGCGTTCCGTACCGTCTTGCCGCAGCAGGTCCTTCACATCCACTTCGTCCAAGGCAAACAGGCAATTCCGCAGCTTGCCCTCCGCCGTCAGGCGGATGCGGTTGCAGCTCTTGCAGAACGGCCGCGACACCGAAGCGATGATGCCAATGCGCCCGCCGCCGTCCGTGTAATCGAACTCCATCGCCGGCGCTCGCGGATCGTAATTCGGCGACGGCACAAGCGGAGAAATTTCGCGCTCCAATAATTCCAATAATTCGTGCGCGAAGTAGCATTTCTCCCGCTCCCACGCCTCCGCACCGATCGGCATGTACTCGATGAACCGCAATTCGAAGCCGTTTTCGCGGCAATAGTTCGCCAGCGCCACCGCATCGTGCTCGATGAACCCGCGAATCGCCACCGCATTCATTTTCACTGAGAATCCCAGTGCTTTCGCCTCGTCCAACCCCGACAGCACCAGGTCCAGTCCATCCCTTCGTGTCAGCTCGCGAAAGCGGCCGGCATCCAGAGTATCAAGCGATACGTTCAACCGCGTCAGCCCCGCCTCGCGCAACGCATGCGCCTGTTGCTTCAGCAGCAAGCCATTGGTGGTGAGTCCGACATCCGTGATGCCCGGAATCGCGACCAGCAGTTGCACGAGCTTGTGCAGGTCCTTGCGCAGGAGCGGTTCACCGCCGGTCAGACGCAGCTTGTTCACGCCCAGAGGTGCCGCGATGCGGACGAACCGGGCAATCTCTTCAAACGTGAGCAGGGCGGAGCGATCGAGGAAGGTAACATCCTCCGGCATGCAGTACGTGCAGCGCAGGTTGCAGCGATCCGTGACGGAAATCCGGAGGTTGTTGTGCACGCGGCCGAAGGAATCGATCAAAGACGACATGGTGTTACTGTACAAGATCAGAGGGAATCCGTTGCCATGAGTCGGTCGCGCAAACGGCGATAAAAGTCCTCGGGAGTCAATGCTGGCGGCAAACTCGATACACCACCATCACCGACATCGATGATCAGCCATCGATCATCCTCCGTCTTTGCGACGTCGAGCGTCAGGAATTCGCTTCGAAATCGTTGTGCATAGTCAAGAAAACAGGTAAAGTCCGATTCCGATCCACCCTTTCGAAGGTACGGAGAAGCAGCGAGCAACTGTCGACGAAAGTAAATCAGACGGTATTCCTCACTCGCCGGATACTCGTACAGATTTTCGCCCAGTGATCGAAGCGGTACGAATTGCTTGAACACAAACCCGCGAGCAAATCGGTTGCCCTGATATTTCACCAGATTCAAACAGATTTCGTCGAAGGTCGAACGGTCAACATTTTCCGGGATAAAGCACGACGATTCCCAGCGATGCTTGGCCGACTTAACATGATCTTTGACGATCCAGGGTCCGGGTCCGAGTGTTTGTGCAACGTTCCAGGCTTCGTTGAGATCCTTGTTGAACGTCCATACCGATCGGGGAGCGATTTCCTTGATCAGAGGATGATAATTCGGCAGGTAGAGAGTCTCGGAATAGGCTTCGGTCGATGTCAGCAATTGGTAGCCACGTTCACGAAGCAATGAACTGAATCGGCGATGTTCATCTTTACTGAACATCCAACCACGATACAGAATCGTTTTGTCTGATGCCTTGGGAATTAACTCCAACGCTCGCGATTCACGTCCTTCAAGAAAATCTTCAAAACCAAAGAGCCGACAGTCAAATCCAACATCAGTTGCCGCTTCAAACTCTCTTTCAAATTCGAAAGTTGGTGCCTTGCGGTATTCCGTCGAATTGCAAAAGAGTATTTCCACAGAGCAATTGTTCTCCTTCATTTACCCAAATTTCTCCAGTACGCCTTCCGCCACTTTCAGGCAGTCCGCGTCGTCGTGGTCGGTCAGTGCGGCGAAGTTCGCATTGATTCGGCGGTTCGCGATCTTCAGGAAATACTTTCCGGCCGCAACATCGTCCGACGTCCCCGCTTCCCGGTTCACCAGCAGATGATCGAGCCGCGAGAGCACGCACGCCGAAACGTACAGATCGATGGCGATATCCGCGATCCGCTCGTGGATGAGCTGCGATTGCACGAACTTCGTCTCGTCCTTCAGCCTCAGGAACACGTGCGGCAGTTCGAGGCCGAACTTCCGCACCTGCTTCGCGAACGCGCTTGCTTCGTCATCCAGTGCGGACGTGCGGATCGGCACCGTCGGCGTTGAGGTCGCCCACGGCACAACGAACTGCGCCCCGACTCCCAAAGCCGCACCGATCTTGCGGAAGCTCCAGCGGCCACCCATCATGTCGTCGCGCAGGTTCTTCAGATATTCGCCCGGCGCCCGGCAGCCAACCACCGCGACGAACGCCTTCAGCACGTCATTCGCGCCTTCGCCGATCATGTTGATGCGGGCATCGCGCATCCAGCGCTCGTACGGCTGATCGCTGAAGTACGCCTTGCCGCCGAAGATCTGAATGCAATCGTTGACGATCGTCCAGAGATGCTCGGTGGAGAAAACCTTGAGAATCGCCGTTTCGAGCATGAAGTCTTCGTGCCCCGCATCGATGCAGGCGGCACATTGAGCCGTGGCCGCTTCCATGGCGAACGCATGCGCGGCGGCGAAGGCGAGCTTCTTCTTCACCAGTTCGAATTCACTGAGCGTCTGCTGAAACTGCTTGCGGGTCTTGGCGTGTTTGGTCATCGCTTCGATGCAGGCCTTCGCATGTCCGGTGCAACTGGCGCCGAAAGTCGTTCGGCCGAAGTCGAGCACCGTCAGCGCGAGCTTCAACCCCTTGCCGATCTCGCCCAGAATGTTCGCCTTCGGCACGCGCATGTCGCTGAACCGCAGCTTGCCGGTGGCGGTGCCGCGAATCCCGCACTTCTCCGCCCGCGCTTCGAGCACACTGAAGCCAGGCAGATCGGGCGTAACGAGAAAGGCAGTCACTTTCGTCTTGCCGTTCTTGTCCGGCGTGCGGGCCATCACGGTGAGCACGTCGGCGATTCCGCCGTTGGTGATGTAATGCTTGGTGCCGTTGAGGATGTACGCTTCGCCGTCCTCGGTGGGGGTGGCGGTGGTCTGCACGTTGCCGGCATCGGACCCGGCTTCCGGCTCGGTGAGGGCGAAGGCGGCGAGCTTCTTGCCCGCCACAAGGTCCGGCAGCCACTGATCCTGCTGTTCCTTCGTGCCGAAGAGGAGCAGCGCCCGGATGCCGATGCTGTGGTGGGCGTTGACGAAGACGGCGGTGCTGGCGCAGTGCCCGCCGAGAATCTCCATGATTTTCAGGTACTGGCGTTGGTTGAAGCCGAGTCCGCCGACGGACGGCGGAGCGGTCATGCCGAGCACGCCGAGATTGGCGAGGCCATGAATGACGGAGTCCGGGATGTTCGCATCGCGATCGATGGCCATGTGATCGATATCGCTGTTGGCGAACTGGCGAACTTTGGCGGCGGCCTCGTCGGACGCCTGCTGCTGATCCGGCGGGAGGGCCGGATAGGGGAAGAGCATGTCGCCGCGGACCTTGCCGAAGAAGAGTGCTTTGGCGAATCCGAGCTGATCGACCGCGCCGAGCAGTTCTTCAACGTCTTTTTTCTGTTCCGCCACTTGCTCAGCCGTCAGGGCCATGGGCTTTCTCCATGGGGTGAGAGGTACTGTATTGTAGGGGACGAATGGGGAAGGAAGAAATGGCGTTGCCCGGCGATCGTGCGAAGTGGCTGAAATGAAACTGTGAAAGCTAATTCAGTCCCAGTCCCACTTTCAGGCACATATCAAATTGCAGCAATAGGGCCGGTGACAGATTTCCCAACACTTGGGCAATAGTATCGGCATAAACAGTGTCCAGTACCAAACCGGAAACGACCGAATCGACAAGTAGACCTGTGGCTTGGCCATCAGGAGTAGTCAGGTCGATGAACAGACAGGCCGGATCGTCTTTCATGGCCAGATTTTTGGTGACTTCCGCGACCACAACGGTACGCAGAATACCGATATACGCATCTGACTGAATCACCACTGCTGGTCGCTTCTTGCCACGTTGGCCGGACGGGTGCGGGAAACGGACAAGGACAACGTCACCTCGCTTCATGACTTCTCCGGCAAATCATCGTACTCGTCCCAATCCTCGTGCTGGACTCTCTCCCAGGCAAGCGCCTGGAGTTCTTCCCGAGTCCACGGGCTATCGTCGTATACATCTCCCATAAGGCGTGCATATTCTTCAGCGCGAAGCAGCACAAACGTTTCCTGGGTCCGGGGATTCAGGATGAGTTTTGGAGCATCTGTTGGAAATTCAAGTGCTTCGGCTTGCTGATCTGTCAGTTCAATCATCTTTGCCTCCCTGAAATCATTCTATCATTCCGCAGAATCACGAAGGACGAAATGGCATTGCCCGGCGATCGTGCGAAGCACAGAATGGTGGTATGGCAACGAAGATGGCAATAGAGCTGAAGACCTTCCGTGAGAATCTGCCGTCACTTCTGGCAGATCCAGCGAAGCATGGGCAATTCGCACTCATTTTTGGCGAGACTATCGAGGGACTGTTTCCGACTGTCGATGCGGCTCTGGAAGCGGGATACGAGAAGTTTGAACTGTCACCGTTTCTTGTGATGGAAGTGGCGGAGCATGTTGAGCCCCTCTACTTTTCGCGGAACTCCGTATGCCCATCGTAGCAGGTCCGCTCACCGATGGTGGTGCGATTATTGATTTACAGGTGGGAGTCAGTCGTTCCCGTCAACAGCTTCTAATTAAGAACGGTTTTGTCATTCCACAACCCGTTCCCTTACGTGTCTTGATCGATACCGGTTCGAGCGTGACTGGTTTTCTCAAAGATGTATTTCAAACTCTCGATATTCAGCCATTCTGGAAAACGGCAATTCTGACTTCTTCAACGCCCAGCCATCAACCTCATGAATGTAACCTTTTTCACGTGGCAATATCGATTTTCGCAAACGGTTCCGTACATGAATTTTCCGACCATAAGGTGATCGAAACGGAGAGTTTTCATCCTAAGGAAGGGATCCAGGGAATCGTCGGTCGCGACCTGCTTTCCCGCTGCAATTTTCTCTATCTCGGGCAAGAACGAAAGTTCACGTTTGCGTTTTGACTGTTTTGTTGACCATCGATCTTGCTAAAAGTCGTTCGCGGGTATCGCTTGATAATCGACGTAACTGCTTACGGCGCATAGGCGCTTCCGAAATTTGAGCGTCTTTCCACGGTAGGGTGTGGCAGTGTCGGTGGAAACGTTTGAGGCGAAGGATGAATCTCGCGGGCATCTCGCTTGGACATCGGCCCATCCGCGCGCTTACAATGAACTGCTTCCAACACCCGGGCATAGACCACCGTGAACACCACGCTTCCCTACTCGATCCACGACATCGCCCGGCTGCGGGCCGGTGAGTATCAGCCGGTCGATCTCGAGCGCATCAAGGCTGCGGTGCGGGAGATTCTCATTGCCGTTGGCGAAGATCCGGATCGCGAAGGGCTGCTTGAAACGCCGGACCGCGTGGCGAGGATGTATGCGGAGATTTTCAGCGGGCTGCACACGAACCCCGCCGTCCACCTGCAGAAGCTCTTCACCCAAAAGCACGACGAGATGGTGATCGTCAAGGATATCGAGTTCGCATCGTGCTGCGAGCATCACCTGCTGCCGTTCACCGGCAAGGCGCACATCGGCTACCTGCCGAACGGCAAGGTCGTGGGCCTCAGCAAGCTCGCCCGCGTGGTGGATGTGATCGCGAAGCGGCCGCAGGTTCAGGAGCGGATGACGGAGGCGATCGCGGACCTGATCATGGAAGAGGTCCAGCCGCGGGGCGTGGGCGTGATCATCGAGGCGAGCCATTCGTGCATGACGATTCGCGGTGTGCGCAAGCCGGGTGCGATGACGATGACGAGCGCGGTGCGGGGGTTGGTGAAGACGAATCCGATGACGCGGAACGAATTGATGAGTCTCGTTTACAGCAAATAAGCTATAACGCACCTCGTGCCGATTCTTCCCGAACAACTGGCGGATGAGCTTCGTGGCGTCGTGCGCGGTCGCGTCACGGCCGATGAGTTGACGCGCGGCTTGTACGCGACGGATGCCAGCCCCTTTTACATTCGCCCTTCGCTGGTCGTCGTTCCCGAAGACGAAGACGACCTCCGGGAACTTCTTCGTTACGCCTATGAACATGGTGTTCCGATTGTTCCACGCGGTGCCGGAACGGGGCTGGCAGGTGAATCACTCGGCAGCGGCATTTTGGTCGATCTGAGCACGAACTTTCGATCGATTGGCCCCATCGAGAACGATCGAGTAACCGTGGCAGCGGGCGTGACGCTCGCGGAGTTGAATCTTCGCCTCGCTTCCCGCGGCAGGCGGTTTCTCCCTGACCCCGAAAGCCGGGCCACCTGCACGCTCGGCGGTATGATCGCGACGAACGCCAGCGGTGGAACTTCTTTTGGGCATGGCACAACTCGCGATCATGTTCTGAGTTTGCAAGGCTTACTCGATGATGGCCAGCGCTTTGATACTTCGGATTTCATTCCGCCCGAACGCATTTCGGCACTCCGCGCACTGATCCTCGAGAACCGCGAGTTGATCGAATCCCAGCGCCCCCGCTTGCGTTTTGATCGGTGCGGATACGCGCTGCACGAACTGCTAACCGTTGATGCTCTTGATGTAACGAAACTGCTCGTCGGATCCGAAGGAACGCTGGCCGTCGTGACGAGTGCGGTCCTGCAAACGGTCCCATTGGCAGGCGGTACGGCGATCCTGGCTTTGGGCTTTTCTACCCTCGACGACGCCCTGCAAGCCGGACCGATCCTCCGTGGGCTGCCTGGCCTGATCGGATGCGATGTCCTCGATCAACGGCTCCTTTCGATGGCCAAGCACACGCTCATTCCGGCCTCGGTCGGCGCAATGCTGATCGGACAGATCGAAGGCGAAACGATGGCTGAGGCTCGGGCACTGGGACAGAAAGCGGTTGCCGCCGTTCGCGATTCCATCAAGTGTGTCGAAATTCAGGAACCGACTTGCGACCCGGAAGAGATTCGAAGGATCCACTCGTTTCGCGAATCCGCCGTGACCGGACTGTATGCGCTCGGACAGGGACGGCGGCCGGAAGCGTTCGTGGAAGATGTCGCGGTACCTGAACATTTGATCGCAGAATATGTCGCGAAAGTTCAGGAACGACTCCGCTCGGATGGAGTGAACGCATCGTTTCTCATTCACCTGCTCACCGGACAGGTCCACACGCGCCCGATCCTGGATATCAACGATCCGCAGGATCGGGAGATCATGTGGCCGCTGGCGGATTTTGTTCACAATTTGGCGATGGATCTGGCAGGAACGATCAGTTCCCAGCACGGTGTGGGGATTGCTCGAACGCCCTGGGTGGAGAAGCAACGCGCTGCGCTGATGCCGGTCTTTCGGGAACTGAAGCGGATCTTCGATCCGAAATCAATCCTGAATCCGGGCAAAATTCTCGGCCCGGATCCGAGCCGCCCTGCCTGGCCGATGATGCCGATCCGCACGGCGGACGGAAAACTCTATCCTTCGCCTCTGCTCCTCTGGGAAAACTCGAGCCCTCACCGGGAAGCATCGAAATGCAACGGTTGCGGTGATTGTCGTCCGCGATCAGGTGCGCATCGAATGTGTCCCATCTTTCGTGCGACCGGGATCGAACAGGCGACGCCCCGCGCCAAGGCCAACGCGATCCGGCTGACCGATCCATCGGTCGAATTGGCCAGCGAAGAGATGTCTGAACTCTCGAAGTACTGCGTGAATTGCAAAATGTGCCGGCAGGAATGCAAAGCGCATGTCAACATTCCCAAACTGATGCTCGAAGCCAAGGCCGCCCATTATGAGGAATCCGGTTTCCGCCGTCATGAGTGGATGCTCGCACGCACAGAATCGCTGATCCGACTGGCGAGCCAGTTCTCCTGGACCATAAATACGCTTCTGCGTTTTCGCCCCAGCCGATGGATGATCGAGAAATTCTTCGGCCTCTCCCGGCACCGCAATCTCCCCCGTCTCACGCACCGAACCTTTCTGCGCCGGGCCTGGTGGTCGGGGCTGACCCGTCTTTCTACCGTTCCGCCCGGAACGAAAAAAATCGCCTACTTCGTCGATGTCTTCACCAATTACTGCGACACCAGTATCGGCGAAGCGACCGTGGCCGTCCTCAAGCATCACGGATTCGAAGTTCACGTCCCCTGGCGGCAGCGCGGCAGCGGTATGACGCCACTGACATACGGCGATGTCGAGAGCGCACGCGACAGCGCACGCTACAACATCCGTGCGCTCGCGGAACTGGTCCGCGACGGTTATCGCATCGTCTGCACGGAACCGGCAGCAACACTAGCGCTGTCCCAGGATTACCGCGATCTCCTCGACGATGCCGACACGATTCTCGTGGCCGAGAATACCGTGGACGTGATGACGATCTTGAACGAACTCCACGAACACGGACAGCTCAAGCCTACCACACGAGAACTTCCTGTCGGCATCGGTCATCACGTGCCGTGCCATGTCAAAGCGCTCGGTGGCGAACGTCGCTCCCCGGAACTTCTCAAGCAGATCAAAGGAATGCAGATCGAAACGATCGATGCGGGATGTTCGGGGATGGCAGGAACCTGGGGATTGGCGGAGCGCAATCGCATGCTCTCCTTCGAGGTCGGCGCCGACATGATCGCCGCACTCGATCGGCCAAAACTCCTGTTCGGTTCAACCGAATGCTCCGCCTGCCGCCTGCAAATGCAAGACACCACCGGAAAGCGTACGCTGCACCCCATCCAGTGGCTCGCAATCGCTTACGGCCTCATCGACATCGATCTCGAAGCCTGAACTATGGAACACGAATCCTTTACTATCCAAGTATTGTTATTCGCTCGCGCCCGCGATCTGGCGAAAGCCGATTCCGTCGAGCTGCGCCTCCCGTTCCCCGCAACCGCTGCCGACGTGCGCCAGGCGATCCGCGAGTGCTGTCCGCAACTCGAGCCTCTCCTGGCCTCATCCGCTCTCGCAATCAACCACGACTTCGCCGACGATTCCACGCCAATTCCCAAGAACTGCGAAATTGCGCTCATCCCTCCGGTCAGCGGCGGGTAGAATCGTCCCCATGATTCGTTTGACACGCGATCCCATCGAAACCCACGAACTCACGCAGTCGGTGCTCCGACCCGGCTGCGGTGCCGTCGTGCTCTTTCTCGGAACCGTACGCGACCTCACCGGCGACGAACGAACCGTCTTCCTCGACTACGAGGCCTACGCTCCGATGGCGGAAGCCAAGATGGCGGAGATCGAAGCCGATGTCCGCTCGCGCTGGCCCGTCGGCGAGATCGGCATCGTACACCGGCTCGGCCGCCTCTACGTCGGCGAAGTCAGCGTCGCCGTCGCCGTCAGCTGCCCGCACCGCGATCAGGCCTTCGAGGCCGCACGGCACGCCATCGATCGTGTCAAAGAACTGGTCCCCATCTGGAAGAAAGACCACGCACCCGACGGCCAGTCCGAATGGGTGCCGGGAACTCCCCTTACGAGGTGAACCATGGCGATTGTTCCTTCCAACCTTCCCAAGGTTTATCTGGCTCGCCACGGCGAAACCGAATGGACCAAAACCGGCCAGCACACCGGCCGCACCGACATCCCCCTCACGCCTGACGGCGAAGACGACGCCAAACTCATCGGCATGCGCCTCGCGCATCTGAAATTCAGCCACGTCTTCACCAGCCCACTACAGCGCGCCAAGCGTACCAGCGAACTCGCAGGCTATGCCGCTCTCGTTGATCCCGATCTCATGGAATGGGATTACGGCGGATACGAAGGCAAAAAGACCGTTGACATCCGTAAAGAACAGGCGGACTGGCAACTCCTCAAACACGGCGCACCCAACGGCGAGACCGCCGCCCAGGTCGCTGCCCGCTGCGATCGTGTCATCGCCAAGGTCAAAGCGCTCACCGGCAACGTCCTCATCTTCGCTCACGGGCACTACCTGCGCGTCTTCGCCTCCCGCTGGGTCGGCGCCGATCCGTCGTTCGCCCAGTGCCTCCTGCTGGGAACCTCCTCCATCAGCGTGCTGTATTTCGATCACGGCCGCATTGAGGAACCGGTCATCATGCTCTGGAACGACGACCGCCACCTCAGCGGCGAAGGCTGCCCGCTGCCCCCGCCTCGCAAAACGACTTAAATGGGAAAAGTGTGTCTCGATATACTTGACAAATGTTCAATCGTTGTCGAGGACTCCGCCACTGCCCCGCACACGCACGTGGCGGAATCATTCAAGCGCTGACTCGTCTTTCCACCGACACTGCCACACCCTACCGTGGAACCGTGCCATATTTTCGGAAGCGCCTAGGCGCCATAAGCACTTACGTCAATTTTGTCCAGTTACTGAAACGATGAACA
>JBGSJI010000101.1:0-40512 GCA_041742055.1 Limnoglobus sp. | reverse complement strand
AGCCGGGAAGTTCACTGTGAAACCACTGAACGCCGTGTAATCCGTCCCCGCGATCGCGGAGATATCCGCCGTCGTCACCGTCACACTCGTCGCCACATCAACCGGATTCGAAAGCGATACCGTAAAACTGACCTTGCTCCCCTCAATCGCCGATGCTGTCTTGCTGATCGAAAACAACGACGAATCGTCGTTCGTAATCGTGCCAAGCCCTTTGTCAGTGGTGTTGATGCTACTGGCTTTGACGCCTTTGTCATTCGGAATGACATTCAGAAGTTGCACCTGAAACGTCTCATCTGCCTCAACGATGTTGTCATCGTTGATTGTCACCGTGATCGTCTTTGTCTCACCATTGGTACCCGCGAAGGAGAGAGTGCCAGCTGTCAGTGAAAAATCGTTATTGCCCATCGTGGCCGTGCCATCCAGCGACTGAAAATCAACTGTGAAACCACCCTGGACTTCGCCGACCAAAGTTACCGTAAAGACCATCGAACCACTGGCTTCGATTTGCGAAATGTCGTCGATCATCAGCATCGCGGCATCATCGTCGATGATCGTTCCGGTCCCGGTGCTATTTGCTGCATCGATCGTGACAGTTGGCCGACCGCCGTTATTTAAATTGCCGATCGTAATGGTGAAGTCCTCATCACCTTCAACATTGTTGTCGGTAGCCGTCTGAACTTCGACCATTTGCGATGTCGTATTTGCCGGGAAACTGACGACTTGATTCTTAAAGCCTGCATAATCCTGGGGATCCTTGGCCGACCCTTCCGCCGTTGTGACAGTTACGGAAGTTGCGACATCGACGGGGTTCGTCAAGGTGACTAAGAACTGAACTTTGCCCCCTTCAATTGCCGAGGCCATCTGGGTGATCTTGAACTGAGCACTGTCGTCGTTGGTGATCGTTCCAGTCCCAGTGTCATTGGCTCCATTGATTGTGACTGCACGTCCGCCGTCATTCAATCCACCCAGAGTTATGGTGAATTCTTCGTCCGCCTCGACGACGACATCGGAAGTGGTTGCAACAATGACTTCTTCACTGGTATCCAAAGCCGCAAATGTAACTTTGGTCCCTGCAAGTGCTGTATAGTCGGTGCCGGCGATAGCGGAGATGTCCGCCGTTGTCACGGTCACGGACGTCTCGACATCGACGGGGTTCGTCAGAGTGACGGTGAACGTGATGGGACCGCCTTCGATGGCGGAGGCCGTTGCGGTGATCTTGAACTGTGCCGTGTCGTTGTCGGTGATGCTGCCCGTACCGGTATCCGTGATGTCAAAACCGGTAAGCGGAATGCCGTTGACATTCATCACGTTCAGCAAACTGGTGGTGAACATCTCAGTCGCTTCGACGACATTGTCATCGAGAATAGATACCGTGAATGTCTTCGATTCACCCGCAGATCCTGTGAACGTAATCGTGTCCGTCTTGGAGGTGTAATCGCTCCCCGCTTTGGCAGTGCCGTCGATGGTTTTGTAGTCAACGCTAAACCCACCCTGCACCGCCAGAGAAGACATAATCGTGAAGGTGATTGATCCACCGTCCTCTGTTAACGATTTATCGTCAATCGTGAGTACGGTGACATCGTCGTTGGTGATCGTGCCGATCGCCGTGTTGCCGTTACCGGTGACAGCGCGACCCGAGGCGTTGAGGTTGCTCAGCGTGGCGGTGAAGGTCTCGTTGGCTTCTACGATGACATCTGAAACAGTCGTCACGTTGACCGTGGCTGTTTTTGTTCCGGCGGCGAAGGTAAAGGTTTGTTCAGAAGTGCTGTAGTCCGTGATTTCAGTTGCGGAATTCCCGCCTTGAGTGCTGGGTGTGAGTTTGATCGTCACTTCGGTATCGACGGGATTCGAGAGCGATGCGGTGAAGAGGATGTTGTTCCCTTCCGTATCGCTGGCGTTGGCGATTGTGATTGTGGCGGTATCGTCGTTGTTGATGGTTCCTGTCGCAGTATTTCCATCACCCGTGACCGATCGTCCGCCCGCGTTCAGACTTCCGAGAGTGGCCGTAAATGTCTCATCGAGTTCGACCAGATCATCCTGCGTGGTGGCGACCTTGGCGGTCCCAGTCAGGGCGCCTGCCGTGATCGTGATGACTTGAGGAGCGGTCGCAAAATCGGTGGTCTCTGTCGCCGTGTTTCCACCTTGCTTGCTTGGCGTCAGTGTGACAAGAACATCAGTATCCACAGCTTTTGATAGAGTTGCGGTGAACACCACATTCGCGCCTTCGGAGGCGACACTGTTGGCGATTGTCACGGTGGCGGAATCGTCATTAAGAATCGTCCCTGTTCCTGTCTCGCTGCCGCCACCACCCGAGAAGACAACATCCCGACCTGAGGCTGTGAGATTCGAGAGAATCAGTGAGAAAGTTTCGTCGAGTTCGACGAGCGAATCGGCTGAAGTACTGACATTGATTGTGAACGGTGCTGACGAGTTGGCAGCGAAGAGCTGCACATTTGCGTTTGCTAATTCAGTGTAATCGCTTGCGGAAGTAGCGCTACCGTCGGTCGTCTTGCGATCGGCCAATACGGCGACGTCGACCATGTTGTCAATCGTGACCGAGAACGCGAGCGTACCGCCTTCCGTGATACTGGGGCTGCTGATGCTGACCTTGGCCTGATCGTCGTTCGTGATCGTGCCGATTGCAGTATCATCGGTGAACGTATTTCCTGCTGAGAGATTGCTTAGAACGACTTTAAATGTCTCATCGAGTTCGACTAACATATCGCCGTTGATCGTCACCATGACCATCGTGGTGGTATCGCCAGCGGTAATCTTTCCGCTGACTCCTGTCAGAGCAAGATAATCTGATCCGGCAGTCGTAGTGTCATCGATCGTATTAATGTCAAATGTGATGTCAGCAGCTTCGGCCGCATCAGATGTGACGGTAAACATCAGCGTTTGAGTACCGGCATTACCTTCAACAATTGAGGCATCGGCAATGCTGATATTAGCGGGTACAGCCCGATCCTCGAGTTGCACGAGCGAGGGTCGTGAAACGGGTTTTCGATGTGGAATTGTTCTTGCGAATTTCGTTCGGCCAGGAAAAAGATGTTTGAGCCAGGTGGGGACCATGGTGACCTCGAGTCCGAACGAAATATGAACGAATACGGAAGCGGCACATTCCAGCAGTCAAACTGCTGTGTACGGACCGATGACGTCGTATTACCGTAAAAAATGCGACGGAATACGCCTCTTGACAACCTCACTTCATCGTTACAATCGCCGTAACTTCCAAGGATTGCCGTCATAGAACATTCAAAGCGGTCAATCCAACTTCCAGAATATGACGAACTAATCGCTCATTTCGATTTAATCGGAACGAAGATTTCAGTTATTGTAGAGGTATGGAATTTTGGTTAACATGAAAAATCGATTGCATCTGAATCAAGCCAAAGAACGTACTATAAGAAGCATACAGCACATCCCGCGTGAGGTGGTATGCCAAGGGTTACCAAATACAGCGAAAACGACGAACCGATCGCGGGGTATCGGCTCGAAAGCTTTTTGGGTGCCGGGCAATTCGGTGAAGTCTGGAAAGCAGTCGAAATATCGACGCGCCGATTGGTAGCGATCAAGATCATCGATCTCTCGCACAGCAATAGCGCTCTCAAAGAGCTCAAGGCTCTCAAACTCGTCATCAATCTCAATCACCCCAATCTCGTCCCGATTTTCACCGCTCGACTCAAAGACAAAAACGGCCGCGAAATCCCACTGCACGAAGCGGATCCTCTCAAACATAAAGGTATGCTGCGAGAACTGCTGATCGTCATGGGTTTGGGCGAACGCAGCCTTTCGGCGCGTCTGAAAGATATCAATCCCGATGGCACCGACACAGCCGATTTCAAAGGAATCGCCGTCGATGAACTACTGGGTTACATGCAAGGTGCCGCCCGCGGGATCGACTTCCTCAACAAAGCCGATCATGGCATTGGAACGACCGACGGACCCATCGTCCATTGTGATATCAAACCCGAAAACATGATGATTGTTTCGGGAGAAGTCCAGATTGCCGATTGCGGTGTGGCGGTCATCATTACCCCAGATGTTCGACAAACCAAAGCCGCAGGTTCTCCCGCGTACAGTGCTCCGGAATTGACGGGAAATAAACCGGTTCCGGGTACGGATCAGTATGCGTTAGCGATCAGTTACTACGAACTCAGAACCGGCCACCTGCCGTTTGACGAGTCGATGGGTCAGCTCGCGATCATGCTGGCGCATGCGGAAGGCCGCTTGGAATTCAACAGCCCGCTCATCACCGAAGAAGAACTTCGAGTGTTGAAATGGGCAACTGCGGTCCGACCCCGGGAACGATATCCGACATGCCTGGACATGGTAAAACAACTCGAACGCGCAGTCGATGGGTTACAACCATTAGAGCCCTCGCAAATCGGGGTCCGTTCGGGTGTTGTCCAAGTTCCTCTCCTGCGACGACCCGGCTCGAGTGATCGGAATCTGATTCGTTCGACACCGAATCTGATACCCGAATCACAGATCGGTCGTGAACAACACAACTCCAATGTTTCGTTCGAGCTTCCGTCAAACGAAGACGAACTCCGCGGAACGGTGATCCCAAATTCAGGCAGACTTTTCCCGACTCCGAATCAGGAAGTTTCCGAGACCGATCCGGTCGTCGATTTGCCTCTGGTTTCAGGCGAATCACTTTCAGAAATCGCGATCCCGGCGAATGATTTCACCGACGAGAATCCGGATGAATCGAAAAACGCTCCGCCAAGCCCCTACCCCCCCAATGTCACTGGCAAATCCCAAGACGTGAGTCGGCCTCAGATCTCATTCGATCCTGATGATCCGATGGGTGCACGGGCAGGCACGGTCGAACTGGAACCGGAAATCGCGGACATCATTAAAGGTTCCAACGCGATCAAGAATCCCGGTTTACGCCTACCGCAATTCACTCCTACTTCTCCCACTCCAGCAGTCAAAACGAAAAATCCTTCCAGTACCGATTTCGATACCGCCAAGGAACACAACAATCGCCAAACCGCAATCCCCCGTGATACGCCTTCACTGGAAGGAAACCAATCATTACCCCCTTGGATGAAAGAAGCGCAGGCAGCCGAACGCAAAGGAATTCGAACCGGATCGCAGGAGAACACACCAGCCACCCAATGGAACAAACCAATCACGAACGAGACGGGTGGCAAGTCTGGCGTCAAACTGCTGGCAGGCGGTATTATCGTGGCTGGTATCGCGGCTGGCGGCGCTTTCGTCATAGGCTTTAATCCCTTTGGCAGTAATTCCAGTTCTGTAACTGAGAAAGATGAAGGGCAAAAAAAAGATCAGACGATCCAAAAATCGCAGAACAGCAACGAACAGAATCCCAACGTTGATGCAACACTGATTAAGTCAATCGATACACTGATCGACAAGCAGACATTCACAGACTTGGATAATGCTGAGTTACAAATCAATCAACTCCCTGCGGAATCACACTACGATCTGGAACGGTCGAGGTTGAATAATCGCTTACTTGAGCAACGCGAGATCGCCCTCGAACAGTTAAAGAATCAGATCCGAATCATTGATGATCTGGTCAACGAGCTTGACGAAAATGGCGTACCAGCAACTCAAAAAGCCATAATTGCTGACATCGAAAGTAAACTAAACAGTCTTCCGGAAGAATTTCCCCGTTCCATTCAGGATCCTCGCAAAAACTGGATGCTGAAACGGGACTTTGTTCGTCTGTCAATTACTACTTCGACCGATGAATTGGCCACTCTCGTTAATCAGATCTCAAAGCAATATGACTCAGAACAATTGAAAAAACTCGACATCAAACTTGTCAGCATCGGGGAACAAAAGGAAGCGTATCGCGAAAGTATTATCACGATTCTTACTGATCCAAATCTGATGCGGTTCGAGCAGAACCTGCCGGAAGACAACAAAACCACGGTCATCCGATGGCGTGTTGAACCCGTTGAACGATTGGCCAAAAACCTTCACGACAAACTCGCAAGTCTCAAAACAGGAATTGTGGATGAGAAAACGATTTCAGATCTCAAATCCACCTTGGACAAATTTAAAAAAGATAAAGAAGCTCTCATCGATCAAAGGCCCTTCAAAGAAATATGGAAGGAAGCTTATCTCGGAGACAAAATCCCCAAGATCGAAAGGCTGGCCACACTCTGGTCCGATGCGGAAAACGGGCAAGAGAAGGGACTGTCCACATTGCAGAATTATCTGCAATCGGACATTCCTCCCGATCTCGCATTCGCGATGGCGATGGAGTACCTGCGGATCAGCTCGGAAAAATTGGAAACGATCGAGAATCTTCGGAGTGTGCGAGACTATTCCCGCAAGTGGACAGACCTCATTCCTGAGGAACGCCAAGCCATAGACCTGATGTTCCAGAAATCGCTCGCGCTGAAAGTCCGCAACGACCTGAAGTTCGCAAAAGATCAGCCCAAATGGAACGACATCATCAAGCTTTGCGGAGAAGACGAGGCATTAGGCTGGAGAACTCTTGCTTCAGCCGAGCAGCAACTATTGACACTGAAGAAGATTCCTGATCTTTCAACGATTGACTCCAAGACCACCGATGCAACCCTTCAGGACCGTAAATCGCTGACCTCTTATCTCACTGCTTTGGCAAAAGCCGATCATTCGTCAGCTGATGAACTGGTCAAGCTCTATCAGTCAGAATCGCAAATCATCAACTCAGAATTTCGAAAGCAGGAAGCGGCGAAATTCCTTGCAACCACGGCACTGGCAACCCAAAACACGTTCTCGAGCCTCGCGAATCTTCTCGATGGGAAATGGGCCCCCTTCAACGCAAACCCCGCCGCTCACCGTTGGATCAAAAAAGCGTATGAACTCGATCCGACAATCATTACGCCCAAGGCCGTGCAATTCTTTTCACTGGCTACCGCGAACAATGACGCAACTCTGGCTCGAGCGACCGCCCAGAAAATCCTTCTGGACGACACGAAGTTCGCTCATGCCAACGACCTGCCGTTCGCACTCGAATATTATCAGATACAGTTTCGCGACAACCTCCTGAATGCCCAGCAACGCATCTCCGCATGCGCGTCCGCCACACGCATCGCTTACCGGCTACTCGAGGATTCCTTCCCTCCGAATCAGGATGGGTTGGAATACGAGAAGAAGATCCTGCCCAAAATCGAGAAACTCGCCAACGAAGGATTAGCTCTTTCAGGCGGGTGGGAAGAGGATCGTCTCTCGCTCAAACTTGCGATTCTCCGACCGAAAATTCGACTCTTCAAAGAAGCGAATCAGGGGTGGTTTGATGAGGTCCAGAAGCCCATCGAACCGATCGCCCGTTTGCTCCCCAGTAATCATCCGGATCTGGCCGACGCATATTCGTACCGGGCATTTGTGACTCTCATGCGATTTCTCTCGGGTGATCTTTCTCAGAGCATGAACGAGAACGACAATCAACGCCAATGGGACACGATGATCGCTGACGCGGAATCGGCATTAAGAATCGACCCCAACAATCACTACGGTCATCGCGTTCTAGCCATCGCGGGGCTTGCGCAATTCAGCCCGTATTCGGGTTATTTCCATGTTCCAAAACAACGACAACTTGAGAGCTATCACAAACATAAGCAGGAGGTTTCGAAGGCAGATCAGCATTTCGCCAAGGCCACCGAAACACTCAATACCCGTTATGACACAACGCTCTGGGCGACTCGAAGCTACTTGTTCTTCTATGCGGCGAACGATTTCGCAAAAGCCGGGGAACCGACAAAAACAGTCTCTGAGATGCTCCAGGATGCAAGAAAATCCATCATGACCGCTGATCTTCAGAGAAACGACAAACGGATCGACGAACTTCGTTTGCTCGGTTGCATCGAAGAAGACCTCGCTTGGCTGGGCCGCTTCGAGCCCGCAAAGACGTTTGCCGCGGCCTCTGAATCGCTGAAAAACGCCACTGATCGACAGCCTGCGAATTCACCTAAGGGTGATCAGTATTTCATCGCTCTGGGCGATCGGGCTCGCACCATCATCCGCGGCGTTCGCTATGGCGCGTTACCTCGGAATAACCTTAACGACGCCAAATCCCTCTTGGATCAATTGGAGAGGGAAGCAAACCTCATCTCAGATCAGGCTCGATCCACCGCCACCAAAATTGAGATCTCGAAAGCCAAATACTGGCGAGGGATACTGCTTCTGGTTGATAAAAAACCGATCGAAGCCCGCGACGCAATCCAAGAAGCCTTGAAGACACTCGGAAATTACGATGGGGTGCTCTATGCCATTAGCTATATCAAAGTGGCCGATTTCTCTGTATCGAATGACCAGCTTTCCAAAGCCGATAAGATCGCGGTCATCGAGAATTCGATTCTGTACATCGATGCAGCTCTCAGTTTGGAGTCGTTGAAGCCATCCTTCGGTTTTGCACCTGCCTATCTCAAAGCGATGCGTGCCAGGCTCAAGGGTGAGGATAAAGCAGCAGCGGAGTTTTATTCCAGCGCCTTTAACGAGATCAAGCAGAAATGGGAGGACAGGAAACTTCGGGTCGAAGAGCCGATTGCCCTTCAGTGCATCGCCAATGAGATTCTTGATGTTGATCTTGGGAATCGCGAGTTGAATGCACGAAAAGATTTGCTTGAAGAAATGCGGACTGCGTTTGCCTGGTCACTGACAAAAGACGATCAGGACCTGATTGATAAAGCAATGAAAAAATAGCATTTCGATGTGTTCGTCATCTCAAAGCATCGCTATCGAAAATCTGTACGCATGATCAGTTTCAAGCATTATCGCCTATCGATTCATAGATCCCTATTCCAAGCATCCGGTATCACAATCGACCGTTCTGGGCTTCCGAGCACATTCTATCTGGAGCAATCATACTTCTAAATTAGGATCTCCGTGATCACATCGCCCGCGTTATCCGTGAGTCGTTCATTTCGGCCATTGTGTCTATAGGTCAGACGAGTGTGACGAAAACCGAGGAGATGCAAGAACGTGGCGTGCAGGTCGTTCACGTGAACGCGGCCCTCCGATGCACGAAGGCCGATTTCATCGGTCGCCCCGAAAACCTGCCCTCCACGAATCCCCGCGCCTGCCATCCACATACAAAAACCGTGCGGGTTGTGGTCACGGCCCGTTGTGCCTTCAGTCATCGGCGTCCGACCGAATTCACCACCCCAGATCACGAGCGTATCCTTCAGGAGTCCCCTCCGTTTCAGGTCCGACAGCAAACCCGCGATGGGTCTATCGCTCTTTAGACAGAGATGACCGTGATTCTTCTCCAGATCCGAGTGCGCATCCCAGCCATTGGTATCGCCGCTGTAAATCTGAACAAATCGCACTCCGCTTTCGATCATACGACGCGCGAGCAGACAGCGAGTGCCAAACTCGGACGTCTCGGGTTGATCAAGCCCGTAAAGTGATTTTGTTTCCTTGGTTTCGCGGGTGAAATCAACTACCTCCGGCGCATGCGCCTGCATTCGAAAGGCCAGTTCGTAAGCGGCAATGCGGGCTTCGAGTTCTGAATCCGCTCCAACCGACTGAATGTGCTGCTGATTCGAATCGCGGATGAAATCCAGCGTTTTGCGCTGCTGTTCATTCGTTATCCCTTTGGGATTCGCCAGATTCAAGACGGGCGAAGATCCGCCGCGAATCAGAGTCCCCTGATAGGTGGAAGGCAGGAAGCCATTCCCCCACGCGGGCGCGCCGCCTTTGGGCCATCCGCCGGGATCGGGAAGCACCACAAATGCGGGCATGTTCCGGTTCTCGGTACCGAGGCCATACGCCACCCATGCGCCCATGCTTGGCCGGCCCATGAGAATGGAACCGGTGTTCATAAGATACACCGATTCAGGATGGGTTACGCTATCGCCGTAGCAACCGCGCAACAGACACAAATCATCGACACACTTCGACAAGTGAGGAAACCAGTCCGAAATTTCCATTCCGCTTTGACCGTATTTCCTGAACGTTCTCTTCGAGGCCAAGAGTTTGTTCTTGTCCACTCCTCTTCGGGTTTTGACCGGGCCGAACGATTCCGGAAGTTTCTGTCCATGAAGTTTCGTCAAACCGGGCTTCGGATCGAACGTGTCCATGTGGCTGGGACCGCCCGACATGAAAAGAAAAATCACACGTTTAGCTTTAGGTTCAAAATGAGGCTTTTTCGGCGCGAGCGGATCAGCAACAGGTTCGGAAGCCAGCAATCCTTGTTCGGCAAGCATGCCAGCCAATGCCAGACTGCCAAAGCCGCTGCCCGAATTCCGCAGAAACGAACGACGGTTGAGAAACATCGGATTCACAATCATGCCTCAATCCAGATAGACAAATTCATTTGTGTTCAGGAGTGCTCGACATAGTTCTGAGAACGGGGAATCATCCAGAAAAGACTTCGCTCGATCACGCTCGTTGCTGGTAGGTCGACGGCCAAGAATCATTCGATACGCCTCAGTGATTGGCTCTGACTGCGACTGAGACTCGATCCGTTCCGCCAGAAAATTAGCGGATTCCATCACCTCGTCCGCATTCAGAAGCGCAAGCGCCTGCGGGGCCGTAGTGCTCCGCTCTCTCATCGAGCAACTCAAATTGCTGTCCGGTAAATCGAACACTTCAAGAAACGGATGCCGAAGATTCCGACGCTGAAACGTGTAAATACTGCGTCGAACCCGATCACTCGGATCGGCACTCACAGGCCAACCGCCCTTTGATCCGCTGGCTGCTTCTTTGGGGATGGGCGGAAACACACCTGGACCGCCTATCCGAGTGTTCATGCGACCACTTATGCTTAGTAAACTGTCACGAATCACCTCGCCTTCCAGGCGCATGCGATTCTTTCGCGAATACAGCTTGTTCTCAGGATCGCGAGTGCGTGCTCCGTCCGACGGGATCGTCGATTGTTGATACGCCTTCGACAGCATCATGGTTTTATGCATGGTGTTGATGCTCCAACATCGCTGAACGAACTCGATCGCCAGCCAGTCGAGAAGTTCCGGATGTGTTGGCCGCTCTCCCCGAAGCCCGAAGTCGCTCGTCGTCGATACGATTCCACGTCCGAAATGATGCTGCCAGAGTCGATTCACCAGCACGCGCGCCGTTAGCGGATTCTCAGGCGATATGATCCATTTCGCAAGCGCGTTTCGACGGCCGCCCGATTCATTACGAACAGGATTCGCCTTATCGTTGCGCAGCGTGACGGGAAAACCGGGCTCGACGACTTCCACTTTGTTAGAAAGTTCACCACGGCCGAGCAAATACGTCTTGGGTGGAGAACCCTTGTCGCTCAATCCCATCGTAATTGGCAAGGATTTCGGTTTCTTCGCTTCGAACGGTTTCAGCTTCGCGCGGTACTCCTTCAACTTGGCCCGATTCTCCTCAGACATCGCCTTCTCAATTTCGCTATTCGTCACTACCACCTTCTTCGCCGTCTGATCCACCAACTCCAGCATTCCGCCGTCGCGCTCCGCCGGCGGAGTGCGGTGCGCTTTCTGAGCCTCCGCTGGCAACTTCGCCAATTTCGCTTCAAACAACCGCTGGCGGATCGGGCGCTCCAACTTGTCCATCGCATCAACAATCGACTTCGTCAATCGAGCATACTCTTCCATCCCACGCTCATACCGCTCGCGCTCGGCTGGCGTCGCGACCACCAGATTCGTGCGAAATTCCGCACCCACAAAGAACGCCTGCAAACGATAATAATCCGCCTGCGGGATCGGCTCGAACTTGTGATCGTGGCACCGCGCACACCCCATCGTCAGACCCAGAAACACAAGCCCCGCCGTATCTGTCATGTCATTGAGCGTGTTCTGTCGCCGCTGCGCCTGATCCGCCGAATCCGTCATATCCGGACCCAGCAAATTAAACCCCGTCGCCGCGACCGCATCCGGATCATCCGGATACGCCTCGTCCCCCGCAATCTGCTCCAGCACAAACCGATCGTACGGCTTATCCTCATTGAACGCCCGAATTACATAATCCCGATACCGCCACGCATTCGGACGCACTTCATCATGCTCATAACCATTCGTGTCCGCATACCGCGCCAGATCCAGCCAATGCCGCGCCCAGCGCTCACCATAGCGCGGACTCGCCAGCAGACGATCCACTACCCTCTCGAACGCCTTCGGAGAATCATCCATCACAAACGCATCGATCTCCTCGATCGTCGGTGGAAGACCAATCAGGTCAAACGTCGCCCGTCGAATGAGTTGCTCTTTCGTGGCCGGTTTCGCAAACGTCAGCCCGTTGGCGCTCAACTTCTCAGCCAGGAATGCGTCGATAGGCGAAGTGAATTTCGAATCCGGAACCGCAGGCCGCACCGGCTTCTTCCACGCCCAATGGTCATTCGGTTCGCCGGCGGACACGAAGCCGACACTCAACACAGTCAGCACAAGAAGGGATCGTACGCGAATCATGGTTCCCTATCATCATTTGGCGAGAGTCATTCAGTATCCCAGATTGGCAAATCCGGGTCAACTCTTCGAAAAATGAAAAATCTGCAGCAACCATTTGACATACCCACAATCCCTGAAGCGGACTCCTCCACTCGCTGCGCAAGCTCGTGGCGGAGACATTCAAACACCGGCTCGTCTTTCCACCGACACTGCCACACCCTACCGTGGAAAGACGCCAAAATTTCGGAAGCGCCTAGGCGCGGCAAGGACTTACGTCAATTATGAACAGTTGGTGGAATGATGAACAGCATCAACTGACAGCTCCCAAAACACACGCGAGAACTCCGACAAGTTACCAGAAATCGAAATTGTGAAGATCGGATGAATCCCCCATTTTCCCGCTTCTCTGTTTGACATGCGCCCCATCGCACGATTAAACTCTTAACAATCCATTTGCGCGAGATCCCCATGTTCAACGCGCCAGCGACCAGCGACCAGCGACCAGCGACCAGCTCGTTTGCGCGCGGCGTGTCGATCGCACTGGGTTCGCTTTTGATCGTCGCGGCGAGTCTCAAGATCGCGGGCGGGAATGTCTCACCGCTGCCGGGTGTCGGCTGGCTGTCACTGCCCGGCGTGCAATTGACCGTCGTCGTTCTGGAACTTCTCATCGGCGTCGGTCTGATCTTTGACATCGCGAAACCTCTGAACTGGCTGGCGGCCGTGCTGCTCTTCGGGATGTTCTCCGTCGTCAGCGCGTATCTGGGCCTGATCGGTCAGGCAAATTGCGGCTGTTTTGGCACCATCGAGGCCAGCCCGTGGACTGCGTTTGCGGTCGATCTTCTTGCGGTAACTGCCCTCGTGATCGTTCGTCCCCGCCGTGAATCGTGGCAATCGTTGCGAAACAGTAATCGGATTCGAACAACATCGAAACTCCTCGGCGGGGCCGCGCTCGTGATGGCGGTTCTCGCCCTCGGCAGCAGCTACGCCTTCGGTTCACTCGCGGCCGCGGTGGCCAAGCTCCGTGGCGATTCTCTGTATGCGTCTTCCTATCTCGACTTTGGCTCCGCCGATCCCGGTGAAAAGCTCGAACATCCGCTCGAAGTGAGCAATCTGTCCTCCGAGCCGATTCGATTGATCGGCGGGACGAGCGATTGTTCCTGCGTGACGACCTCCGCGATGCCGCTCACCATCGCGCCGGGCGAGTCGATCGCCATCACCATCCATTTGAAGGTTCCGCAATCGGATCCGGGTGCGTTCACGCGAACGGCGTCGCTGTGGACCGATTGCGAATCGCAACGAACCATTTCGTTTCGCCTGGGCTGCCGGGTGAAATGAGGGACCGTCCGCCGGGACGGTCCCGGCGGGCACATCTGAAGGAGGGGAAGAATCATGTCGAAGCTTTATAGCTTGTTGTCGTACACGTTCGGGAGTTTCGCGATCGCCTTGTTCGCGGTGGCGCTGATGGCCGGCGGCCCGATGCTGCTGGCGGATGAACCGGTTGATGGAGGAGAAGACGGCGTCGGCGATGTAGCGTGCAACCTCAATTCAAATGTTTGCGTATTTCAGTCAATCTTGACGCCTTGCGCTCAAAATACATGTCCACTGCCAACACTTTCATGCTATTGCGCTCAAGGGGCAGGATTGGTAAACGCTTGTCTTTGCCTTGGAAATAATCCGTAAGTTAACTATGTAGTCAATCAACCAAAGGCTATTTCATAGACTTGGACATATTCAAGTAATAAATAAGTCCAATATAGTTCTGAAATAGCCAATCTTCTTTAACTGGAATTCGGAATTGTTCAAAAAGCACTACAGGCGAGCATGTTTTGACAGGAACCATTAATTTCCGAAGAACTTTTTTCAGAACCCAACTATCGCTTTGTATTCAAGGGAAACGAGAGTCTCTGAATTAGGTTCAACGCAGATCGGCTAACGAAAGTTACAATAAAAAAATCAGTATTTGCCTTAAGTAGTAAACAAAGAATTCGACACATTGATTCGATATTATCATAGGTGAATCAAATGAAATATTCTCGATCACTCATCCTAAATGCTATTGCTGCGCTATTTATTTATTTCGTAACGGCTGATGTTGCTCTTGCAATCGAACCAGATACTCAAACAATCAAAAGAAACATCTCCGCCTCATTCGATCATTTTAGGACAGAGGTAAGAATATATCAAGATGACTATACCGTTCGCACATATTCTGCTATGGAAGAGAAAGAAATACTAGTATCTATATCAAAGCATAAAAGGCGAAATCATCCTGACGGATATTTACTAATGCAGATCGATTCGGATGACCCAGAAATTGCAAACAAACCGCGTCGGCCAAATCGTTTGACATGTTTTAACCCAAAGTATGAGTTCTATCTCACCGCGAACAGGCCAAATGAATGGCAGCTATCAAAATTTGGAGTATATGGCACGGATGATTATAGTGAGAAAGACAAAAAGTCGCATGATGATCATCTCCAGACTCCCCCATACGATGAGCATTATCGCATAGGCGCTTTACCGATTTCTATGTTCTTTGATAATAAGAACGTGAATATCCTAAAAGTGGACGCATCGAGCGTAAACCCGGGAGCCTATCGAATCACATTTGAAGGGAAAGGTACTGACCTTATACCCGGCGCCAATATCCAGAGCAGTATTGCAGGTTGGCTAGATGCATCCCCAAGTTCAAATTGGTCGATAATAGAAATGGAATATACTACAAAAACAGATCAGTTTAAAATTAAATCAATTCATCGATTTACTACAAAGCAAATTGAAAATCTCATTGCAGTTGTTCGTCACGAATACAGCACATTCGGAAAACTGGGTGAAAAATCGGTGACAAACAGAATTGTAACAGAATTAAATCCTCGATTCACAACCGATATTGATCTTTCTGAATTTTGGTTGAGCAAATATGGATTGCCAGAACCTGTTGGGGTCGTTCCGCTAAATAACAATAAGAATCACAATATGATATGGATACTTTCAGCCTCAGCATTATTCGTTTTAATGTCATGTGTTTTTGCTTACTTACGGCGCAGTTCTTTAAGTAAGACAAGTACTAAGGAACCCGAGTAGCCTATCATGACAAACACGCGATTAATAATTATGGCATTCGCTGTATTAATAATTTTAGTATATTTGCATAGATGCTTTTTTACGCCATCATTGTTTGGTTCCAGTTATGCGGCGACAATTCTTGAGCCTGAACGTGATATGGGTATGACCAAAGTTGGAGTACAAATTGTCCACTTTAGCTTGCATAATAATTCATCGTCAGAGATAAGAATAGTAGGTGCACTGCCTACATGTGGAGTTCGTTCCTGCATAACACCATTACTCGACTTCAATACGACCATCCCTCCATTCTCTGCGATTAATCTTGTTTATCAAATCGATATACGTTCGCCAGGAAAATTTTCGTGTGCAAGTCGGCTATTTCTAGAAGATAAAGGCCTTCGTGTCATCAAACTTAGCGTATACGGTGTCGGTATTGTGGCGGAGGGAAAGTTCGATGCGGAGACGCGGCCGTAGTGCGTTCACGTTGATCGAATTGATCGTCGTATTGGCGATCATTGCGATTCTCATCGGGCTTTTGCTCTCGGCGGTGCAGAATGTCCGGCAGGCGGCGGCGCGGCTCGATTGTCAGAACCGCCTCAAACAACTCGCACTGGCACTTCATAACGAACACGATACGCGCGGTACTCTGCCGCCCGGACACCGCTCGCCGCTCCATCCGGACCGCAAACTTCACACGGGCTGGACGCTCTCGCTGCTTCCGCATCTCGAACAAGTCTCACTGTTTCAGCAGTCTCAGTATGCGTTTCAAATTTCGCCGCTACCGTACTTCAGTCCGCCGCATGTCGCCCGCGAGACGGTGCTGACGGCGTTCATCTGCCCCAGCGATTCGCGAACCAGCACCACTCAGATCGATACGCGGACGGGCAAACCGGTAGCGCTTCTGAGTTATCTGGGCGTGAGCGGCACGCAGACGACGGCCAAGGACGGGCTGCTGTATCAGGACAGTCGGCACCGGCTGACGGATGCGACCGATGGCACGAGCAATACGCTGCTGATCGGTGAGCGGCCGCCGAGTCATGACTTTCGCTTTGGCTGGTGGTACGCCGGGGTGGGGCAGAATCTGACGGGTTCTGCGGATCTGATTCTGGGTGTGCGCGAGCCGAACCTGCAACCGGTGACGAGCGGTTCGTCGTGCGGGCCGGGCCGTTGGCCATTTGTGGCGGCGAGCGGGTTTGACGATCCGTGCGGGATGTTTCACTTCTGGAGTCCGCATTCGGGCGGAGCGAATTTCGCGTTCGCGGACGGGAGCGTGCGGTTCCTGCGGTACTCCGCCAACGACGTGATGCCGGCGCTGGCAACACGCGCCGGCGGAGAGGTTGTGGCGATTCCCGATTGAATACGAATAAAGTGGGATGCAGCTCATAACGAGATATGTTCTGCGTTCCCGTTACAAATCACTTTTCGAGCGGCATGTAGTCTTTCCACACAATCAACGGGAACGTATGGGAATCGAACCCACTGGGAGCGTTGTTCACACCCCCCGCCGGTTTTGAAGACCGGGGCCGGCACCAGCCGTACAAACGCTCCCCTCTGGCAGCAGGGACAGTTTACCGAATTTCCCAACTCATGAGAAGTGAATCCATTTCTGTTGGCAAAGAACCACAAAACAGGATAAAATCGTATGGAATAATCTCCCGCCGGAATGTCCAATCCATGCTTCTCCGCACTCTCCTTGCATTCGTCCTGCTCTGCCCGCTTGCGGCTTCCGCCCAGAACGATTCCACGCCCGATGAGCAACCGCTGATCGTCTGGCACTTCGAGAACGATCGCGAACCGGGAACGGCGAAGCTGAAGCGCGACGCCGGTCCCCGTCCGCCGATCTACCCCGCCTTCGAACCGAACAACTCCGCCTTGTTCTTCGACGCAAAGCAGGCATCGATTGTGCTGCGAGAATCGGATCTTCCCGAAACTCCGCTGCGATTCGGCCTGAAGGATTCGATCACGATCGAGGCGTGGGTGAAACCGCTCGAACTTCGGGATGGCAGTTACTCCTACATCGTGGGTAAAGGCCGCAACGGGAAGAAAGGCTTTGCGGATAAGAATCAGAACTATGCGTTGCGCCTGCACGGTGTGAAGGGCGAAGGCCGCGTGAGTTTTCTCTTCGGCAGTGCGGGGACGAAGGACCAGCCGAGCGACTGGCACCGCTGGACGACGAACAAAGGGTTCACCACGAATGCGTGGCATCACATTGCGGTGGTGTATACGTTTGGACAGGCGAAGAGCATTCGCGGATATATCGATGGCGAGAGTGTTCCCGGCACGTGGGATATGGGCGGCGCGACCGATCGCGCACCGGCGACCGATGCGGACGATCTGACGATCGGCACGGGGAATGGTGGCGGGGCGGGGAATTCGTGCAAGGGGCTGATTGACGAGTTGGCGATCTGGCGCGTGGCGCTGCCGGATGCGGTGCTGCGGAAACGGTATCAGTTCGTTCCGCCTCCGCCGGCGCTCAAGCGGACCGACGTGCCGCAGGGGCAGGTGCTGGTGCAGTTGTGCGAGGAGGGGATGCCGTCGCGGAATGCGTGGCCGGATCTGGAGCCGAAACCGGCGGAGACGTATCGCGAGGAGGCGTTCGGGTTTTTCGAAACGCCGCACAAGTACATTGATACCGGCGTGCGTGCGGATCGCGGGTTCCCGTATCTGGTGCGGGCGGCGGCTCACGTGACGATCCCCGCCGGCAAGCACCGATTGTTGCTGCGCAGCCGCGGCGCCTCACGTTTGTACATCAACGAAAAACTGATTATGACGAATCCGTTCCCGAGCGGGGACGGCAGCGGGCACGGCACGATTCGCCCGGTGGAGAGCTATCTGAATCTCGGCCCGACCTTCCGCTTCGCACCGCCGGGCAACAGCGAGAAATGGATCGAGTACGCATCCGAAGGCGGAGAGCAGTTTGTTGTGCTGGAGACGATTGTCGGCAGCTTTGTCGGGAAGAACAAGAGGCGGCCGGAGTTGGGCGAGACGGTGGTGGCGATCGCGCTGGAGGGAACGGATGACTGGCAATTGCTCGCACCGGCACGCGTGGTGCCGTATACCGATGCGGGCTGGGCGGCGTACCGTGCGGAGCGCGAGGGCTATCTGGCGAAGCTGAATGTGGAGGCTCGCGAACGGTGCCGGAAGAGCAACGCGGCGTATTGGGCGAAGCGCCGAGCGGCGGCGCAGGAGTGGCTGAAACAGACGGATGAGGTAGCGGTTCCGGCGTTGCCGAAGGGTTTCCCGGCGAACAACGCAATCGATCAGTTCCTGGCGGTGAAGATTGCGGCAGCGCGAGCGCAGGCGGCGCAGGCGCAGAAGGGAACGGTCGATTTCTTCGAGACGATTCAGCCGATTTTGGAATCGCGGTGCGTGTCGTGCCATACGGGCGAGAAGGCGAAGGGCGGGCTGCGGCTCGACGATCGGCATGCGGCGATCGAGGGCGGAAAGAACGACGGCGCTGCGATTGCGCCGAGGAAGCCGGATGCGAGTGCGCTGCTGACGCGCGTGCGCTCGAAAGAGGCGGACACGGTTATGCCGCCCAAGGGGGGACGGCTGACTGAGGAGCAGATTCAGCAACTTGAGACGTGGATTCGCGAAGGGGCGAACTGGCCGGAATTGAAGGTGGACCATCTGACTGTCACCGAGCTGTCATCCGATCGCGTGTTCCTGCGCCGGGCGTTTCTCGATACGGTCGGCGTGGTTCCAAATCTGGAGGAGATCCGCGCGTTCGAAGCGGATCGCGCACCCGACAAGCGAGCGAAGCTGATCGACCGTCTGCTGGCGGATCCGCGTTCCGCTGATCACGGCGTGGGCTACTGGCAGGACGTGCTGGCGGAGAACCCGAACATCCTGAACCCGACGCTCAACAACACCGGTCCGTTCCGCTGGTGGATCTACGAATCGCTGCTCGACAACAAGCCGATGGACCTGTTCGTCACGGAACTCATCCGCCGCAAGGGCAGCGTACGCTTCGGCGGGCCGGCGGGGTTCGGGGTCGCGTCTCAGAACGACGCGCCGATGGCCGCCAAGGGCACGATCATCAGCACCGCCTTCCTCGGCGTCGAGATGAAGTGCGCCCGCTGTCACGATGCGCCGGCGCACCGCTCCACGCAGCAGGATCTCTTCCAGATCGCCGCCATGCTCGACGGCAAACCGCTCACGCTCCCCGCCACAAGTACGGTCCCGCTCGACAAGATCCACACCGGCAGCCGCAAGCCGCTCATCAGCGTTACGCTCAAGCCTGGAACCACGCTCAATCCCGAATGGCCGCTGGCGACGTTCGTGCCGGAAGCGGTCGGCGAAGCGCTGGCGGAAGATCCCACCGATTCGCGCGACCGGCTGGCGGCGCTCATAACCGCCCCGCAGAACGAACGCTTCGCACAGGTGATGGTCAACCGCATCTGGCAGCGGCTGATGGGCCGCGGAATCGTCGAACCGGTCGATGACTGGGAACGCGCGAAACCCACGCACCCCGAACTGCTGCGCTGGCTCGCCCGCGAGTTCGTCCGCTCCGGCACCGACGCCCGCCACATTCAGCGACTCATCCTGAATTCGCATGCGTACCAGCGCTCCGCCGACGCCAGCCTCGCCGAAACGCCGATCCTCTACACCGCACCCGCCCAGCGCCGACTCGCCGCCGAACAGGTCGTCGATTCGCTCTTCTCCGCCACCGGCCTGCCGATGAAACTCGAAGAAGTCAGCCTCGATATCGACGGCGCCCGCGACCTCAACAATTCCATCTCCCTCGGCTTCCCGAAGCGATCGTGGATGCTCACTTCCACATCGAACGAACGCGACCGCCCCAGCCTCGCACTGCCACGGATTCAGGCCGTCACCGATGTGCTCGGCGCCTTCGGCTGGCGCGGCAGCCGGCAAGACCCCACGAGCCACCGTGAACAGGACCCCAACGTCCTCCAACCCGCCATCCTCCAGAACGGCGTACTCGCCACCTGGCTGACAAGGCTCTCCGACGACCACGGCCTGACAAAACTCGCCGTCGAATCCCAATCCCCGGACGAACTGGTTGAGACGCTCTTCCTGAAAATCCTCACCCGCTCGCCCACGCCAGCCGAAAAGAAACAGTACGCCGAGTACCTGACCACCGGCTTCAACGATCGTCTGCGCCCTCAGGCGACCAAGCCGCCGAAGCCGCGTTCGCCCGAACCATACGTCTCCTGGTCGAACCACTTAAGCCCCGAAGCCACCGTGGTTCGCCAGCAGCAGGAAGCCGCCGCCCGCGCCGGCGACCCGCCCACCGAGCGGCTCGATGACGCCTGGCGCCGCCGCTGCGAAGATGTCATCTGGGCGATCCTGAACTCACCCGAATTTGTCTTTCGGCCATAGAAGTGATTTTTTGAACCACAGAGAGCACAGAGGACACTGAGAGTAGAGTAATTAAAACGAGGATTAGTTATACCTATTCGGAAAATAAACGGAGCAAACAGTGTATTCCCAAGTTGATACTCCGGCTAACGATCTACGACCCTCGGATGGTCTTGCTTTGGGTTTGATATCCTTGGGGATCGGAATAACAGGATGGTTCTTTGCAGTCGATCCGCCTTCGTCCCGGCGAGTGAGTGTTGAATGGATAGAATATCGCCTCTATGAGGCTATCGCATTCGGAGTCATTGCAGCGGTCGGTACGGTATCCGGAATAATGGCAGTCCGACTAGGACGACCGAAGTGGTTCGGTTTGGTCGCGACATTCGTGAGCGTCGCACTCTCTGTCAAGTCCATAGCCGCACTGGCCCGCTGGCTTTGAATGAAACTTTTGTAAAGACCGGTGGGCCTCGAAGATTCGACCCACCTTACAAAAACGTTTATCTTGATAAAACAAGGCTTCCAACATGAACCGACGTGAATTTCTCTCTGCCTCTGCCGCGCTCGCCGCCAGCCCCGCGCTCATGGCGTCGTCCCCCGCCAAGACCGTACGCGGCAAGGCGGAGTATTGCATCTTCCTTTGGCTGGGCGGAGGGATGGGGCAACTCGATACCTTCGACCCCAAGGAAAAAGTCCCCAACAAGGGGCCGAACAAGAAAGCCGGCTCGCTCTACGGTTCCATCGAGACGGGTACGAAGGGCGTCCGCGTTTGCGAGCACCTGCCCCGCGTCGCCAAGCTCACCGACGACCTCACCATCGTCCGCACCGTCAATCACAAGGTCGTGGACGAACACGCCTTCGCAACCAACATGGTTCATACTGGGCGCATGATCAGCGGGAACGTGACTTATCCTTCGATCGGCAGCATCATCGCCCACGAACGCGGAGCCGCCGATCCCAACGTGCCCTCGTACATCCTGATCGGCTATCCGAACGTCAGCCGCGGGCCGGGCTTCCTCGGTTCTAAGGCGGGCTATGTCTATCTGACGGATACCGAGAGCGGACCGGCCGGTTTCACGCGACCCGCCGATGTCGATTCCGCCCGCGCCACCGCCCGGCAGAAGCTGCTCTCAGCCGGCGAACGCGCCGAGACCGGCTCTCAACTGGCGGAGTACGAGGAAGCGCAGGCGGCGGCGCTGCGTCTGGCCGGACCGAACTTCATGAAGCACTTCAACCTGAAGTCCGAGTCCAGCAGCACGCGGCAATCGTTCGGCGGCGAGTTCGGCCAGCGCTGCCTGCTCGCCCGCAAACTCGTGCAGGCTGGCGTGCGGTTCATCGAAGTCTCGCACAATCTGAACTTCCTCAACGGCACCGGGTGGGACGTCCACAACGAAGGGATCGACAATCAGCACCTGCTTGTGCAGGAACTCGATCATGCGCTCGCGGGGCTGATCCTCGACTTGAAAGCCAACAAACTGCTGGAGAAAACGCTCGTCGTCGTGGCGACGGAATTCGGCCGACCGCCGGAGTTCGATGGCCGCGGCGGACGCGGACACCAGGGAACGACCTTCTCGATGGTGCTTGCGGGTGGCGGACTCAAGCACTGCGGAGCGTATGGCGTCACCGATCAGCTGGCCAAGACGATTGTCGAAAAGCCGGTTTCGATTCCCGATTTCCACGCCACCATCCACGCCACGCTCGGCATCGATCCGGCGAAGGAACTGATGGACGGCTCGCGCCCGGTGCCGATCACGGACGGCGGTTCACCGATTGCACAATTGTTCTGATGGCGCTCGCGATCAATTCCAGCGATTCATTCGAAGTGCATAAGGGCGGCATGGCGTAGAGCACATTCCCTAACGGCCGCAGCAGTACGCCCATCTCGATCGCTTTCTGCCGAATCACGGGGCCAACCTCGGACAGGTACCCACCGCCCAACTCCAGTTCGACCGCACCGATCGTACCGCAGATCCGTACATCCCGCACGCCTGACTGACCACGAAGTGACAGCAGTTGGTTTTTCCAACATTCCTCGATCCGCTTCGCATCGGCTTTCGAATGGCCCGTTTCGATCTCACGCATGTTCGCCACCGCCACCGCACACGCGAGCGGATGGGCAGTGAACGAATGACCATGAAAAAAGGTCTTGGTGCGGTCGGGAGTCAGGAACGACTTCACGATCGGTTCCGAGACGATCGTGGCCGCCAGCGGCATCACACCGCCAGTCAGCGTCTTGCCGGATGTGATGAGGTCGGGTGCAATGCCGGCTTGCTCGCACGCCCAGATGGTACCCGTGCGGTTGGCCGTCATCACTTCATCGGCAATGAACAGGACACCGTGCCGCCGGGCTACTTCGCAGATCGCCTTCAACGCTTCGGGCGAGTGCATCACCATTCCACCTGCGCCCTGAACGAGCGGTTCGATGATCACGGCCGCGACTTCATGAGCGTGGGTTTTCAGGAACTCATCCAGACGATCGGGGGAAACGGGCAGTTGCACCGCCCGGAAGAGGAACGGTTCGAAGCGGCCGAAGAAGACCGGATCGCGGCCGATCGCCATCGCGCCAAATGTGTCGCCGTGGTAGCCGTTCTCGAATCCGATGAAGAGCGTGCGCGCGGTGTCACCGCAATGACAGTGATACTGATACGCCATCTTGAGCGCGACTTCGACGGCGGTGCTGCCGTTGTCGGAAAAGAAGACTCGGCCATTGGGACAGGGCGAGTTCCGCAGTATGAGTTCCGCCAGTTCCACTGCATCGGGATGCGTGACCCCGGCGAAGAGAACATGATCGAGCCGCGTCGTGGCTTCACGCAACGACTGCATCAAAGGCGGATACCGGTGGCCGTGCAGGATCGTCCACCAGGACGAAATGGCATCGATGATACGCCGGCCACCTTCGAGGATCAGGAATTCCTTTTCGGCGGCGACAACGGGGAGCGGATCGATCGGATCTGAGAGCGACGTGTACGGGTGCCAGACGGAGTTGCGATCGCGTTGGATCAAATGTTCACTTTTTGATGGAGCGGGATGCTCTTCGAGCATAAGGAGAGACTTCAATGATGGACGTTGCCGTTCGCTGGCGTCGCGGATTCCATTCACCGTCCATTCGCAGGGTTCCTCAATCGAAACCACGGGAATTCCCGGCCAGTGCTTCCGGATTTGCGACTCCGCGTACGGATCGACCGGCCCCATCAGAATGATGGCATTTGCTTCCAGCCCATTCGAACGAAGGGCCTGCAGGCAGCTGAGCATGCGGCCGACCGCCCCGACTCGCGACGACCCGACCAGCCAGAGCGGTTTGTTCAATCGCTTCAGCAGTTCGAGTTGAAGATGATCATCATCCCAGGGCGAGAAGGGACTGCCGAACGTCTCGATGATGAGCGGTCGATCGCACTCGGGAATCGAACTCATGATCGCATGCACATCCGGCATCGATTGCCCGGTCCGGCGGGCCGCCAGCGCCGGCGCAACCGCATCCGTGAAGCGGGCGACGGGATCGAACACTTTTGCTGCGGGCACAAGGCTTCGCACTTTCAGGGAATCCGATTCGCCAGTCTCGACGGGCTTCCAGTAGGCATAGTGGTTGTGAAAAGCCGCAAGAAACAGCAGAGAGAATGTGGTTTTGCCCGCATCGGTATCGGTGCCGATGATTACGACGTCGCGCATTCGACCACCGCCTCCGCCAGTTGCTGCACCAGTTCGGACGAATGATTCGCATGCAGCGAAATCCGCAATCGCGCGGTCCCCTGCGGTACGCTCGGAGGTCGAATCGCGCGGACATCGAAGCCGCGCTCCTCCAGTTGCCTTGAGATCCGCACCGCGTTGGCGTCGTCGCCGAGAATGACCGGCGCGATGTAGCTCTCGCCAAAAGTCCGAATGCCGGCTTTTGCCAAGATTGCATGCATCGTGTGAGCATGTTCATGCAACCGCTCTCGGCTGGCGTGGTCGGCTTGCACTATCGGAAGCATGTCGAGCCACCAACTGCCGATGACCGGTGGAAGCGCCGTCGTGAAAATCAGATGCCGGCATTTATTGACTAGGAAATCCCGCAGTAACCGCGAGCCGCAGACGTACGCGCCCGAAACGCCGAGCGCTTTTCCGCCGGTATGAACAGTGGCGAGGACACGATTGCGAAGACCGAGTTCATCCACGATGCCGGAACCGTTCGCGCCAGAGCAACCGGTCGAATGCGCTTCGTCCACGATCACGCTGGCGCCGTAGCGCTCCGCCAGTTCCACGATTTCGCGAAGCGGAGCGCGATCGCCGTCCATGCTGAAGAGCGATTCGGTGATGATGAACAGTTCGCGACCGGCGGGACGTTTCGCGGACTCGGCTTTCAGGCCGTCTTCGAGATGATCGAGGTCGTTGTGGCGAAAGGCGAACTTCCGCGGGCGACAAACGCGAAGTCCTTCGACGATGCAGGCATGATTGAGTTCGTCGGTCGCAACCCAGTCGCCGGGCTCGACGATGGTGGAGATCAGCCCTTCGTTGGCGGAGAAACCACTGTTGAGCATGAGGACCGCCTCGGCACCGTGCCAGGCGGCGAGCGCGGATTCGACTTCGTCCCAGACGGCGTGATGACCGCGGAGCAGGCGTGAGGAAATGCCGGACCGCGACAACGCCTGTTCCGCAGACCAGGTGTGCAATCCGTAACCAAGATAATCGTTGGAGGTGAAGTCGTGCCCGGCGGGCAGGCGCAGCGAGCGGAACCGCGACTGGGCGCGCAGTTCCTCGAGCGCTTGCTGCCATCGCGCTGTCAGCGACATGACGGCTCGCACGCCATAGGTTCGGGCAGTCCCATCGCACGGAAGAGGGCGGCATCGTCATCCGCATCCGGATTCGGAGCGGTGAGGAGTTTATCGCCGAAGAAGATGGAATCGGCGCCGGCGAGGAAGCAGAGGATCTGCAGTTCGCGTGTCATTTTGTCCCGGCCGGCGCTGAGGCGGACGCGGGAGCGGGGGAAGGCAATGCGTGCGGTGGCGATGAGGCGGACGATTTCGATAGAATCGACTTTCGGCGCCATCGCGAGCGGAGTTCCGCGGCTGGGCATGAGGCAATTGATCGGCACGCTTTCCGGCGGCGTTTCCAGATTCGCCAGTTCCACGAGCATCATAAGGCGGTCGTCTTCCGTTTCACCCATGCCCAGAATTCCGCCGCTGCAGACGGAGATTCCGGCCCGGCTGACGGCCTTGAGGGTGTTGATGCGGTCGTCGTAGTTTCGCGTGGAAACGATCTTCGGGTAGTAGTCGCGTGACGTATCCAGGTTGTGGTTGTACGCCGTCAGCCCGGCGTCTTTGAGCCGTTCCGCCTGCGAGTCCGTGAGCATGCCGAGCGTGACGCATGCTTCCATGTCGAGGCCGTGAACGACCTTCACCATATCGAGGACGCGATCGAACTCCGGTCCGTCCTTGGGCGAGCGCCACGCGGCCCCCATGCAGAAGCGTGTGGCGCCGGCGGCCTTGGCGGCCTCGGCCTTCTCGCGAACTTCATCAACGGTCATGAGCGGTACGCGTTCGACCGGGCTATCATAATGAGCACTTTGGCTACAATACGTGCAGTCTTCCGGGCAACCGCCGGTCTTGATGCTGAGCAGCGCACAGCGCTGGACATCGCGGTAATCGCGGTGCTCCCGGTGGACGACGGCGGCACGGAACATCAGTTCCGGCAGCGGAAGTTGGTAGATCGCTTTGAATTCATCGAAAGAGTTCATGCGATGAAGTGTATGACTCAGGTGGCCAACGCTCAACGAGGTTTCCCGCAATGACGGCACAAGATTCAGTAACTCCACCGATCCGATTGTGGCCCGGGCTCGCGCTTGTGGCGGTGGCCGTGACGTGCGTGTTCCTGTTTCCGGTCATCGCCCCGCGATCGATGCTGCATTTTGTGGGCGGTCTGGGCGGGCCTGGTTTGTGCTCGTTGGGAGTCCTGGTCTGGTGGCTCGGTTTCAGCAGGGTCAAAGGTGTGTATCGCTGGTTGCCGGTTCTCCTGTTTGTCGTCATCGCCAGCGCCATCATGGGCGTCTTTTACGGTGACGCCCCGCTCACCGTGCTTCTTTTCGGTTATCCGTTTGTCGCTCTCGTGTGGGTGCTCTGGCTGGCGGTCAGCCGTCCGGCTAACCAGTTCATCCAACTATCGGGACTGTTAGGCGTGATCGTGGGCGGGTGGGCGCTGTTCTCGCTGGTGCGGATCGGCGAAACGGATGCGGATATTCGGCCCGAGTTGAGCTGGCGCTGGGAGCCGACGAAGCTGGAAACGTTCAAGGATGCGCGCAATCAGCTGGCGGAAGCGAAGAACGTGGACGCTCTCGAAGCGGTCGCTCCCGGTGACTGGCCGGAATTCCGCGGCCGGAAGCGAGACGGTGTCGTCACGGGAATTTCCATTGAAACTGATTGGGACCAGCATCCGCCGGAATTGCTCTGGCGGCATCGTGTCGGACCGGGTTGGGGCACCTTCTCCGTGGTCGGCGATCGCATCTTCACGCAGGAACAGGTCGATGAGAATCAGGAAGCGGTGGTTTGCTACTTAGCGAAGACGGGCGAGCGGGTGTGGGAGCACAAGTACGATGCCCGCTTTTACGAGCAGATCGCGGGTGTCGGACCGCGTGGCACGCCCACGATAGCGGGTGGCAAGGCGTATTCGCTCGGCGGATCGGGCGTTCTCACGTGTCTGAATGCGGAAGACGGCACGCCGGTCTGGACGCGGAATGTTCCTGCCGATGCGGGCACGCAACCGCAGCAATGGGGCTATTCCAGTTCGCCGCTCGTGTACAAAGGGATCGTTGTCGTGTTCGCCAACGGACCGGCTGGCAAAGGCACGCTGGCGTATCGCGCGGACAGTGGCGAGATCGCGTGGACGGCCGGTCAGGGGACATTTGGCTATTCGTCTGCGCAGGCGGCGAAATTCGGCGGAGTCGATCAAATTCTCATGTTCAGCGATGTTGGTCTCGAATCGTACGAACCGGAAACGGGCAAGATCCTCTGGAAGCATGACTGGGCGACCCGAGGTGTCAACCGCGTCAGCCAGCCCGCAATCGTGTCGGAGACGGACTTGCTTCTCGGGACGGGTGTCGGCGGCGATCAGGGCAGCCAGCGCGTTCGCGTCACCAAAACAGCCGATGGATGGAAAACCGAAACGCTTTGGAAAACGCGATCACTCAAGCCGTACTTCAACGACGGAGTCGTTCACAACGGTTATTACTTCGGATTCGACGACAAATCGTTTGCCTGCATCGATCTCAAAGACGGTTCGCGAAAATGGAAAACCGGCACCGAATACGGCCACGGGCAGGTGCTGCTGCTTGCAGACCAAGGATTGTTGCTCATTCAGGCCGTCGATGGGAAAGTCTACCTTCTGGAAGCCACGCCGGACGATCACGTGGTCGTCTCGAAGTTCCCGGCCGTCAGCGGGAAGACTTGGAATCATCCGGTGGTTGCCCACGGGATGCTCTTTGTTCGCAACGGGTATGAAGCGGCGGCTTTTCAGCTCAAGACGAAATGAACGTCTCATGGGATGGTGACGTTTCGTACATGGCCATCGTAATGGGGATATTCTGAAGTGCCCGGAAGACCGCCGCCAGAAGATCCCTGGGTCGATAGGGTTTGGACAGCATCCCCAGCGAACCATCGATATCCGAAAGATCTTCCGTCGAAAATCCACTTGAGAACAAGACCAGAGCGTTGGAATTCAATTCACGGATCTGCTGGAACGCATCTCGTCCGGAGAGCCGAGGCATCGTGACATCCATGATGACAAGATCGATTTCGCCGGCGTGCGTTCTGTACAACTCAACCGCTTCCATCCCGTCCACGGCTTCCAGTATCCGATATCCATTGGTTTCCAGAATCGTCCGGCCCAACACACGAATCATGTCCTCGTCGTCGACCAGCAGGATCGTTGAAGGACTGGTATTCTGCGGGGACGGCGTGTTGACATCACATTGGGGTGAATTCGTTTGGGGCACAGTCAGTTCCGACTCTTCACTGAGAACCGGGAGATAGAGCTCAAACGTTGTTCCCATACCGACCTCTGAATGAAACGAAACCCATCCGCCGTGCTGTTTCAGGATTCCATGTACCATGGGCAATCCCAGTCCGGTTCCACGTCCGACGCCCTTAGTGGTGAAGAATGGCTCGAAGACTCGCTGCCTGACCTTCTCATCCATCCCGTGGCCCGTGTCCGAGACCGTGAGTCGCACAAAACGGCCCGGACGCGCATCCGGAGATGAAAACGGACCATCAAACGACAGAATCGATTCATCAGCCGTGATCGTCAATCGTCCGCCTTCGGGCATGGCATCCCGCGCATTCAGACACAGATTGATCAACGCCTGATTCAGAAGAGTGGCATCCACTCCAACGGATTGATCCGTGCGAACCGATGTCACGATTTCGATCCGCGGATCGATCGTCCGGCGAAGAATATCCACAACCTCGTGTATGATCGCTCGCGGCAGGATCGGTGTCACCATCAACTGATTTCGCCGCGCATAACCCAGTAGCTTCCGAGTGAGATCGGCGGCTCGACTGGCGGCAAGTTCGACGGTCCGAAGCATGGGAATCGCGGGATCGGATTCCGGCAGTCTGATCAGCGCGAGATTCCCCAGAACGGCCGTGAGGAGATTATTGAAATCGTGCGCGACTCCGCCCGCCAGTTGCCCCAATGCTTCCATTTTCTGGGACTGTCTGAGTTGGTCTTCGAGATTCATCCTCGTGCTCACATCGACAGAAACCCCCAGCCCGGACTGATAAACGCCATCGGCAGATCGCACGGCGGCGAGCGACAGTTCCGTCCAGGTATACAGGCCGTCGGGTCGCTGATAACGCTTCCGGACCTGATAGTGATCAATTTGACCGTTGATTAACTGTTCGTGAAGTTCCCTTTGCTTTTCCCACTCCTCGGGGTGTGAGAATTCGTAAGGATGACGGCCAACGACCTGCTCCGGCGTCAAACCCAGCATGGCGGCGAATGCCGGATTGCATGATGTGAACTCTCCGGACGCATCGGTAATGGACACGCCTGCGGATGCGGTCTCGAAGATGCCGCGGAACTTGGCCTCGCTCTCGAGAAGCGCGTGCTCGGCCACTTTCCGGTCCGTGATATCATGTTGAATCATGACAAAGTGAGAACATTCACCCGATGAATTTCGAACGGGAACGATGCTCAAACTCACCCAGACTTCCGCTCCATTGCGATGGTAGTTCAACAGTTCACAATTGAACGGGCGGAATTCGTCCATGGCTTCTCTCATCGAAGAGAGCGTATTCGCATCCGTTCGCTCACCGCGGAGGAAATGCAACGACCGGCCAACAACTTCGTCGGACGAATAACCCGTGATCCGCGTAAAGGCCTCATTGACATAAAGGACCGCGCGACCGATCCCCTCCTGCGGCTTCGGCTCAAGAATGATGATCGCATCCTGAGCGTTCACCACCGCGGATTCGAGCAAGAGAAATTGCGCCTGCTTCTCTGAGAGTTCCCGGGCAAGGTTCTTATATTCATCACGCTGGCGCTGCAATTCCTCAGTCTGATCCGCATTTTTAAGAGCCAGTTGGGAAAGACGTGAATTGACCTCCACCAGTCGATCCGCATGCTGCCGTGCCGCACTGATCAGCAATTCGCGCTCGCCCTCGCGGACCGAATAATCTTTGGCGACAGATGCAATCACCAGCAGAAACGTGAGTATCCCGCTGATTCCGAAGAAGAGATAACTTCGATCCTGAAGAACACCGTGTGTGAGGGCCACAGGCCCGGAAGGAGCACCAAGCATCATGAACGTGGCCGTCATCATCCCGACCAACGTGATCAGGCAGACCATCCCACGGATCGTGAATCGGAATGCCACCCAGGTCGCCAGCCCCAGAATGACGGCCAACAGGGGTACCGTTTGTTCCAGAGTCCGGTATTCATGACTCGCGAACCCGTACCAGTTCATCAACGCCGTCAACACTATCAACGACAGTCCCTCAAGGATCCGATGCGGAGGGAACGTCGTGTTCCAGCTCGTTCGAAAGACCAGCAGAACAATCGGAGCGATCAGAATCGTTGCCAGCCATTCCATCGAAAACGCGGTCAGAACGACGGAAATATCAATGGACACCATCAACAGCGCACCAAATGCAATGACGAGCGATCGGACACAAGCACCGCTCACCGCCAAGACCGAGAAAACCAGGACTTCCCGAGGGCGTTCAAGACTCGGCAGGAACGACCCGCGCGTGCGTATCAGCGAGGCCAGGACAAAGGCTTCAATGATGACCGATAACGTTGAAATGCCGGATTCCCACGAAGGACCGTGCCAGAACCAGGAGAGCGCGACACCAATCGCAAGCGCCATCGCACCCCGATAACCCTGCAGATACGACGCGACCAGCGCCATGCCGAGTGAACCACTCAACAGCCAATTCGGAGCGATTGCGACCGGGAACTGCAACTGAACATATGACGTGGCAAGTGCGAGTACCGTGAGTCCCAGCAACTCAAAAATCATCACACGAGAATAGTGACTCACTTGATGCATGAAACACAATACGAGGGCGTTAAGTCAGACTCGTTCCGAATGTCCGACTCGATGGATGTCTCCTGCAACTCAATTCATCCACGGGCATTCGTGGATCGTTCCTGAGTCTGATGTCGGACCTGATGATCGCACGTGTTCCAAAAAAGTGCGATTCCGTAACCCATCATCAATGTCCAACATCGGCAATTTGAGACAGACAAACCTAGAATGCAATTAACGAATTGAGTGATTCTGACACTTAACATCACCACTTTTTTTCTGAGAAACGACTTTGAGAAATCTCGCCTGCAGTGGAATCTCGTTGCCTGACGCGAATTCATGCGGTCTTAAATCTACTAATAACCGACGTTTCTTGGGAGTTTGAAACGAATTCATGGGATACCGCAATCTTTCCGAATCGGTTTCAGCGCTCAAAAAAACTGACCAACTCATCCGAATCGATCACGAGATCGATGGAGAGCTTGAGATTGCGGAGGTCCAGCGCCGCGTCTATCGCAAAAACGGTCCGGCCCTGCTCTTCTCGAATGTGAAAGGTTCGTCATTCCCGGTCTTGAGCAATCTCTATGGCAGCGTCGAGCGGATGCGCTTCCTGTTTCAAAAAGAATTGATCGCGGTCCGCCAACTTGTGGAACTGAAGGCCAACCCGGACCGCGCCCGCAGCCGCCCCTGGCGATACTGGAAACTGCCGTTCGCGCTCTGGAACGCGCGACCGCGATTCAGACGCTCCGGGCCGATCCTCTCCCAAACGATCTCCCTCGCACAAACCCCCGCCATCCGCTGCTGGCCACGCGACGGCGGAGCGTTTGTGACTCTCCCCGCCGTCTATACCGAGCATCCCGATCACCCGGGCTGGACCAAATCCAATCTGGGGATGTATCGCGTGCAATTGAACGGGAACGAATATCTGCCGAACGAATGCGGTTTGCACTATCAGATCCACCGCGGGATCGGCGTGCATCACGCAGCGGCGATTCGCCGTGGCGAGCGCCTGCGCGTCAACGTGGTGATTGGCGGTCCGCCGTCGCTGGCGGTCTCCGCAGTGATGCCGCTGCCGGAAGGGATGCCGGAACTCGCATTCGCCGGCGTACTCGGTGGCCGCAGAATTGATCTGGTCCCGGCAGCGAATGGTCTGGCCATGCCGGCGGAGGCGGACTTCGTCATCTCTGGCTTCATCGATCCGACCCGCACGAAACCGGAAGGCCCGTTCGGCGATCACCTTGGATATTACAGTCTGGTTCACGACTTCCCGGTGATGACCGTCGAGGCGGTGCATCATCGCCCGAACGCGATCTGGCCGTTCACGGTCGTGGGCCGACCGCCCCAGGAAGACACCTCGTTCGGCGAATTCATCCATGAATTGACCGGCCCGGCGATTTCCTCAGTGTTGCCGGGAATCCAAGCGGTCCATGCCGTCGATGCGGCCGGTGTGCATCCGTTGCTCCTCGCGATCGGCAGCGAGCGATACGTCCCTTACAGCACGGAGCGAAGACCGCAGGAACTGCTGACGCAGGCGAATGCCATACTCGGGCAGGGCCAACTTTCCCTCGCCAAGTATCTGCTCATCGTGGCCAAAGAGGATGATCCCGAATTGGACATCCACGACATTCCCATGTTCTTCCGGCATCTTCTGGAACGCGTGAACTGGGCGGAGGATTTGCACTTCCAGACGCGAACGACCATCGATACGCTCGATTATTCCGCCGGCATGGGATTGAATGCGGGTTCCAAACTGGTGATAGCGGCAGCGGGATCACGCAAGCGAACGCTCGGAACCGAATGGCCGATCAGTACTCCGCTTCCGCATCCGTTCCGCGATCCCCGGATCGTTCTGCCGGGCATCGCCGCCATTGCGGGACCGCGGCACGAGGGCATTCCTGAGAATCACGAATACGAGCCGGACTTCGTGCGGTTGTGCGACTGGCTGGCGGAGTTTGCTCCGCAACTCGTGTCTCTGCCGCTCATCCTGCTCGTGGATTCTTCAGCACAGATTGCCGAATCGTTGAACTCGTTTCTCTGGATCACCTTCACGCGATCAAACCCCGCAGCGGACGTGCTCGGCGTGCGAAGGTTCCTTCATCAGAAGCATTTCGGTTGTCATGGCCCGCTGGTCATCGACGCACGATTGAAGCCGCATATGGCCCCGCCATTGGAGGAAGACCCCGCCATCACGAAGCGCGTCGACCTACTAGCTGCCCGCGGCGGACCGCTTCATGGAATCATCGATTGATCGAAGAGTCACCATGACTGATCACGAATTCTCGGCTAAATTAGAGTCATGAATGCCAAAGAGTTATTGATCGAATTGATTCGCCGACCGTCGGTAAACCCCATGGGCCGCACCGATCTCTCACCAGAGATTGTGTACGAGCATCGTGTCACCGCCTTCCTCGAACAGCAATTTCAAGCATTAAATGTCGAATATCATCGCCAGAAAGTGTCCGGGAACCGCGAAAATATCATCGCTTATCATCGCACCTCGTCTCCGCTCACGTTCATCTGGGAAGCTCATCAGGATACGGTGCCGGTTGATGGAATGATCGTGGACCCGTTCAATCCCACAATTCGGGACGGCAAGCTGTACGGCCGCGGTTCCTGCGATGTGAAGGCGGGCATTGCCTGCATGTTGACCGCATTCGCACGGCTCTTGCGCGAGAAACCGGCGAACAGCGCTAACATCATCCTGGCCTTCAATGTTGATGAGGAGCACACGTTCCTCGGCGTCCAGGAATTCATGAAGCTTTCCCCGAAGGCCGATTTCGCCATCGTGGCGGAACCGACGATGCTCAACATCGTGACCGCTCACAAAGGAGTGGTGCGCTGGCAACTGGAAACCGAGGGCCGCGCGTGCCACAGTTCGCGTCCCGATCAGGGCATCAATGCGGTCTATCGGATGGCGAAAGTTTTGAACGCGATTGAAGAATATGCCGAACGGTGCACGAGGCTAAAGCAAGACCCCTTGCTGGGTCCGCCAACGTTGAGCGTGGGCGTGATTGCTGGCGGCGTATCGCCCAACACCGTACCGGATCAGTGCGTGATTCAGATTGATCGTCGTATGCTTCCCGGTGAATCGGCGGAGTCTGTCATGGCGGACTTCGATCAGTATCTGGCAACGAAGAACTTTCCGTTTGCGATCAAATCCAAGCCGATTCTCGCGTGCGCAGCGCTCGCTCAAACACCTGGCGATCATCCTCACCTGCAGCGTCTGGCCCGCGCGATCGGTCCGCATGAGACCCTCGCGGTTCCGTACGGGACCGATGCGTCGTCGATTGCCCCGCGGATTCCTGCGGTGGTGTTCGGCCCGGGCGACATCGCGCAGGCGCACACCAAAGACGAATGGATCGAAGTTTCGCAACTGGATGCCGCCGTCGAGATTCTTTTCCGTTTTGCCTGCGGCTTGCCTGCGTGACATTTTCCCCGCTTCGCTTACATTGACATCATCCCCACACCCTGAGGTTTTGATCATGAGCATCGTTCGAATTGGAATGGCTGAGAACAAGAAGTACGCCGATGGCTACGCCGCGATCTTCGGCGGCAAGAAAAAGGCGGCCGCTTCGAAGAAGCCCACCGCGAAGAAGCCGGACACCAAAAAGCCCGCCAAGAAGAAGTAATCCGTTCGCGATTCAGGAGACCAGGTGATGATTTCATGGCTTCGCAATGTTCGCCGAGCGATCTCGACCCTGGTCTCTGCGATGCGCGTCACCCTCTCAACGGCCCTGCGAACCTACCGCCGCAAACCGTTCACCACCGCGTTCGCCTATCCCGAAAATCCCGTCCGCGTGCGACCTCGCTACCGCGGCTATCACCGCTTCGATCTGACAACGTGCATCGGATGCGACAAGTGCGCACGCGCGTGCCCCGTCGATTGCATCTACATAGACAAGGAAAAAGCCCCACCGCCCGCCAAAGGGTTCGTCATCACCGGCTTCAAGATCGACTACACCAAGTGCATGTTCTGCGCCCTGTGCGTGGACCCCTGCCCCGCCGACTGCCTCTACATGGGATCGAATCACGACATCAGCTGCTACACCCGCGATGGCTGCATCGTTGATTACTCCAAACTACCGCTCGAAATCGCATGGGGACAGGACGGCCTGAACCCCACCGCCATCCACGAATCGAAAAAAGTCAGCCTCCCGGTGTGGACCAAGACATGACTTCGCTCGTTGTCACACTGATCGTCTTCATCGTCATCGGTTCCACGTTGCTCGCCGCCAATCTGATTGCCGGCTGGTTCGTCCGACCGGACAAGCCGACTCCGGAAAAGCACCAGGCCTACGAATGCGGCGAGGAACCGATCGGTACTGCGTGGTCGCAGTTCGACCTCCGTTTCTACGTGGTCGCACTTCTCTTCATCGTCTTCGATGTCGAACTCGCCTTCTTCTTCCCGTGGGCGGTCGTGTTCGGCACCACGAACAAACTCGCGGACCAAGCCATACCAATCGAACAACGGTTGGAACTAGCCCGCCAGTTGACTCCGGATGTCGAGACCGCACCATCCATCGAAGCCGCAAGTACCTTCGCGCAGTTCGCCTTTTTCGAAATGCTCCTCTTCTTCGCCATCCTGCTCCTTGGCTTCGCCTACCTGTGGAAACGCGGCGATCTGGAGTGGGTGCGAAGCGTACAGGGACAATCTCCATTACCGTCGGATAAATCAAATGCCACCACTCCTCGGTAATCGTTTCGACGACGGATTCGTCGTTACCAATCTCGACGCCGCCATCAACTGGGCGCGGGAATCGTCGCTCTGGCCGATGACCTTCGGCCTCGCGTGCTGCGCGATCGAGATGATGGCGGTGGGCGGGCCGCGCTACGACATCGATCGCTTTGGCGCCGGCGCGTTCCGGGCCACGCCGCGGCAGGCGGACCTCATGATCGTTGCCGGAACCGTCAATCTCAAAATGGCGGAGCGCGTCCGGAGGCTTTACAATCAGATGCCGGAACCGAAGTTCGTCATCGCGATGGGCGCGTGCACCTGCGGAGGCGGGCCGTATTACAAGTACGGCTACAATGTGGTGAAAGGTGTCGATCTCGTCGTGCCGGTCGATGTGTATGTGCCCGGTTGCCCGCCGCGACCAGAGGCGCTGCTCGAAGGACTCATGCGCGTGCAGGACAAGATCCGCACCATGAAAACGCTGGCGAAGGAAACCATCAACGACATCCCGATGATCCCCGCTCGCACCGGCAAGGTGCAACTCCCCGCAGACTACGCCACGCCGGAGAAGGTCAACGATTTCCAGAAAGCCCAGAAGGAAGCGGCGAAACCCGCGAAGGCGTGAGGAATAACGAATGACCACTCTCGACATCCATAATCTCTTGCGCGAGCGCTTCGGGACTTCTGTCTCGGAGTCCGAGCCATCCGTGGTGGACGTTTCGAAACTCCTCGACGTCTGCCGGTTTCTGAAGGATGACGAGCGATTGAAATTCGATTTCCTGAACAACATTTCCGGCGTGGATTATCTGGAAACCGATCCGAAGAAAGTGGCGAAGGCGGGGTTCGATCCGCACCTCGAAGTGGTGTACCACCTGTCGAGCATCGCCTTTCCCGGGCGCCGGTTTTCCTTCAAACTCGTCCTTCCCCGATGGAAGAACGATACGCCCGACGAACTCCCCGAAGTGCCGAGTGTGACTTCGATCTGGCGCACCGCCGACTGGCACGAACGCGAAGTGTACGACCTCATGGGCATCCGCTTCACGGACCACCCGGACCCGCGGCGGATCCTCATGGCCGACGACTGGGTCGGCCACCCGCTCCGCAAAGACTACGAATTTCCGCTCGAATACCACGACATCCGCTGCCGCTAAGCGAACGCCTTCCGCAGCAATTCCAGGCTCTTCGGGATCGCGGTCTTTGCGTCGTCTTTGCCTTCGAATTCCAGCGAAACATAACCGTTGAACTTGGCATCCTTCATGATCTTCGAGATGCGGTCGTAATCCAATTCCAGCGTGTACCACGTTCCGCCGCCGTAGTACGTCTTCGCCTGCAACAGCACCGTCTTCGGGGCCAGCATCTTCAGCTTGTCGTAAGGGTCTTCCAGAAAGTTGCCCGTATCGAGCGTGACCTGCAGCCACGGCGATTTGATCGCATCGACAATCCGCAAGACGCCCTCCGGCGTTCGCCCCAGGCCCCAGTGATTCTCCAGGCCCATCGTCACTCCGCACTTCTCCGCCGTCTTCAGACACGCCGTCAAACCCTCAATCGCCCAGCCGAACCCCTCCTCATCCGTGTGGCCCGCGATCGGCGGTTCAATCCCCTTATTCTTCATCAGTTCATCGAAACTCTTGCTCGTCCGCCACGTGCCCGTATTCACACGCATCGTCGGAATGCCCATCGCATACGCCAGCTCGATCTGCCGGATCGTCAGATCGATGTTCTTCTGCCGCTCCTCTTTGTTGGGATAGAGAAAGCTCTGATGTGTCGAGAACCCGCACAGCGAGAGCCCGTTCACAAACGCGCGGCGCTTGATCTTCTGCAACGCCGCGTTCGACTCGTCCGTCATCTGCCGGTGCAGAATCTCGACGGCGTCAAAACCCATCTCCGCCGCCATGTCGATGCACGCTTCCACATCGCGCAATTCCGCATTCTTGAATTGCCAGAACGAATACGTGGATACGCCGATCGGCGTTCGACGCTTGCGCACCGCCGGTGGATCGTTCGCCGGCAACTGCGGAGCCAGACATGCCACCGCACCGGCAGCCAGAAGAGCACGACGTGACACTGTCATAGAAGCCTCACTTGATGATGACGCACAAACCGGCCGCATCCGAAGGAATCGTTGTGGTATGGGATTCACGACCGAGCTTCCACGAAAACGATTCCGGCACTTCGATCCCCAGCGACGATTTCGCAGGGAGCTTTGACGTTTTGCCATCGAACTCGAACGTCAGTTCGCGATCCGCATAGTTGTAAACGTTGACGGTCATTTTCTCGCCCGCTCTCCGACCGGCCACAGGGACAATCTGAATCTTCTGTTGCTCGACAGGCGTATACTTCGATTCACTCACGAGTGGCGGAAGTTTGATCTCAGGAATTTTCTTTTCATCCTTACCGGGCACGGCGGGTTCAGGATTCGCGAGCGGAAGGTTCAGTTTCGGTGGAACGGGCACGGTCGCTTCCTTCTTGTCCATCGGATCTTTTTGTGGCGGCACGACCAGCGGCAGCGGCGCGATTTCGAGCGGTTTCGGCTTCGGCTGCTCGACCGGCTTTTCCGGCACCGCCGGCGACGGAATCGCCAGATCATTCTTCGGCTTGCCCTCCGCCGCCGCCGGCTTGATCGCCATAGGCTTCGGCGCTTCCACCTTTGGTGTTTCAACTTGAGGCTTGGGCTGCTCCATCGCCTTTGGAACCGGCTGATCGATCGGTTTGGGCTGGGGCTTCGCCTGCTCCGGTTGTGCGACGACGTTAGGACATTCGTACACCGGGAACACCGGATAACTCATCACGGGCGGAAAGGAGTACATCGGCACCGCATAAACCATCGGAGCCGGATAGGCATAAACCACTGGCGGGCCGTAGTGCCAATGCCGGAAGAAAAACGCGTCGGCGGCAGAGGGAATCGCCAATGAAATGACCAGGGCGAGCAGTGCGAAGCGGCGAAACATGATGCGGAGTCCTTTCGCAAAACAAACGGAACTGTACTCTATCCGTTGTAGGCTGACAGCGCTCGTGCTCAAGCGTAGCCATGGAGGAAATCGTGCGATTTTACCTGACACTGTTCATCTTGCTCGTTGCCCATCCGCTGCTCTTCGCTCAGTCGGAACGCTATGAGCTCGGCCGACGGTTGAAACAGTTCGAACAGGCTTGGGAGAAGCAACCGGACGAAAAATCCCGCCTGCATGCCGCCGCACTGCTGCCGGACATCACTTCGATGTTCTTCTCGCTGCGCTTCGGCGATGCGGGTCAAACTCTCGATCGCGCACGCTGGACACTTGCAGCGGATCAAATGCCAACACCGGAAATCGAATGGCTCGAATCGCTCTACGCCTATCCCGAGCGGGCGCTGTACACCGATGAAGCCGAGATCCTGATCACAGTCAAACCGTTCTATAAAGTGAAGGCCGACGCTCCGGCCAAAGCGGAAGTCCTGCTTCAATGGAATCAGGAGAAACCGATTACGGTTCCGATGGACAAGTTCCCGACGAAAATCACGATCCCGTTCAAGCCTTCCGCAAAGCAGGGCGTCGGACGATTGAAATTTATTGCAAAGCTGGATGACAAAGTCATCAAGGAGACCGTTCAACGAATCTCATTTGCCCGAGATTTGACCGCTCAACTTGAAACAATTCGCGCGTTTGCGAAACAGAAACCGGCGACGATCGAATCCGCCACGCTCAAAGATCGGATCGAACTTCTCGAGGAACTCACCAGCCCGCTCCTGCCGGAAACCGATCTGCCCGGACTGGCACTTCTCGAAGAAGCCAAGTTGATCAGCAAAACGCCGCGCTACTTCAACGCCTCGCGACCCGGCCAGTACTGGCTATCCATTCCTATGGAAAAGAAAACGCTGCCGCTGCGGATGTTCGTGCCGAAGGGATTGGACCTGAAGAAGCCGGTGCCGCTCGTCGTGGCCCTTCACGGCGCAGGCGGAAGCGAGAATCTGTTCTTCGAAGGCTACGGAGCAGGCCACATTGTCAAGGAGTGCGAGAAGCGCGGCTGGCTGCTCGTCGCCCCACGGAGTCCGCTCGGGTTCAGTAGCGGACCGCCCGTGAAAGAGTTGATCGAGCAATTGGCGGACCGGTATCCGATCGATCGCAGTAAAGTGTTCGTTGTGGGTCATTCGATGGGCGCCGCCCAGACGGTCGCGCTGTGTCAGGCGCATCCGGGGCTGTTTGCCGCGGCGGCGGCTTTGGGCGGAGGTGGCGGTCGTGTCAAGCAGGCGGCGTTTGCCAACACGCCGTTTTTCATCGGTGTGGGGGACAAGGATTTCGCACGCCCGGGCGCCGTGGCGCTCTCGAAGGCGCTGCCACAGGCGACGTTCAAAGAATACCCGGGCATCGAGCATATGCTCATCGTCCGCGTCGCGCTGCCCGATGTTTTTGCGGAGTGGGACAGGAAGTGAAATCAAAGGGGACGCAGCTCATTATTGGAAATGGTGAAATCAAAGGGGACGCAGCTCATTATTGGAAATGAGTTGCGTCCCCTTTGATTTCCGGCCTGAAGGGCCGGTTCTGTCAGCCCGGGGTAAGGTCCGAAGGACCGCAATCCCGGGGTCCACAAGACAAAAAACAAACACATTGTGAGTGGTGGGGATTTTAAAAGAAAAATAACAACAC
>JBGSJI010000100.1:0-13949 GCA_041742055.1 Limnoglobus sp. | reverse complement strand
CTTACTGGGGCCGCTGGCGCAGGCGCTTCTGGGCATCCACTTCCAGCACGCCAAAGAGCTGTTCGTGCCGCAAAATGATCTGGCTCAGTGAGTCTTTCAGCCGCTTGGCGACGAACGGGTTCAATACCAGTCGATGCGTGAACTGGAGCGGTTCCGCCACATTCTGCGATTGCATGATCCCGGTATGCAGGCCGATGTCCACCAGAACTTCTTCCATGGAACTGCTCAGGCTGAGCCGGAAAAAGTTGGCGTAGACGGTTTGCATTTTCGAAGCATCAACCGGAATCTGAATGGAAGCCGGTTGACCGGTCGCTGGCGTGAGCGGAACTTCGGGCGTTTTGGCGGCATCGGACATGGTGAATTCTCCAGGAGAGTGACAGTTACGGTCGGTCGCGGCGGCGCCGCAGACAGTTGGGTGCATCGTTGCAATCCTAGTCTATCGGACAACGATCAGGATGTGTATCCCGAATGCGAGATCGATGATCCGTTGTCTGGGGTGGAGATCGGGTTGGTTCGAGTTGATTCCGAATCGGGAGGTCCGTTTGACTCAAAGTCGTGTTCGAGTTTTCTCAACGAGAGTGAATCCTGGGAACGCGTGGAATTGACGTAAGTGCTTATCGCGCATAGGCGCTTCCGAAATTTGAGTGTCTTTCCACGGTAGGGTGTGGCAGTGTCGGTGGAAACGTTTTTGATATGAGCTGAATCGCCTGAGATCAGGCAAGGCGGTCGAGGTCGCGGAGTTTGCGGTCGGCATCGAAGGTCGGCGGCGGCAGCGCCTCCGCCCAGCGCAGGGCTTCCTCCGCCGAGAGATCGAGTTTGGCGGTGCCGGTCCCGCGAAAGATCGGCAGCTTCTTTTTGAGTGCGAGGATTTCCCGGCGCGTGCGGCCTTTGGGGGCGTCGGGCCAGCGGCCGATGCGTTCGTGAAAGTCAAAGAAGTACGGGAGCACTTCGCGCAGGTAGCGTGCGTAGCCGGGGTTGTCGGTCTGAATGACGATCCCGCCACCGGGTACCAGTGCGCGGTGAACCAGCGCGAGAAAGGTGGGCGTGATCAGGCGTCGGTGCACTTGCGAGGCGTCATAGTAGGGCTGCGGATGATAGATGTGGATCTCCGCCACGCTGCCGGGCTGTACATATTTTTCCAGCAATTCGTGGGCGCCGAGAACGGCGAATTTGAGATTGCGCAGGCCGCGTTGATTGCCGCGCTTGCGGGCGTAGCGGATGACGACGGGAAGAATATCGGTTCCGAGATGATCGCGTTCCGGATGCGAGATCGCGCTGAGAATTGTGGAACGGCCGTTCCCGCAGCCGAGATCGAGCACGACGGGGGCGGAGCGGCCAAACAGTTCGCTCCAGTTCAGATACCCTTGCGAAGGCATGGATTTGAGGGCTGTGTTTGTCCACTGATCCTGGGGAAGGATGCGCCCCGGGAACGGTACGCCGAATTCACGCTCGATGGAACCCGATTCGCTCATCGAATCATTCTTATCATTTCCGCACGATTTCGACGTATTTCTCGGTCGTCAGAGGTCGATCGTCGAGTGCGGCGGCGGAGAGTTTTGAGTTGAAGTAGGCGCGGCCGAATTGCTCGCCCTTGAACGTGATCGTGAACGTTTCGGATTTCCCCGCAGCGATCGTTCGCGGTGAAAAGGTCAGGATTTCCTTGTTGGTTTGATTCTCCGGGCTGGCCTGCACGAGGCTGACGGACGCTTTCGGCAGTGTGACGGTGAGGCGGACATCGGTGGCGTCTTCGGTCCCCGAGTTGCGGACCACGATCGACATGACGCCTTGTTGATCGATCGCGACAGTGTTGCGGTCGAAACTGGTCTGCCAGTTGAGCACCGCAATCCCCTGGACGACGGTCTCTGTCGTCGCGGATTGGTCGATCTTGCGCCCGTTGGTGGCGCGTGCGCGGATTTCACGTCGGCCCGCGCGATCGGACTGCAACCCCCAACGAACCGACTGGCTCTCTCCGGGTGCGAGTTTGGGAATCGTCCAATACACCAGCCCGCGATATTCCTTTCCTCCTCGGGTCATTTTCGTCAGTCGGCAATCCTCGGGTACGGTGCCGGCCACTTGCACATTGGTCAAGGGAATCGTTCCGGAGTTGGTGACGGTGGCTTCATAGACAGCAGCTTGTTCGGCAGTGACTTTCCCATCACCGCTCAGTCGAATCTTCAAACCGGATTCTAGTACGGTGACGTCGGCGGAGTCGTTGGCTTGAACTTTTCCTTCGGCATCAAGCACGCTGAGGACTCGCAGTGCACGCCCTTTGTCTGCAGTGACGAGGTACTGGAGGAATTTCGTCTCACCGGCTTGAATGGTTCCGATGTTCCAGAGCCGCTGGTTGGGCTGCTTGGTCGCTTCGCCTCCGCTGATTTCTTTGTGGAACGAGAAGCCGTCTGAAATGGTTTGAGTGAGTTTCGCGCCGACGATGGGTACGCGTCCGCCATTCCGGATCGCGACGCGAACGGCGATCGGTTCGTCCGCTTGCGGTTCTTTGGGGAGTTCGGTCTTGATGCTGAGTTTGGGATCGCTGAGAAGTGTTTTGACGAGTTGTCCATGTTCGAACGAAACAAACGCCTTCACCGAAACGGAGCTGGCCTGGGCGGCGGGGCGGAGCGTGAGTTCGATTTTTTGTGTTTCCTGAGCCTTGAGGATTTTGAAGGACCAATTCGAAGACTGGGCATCCTGAGGCTTAGGGATGGCGGCCGAGATGGTCGCGCCGTCGATGTTGCCGATTCGGACGACAACCTGATGCGCATCCGCGGCTGTTGTGTTGGTCACTTGAAGAGTGCAAGGGATCTCCTGTCCCGGCGGATGATCGCGCGGTACGAGAACGGAAAGTTGCACGGTCGGCGTCGGCGGTTGCGGTGGCAACTGCGTGATCGGGCGTGGTTCGGTCGACGATTTCACGGTCGGAACGGGTGGTATTGGCCCTTGCTGTGAGGTCAATTGGCCATTCCAGACACCGCGACGCTGAAACTGTGCCGGTTCGACCTCCGGATCCACAATCGGAGGCCGTTCTTCGGGAGGTTGTTGCCCGATCACAGTCGCGACAGCAAATACCATGAGAAATAGGCCAAACTGATATCGCCTGAACATGGCGAAACCTTTCGTGGGCTGGACGGGTATCTTTTCTGATTCAATGACTACCGCACGGAACTGAGCGAAAACTTATCATGGTGGAAACGATCCGGTAAAGCCCAACCGTGAGTTGCTTTCTTGTCCTACAATAACGAAAAGCCTTTCCGTCCACTCCAAACCTTATTCCTTTAAGGGATTTATTATGAAGAGATGGTTGTTGTCACTGGGATTAGCCGGAAGTTTGCTGGGTGCGGCAGTACTGGCGCAAAACCCATTCAAATCCAAGGGTGATCAGAAGAAAAGCTCCACCGTTGAGAAAAAAGCAGAGGAGAATGTCTCGACGGCCCGCGTTGCTCACATCAAACTGGGAAGCGAACTGGACGAATCGCCGGTCCCCGCCGAATCGCTGTTTGGTCCCCCTGAAGAAAACTTCTCGATGAAACTCGGCCGGATCAAGAAGGCTGCCAAGGACGACGAAATCTCCGCATTGTACCTCGATCTCGACGGCTTCTCAGCCGGCTTTGGGAAGATGAACGAACTGCGCGCCGTGATCGCGGATTTCAAGAAAGCCGGAAAGAAAGTCTTCGCCTATGCGGAAGAATACTCCGCCCGCGCCTACCTCCTCGCGGTCGATAGCGACATGATCGCGATTCCCGAGTCGGGCGGCGTCGAACTCGTCGGCATGCGTGCGGAAGTCACCTTCTACAAGAACACGCTCGAACTGCTCAAGCTCAAGGCGGATGTCCTCAAAGTCGGCGATTACAAGGCCGCCGTGGAACCCTTCCTCCGCGACAGCATGAGCAAGGAAAACCGCGAACAGATCGAATCGATGCTCGACGACAACTTCACCAACGAAATGGTGAACCCGATCGCCAAAGGACGCAAGCTCGATCCCGCGAAGGTGAAAGAGATCATCGATCAGGGTCCATTCACCGCCACCAAGGCCAAGGCACTGGGTCTGGTTGATGCGGTCATTTACGAAGACGAACTGACCACGGCGATGGCCAAGTCTCTGAGTGCCAAAAGTGCAAAGATCGAAAAGAACTACGGCAAACCCAAGGCCGCCAAGCTCGATCTTTCGAATCCATTCGCACTGCTCGAAATGATGAGCGGTGGTGCGAAAACGACCCGGGTATCCAAGAATCCCAAGATCGCCGTCATCTACGCCGTCGGTTCCATCAACTCTGGCAAATCGGGAGACGGAAACCCGCTCTTCGGCAGTGAGTCCGTTGGATCGGACACCATCGTCGCCGCCATTCGCCAGGCGGAAAAAGACGAAACGGTCAAAGCGATCGTTCTTCGAGTTGACAGCCCCGGCGGTTCGGCACTCGCGAGCGACGTCATGTGGCGTGAGATCGTGAAGTGCAAGAAGCCGATCGTCGCCAGCATGGGTGATGTGGCCGCCAGCGGTGGCTACTACATCAGCATGGGCTGCAAGAAGATCTATGCCGAACCCGGCACCATTACGGGTTCGATTGGCGTTTTCGGGCTGAAGCTGGTGACCGGTGGTCTGGAAGCATGGGGCGGAATGAAGACCGAAGTGATCACCCGCGGTAAGAATACCGGTGTCACGTCGTCCACATTCGAATGGACCGAATCGGAACGAAAGGCGATGACGGAAATCATCGAAGCCGTTTACGATCAGTTCACCTCCAAGGCGGTTGAAGGTCGCAAGGCGGCCGGCGTGGACATGACCAAAGAGAAACTACTCAAGATCGCCAGCGGACGCGTCTGGACTGGTCGCCAGGCGCTCGCCAACGGACTCGTGGATGAACTTGGCACCCTCGACGACGCCATCACAGGCGCCAAGAAGTTTGCGGGCATTGATCCCAAAGAAGAAATGGAACTCCTGGTTCTGCCGAAGGCAACCTCGATCTTCGAAAAACTCCTGGAAGGCGAAGCCAAAATGCCCTTCGGCAAGATGGACGTTTCAATAATGCAATTGCCGGGTATGGAAAAGGCACTGCGGATGGCGGCACCGCTGCTTTCCACTCGCAAGGATTTCGTCAAGGCACTGCTGCCGTACAGCGTTGAATTCAAGTAATCGATTTCAGATAACAACGATGGCCCGGAGGGACTTTCCCTCCGGGCTTTTTTTACCAACACTGAAGGATTCTGTGATGCGAAAAACCATTGTCACATTCCTGTTGTTCGTGACCGCGTCCGTGACCCATGCGGATCCTGTCGACAATCCGGCGTTCAAAAGTTGGGCCAAGTTCAAACCTGGTACTTCGATCACAATGAAGACCGAGAGTGAGTTCAGTGGCATGAAGTCGGAAATCACGATCATTTCCAAGCTCGTTGAAGTCGGCAAGGAAAAATGTGTCATCGAAGTCGAGACGATTTCCAAAGTGAATGGAATGGAATTCAAAGCACCAGCGATGAAGCAGGATGTGCCAAAAACCTTCGATATCCCCAAGCCCAAAGACGGCAAAGAACCCAAGGTCGAACTGCCCGATGTCAAGAAGGAGGATGGGGAAGAAACACTGAAAATCAGCGGGATTGAAGTCAAAACGAAATGGTCGAAGTACAAATCCAAAACAGCAGCCGGCGAATCGGAAGGTCAGACCTGGTTGTCGGAAGATGTACCGGGCGGCGTGGTGAAGAGCGTTTCCAAATCCGGAACGGTGTCGACGAAAATGGAACTGGTGGAAATCAAGAAACCGTAATTGGGAATGGATCCCTGCCGGGACCGCAGGACCCGGCAGGGATCGACCTTTTCTGATCGATTACCGGTATCCGCCAGCGATCACGAGTGTTTCTCCCGTGATCCAGGAAGCATCATCCGAGGCCAGAAAGGCGACTGCGGGAGCGATGTCCTGCGTCTGCCCGATGCGGCCGAGTGGAGTCTGCGATTCAACTTGTGTGCGGAAGTCGCTTTCCGTGATCCCCGCTCCGTGAGTCCCCTCTGTCTCGACCATTCCCGGATTCACGGCATTTACGCGGATGTTCCTCGCGCCCAGTTCCTTCGCCAGCGACTTCGTGATCGTATCCACTGCGGCTTTCGTAGCCGAATAGACCGATGCGTACGGCACAGCGGCTGTTGATACAACGGAACTGATGTTGATGATCGATCCTGAGTGGTCGCCGATCAACTTAACCGCCTCCCGCGTCGCCAGCAAAAGTCCCAGAACGTTCAGATTGAACTGCTTGTGAAAATGGACCGCATTCAGTTCCTCGATGGGTGCGAATTCATAAACGCCCGCATTGTTGACGAGAATATCCAGCCTGCCGTAGGCTTTCTTTGTTTCTTCAAAAAGTCGAACAATGTCCGCCTCGTTCGAAAGATCCGCGCCAATTGCCACAGCCTCGCCACCGTTTTTGGTAATCGCCGCAACCACGCTCTCGGCTCCCACCCGGCTCGACGCGTAGTTCACCACCACCTTCGCCCCCTCCGATGCCAGGTGTTTGGCGATCTCCGCCCCGATCCCCTTCGACGCTCCGGTAACCACCGCCACGCGTCCTTCGAGTTTCTTCGCCATGTCCGACCCTCCCGTGATTGAGTTATGTACCAAACAGTACAATAGTCATCGGGTACTCTTACTGATGTTTCGTTTTTTTCTGAGGTGCTTGGATGTCACGTGGTCGGCCTCGAACATTCGATTCCGATTCCGCACTCGATGCGGCCATGACCGTCTTCTGGGAAAAGGGGTTCGAAGCGACGACGATTGAAGATCTCACCTCCGCGATGGGGATCAACCGTCCGAGTCTGTATGCCGCATTCGGAAATAAGGAATCACTGTTTCTCAAAGCGCTCGAACGTTATGCTCAGGGCCCGGCGGCGCATGTTGTCAACGCGATGAAGCAGCCACGTGTCCGGGATGCAATCGCGGAGTTGTTGTGGTCCACGGTCGATCTCGCTCACGGAACGTCGCATCCACAAGGTTGTCTCCTCGTCCAATCGGCCCTGCCGAGTGGTTCGGGAACAGAACTGATCCATCGATCGATTGAAGCGGCGCGAGAATCGGGGTACCGGCGAATCCGCATGCGGATGGAGCAGGCGAAGAACGAGGGGGAACTGCCGGGCGATTTCGACTCTGCCGCTTTCGCACGCTATCTCATGGCACTGATGCACGGGCTGGCGGTCCAGTCGGCGCAGGGCGCAACACGCGGGCAGTTGCAATCCGTGGTGAAAGTTGCGCTCCGGTTTCTGCCAATCTGATCAGTTTTTGGGATTCCGTTCAAAGACCACGGTTCCGCCCACGATTGTCGTATCGACCACGATCTTCCCCAATCGCGAGCGATTGTCGGGATCGAGCGGATCGGCCGAAAGAATCACGAGGTCCGCCAATGCTCCAAACGAGAGAGTCCCGCGTTCCTTTTCCTGAAAGGCGGCGAAGGCGCTGCCGTAGGTGGAAGCTCGCAGCGCCTCGGTGACCGTAATGCGTTGAGCGGGAAACCAGCCGTTCGGATATTTGCCGTCGAGCGTTCGCCGATTGACAGCAGCATCGATCCCGAGCATCGGGTTGAGCGGTGCAACGGGCCAGTCGGATCCGAACGCCAATACCGCACCCGAATCGAGCAGCGAACGGAACGCATAGCTCGATTCGCATCGTTTCGCGCCGATCCGACCCTCCGCCCAGCGACCATCATCCGCGACATGGTACGGTTGCATCGAGGCGATGACGCCAGCCTTCGCGAACCGTGCGATATCCTCGAGTCGAAGGTGCTGCGCATGTTCGATGCGAAAGCGATTCTTCGGGGCGTTCAACTCGGTGAACAGCGTGAGGAGTTCCGCATTCGCGCGGTCGCCGATCGCATGGATGGCGATGGACAGACCCGCGTCATTCGCAGTGCGAATCAAGCCCTTCATCACTGACGGCTCGGTGACGAATACGCCTGTGGTGGCGGCATTCGACACATAGGGTTCAAACATCATCGCGGTACTGGAACCGAGCGAGCCATCCATGAATCCCTTGACCCCGCCAATCCGCACAAAGTCCGATCCGAAGTTCGCCTGCACACCGACATTCGCCAGTTCGCGTGCCGCCGCGATCGGCCAGCGCAGGTCGACTCGGAGTGTGAGTTTTTCGGAATGATCGAGTTCCTGCAGAATCCGGAAGAGTTTGCGACGGGTCGCGGGGGCGCTACCGTCCATGTCCTGCACGCTGGTGATACCGACTTTGGCACAAGATTGAGTCGCCGCCAGGATCGCTTCGCGAATTTCGGCATCTTCCGGCTCCGGGATCAGCTTATCGAGCAGATCCATCGCATTATCTTTGAGAATGCCCGAAGGCGTTTTGCCATCAGCGAGGCGTTCGATGACTCCGCCGGGCGGGTCTTTGGTGTCGGCGGTGATCTGCGCGAGTTTGAGCGCGGCCGAATTGGCGAGGGCCATGTGACCGTCGTATCGGCGGAGGAAGGCGGGACGATTGGGAACGTATTTGTCGAGGATGGCGGCGGTTGGTAACGTTCCGGCGAATGTGCGGTCGTGATCCCAGTTTCCGCCGAGTAGCCAGCGATCGCGTGGGGTTTTGCTGTCGAATTCTTTTAATCGTTTACCGAACTCGGCTTCGTCGGCGGCGTCCTTGAGTTCCACTTGAGCCAAGGACCGTCCTCCGCCGAGAAGATGGACGTGGCTGTCGTAAAAGCCGGGGACGACGCGTCGTCCGCCCGCATCGATGGTGCGCACGGTGAACGGTCCAACGAGGCTTTTGATCACGTCGTTGGAACCGACATAGAAGACGCGGCCTTGTTTGATAGCAATCGCTTCCGCTTCGGGCTGGCGGGGGTTCCCTGTCCAGACTTTGGCGTTGAGGATGACGAGATCCGCAGATGCGGTTTCGTTGGGTGCGGCGAGCAGGCAGGAGGTCAAAACCAGAGTGGCGAGCATGATTTACCCGGAAAGGAATGCGAACACTGGCTATTCGCGCGACGAGTCGGCTAAAATCATGTTAAAGAAATTGGCGGAACACGGTATATCTTAGATCGAACTATCTCGGAGGCGTCCATGTCTTCTCCCGATATTGTTGTGATTGGCGGAGGTCCGTCGGGCACCGCGACCGCAACCTTGCTTGCACAACACGGCCACTCGGTGGAACTCTTTGAACGTGAACACTTTCCGCGATTCCACATTGGCGAATCCCTGATCCCACACACGTATCACATCCTCAATCGGCTGGGCATGCTCGACAAAATGAAGGGCAGCCATTTCATCAAGAAATACAGCGTGCAGTTTGTGACGGAGCGTGGCAAACTGTCCGAGCCGTTTTACTTTGTCGATCATGAGAATCATGAATCCTCGCAGACTTGGCAGGTTCGCCGGGCGGAATTCGATCACATGATGCTCCAGAACGCCCGCGAAAAGGGAGTCTCGGTGCATGAAGGAGCCCGGGTACTGGAAGTGATGTTCGAAGGTGCGCGTGCGGTCGGCGTACGCGTGAAACCCGAAGATGGACCCGAGCGCATTGTGAATGCTAAGGTCGTGGTCGATGCGAGCGGACAATCGTCCCTGATTCTCGACCGCCTGAATTTGCGCGAGTGGGATCCGGTTCTGAAGAAGGCCGCGGTCTGGACCTACTGGAAAGGTGCGTATCGCGATGTCGGCCGCGATGAAGGGGCGACCATCGTCCTGCAAACGCAAGGGAAGAAGGGCTGGTTCTGGTACATTCCGCTCCACGACGACATCGTGAGCGTGGGCGTCGTTTCCGCTTACGATTATCTGTTCCAGAATCGCGAATCGAAGGATCTTGAGTCGATTTACTTTGAGGAAGTCAATCGCTGTCCGGGTTTGGCTCCGCGACTCGCGAACGCCACGCGCTGCGATATCTTCCGGGCGCAGAAAGAGTACTCCTACCGCTCCCGCAAAGTCGCCGGCGATGGCTGGGTGCTGGTGGGCGACGCCTTCGGCTTCCTCGATCCGCTCTACTCCTCCGGCGTACTTCTTGCGCTCGTATCCGCACGCATGGCGGCCGATTCGATCAATGACGCCTTCGAAGCCGAGGATCTCTCCGAAGCACGCCTCCGATCCTGGGAACCGGATTATCTCAAAGGCATGGACCGCATGCGCCGGCTGGTCTGCGAGTTCTATGACGGCTTGAACTTCGGCAAACTCGTCCGCCGTAATCCGGACAAAAAAGGCCTCATCACAGATGTGTTGATTGGCAATCTATTCAAGGACGATATCGACGAACTCTGGCCGTTGATCGAAGACCTGCGAGTTGCGGAAACGAAGGAAGCGATCCCGGCATAGGCTTCGAGTGTCGCCATCAGCCGCGAGGCGTCAGACGTTCAATTTCCTGCGCGAAATCCGGCCATTGCGCCGTGAGTTGCGCCCGCGTGGCTCCACGATAATCCGAGTAATCGAATCCGGGTGCCATCGTCGCACCCAAGAGCGCGAATCCGCTTTCGCCAATCAATCGCGTACCTTGCCAGATGCCAGCGGGCACGACGAGTTGTGGTACGTTCCCCGCAAGCAGGTCCTGCCCCAGAATCACTTTCTCCGCTTTTCCACCCGGCCATAGTTGCAGCATCTCGACCGGCGAACCGAGATAAAAGTGAAAGATTTCATCGCCGGGGAGAACGTGCAGTTCCGAGACATGACCCGGCTTGAGCAGGTAGTAGATTGTCGTGGCGAGCGAGCGCGGTTGGTTGTGTCGGGGCAAAACCATCGCGGGCAGCGTGGCGGTGCTGCGATAGATCTCGCGGAAGAATCCGCCTTCCACCGGATGCGGTTGGAGGTTCAGGATGCGGATGACATCATCAGCTGTCATGATGCTTCTCCCGGTCCTTGTGTCGCAACGACGATCGAATAGCCGCGGTTCTCGACGACATCGCAGCTCCCGAAGGATTCGAAGATCATCGGCACGACGGCGGTGGGCATTTTCGTGACGATCATGAAGCGGCCACCCGGCTTGAGCAACTCGCGGGATTTGGTGACGAACAGCCTCGCGACCATGGAGTCGCCGTAATACGGCGGATTCGCCAGAATCAGATCGAAGCGTTCTGGCTCCAGCCCATCCATCGTTTCGCTCGTGACGATCCGCGTCTTGGCGATTTGGTTCGCATCGATGTTCAGCTGACACACCGCATTCGCACGAAGGTGGCTATCGATGAACGTCACACCGCCCAGTTTCGCTTTCGTGCTGATCAGGCAACCCACAACTCCACATCCGCTGCCCAAGTCCAGAACGTGATCGCCGTCCTTGACATCCGCCACTTCCAGCAAAGCCCGCGATCCGTTATCCATCCGTCCATAGCTGAAAACGCCGGGCCGCGAAACAAAATCCATCGATGAACCCTGTCCGGTGCGGGCATGGAAATGCATCTCGTGCCGCCTGCGGTCGCGGGGTTCGTCGGTCCGCGTACTGTAAAAGGCCATGCCGGACGGGGACGATGGTGTTTGACCGCATTTTCCGAAGATCTTTTTGTGCAGCTTCGCGAATTCGATATCGCGTTCGTATTCCGAGAGCGTGATGAACGTACCGTCGGGATTGAGAATGTGATAGCCTTGCTCGATCAGGTCCAGCTTGAGTTCGCGATCGGTATGCGAACCCGCAGGCAGGATCACGGTATTGAACTTTTGAGGAAGATCCCAGAGATCGGGAGCAGTGACGACCTCGGCTGCAACCCCGAGTTCCGCCAGATCCTCGCGCAGTCGGGCGGCGGGGAAGAGATCCATCTGGTAACAGGTGACGTCCGGGAGCGCGATCGCCTGCGCCAGAAACGCAATCGATTTTGGTGCGCCCATGGCGATGCAAACGGGTGGTTTGACGCGTGCGGCGACGGAAGGATACAGATCAGTGAGAAATCGCATGGACTTAATGTATTCGTTTCGCCCGCGTTTTCCGTTAAACTGACGATATGCTGGAAGTCTGATCTCTCATGAACAGGATCGTACGGAATCCGGGCACTTATGGCACAAACGATTCTGATCATTGAAGATGAAGAAGCCATCGCCTGGAGTTTACGCCGCGCATTCGAGAAACAAGGAGATCAGGCGTTCGTCTGCGCGACGGCGGAGGATGGACTCAAACTCGCCGCCAAACATCTCCCCAACGTCATTTTCCTCGATATCCGCTTGCCGGGAATGGATGGATTGACGGCACTCGCAAGACTTCGCAGCGCCGCTCCTCAAGCATCGGTCATCGTCATGACCGCGCACGGCAATCTCTCAACTGCGGTGAAAGCCGTCGAGGGCGGGGCGTTCGATTACCTCGCCAAGCCGTTCAATCTTGATCAGGCACTGGAAGCGGCATCGCGTGCCGCTCACGTGCAACCGGGTGGGGAGATTTCACAGGAAACCAGGGAGCAATCAAACGAGCTGATCGGCCAAAGTCTTGCCATTCAAAATGTGTTCAAACGGATCGCGCTGGTCGCACCGACCGACGCGAATGTCCTGATCACCGGCGAAAGCGGGACCGGAAAGGAACTCGTCGCCCGTGCCATCCATACGCACAGTTCACGGAGCAGCAAACCGTTTCTGCCGGTTCATGTTGCCGCCATGAATCCCAATCTGGTCGAAAGCGAACTGTTCGGCCATGTGCGAGGTGCCTTCACCGGTGCCGATCGCGCTCGCGAAGGATTACTGGTTCTCGCGGACGGCGGAACGATCTTCCTCGACGAAATCGCCGATATCCCGGTGGAAATACAGATCAAACTCCTGCGCGTGCTCGAGCGTCAGGAAGTCATTCCGGTCGGAGGGGCGGTTGCGCAATCGGTCAATGTCCGGATCGTTTCGGCCACACACGTGGATCTGAATTCCGCGATCACGGAGGGTCGGTTTCGACACGATCTGTTCTACCGACTCAATGTCTTCCCCATTCATTTACCGGCCTTACGCGATCGGGTAGGAGATATCAAAATTCTCGCGCAGGCGTTCCTGGCACGAATCGCACCGGCTGCCACGATCTCACCCGAAGCAATGAGCGTTCTCGAATCCCGCCGCTGGTCCGGCAATGTCCGGGAACTCCGCAATGCCATCGAACGCGCCGCCATTGAGGCACGAGGCGGACCGATCAGACCCGATCATCTGCCTGAGATCACTCAGAATCCCAAAGCCCAGACGATCGATGAAAAACTCCAGTCCTTTGTCCGGGAATGGGTTCGAAGTCGAATCAAGTCCTTGGGAAAGCAGGAACCGACCGACCTCTATCAATTGCTTCTGGAACAGACGGAATCCACGCTCGTCGATGAGGTCATTCGGGAAGTTGATGGGAACCGATTGGTCGCTGGACGATGGTTGGGCCTCGCACGGGCCACAGTCCGCAAGCTCATCCGAAAGTACAATCTCGGGCCTGATCTCGAAGGAGATGATGAGTCGGTTCAAAACTAAAACGCGGGACGATCACGACGCACGAGATCAATCCAGGACTTCGATGTGCACGACGATCGGCCGACCACCCGATGCCGTTTTTACGGCTTCAATCGCAAGCGATTTCATGTAGTAGCTGGAGACCCGGCCATAAACTTCAACGTGATCGTCCTGATCATCAACGATCACGCGTCGCACTTCAGGCTGAACGCTGGAATTCAAGGCGCTTTGAACGAAATTTTGATAGGGTTGCTGAATCGCCTTCATCGGGGACGCTCCTTCCCGAAAATACAAAATTCCGACATCACTGAGAGCGAAAAGGAAACGCGAATAGGACTTCCGCGAAAATGGGCGATCGGTTGCGATTCCTTCCGCGATCAATCAAGCTTGGGCGTGCTGAATGAACAGGGTGATTTTAAAGGTAAGAATTTGGATATGCAACTCTTTAAAGAGGATTTTGTCAGGATTTTTCTTAGGCCGTATTGACGGAACATGGGTAATTTGCGATTTCGGGCGGGTGGATTTCCTTACCGAGGTTCGCCATGCTCAGTCGTCATGATATCAGCGATGCCCACTGGAACCGAATCCACCACCTGCTCCCGGGGCAGGCCGG
>JBGSJI010000099.1:0-124930 GCA_041742055.1 Limnoglobus sp. | reverse complement strand
CACCACGCAAGACTCGCTTCCGGCTGCCGGCTCGGCTCTGCCGGGTGGGATTGGATACCCACAGGGTTCCAACGAAAGGTTTCACAGATAGTCTCTCCATCTCTTCCCCCTTCCCCAGGCTTCGCTTGGCGCAACCGAACTTGAATGCCCGCGGAGTCCCGGCTTTCCACAGCCGCAGCGTGTTGATCGTCCGCCCTCCGTACCCGGCGACCGGCCGATCGTACGGGATGCCGAGCAGGTGCATCGGACGACCTGGCTGAGTGATCAATTGTCCATGTCGAGATTCGAAGGTCGCAGCAAGCGGAACGGTCACGGACTCGTTGGGGCGGGCCACTTCCCACGGGTCTGGGTACTGCAGCCACGGGTCCGGGTGTTCGACCTGATTTCCATCCACGATCTCCTGGCGGAAGATCCCGTAGTCGTAACGCAGTCCGTAGCCCATCGCCGGGAATTGAAGCGTCGCCATCGATTCGATGAAGCACGCCGCCAACCGACCCAACCCGCCGTTGCCCAATCCCGCATCCGGTTCCGTCTCCAGCACCTTGTCCCAATCCTGCCGCGGGTCGGACCGCAAGTCCTGCAGGACGAAATTCTCCACGCCCAAATTGATGATGGTGTTCACCAGCGACCGACCAATCAGGAATTCCAGCGACAGATAATACACCTGCTTCGGATTCTGCTTGTCGTACGCTTCGGCCGTTGTCACCCAGCGCTGCGCCAGCACATCCCGGATGGTGCGGGCGATCGCCTCGAACCGCTCGCGCTGGCTCGCCGCTTCGATCCGTACGCAATGATCGAAGACAACATGCCGGTCGTAATAATCCCGGTCCGGGAAGCGAAAGCCGGTCGTTTCGTACTGGGACAACGGGTCGGACGTGGGCATGGAGTGACCTCAGATTCGGAAGGCGGACTCGCGCAACCGCCTCGCACCATTACACTATGCGGATTCGCACGACCGTTCACGATCGGGTGGTCCGTTTCAATCTTAAGAGTTCAGCCAAGCTCGCACCCAATCAAGCCGTTCATCAAGTGAACCAAAACTTGAGACAAAATTCTCAAAACGAGAATTTCTCCTGTGAAACTATTCCGATTCAAGCTGTTGTAACGATCATCCGATAATGACCGATGACACGGAAGGTTCGAGTATCCATTCGTGAAGAGGAGTCGGAGATGTCACCGCACCTGGCGTGGATGAACGGAAAGCTGCCGGTTCATGTCGCGCTTCTCGCTCTGGTTCTTGTGACGGGGTGCGCCCATCACAATCGCAATACCCCAGTTCCCGCCTTCGAACTTCCCAAAGAGCTCGAAAAGGTCAATCACCCGACCTATCGCGTCGAACCGCCGGATATTCTGGACATCAATTCGCTCCAGACGATTCCGCTTCCGCCCTACAAGATCCGCTCGCTCGATACGCTCGCGATCCGCGTACCGGAAGCCGCCATCCTCGATAAAGACAATCCGATCGAAGGATACTTCACCGTCGATCCCGAAGGCATGGTGAATCTCGGCGATCAGTACGGCCGCATTTCGCTGACAGGTCTGACACTGATCGAAGCGAAAGAGGAAATTCGAAAAGTGATGGCCATGAAGCTCAAAGAGCCCCGAGTCACGGTCGAACTTGCGGACAGCCGGGCCACGCAGCAGATCCGCGGCCGCCACCTGATCCGCCCCGACGGTACGATCAATCTCGGAGAATACGGCAGCGTCCAGGTGACCGGTGCCACGATTCCGGAAGTCAAGAAGCTGATCGAGGCCCACCTCTCCAAGTTCCTCAAAGATCCACAAGTGACCGTTGATGTGCTGGCTTACAACAGCAAAGTCTATTACGTCATTCTCGATGGCGGAGGCGCAGGCCAGCAGCTCTATCGCCTCCCCGCCACCGGCAACGAGACCGTACTCGACGCCCTGTGCCAGGTCAGCGGGCTGTCGCCAGTCTCCGATCCGCGGCGGATCTGGATCTCGCGACCCGGACCGGAAGGCCAGGAATCGATCCTGCCGGTCGACTGGAAGGGAACCACGGAATTGGGCCAATCACGGACGAACTATCAGGTTCTCCCCGGTGACCGAATCTTCGTCCAGTCATACCCGCTGGTCACGCTGGAAACCAAGATGTCCCGACTCCTCGCACCGATCGAACGAGTCTTCGGCATCACGCTGCTGGGTACGGCCACGGTGCAAACGCTGAAGGGTCAAGGCGGCGGCTTCGGTGGTGGGTTTTAACCCATGATCATTCGGCCCGGGATAACCAAGTTTGATGGTTGTCCCGGGTTCCCAATTCCGGGTAAGATAAGGCTATGTTCCCTCGAGGAGAATCAACACCATGCGAACACTTGCACTCACCCTGGTCAGTCTCGTTTCGATCGCCTTCGCATCAACGCCCGTCCAGGCTCAGGCGCCACGCCCGTTCGGACCGGCGACGCGAAGCCCGAGCTTCAGCCCGTACTTGAATCTGCTGCGTCAGGGGAACTCCGCCGGCGTGAATTATTACGGTCTGGTACGCCCGCAGATTCAAGCCCAAAATTCGCTCAATAATCTGCAAGGCCAGCTTTTCGATAACCGCCGGGCGATTGAGGAACAATCGGCCCAAATGAACGCCGCCCTGCCCGCGACCGGCGACAAGACGGTGACCTTCCTGAATACCGGCGGATACTTCATGAACATGAGTCCGCAGGGTGGAGCGGGAATTGGAGGCGGTGGGGGCGCGAGTTTCGGTAGCCTTGGCGGTGCTGCACCGCAAGGCGGATTCGGCAATGCCCAGAGCGCTCCCGGCAGTCGCCGCCCGTCGCTTCCCGGCCGACGTTGAGAGCGAAATCCTGCTCGTTCAAATCGTGAGCGAGGCGAATTAATCGCCTCGCTTTTTTCATTGATAAACCGCGCTCGGCGAAGGTCTCCTGACCGAGCCGTACGTCGGACCGAAGGTCTCCAGCGCGCTCGGCGAAGGTCTCCTGACCGAGCCGTACGTCGGACCGAAGGTCTCCAGCGCGCTCGGCGAAGGTCTCCTGACCGAGCCGTACATCGGACCGAAGGTCTCCACCGCGCTCGGCGAAGGTCTCCTGACCGAGCCGTACGTCGGACCGAAGGTCTCCACCGCGCTCGGCGAAGGTCTCCTGACCGAGCCGTACGTCGGACCGAAGGTCTCCTCTTCCTGCTTCACAAGCTCGCAGCGTCAACAAGCATCCACACTGAGCGAACCGAACCGCCTGAGCGGCCGGTTCATTTCCCACACACCCTTCCCCACGTTGCGCGGCGCGTCAAGTTCTCATCGCGGACTCCCGATTTACCGGCGGATTGATCTTCGTCGTTCAGCGGAGTCGAATCCAACTGCTGAATGCAATAAGCTAGAAAAAAAGGCAGAACGATTCGATGATACCAGTCGTGGCAACGAAGTGGATTGAAGGCGTATCGGCCGGCCATCGGACGGGTGACGTAGCGGTGCGCACCTTACAGTATCGGCTGGGCAAGTTGGTTCAGTTGGTGTCAACGGCGTCGGCCGAGCAAAGCGGGAAAAGCGTTGAAGTGATCCACGAGCTGCGGATCTGGTCGCGGCGGGCCTCGGCGGCCCTTGATTTGTATCAGGATCTCATTCCTCATCGGACGTCTGAGTGGGTGAATCGGCAACTGCGACGGATCCGCAAAGCCACGAATGCGGCCCGGGACTGCGATGTGCTGATCGGGCGATTGAAGAGCAAACCACCCACCAAAGGAAATCTACTCTGGCTCAGGAAACTGTGTGCCGAGCGGAAGAAAGCCGAAGCGTCGATCGATCGGTTGCTCAAACGACTGGAAGCGAAGAATCGATTCGCACGGCGGATCGACAGGCTCATTCAGAAGGTGCAAGCCCGAAGCATGACGAGGTCTGGCATCGCAGAGCTTCGTTTCGAGGATTGGGCGCAGACGCGTTTGCAACCTCTGATCGGGCGGTTCTTCAAGGTGGTTCCGTCCGATCGGACCGATGTGGCAGGGTTGCACCGGTTTCGGATTCGCGGAAAAAAACTGCGCTATGCGATGGAACTTCTCGAAGCGGCGTACCCGGATGAATTTCGTAAGCGGCTCTATCCGTCAATTGAGGCGATGCAGGACCGATTGGGCCGGATCAATGACCTGTCGAGTTCAAAGGAATGGCTTTTACGGCGGATGAGAAAAGCGAGCGAGGAAAAGGCGAAAACGTGGCGGAATCTGCTGACCAGCGAGCAGACCAAACTGGATCGATCACTCAAATCGTTTTGGACTTGGTGCAGCCCGCGAAAGCTACGCGCTCTGCAGGAGAGATTTGAGGCGGTGAAGAAACCAGCCGCGTAATCCGAGCGCGCGGTCGGCGAGCCGAGCGCGGAAATTGTCACCCGACCGAACATGCTTGCATGAGTGGCGGAGTCCTTATGGGTGGTCTGACGGTCGTCAAGTAATACTGATCACGATTTCAGTAACTGTTCAGAATTGACGTAAGTCTTTACGGCGCATAGATGGTTCCGAAAATTGGGAATGAGTCCACGGAAGGGTGGGGCGCTGCCGGTGGAAAGACGAGTCAGAGTGACAAGGACTCCGCCACGAGCGTGCGCAGGGCGGTGACGGAGTCCTCGGCAGAGTTTTGAGGAAAGTCAAGAGAATCGTGAGGGAATCTGCGGACGCGCAAATCAATGATTGTGACGGGAACGGATTCAGGTTCTGAGTTTGACTTGGTGTGTGCGGCGTCCTTCGGTAAGTTGGAATCCAAACGACTTCAGCGAGCAATCGGCTCGTACTGTGAAAGTCGCAGTTCCCATGAATGGGTTGAGTGCAAGTGAAACCAATGCCGTTACATGCCGCAGGGTCGCCTCAGGAGGCTGTGGCGGGGATTCGCAGCGGGATGAAGGTCTTCCTGCATGGGGCATCCGCCACACCCACTCCGCTGATTGAGGCGCTCGCGGCACGAAGCGATTTGCAGGATGTGACGATCTATCATCTGCATACATCCGGTCCTGCGCCGCACGTGGCGCCGGGGAAGGAACGGCAGTTTCGTGCAATCTCGCTCTTCACCGGCGCACCGCTGCGCGAATCGTTGCGGGCCGGTCGTTCGGACTTCGTGCCGATCTTTCTGTCCGACATTCCCGGACTTTTTCTCTCAGGGAAAGTGCAACTTGATGCGGCGCTCTTGCAGCTTTCGGTGCCGGATCAGCATGGGCATTGCACGTTGGGAGTATCGGTGGATGCGGCGCTAGCGGCAGCGACGATGGCTTCGCTGGTGATTGCGGAGATCAACGAGCAGATGCCGAGGACGCACGGTCATACGGCGATCCCGATGAGCCGGTTGACAGCGTATTGTCACACGAATCGCCCACTTCATACGCATCCGCTCGATGCCGTGACACCGGTCGAGGAAGCGATTGGCGAAATCGTGGCGAGGCTGGTTCCGGATCGGGCGTGTCTGCAAATGGGGATCGGCGGGATTCCGAATGCGGTGCTGGCGCGGCTGAAGGATAAGACCGACCTCGGTGTGCATACCGAGATGTTTTCGGATGGGCTGATCGATCTGGTTGAATGCGGTGCGATCACGAACAAATACAAGAACATTCATAGTGGGCGAAGTGTCGTGAGTTTTGTGACGGGTTCACAGCGGCTCTTTGATTTCGTCAACGATAATTTGCTGGTCGAATTTCATCCGTGCGACCGTACCAACGATACGGCTCTGATTCGGAAGAACGATCGCGTTGTTGCGATCAACTCGGCGTTGCAGATCGATCTGACGGGTCAGGTCTGCGCCGATTCCATCGGGCACGATATCTATTCCGGCATCGGCGGGCAGATGGATTTTATCCGCGGCGCTGCGATCTCGCGTGACGGATTGCCGATCATCGCTTTGCCTTCGACGGCGAAAGGCGGCACGATCTCGCGGATCGTGCCGGAACTCGATCCCGGCGCCGGCGTCGTGACCACGCGTGGGCATGTTCAATGGGTGGCCACGGAATATGGCGCGGTCAATCTTCACGGAATGTCCTTGCGCGAACGAGCCGCACGGTTGATCTCGATCGCTCATCCTGATTTTCGAGATTCGCTTCGGCAGCGAGTGACACAGCTCCGTCATTTCGTCATTTGATTGCGATTTCAGAATCATGACGCAGTCATCTCATGAACGCTGGCGTATCGTCCTTCAGGGTCGGGTCCAGGGCGTGGGGATGCGGCCGTATCTGACGGCACTCGCCAATCGCTTGAGCTTGACCGGCGAAGTATGGAACCATTCTGCGGGAGTTGTGGTTGAAGTTCAGGGAGCTTTGGATTCGTTGCGGTGTTTCCTCCAGGAAGCCAGCGTTGGACCGAAAGCGGCACGGGTTCGCGGCGTCGAGTTCACTCATCTTTCGACCAAAGAAGAGGACGGTTTTCAGATACGCTCGTCCTTGCAGGAACTCTCGGGAGCATGCGACTTACCTGTCGATGTTGCCAATTGTGCCGAGTGTTTGCAGGAACTATTCGATCCCGCGAATCGGCGCTATCGATATCCATTCATCGCCTGTTCAACCTGTGGCCCGCGCTGGACGATACTTGATCGAATGCCGTTCGATCGTGATCACACCAGTATGCATCCCTTCCGCTTGTGCCCCGACTGTGCGCGCGAGTACACGAATCCCGCCGATCGCCGATATCACGCCCAGTCGATCTCTTGCCCAAATTGCGGACCAAAACTGATGGCGAAAGACCGGCGAGGGGTACTCGCATCGGATCATGATGCCCGTTTATGGTCACAGGAATTGATCCGCCAAGGGGGGATTGTAGCAGTTCAAGGTGTTGGGGGATTTCATCTGGTCTGCGATGCCTTGGACAGTTCAGCAGTCAAGGCACTCCGCGAGCGCAAGGGTCGCGGGGACAAACCCTTTGCACTGCTCGCTTCATCAATCGAGATGATCCGAACGTATGCCCATTGCAGTGATGACGAAGCAAGCCTGCTGAGTGGCTTAGAGCGGCCTATTGTTCTTTTGCAATCCATTCCGGTCAAAAAATGCTCGATATTAGCCGATGCTGTGGCGCCTGGCGTGCGAACGCTCGGTTTCATGCTGCCGAGTTCGGCACTCCATGAGTTGCTGATTCAGGATCATCCGCTTGTGCTGACGTCGGCCAATCGGTCGGGTGAGCCTTTGTTGATCGACCATGAAGGCGAAGCGAATGACATCCTCTTGTCACTTGCTGATGGGATTCTGGGTCACGATCGGCGCATTCAGAATCGCTGTGATGATACCGTGATGCAATTCTTCGCAGGGGACCCGACGTTCATTCGGCGATCGCGGGGGTTTTCGCCCGAGTCGATTTCTGTTGTCAGCAGCGGTCCGATCGTACTTGCGTTAGGTGGTGAACAGAAAACGGCTTTGGCTTTGGCTCTCGGAGATCGAGTCTACTTAGGACCGCACATTGGCGACATGCACTGCTGGAGCGGATTGGAAGCCTTAGCCGATTCAGTATCGAATCTGATTCGGTTATGGCATGTGAAGCCGGATCTGATCGCCTGCGATGCCCATCCCGGTTTTCTTAGTCACGACTGGGCCAGAAATTACAGTCGGGAAAACCAAATTCCTCTGGTTCCGGTCATTCATCATTATGCTCATGTTGCTTCCTGGCAAAGTGATACAGAGGCGTTTGATGAACCCGCTCTCGTCGTTTGCTTCGATGGCACCGGATGGGGTCCCGACGGAACGATCTGGGGAGGTGAGTTCTTTCTTGCTCATCAGGATCGGATCCAGCGGGTTGCGCATCTCAAGCCGGTGCCGCTGCCGGGCGGGGATCGCGCGATCGAACACCCCGCTCGAATGGCGCTGGCCCATTTGTGGTCTGCTGGAATTTCCTGGGAAGAGGATCTTCCTCCTGTGGAATCGATGGATCAATCATTTCGAACCACTTTGAAACAACAACTGGAGAAGAACCTGAATAGCCCCGCGACCAGCAGCATGGGTCGTTTGTTCGATGCGGTCGCCGCTTTGATCGGCGTGCGTCAACAGTGTACGTACGAAGCGCAGGCGGCGATTGAACTCGAAACGATGACTGAACGTAGCAGCGAGAGATACGAATTCCCAATCGAAACAAATGACGACGTGATGGTGTTGAACCCAACGGTGATGATGCAACAAATCGTTACCGATCTTCGGAGTCGAGTTTCCCGGGCACAGATTGCCGGCCGGTTTCACCTTACGATTGCGCACACGATCCTTGAAATCGCACAAGTGATGCGGGGGCGGGAGAACACTCACTGCATCGGTCTGACGGGAGGCGTGTTCCAGAATCGGAAACTCACCGAACTCACGATTGATCTCTTGACGACTTCAGGATTTGACGTTCGTCAGCACCGTCGGATTCCCTGTAATGATGGCGGTCTTTCCGTCGGGCAAGCACTCATTGCGCGGCAAATCGCAGCACGCAGGAATTCGGGGTAGAATATCCGCAGGGTCTGATATGCATGAACTCGCACTCGCACAAAGTATCGTGGAACAGGCGGACAGCGCCGCGCGAGATGCCTGTGCCAGCGCCGTGACTCGATTGCATGTCCGCATCGGAATGCTGAGTGGGGTTCTGCCAGATGCACTCGTAAATTGCTGGGAGATCGCTGCCTTCGATTCGCTCCTATCGCAATCGGAACTGACGTGCGAAATGGTCCCGGTTACGATCGCGTGCGGGCAGTGTCGGTGCATTGTCACTCCCGATGTGCTCTCAATCCTGCGCTGCCCCGACTGTGGCACGCCGAGCAATGATGTGCGTACCGGCCGCGAACTCGAACTGGCCTGGGTGGAATATCAATGACTGAATCCGCCATGCAACCGCCACGAATTCTCGAACTTCGCCAGAACCTGCTCAAGAAGAACGATTTGCAGGCCGCGCGGCTGCGCACGCGTTTTCACGAAGCCGGCGTTGTTGTGGTCAATCTCGTGTCGGGGCCTGGCACCGGGAAAACCCGATTGCTTGAGGAAACTCTCAGTCGATTACGAGCGGCATCCATTCGTGTCGCCGCCATCGTCGGAGATCCCGAGACCGATTGCGATGCCGAACGACTGGCCCGTAGCGGCGCTCCCGTGCGGCAGATTCGCACGCACGGGATATGCCATCTGGATGCGGAAATGATCGGGAAACAACTCGACGACTGGAACCTTTCTGAACTGGATCTGCTTTTCATCGAAAACGTCGGCAATCTGGTCTGTACGACGAATTACGACCTAGGTGAGTCGCTTCGCGTCGTGCTGTTGAGCGTCACGGAAGGGGAAGAGAAACCTCTGAAATATCCCGGGCTATTCAACAGCGCCGATCTGGCTCTCATCACCAAGTGTGATCTGGCCGAGGCCTGCGAGTGCGATCTTATCACGGCCCGCCGGAATCTCGAATCCGTGCGGCCCGGCATTCCGATCATCCTCACCTCTGCGAAGACCGGACAGGGAATTTCCGAGTGGGTCAGTTTCCTGCTTGCGTTCCGAAGGCCCGAAACACCCGGAGAACCCATATGTGCCTCGCCGTCCCCGGTAAACTGATCAAGACTTTTCCCCGTGAGGGATTGTCGATGGGCCAGTTTGATTTTGGGGGAGTACTCCGCGAAGCCTGCCTGGAATATCTCCCGGAACTCCAGGTGGGCGAATACGCTCTGGTCCACGTCGGTTTCGCCATCAGCCGAATCGATAAAGAAGACGCCTTGCAAACACTCGCCAGTCTGGCCGAAATGGCGAAACTCGAGGAGCAGGCTCATGAGTAACTGGGAGGGGTTTCGTGATCCCGAACATGCACGAGTGCTCGTTCGCGAACTGCAACAGATTGTCACACAGCGCTGGGCGCTCATGGAAGTGTGTGGCGGGCAAACACATGCCATCCTGAGGCACGGACTTGATCAACTCCTACCAGAGGAAATTGAACTGATTCATGGTCCGGGCTGTCCGGTCTGTGTCACTCCACTGTCAGTGATTGATCGGGCGCTGGCGCTGGCGGCATCGCCCGATGTGATCTTCTGCACGTTCGGCGATATGCTCCGCGTACCGGGGAGCCGGTCGGATCTTCAGCGAATCAAGGCGACCGGTGGCGACGTGCGCATTCTTTATTCGCCGCTCGATGCGTTGGCTCTGGCCCGGTCGCACCCCGAGAAGCAAGTGGTCTTCTTCGGGATCGGTTTCGAGACCACCGCACCAGCTCATGCTCTGACGATCCATCAGGCGCATCGGGAGAACCTTTCAAACTTCAGTATGCTGACTTCGCTTGTGCGGGTTCCACCCGCTCTCGATGTGCTGCTGGCCGAGCCGGATCAGCGCGTGCAGGCCATTTTGGCGGCAGGCCATGTCTGTAGCGTCATGGGCCTTCAGGAATATCCTTTACTGGCGGAGCGGTATCGCGTACCCGTCGTGGTCACGGGATTTGAGCCGATCGATCTGCTGCAGGGGATTTTGCAAGCCGTCAAACAACTCAAGTCGGGGAAATCGATCGTGGAAAACGCCTATGCTCGTGCTGTTGCAACGAATGGCAATCCCGTGGCCCGGAGTATGATCGACGAAGTTTTTGAAGAGACCGATCGCGAATGGCGGGGGATGGGAATCATCCCTCGCAGTGGCTGGCGGATCCGCAAGAAGTATCAAAAGTACGATGCCGAAATGCGGTTTCCCATCGCGATCGCCTCATCGTCCTGTTCGCACCTGTGTCGATCAGGAGAAGTATTGCGCGGTCGACTGAAGCCGACCGAGTGCGAAGCCTTCGGCCGGGAATGCACACCTCGGACTCCCCTGGGAGCCACGATGGTCTCGGATGAAGGCGCCTGCGCCGCGTATTATCATGCGGGCAAGTTTCAGCAACCGTTCCCCTCTGCCAGAACCCATGCAACGTCCGCCGCAGCAGAATAGCTGGCACTGCCCCGTGCCACTCAGGGACTTTTCGCACATTGTGCTCGGGCACGGTGGCGGAGGGCGACTCACGGCCGATCTCCTTGAACATCTCATTCGTCCCGCTTTTGATAATCCGTTCCTGGCTCGGCAAGCCGATGGTGCCGAACTCCCCGTGCAAACCGGAAGACTGGTTGTGACCGCGGATTCGTATGTGGTACGGCCACTGATCTTTCCCGGCGGGAGCATCGGCGAACTGGCGGTGCATGGCACTCTCAACGACCTCGCCATGATGGGTGCGCGTGCGAAGTATCTCACGATGGCGTTGATACTCGAGGAAGGATTACCGCTCGCTTTGCTCGCGGAGATTCTTCATCGTGCAGCCGATGCCGCTCGTGCCGCAAGTGTGCTCGTGGTCGCCGGCGATACGAAGGTTATTGAACGGTGTCACGGGGAAGGATGTTTCATCACGACGACGGGTTTGGGTTGGTGCAAACACGAGGGACATCTTTCGCCAGACGCGATCGCCGCTGGTGACGCGGTGCTTCTGAGCGGAACGATTGCTGAACATGGAATTGCGGTGCTCAGCCAGCGTGAAGGACTTCAGTTTGAATCGGCGATTATCAGCGATACGGCGAATCTTCAGGAGATCGCGCTCTCGCTGCTGGAGGCGGTACCCGTGCGTATGTTTCGTGATCCCACGCGAGGCGGCGTCGCGGCCACGTTGAATGAGATTGCTCACTCACGGCGTTTCGGGATTGAGATCATCGAGCAATCGATTCCCGTTCAGCCTGCGGTTCGCTCCGCCTGCGATCTGCTCGGCCTCGATCCGCTTGCCGTTGCGAATGAAGGGAAATTCATCGCCATCGTGCCCGATGCCGCTGCCGATGAAGCGCTCGCACGGATGCGTTCCCATCCGCTGGGGCGAAACGCCGTGCGTATCGGCACGGTCGTCTCCGATCATCCGGGCCACGTCGTAGCGCGAACTCCGTTCGGAGCGAAACGGATGGTTCCGCTACCCGCTGGGGAACTCCTCCCGCGGATCTGCTGAAGGGCATTGAAGACCCAGGGACTCAAGCCAGGTTTCAAGACGTTCGATCGCACACGAGATCGCGTGCGCTGTGTGTGTGCTGAAACCCTCTCCATAGCCCAGATCGCTGGCCGGAATGCATAAAAGAAACGCCTGAGGTGTTCGGCCATACAGTTGTTGAGTGAGATCCAGAAGCCACGCAGGATCGCAGCGATGCCCCAGAAGCGTTTGCCCTTCTCCGGGTTCAATCTCCGAGAAGTGAACAGCTGTGACATTGACAGCGGCGTCCACAAAAGCGACATGTTCGCATTCGCCGAGGGCTTCCGCATGCTCGGGAAGCAATTGATGTGTAGAGCGTTTCCGGAGATGCGGTCGGGCACGGATCTGTTCAACCACGGCAGGGCCGGCGCCATCATCTCGCCGAAGCGTGTTGCCGATGCCGATCAGAAGAACGCTCATCGCCGGACCTGATCAATGATGGTGCCGTCGGGCGATAGAAGTTCGACGTACAATGGCATCTGTCCGTATGCGTGTGTCGAACAACTCAGACACGGATCGTAGCAACGGATGCCGTGCTCCACGCGATTGAGAAATCCTTCGGGAATCGATCGGCTATCCGTGATGTAGTGTTGAGCAATTTGCGTGACCGTTTGATTCATGGCGAGGTTGTTCTGCCCGGTCGCAATGATCAGATCCACATACGTGAGCAGTCCATTGTCATCAACGCGATAATGATGGAACAGCGTGCCACGGGGAGCTTCGCAACAACCGATCGCTTCAAGATGGTTGACGCCGGCTTCGGCTCGATGACGCGGCGATTGCAAGTCCGGGTCCTGGAGATGCTGGTCGAGGAATTCGGTGCATGCGAGGATTTCGATGAGCCGTGCCAAGTGATAGAAGAAGGCGGAGTTGGCCACGCCGCCCGCACGCGCTCGGAACTCCCGAAGCTCCGCATCGGCCAGCGGAACGCCAAAGCCCGTGCACAAATTGAGGCGAGCCAGCGGACCGACCCGATAAGCCCCGCCGGGATAACCCATCGGCTTGAAGTACGGGGATTTCAAGTAGGAATCGTTCTCGACATGCTCGCCGATGAACTCGTGAAAGCGCGAAGGTTCGAGATCATCAACCAGCACGGTTCCCGTGTGATCCATGATGCGGAGGACGCCATCATGATGTTCCCAACCATGATCATTCGGGCGAACGAGTCCGAGATACAACGTCGGGAACAGGCCGAAGACTTTGCACTCCTCGCTGTGCGTATCCATGTAGTGTTTCATCAGCTCAATTCCGCTTCGCGCCGTCGCCTGCGCTTCGGGAATCCGCGCTCTGAGTTCCTGACAAGTTTCCACTGATGCGGCTTCGCGGACTCCGCCGGGGACTGCCCAGGCGGGGTGGATCTTGCGCCCGCCGAGCTTGTCGATCACATCCTGACCGAACTGTCTCAGCCGAATCCCGCCCCGTGCAAGGTCCGGATGCGATTTCATCAGGCCGAACACGTTCCGCTGCGCCGGGTCGTGGTCGAATCCCAGAAGCAGGTCCGGACTGCTGAGGTGAAAGAAACTCAGCGCATGAGACTGAATGATCTGCCCGAGATTCATGGTGCGGCGCAGCTTCACGGCCGCCACCGGAGGCCGTACTCCCAGAATGGCATCGCCGGCTTTGGCGGAGCAGAGCAGATGGCTCACGGGGCAGATCCCGCAGACACGTGCAGTGAGACTTGGCATCTCATAGAACGGACGGCCCCGGCAGAATTTTTCGAAACCACGGAACTCGACGACGTGGAATCGCGCATGGGTGATCGTGCCTTCCTCGCCCAGGAACAGACTGATCTTGGCGTGACCTTCGATGCGGGTGACCGGGTCGATGATGATCCGTTTCATGTGTGACACCTTGTTATCCGAAGCGAATCTGTACTGCGGATCGATTTGGTGCAGTCCCCGATAACAGTTGCTTCAGGAAATCACGGATTCGTGATGCGGAGGGAGGACAGCCGGGAAGGAAATGATCCACCGGGATGACGTTGTGCAGTGGAATCACCTGATCGAGCAGAGCCGGAACGATTTCGCGATCGTCGGGGATGTGCGGTTGCGTTCCCGGTTCGGGCACGAGGTAGACGGTTCGCAAGACTTCCAATCCCAGCCCGTGCGGATTCCGCATGGCGGTGACGTTCCCCGTGACCGCGCAATCGCCGAATGAAACGACGACCCGGGACCGCTGTCTTACTGTTTTCGCCATACCGAGGTTCTCTTCATTGGCGATGGCTCCTTCAACGAGTGTGACATCAACTCCGTGCGGAAAGTCTTTGACATCCGCGATCGGGCTGTAGACCAGATCGGCCATTTCACTCAACTCGAACAGCCACTCATCCAGATCCAGAAACGACATATGACAACCGGAACACCCGCCCAGCCAGACGGTCGCTAGCTTCAGACGCTCCATTTTTTCTCCTTCCGTGCCACCATCAACTCGGCGAGCCGCTCGCGATCCTTGGTCATCTCCGCCACGGTGCTTCCTTTCCGGAAGAGCGCACCCGTCGGGCACGATTGCACGCATTTTCCGCAGGACGTACAACTCTCCGCCTCGCCCCAGGGCTGCCCCATGTCGGCGATGATCCGGGCGTGCGATCCGCGTCCGGCAAAGTCCCACGTATGCGCACCTTCAATTTCATCACAGGTACGGATGCACCGGGAACAGAGGATGCAACGGTTATGATCGAGTGCAAAGCGCTCGTGAGTCACGTCAACGGGCCGTTTCGGGTTCATGTATTCGTAGCGGACGTGATCCATACCATGATCCGCCGCGAGCGACTGGAGTTCGCAATGTTCGTTCGCCACGCAGACCGAGCACACATGATTGCCTTCGGCGAAGAGCAGTTCGAGGATCATGCGGCGATACTCGCGGATCGCTTCGGTCTCGGTGTGAACGACCATACCCTCTAAGGCCGAGGTAACGCATGAAGCTTGAAGCCGGCCGCGCCCTTCGATTTTCACCAGACACATCCGGCACGCTGCCGCCTCGGTCACGCCATCGAGATGGCACAGCGTGGGGATCGGGATCCCCGTTTCGCGAGCGGCATCAAGGACCGTTTCACCGGCTCGGGCAGTGATTTGCCGATCATTGATCGTGAGTGTCACGACAGACATCGCGGCTCCTGTTCCATCATTGCGTTCAGATCACGGTGAGTGGGATCGGTGCTTTGCGTCGGGTGTGCCCGGGAAACTCCGGCGGTTGGAGGAGCGCTTCATACTCGCTGGCGAAGTAACGGAGCGTGCTCAACACCGGATTGGGCGCCGACTGCCCAAGGCCGCACAGACTGGTATCGCGAACCAGATGGCACAATTGAATAAGTTGATCCAGATCGTCCTGACTCGCCTTGCGCTCAATGATCCGGGTCAGCAGGCGGTGCAATTGAACCGTACCGACCCGGCAGGGGACGCATTTGCCGCACGATTCATCGGCGCAGAACTCCATAAAGAAACGCGCGATCTCCGGCATCTGATCGGATTCATCCATAACAATCATTCCGCCCGATCCCATGATCGATCCAATTGCGCTGAGCGATTCGTAGTCGATGGGCGTATCGAGAAGTTCCGCCGGGATGCAACCGCCCGAAGGCCCGCCGGTCTGCACCGCCTTCAACGCTTTTCCCCCGGGAACTCCGCCGCCAAGTACCTCGACCACCTGGCGAAGCGTGGTTCCCATGGGAACTTCCACGAGCCCGGAATTCTGAATTTTGCCGGCGATTGAGAAAATCTTGGTGCCTTTACTTTTCTCGGTTCCAATCGCGGCAAACCACTCAGCGCCATTCCGCAGGATCGCGGGAATCGTGGCCAGGGTTTCCACATTGTTGATGAGCGTTGGGCAATCCCAGAGTCCCCGCTCGGCCGGATACGGAGGCCGGGGCCGCGGCATGCCTCGCAATCCTTCGACCGAAGCGATCAGTGCGGTTTCCTCTCCGCAGACGAACGCGCCGGCGCCGATGCGGATCTCGATCGTGAAATTGAAGCCACTCCCCAGGATGCCCGTGCCCAGCAACCCGGCCCGGGTTGCCTGCGTGATGGCAAGTTGCAGGCGTTCAATCGCCAGCGGATATTCGGCCCGAACGTAAATGACGCCCTGATTGGCGCCCACGGCGTAGGCCGCGATCGCCATCCCTTCCAGAACCTGATGGGCGGCGTCTTCCATTACGGCCCGGTCCATGAACGCACCCGGATCGCCCTCGTCGCCGTTGCAGATCACATACTTTTGCCCGCGAGGCATCTTCGCCACCGTGGCCCACTTCAGACCCGTCGGATACCCCGCACCGCCGCGGCCGCGAAGCCCGCTGACGGTGATCGTTTCCACAATCGTTTCAGGTGATTGCTGAAGCGCCTGTTGAAGCCCCACATAGCCATCGGCAGCGATATACGATTCCAGACGTTCCGGATCGATGATACCCGCCCGGGCACGCACAATCTTCAATTGGCCCGTGAGAAACGGATGGCCGGGATCTAATTGCTCGAGCTGACAGGGTTCGTTCAGCGAAATCCGCACAATCTCGCGAGCCTGTTCCGATTTCACTCGGGGATAGATCGCCGCAGGATGGGTTGACTCGACCAGCGGACCTTCGGAACAAAGACCCGGGCAACCGACACCGACAACGTCAACGCGGTCGGTCAGTCCGCTTTCCTGAACTTGTTTTTGCAGTTCCGCAAAGACCTCAAGAGCGCCGGATGCACGGCACCCGCTTGACGTGCAACAGCGAATCGTGAACGGTTTGCACCGGTTCCGCTCCGCTTCGCGAATCGTGTGCAGGTCAGCGATGTTCACTCATCCACTCCTGAACTCGAGTTGAAAGCATCTCGGCCGAAATCGGTCCCACGATCTGCTCGTCCATCACAACGAGCGGTGCAATGCTGCAGGTGCCGATGCATCGGGACACGACCAGTGAAAGTTTACCATCGGGAGTCGTTTCCCCGACATGAATTTCTGCAGTCTGCTCAACGGCATCGACGAGTTCCTGCGCCCCTTTCACGAAACAGGCGGTCCCCAGACAAACCTCACACGTATGCTCACCCTGCGGCTTCAGACGAAACAGATGGTAAAAGGTGGCAACGCCGTATACCCGGCTCGCAGGCAACTTCAACGTCCGGGCCACGTGTTTCAGAATCGGTCGATCCAGAAATCCGAAAAGCTCCTGAGCTTTATGCAGAACGGCGATGAGCGCATCACCCCGAAATTGTACTTTGCGCATGAAGGCATCGAGAATCCCGATTCGGCGATCGGTCGTCGCGGCAGATGACATTGATGAACCCTTGAGTTCCATGAACGCAGTGACGCCCGAGTTTGCAGTTCTCACCTTCAGACTCAAGACAGAGGTACTCATAGCCCCTGCGGAGAATTCAGATGAAGGCACGCATTTCGGATACTATTGTCTCGTTTGTTGATCCTGAGGGCAATACCGTTGGACAAGAATCGGTGCATTCTCCAGAGAAATGAACAAGCTATCTACTGTAAGCTGTCAGCACTCTTCAATTCGGATCGCCAATCAGCACGAAGGCCGCCCAATACTTCGGGTGCGCGAATGGCTTCTCGTCCTTCTCCACCTTCGGCAACACATTCACCTTCACGCCCTTGCCTCGCGTTCCGCGATCCACACCATCCGATATCGCCGCGCTCAGCTTCAATGCTTCCTCCTGCGACAAGCCGCGCAGCCAACGCTTCGCCTCATCCAGCGCCGCCGCTTTGCCCATCGGTTTCGTCAGGCCTTCGCGCTTGCCAAGCAGATTCTCGTAGAAGCGACTCATGAGTAACGCCGTCGCAGTGTCATCGACCTTCCACAAACTCAAGCACACTGATCGCGCACCCGCCGTCAGGAACGCCTGTGCGAAGCCAAGCAATCCATCGCCACCACCGCTCTTGCCGATGGCGGTCTCGCAGGCGCTGAGCGTGACCAACTCCGCATTCAGCTTCCAGTAATCGAGTACTTCCCTCGCTGAAAGTTGTCCATTCAGGAACGGTTCCCCTGCCTTCGGCATCAACTCCTTCGGCAGGTTGTCTTGCGAAAGGATGAGCGACGACTCGAACGCCTTCACGTTGTTTCCTTCGCCGTGCGTCGCAAAGTGCAGATAGCGATACTTGCTCAACTCCTCTGATTTTCTCAGCGATTCCAGAGTCTGCTCGCTCGCATTCCCATCAGTGAACACTTTTGCACGTTCACCAAAGAGCTGCTTCAACCGATTTGTTTCCACCCGCGTGCCCGGCAGGTCGTTCCACTCGGCCCGCGTGATCAGAAAATCCTCTTTTTTCCGCCGGGCAAAGTTGGGATCGCTATAGATCGCATCACCAACCACGAGCAACTCGACTCCTGTCGGCTTCCGTTGATTCTTGAGTCGTGCAAGGAACGTGCCGGACGGGATATAGCTCATGGTGAAGTCTTGTGTCAACGACTCAATTGGGATGCCCGCCATCTCGTTCACGGGCACTACATAGAGCGTCTTTATGTCATTCAGATGCTTGAGGACCGGCGCGAGCCGCTGGGCGTGAAGTTGTTCGACGAGGATTTCGATCTCAGGATGTGAACTGTTCCCGGCGAGGGCCGACCGGAGTTTCTCGGGGAGTTCGGTATCGGCTTTCGACCATGTTCCATTCGGTCCCGTGCCGGGGAGTCGTTCCCACTTGGGATCGCCCGATGAGCGAACAACGCAGGCGAAGTGTTCCTGGACATCGCCACTCCGACTCGTCACATCGACCCAGAACAATACGGCCGCGTCGTCGGGTAATGCCGACTGGATCGTTACGTTCGATGCCACCTCGCGGGTGCTCGCCGCCACGGCCAGTGCTGCCAGTCGCTGGCCCGCTTCACGCCGTGCCGCAAGAAACTGTTCGAGCCGAGTATTCTCGTCGTCGGTTCGATTCGTCTTCCGCAACAGGACCAGAATCTGTGACTGGAGATCCGTGACACGATCCTGTTCCTGAACAAACTGTTTCCTCTCTTCCTCAGTCAGGTTCGTTTCTGCAAGCCCCAGATGGTCCAGTAAGCCACGTGCTAAAGTCGCCTCGACGTTGGCCCAGGCGGCAGCCGGAGTCTTATTCTGTTCGATCACCGCCAGAAGAAGTCGCGGATTGAGCCGTGATCCCAGAGCGCGTTCAAGCCCCTGAGCGCGGGTCAGTCGGCTGGCCTCCGAACTGAAGATCGCTTTTCTCAATACGGCCTCCGCCTCGTCCGTCTTTTTCAGGAAATGGAAGTTCATCGCGAGCTGACTGTAGCTATGCGCTGTTTCCGCATGTTCTTCGCCCAGAAATTTCCGCTGAATCATCACCGCGTTCTCGAGATACGTCTGGGCGTCCACAGCCATACCCTGGTGCTGAAGGTTTGCTGCCATGCCACCATAGATCAATGCCAGGTACGGATGCCCTTCCCCAAAAATCTTGCGGTTGATCGTCATGGCTTTCACGTATTTCTCGTTTGCTTCGACCAGTTTGCCCTGTGCCATGTCGTTCTCTGCCAGGTTGAAATAACAGGTGGCAGTGCCGTAATACTCTTCGCCGAAGGCTCGAAGTTCGATATCGAGACATTTCTGAAAGTAGGACTGGGCTTCCGCCAACTTTCCCTGAAGTTGCAGAGTTAAGGCCAGATTGTTATAAACTCTGGCGGTATCCGGATGTTCATCGCCCAGAATCTTTCGACGGATCGCCAGCGACTTCTGCAGAAGGGGTTGGGCGTCAGCAATCTTGCCTTGCTCGATGTAATTCACTGCCAGACTATTGATGCTGTAAGCGGTATCCGGATGATCGACTCCGAAGATTTTCGACCGAATCGCAAGCGCTTTTTTCAGGAGTGGCTCTGCTTCAACAAGCCTTCCGAGTTTCTGGAGGATTAAACCCAGAGTGTCGTATCCCGAAGCGGTTTGTGCATTCAAGTCTCCGTAACGTTTTCGCAAGAATTCCAGAGCTTTTTGCTGAAGCGGATACGCTTCCGCATTTTTCCCTTGTAACGAAAGATGGATTGCCAACGAGCCGAAACACGTCGCAGTGACGTAATGGTTGTCGCCGTAATTCTTTCGTGCGACCGCCAGTGCTTTCAGGTGAAGGGTTTTGGCTTCAATCATCTTCCCCTGTTGGTCCAGGACACCCGCCAATTTGTTGGTGATTGCAATCGTATTGGCATTTTCATCGCCCAAAACCTTGAGGCGGATCGCGAGTGTTTTTTTCAACAAGTCTTCAGCATCCGCCATACGACCTTGAGACAGGAAGATGTTGGCCAGGTTGTTGTAGCTTGACGCGGTGAGAGGATGTTCGTCACCCAGACAGGTGCGACAGATTTCCAGAGCTGTTTCATACTGCTTTTGGGATTCGGGATACGATCCCATGAAGCGAAGGTTGCCCGCCAGTTTTATACTGGCTCGTGCCGTCTCCGGATGATTCTTGCCAAAGACTTTTTGGCAAGAATCTGCATAGTTCTGAAAGACCGGAAGCACGCGGGCTGCATCCTCGGATCGGTTCGGGATAGGCTGGTTGCTTGCCCGGACTGCTGCTTGATAGTCATTCCGTTTCTCGGCTGATAGAGCAGCGAGTTTCTGGAGTCTGATCACGTCATAATTCGCCAATGAGACTTCGTGGTGATCCGCTCCCTGACGATTGGTCCGTAATGCCAGAAGATCCTTGGCTGTTTGGATGGCTTCGGTGTAGCGATCCGCCGCTTCGTGGTTTGCGATCCGCTTCTTCAACTCCGCCGCCTTTTTCGCATCGTCACTCTTGAGCAATCGTTCGTACATCGGCTTCTTCGTCAGCTCCGCCTGCTTGGGGTCTTCGGCGATGAGGGCGAGGGTGAGTGTGCAGAAGGTGATTGTCAGGAAGAGGGTGCGGATCAAGAGGATCTCCGTTTACCGATATGAACACGAGCGTACCAACATGAGGGAGCGGGTGTTAGCGAAAAAGTTTCCCTCTACCCGATCACTCCGCAATTCCGGTCGGAAGCCATCATTGGGAATTGCGGAGTGCGGAATGAATTGGGGCGGTTTGGCGCGGATTTTGACCCATTTTGGACCGATTTCCGCCGATTTCGGCGCCATTTCCGCCAAGTTGCGGAAGGCAGAACTGCGGTCGGAGATTTCGGCAGGGGCGGGCGGTGTCGGCCGAGACATCCCACTGCCGCGGCCGGCAATGTGAACAAATAAACATTATATCTGCCCGTCAAGTGTCTCTTCGCCAAGGGGTGTGTGTTTGAGTTGGCGAAGTTGGCGAACTCGCCTGCCAAATTGGCAGCGGAAGTGAAAAAGGTCTGGGAAATGAACACATTCTAGAAACTGAACATTTTAACACAAAAAATGGAATTTCTTTGTTCAGCGGTCCAGCTCAGAGGACTCCGCCACGAGCGTGCGCAAGCGCGGCGGAGTCCACCACACGGAATTGCGAAAAGTCAAGGAAAACGATTAAGGAAAAGGGGCGAATTTGTGGAAGCGGACTGCAAGGGACATGAAAAAAACCCGGCTCAGAGGCCGGGTCTGCATTTGGATGAAAAACTGATGACGTCAGTTGTGTTTATACGCTTGAATTTCCAGTGAAGCCGGTGGGGATCGAACCCACGACCCGCAGATTAAAAGTCTGAAGTCTTATACATGCGTTCACATTTACTGAAATTGACGGAAATAGATATTCGCTTGCATTTCTAGCATTTCTCTTGCGTCTGACATATACCTTAATATACCATCATTGATGGCGGTTTATCCTTGCGGTAGCAAGGGGGTAGCAATCGCGGACCTGGGGAAAGTAACAATGTCAAAAATCAGTAGGTTCAAATTCACGAATCAGAGACTCGAAAAGTTGACCTGTCCGCCGGGCTTGAAATCACTCTACTGCTATGACTCCGAAACGCCTGGACTCGCACTCTACGTCAGTGAGACGGGCGTCAGGACGTTCTATCTCTACAAGAAAATCAACGGCCGGCCGGTCCGGTTCAAGCTCGGCAAGTGGCCGCATGAAATCGGCATCGACGATGCCCGCAAGCAATGCGTCATAGCGGCCGGGCGGATTGCTGGCGGTGACGATCCACATTCGAAACGGCTCACGGCTCGGCGTGAAATGACGCTCGGGGATCTCTGGTTCATCCACATCGAACACGCACGCCAGCACAATCGACCGTCGACCGTTGAGGAAAACGAATCGCAATGGCGTACACACTTCGAAGGGTGGGCGAATCGGAAGCTCAGTGAGATCACACGAAGCGACGTTGAACGGCTTCATCGGTCGATCGGTGAGACCAGCGGGCGATACGCGGCGAACAGGGCGTTGGCACTAATTCACCACATCTACGCGAAGACTGCACTTCGGACCGGGTACGTTGGCGATAATCCCGCACGCGGAATCGAGAGGTTCAAAGAAAAGACTCGCGACCGATTCATGACGGCTGACGAAATCCCGAAGTTCTTCGCGGCGTTGAATGCTGAACCGCAAATCTTTCAAGACCTCTACCGTGTGGCATTGTTGACGGGCGCCCGACGGTCGAATCTTCAAGGTATGTGTTGGACTGACGTGGATCTCAATGCGTGCGTCTGGACCATTCCGGCGGACGATGCGAAAGCCGGTCAAGCAATCCACGTTCCGCTATCGGCCGATGCCGTGGACATCCTCACGCGGCGGCGGAAAGCTGACCCGACTGGCGAGTATGTTTTTCCGGGGCGCGGTGTAAGTGGTCACATTGTCGAAATCAAATCGAGTTGGGCACGGATCACAAAGCGGGCTGGCATCGAAGGAATGAGATTCCATGACCTGCGACGCTCTACGGGTTCGTGGCTCGCGGCCTCGGGCGTTTCTCTTCCGATCATCGGTAAGCTGCTCGGCCATCGCAGCGCCAGCACAACACAGGTTTACGCAAGATTGTCGCTCGATCCAGTTCGCGAAGCGGTGAACACGGGAACAGCGGCGATGATGAACGCGGCGAAAGGGGGTGCGAAATGAACGAACTGGAAGCGGCAGCGGATTATCTGGTTCCTCATCTTCGGTCGATGGCGATGGAAGGGCGTTTAGTAGTGACGTGGGCACAAATCCACGACCTGCTCAGTGAACACGCGAACACTCCGATAAGCGCGGTGGCAATGGTGCTTTGCTCGCGGGGACTGCTCAAGGCACGCGAACGGCAAGCTCCGGCAGCGGGGCCGCGATTCTTGGTTATTGTCCGCGATGGGTCTGGGCCGGGTTCGTGGGACATTCAACCGGCGGTGTTGGGCATTCCCGATCCGGTTCATCCGGTGCTAAAGCTCGCAAGCGAACTACGATTGAGTGGCAATCAACTTCGCGCAGTTCAGATGATGGTAGAGACGAACTGCGAAGCAACTTATGACGATCTTGGGAAAGAATTCGATTGGAATAACCCAAAGGATGACTGGGGCAAATTGCTTCAACAACTCAAGAGGAAGTACAAGAATCACGGCTGGCATTTCAGCACGAATGACAGAAAGCCAACGTTCGAACGGATCACATCAGCGAAGTCTGGGGGATAAAAGAAGGAGAAATTTCTCCCCTCATTTCTCCGCGAAATAAAGAGGCAAATCAACAATGATTAACTTGTAGGCAATCCAATACTACAGGTGACATCGACATGTCAGATAATCAACTTCTCACCGAAGATCAAGCGGCGGAATTTCTCAGCATCAAACCGCAAACGCTCGCCGTCTGGCGCATGACGGGCCGGAATGACCTGCCGTACGTCAAGGTGGGCCGGGCTGTCCGATATCGTCGGGCTGACCTCATCGCTTGGATTGATTCGCGCATCGTCGGGAAGAGCAAATCGCAAGAACTGCAAACCGCGTAAACGCCAAACCCCGCGCTCGCGGCACGGCGCGACCGTAGACATCACATTCATTCAACGAAGGACACGACGATGGAACTGAAACCGCATCCATACGCCGATCTGTTTCCGATGATGACCGACGACGAGATAAAAGAACTCGCCGACGACATCAAGAAGAACGGTCAACTCGAAGACATCGTAGTCGTTGACAACATGATCTTAGACGGCCGGAATAGATACCGCGCCTGCATGCTCGCCGGTGTTGAACCGTTGAAGCGGGGCCTGCTCGATGGTGACCCGCTAACTTTTGTGCTCTCAAAAAATCTCCATCGTCGTCATCTTTCCACGAGTCAACGGGCGATGGTTGCGGCCAATATCGCGACCCTAGGGCAAGGTAAACCGGCAAATTTGCCGGATAAGGTTCCGACACAAGCGGAGGCGGCCAAATTGCTGAACGTGTCCGAACGGTCGGTTCGCGATGCAAGGGCGGTTCGGGATGGATCTCCCGATCTTGTGAAAGCAGTTCAAGCCGGGGAAATGACCGTCTCGAAGGCAGCGAAGATTGTGAAGCAACCTGAACCGCAAAAGGATAAAGATCAAGAAGCCGTTCAGAGCGGACCTGTCAAGATCTCAGGCGTTGGAACCATTCGTGCCAACGAAGCCATTAATTGCCTGAGTCGAATCCCTCGCGATGATGCCCTACGTATTGCGGGCTTCAAGATGGTGACGGATTGGATCAAGCGGGAGGACGTGGCGACGCCGAAACCCGTCAATGAACCGACGTTCACCCCACCCCGCAAGGTAAATATCTATGGTCTCATTGCCATGGTTCTCAAACAGGCGAAGCGCAAAAAGGAGAATGTCGACTTCTTTATCCGGGAACTGAAAAATGGGATTCAGCAACTTGAAGCGATCAAAAACAAAGCAGCTCAGTAAACGCCAAACCCACGGCGGCGACCGTGGGCAGGCGTAGACATCACACTCACTGGACAAGGCATCATAACGTGGACAAGCGATCAAAGCAACGATCGAAGCGGAAGCCGGGCACGGTCAAGGCTCGTTTCAAGAAGCTCCGGGCGTTCGTGGCGCAAGGGCAAGCGATGCTGCGCGAATCCGGCGGGGCGTCGGCCGTCTCGTTGTGGTTCACATTGTGGGCGTATGAAGACGCGGCCAGTGCGACCGTGAGCATCGGTCAAAAGCGACTGGCAGCGCTCACGGGTGCCAACGTTCGCACCATTCAGCGGACCATTGACAAGCTGATAGAGGGCGGATTCCTGGACCGAATCAAACCCGGCTCCAAGATTCACAATCGGCCGGCAGTTTACACGTTATCACCTATCCCCCACCTGACACGTAGACCGACTCCCCCACCTGACACGCAGACCGTAAGCCCACCTGACATTTCAGTACCAAAGGGGACGGTCCCAGTGTCGTCCATTCAGGACTCTACGAGTCCTATCAACGCGGCACCGGATGGCGGTGCTACGCGTTCCGCTCGCTTCGCTGCTCCACGCTCCGCACCTTCACCGGGCACGCGGGAGAGTTCCGCGCGGGAAAAGCAATCGCCGATTGACTGGTTGAAATTGACGCTCGGCAAGGCGGCGGAACCAATGAAGTCGGCTGACCTCATGGCACTCGCCAAGAGGGCGGGGTTCGATCATCGGGACATCGAAAACGCGATACTGCGATCAGACAGCGGCGTCAACTGGCGAAACGATCAGGCGACCAAAACGAGCTACTACTTTTTGGAGGGCTGACAGATGACAACGGCGACACAACAGGCGACTTGGCAGGAATGGCTCCGCTCGCAAATCGCGAACGGGCGAACACGAAGCGAAGATCTCAAGGAAGATTTTTTCGACGGCATCGCGCCCGATGGATTGCCAACGGGGCTATTCGGCAATCTCACGTCAGCACGGGCCGCATTGACGGGCAGCGGCATTGGCGTGGCAAGCGATTCGCACGGGCTTGAGTACTTCGACCTTGATGATCTCGAGATGGCTCAAGACGCTTTCGATCTCTTGCGATCAAGTGGCAACGAGATGGACGCTCGCCATCTGGTTCGTGAGCTGCGAAGCAAGGGGTACGATGCGACGATGCAAAGCGTGTTCATGCTTCCAATGGTGGACACGTGTATGACGGGCGACCTCGTGGAAACCGAAGGGTTCCGCCTCATTCGTGGCGCGCGCCGTCCTCGTTGACCAGATGGACACGCTACCATCCCGCGCGTGGCGAACGATCTCGATTCGATCCGACCTGACAGGCGGTTGGCAGGTGCAAACGCGATACAAGCGAAATGCTGGGCATCCCTGCAATGCGGGGTGAACACGCGTTCCCACAGAAAAAAGACCGGACTCGACACAATGACGCTAGTACGAATGAGCGGGTCCTTCTGGCTCTGATATTCTGACGACCCCACGGGGAAAAGCCGATATTCTTAAATCTGTTTGTTTTTACATTGTATTACCTCAATTTTACGACGTATTACCTTAAACGGCCTGGTTTTACGGAAGGGGCGACGATGGCGAAACAGCGTAGACCGTGGATCGAATGTCCGCGGTGCGAACACGCATTTTCCGAAGTGGTCCGTGTTCTGGCTGACGGCAAGCGCCGGCGAAAGTGTGCCGGGTGCGGACTGGCGTTCACGACCGTCGAAGCGACCATCGCAAAAAAACTGCTACCGGTGTCACTTTCTATCATCGATTCGATCAAAAACACTCCACAAGCTTCCACCACAAGTACATAATTCCATCACTAAGGAGATCCAACAATGCTGATTACTGCCGACCCGACCCGAATGGGTGTATCCGAAAACCGATCTGCCGAACTCATCGGCCGATGGCTCGATGCCGTGGGCCTCGATGCGAACGCGCTCCCGTGCGATACCGAAGACGCGGCGATGATTCTCAGCGATGGCGGACAGTACGACATCGATGCCGACGAACTCACCGACCTCGGCCAGCGTGGTCAAGTTCCACGGATCGAACAGTGGCACGCGGCGGACCTGCTCGCAGCGGCTTGTGCTCTCGAAGGGCGGCGCCAATGGAAAGCCTCTCCAAGCTTCCACGATCCGAAGAAGTCGGAAACGCGGCGGGCGCTCGAAGCGTGTCTCGCGGCCGGTCCTGAAGGCCTGGAAATTCTCCGCTCTCAGATGGCCAAATTCGACATGCGACTTGTGCTCTGCCTGCTTGCGGAAGCTGATAACCGGCAGATTCGTGAGCAACTCGTGACGACCGTCGAAGCGCTCCTGGTACTTCGGGAGAACCAATGAACGAAATCACACTGACCGGTTCCGTCGAATTGCAAGCGGCGGCAGACGGCAAATTGCCATCGTTCACGATGCTGGCTTACAGCGGCGACGTGATGAGTGTGGGCGGCTATGGGAGCATCGTGATTGACGCAAAGGGCCTTGACATTCCCGGTCGATCGGTTCCGGTTCTCAAAGATCATGACTTGGAAAAAATCGTCGGACATGGCAACGCAACGGTTGATAAGCGGACCGGTGAAATTGCGGCGAATGGCGTCGTCAGTGGCGTCGGGCCAGCGGCTCAAGAAGTTGTAAATCTCGCGAAAAATGGGTTCGCCTGGCAGGCAAGTGTTGGCGCCAGCGTTTTGAAATCCGAATACGTCGAAAGTGGACAATCGGTCAAAGTGAACGGCCGGACAGTTCAGGGACCGGTGACGGTGATACGAAAATCCTCTCTCCGCGAAATCAGTTTCGTTTCGATCGGTGCTGATTCCGCGACCAGCGTAAGCGTGGCAGCGGCTGACAAATCTTCAAAAGTGAAGGGGCGAACGATGAATGAGTTTGAAAAGTTTGCGGCCGATATGGGGTTCGACCCGGCGGCATTGACCGATCAACAAACGGCAGCGCTCCGCGCAGGATATGATGCCGAACGAGCTAAAGCAAAAGCGGCTTCGGGTGCGAACGCTCGAGCGATCCATGAAATGTGTTCACGGTTCGCAAAGTCTGCGCCACAGCATGCGGAAACCATCTTCGCGATGGGTGCCGAAGGGATCGAAAATGCGATCGACTTCGACCGTCTCGAAGCGATGGTAACATTGAAACTTCTACAGGCGCACGGCAGCGGTCCGAATACGAATCTGCCATCGGGAAACCGACCAGCACACGCAAACATTATCGAAGCATCGTTACTCGCCGGTCTGGGTCTGCCTGAAAAGTCGATCGCGAAACACTTCGGTGATAACGTCACGAACGAAGCGATCAAGGCTTCGAACCGTGGGCTTGGATTGCAAGGCCTACTCCGTGCGACCTTAAAGGCAGCCGGGATGCATGTTCCATCCGGCAAACTCGGAGACGCGGCGATTCGTGATGCGTTCGTCGCTTCGAACCGACTGGAGGCGTCCGTCGGCACAAGCACGATCAGTATTCCCGGAATCCTCTCGAACGTGGCGAACAAACTTTTGCTCGAAAGTTTCACGAACACAAACGTCGTTTGGAGCAAGTTCTGCCGGGTGGGATCGAACTCTGACTTCAAGGCGTCTACCCGGTATCGCATGACGGGCCTGGGCGTTTTTGAGGAAGTCGCGGCAGCGGGTGAACTGAAGCACGTTTCGCTTGGCGAAGCAAGTTCGACCGCTCAACTCGCGACCTACGGCGCTTTGGTTGGGATCTCACGGCGCGATCTCATCAACGACGACCTTGGCAGTTTCGCGGCCATCCCCCGCGCACTCGGCCGAATGTCTGCGATCGCAATCGAAAAGGCGGTGTTCACGTTGCTCTTGGCGAATACCGGAACGTTCTTCGGAACTGGCAACGCGAATTACGAAAGCGGGGCAGGCTCGGCGTTGGGCACGACCGGACTGGCGGCCGCACTTTCCCGCTTCCGTTCGCAAACGGATCAAAACGGGGATCCGACCTATCTGTCTCCGCAAGTGCTCCTCGTTCCGCCTGCGCTCGAATCGACCGCGTTGAGTTTGATGAACAGCACGGAAAATGTCGTGGCAGGTGATAGCGACGTTGAAAAGCCGTCGGGCAACTCGTTCCGGGGCTTGGCCGAAACTGTCGTCGCTCCGTTCCTTGGAACGGCAGCGGCCTTGACAGGTGCAAGCAATGCCGGATGGTATTTGACCGTGGGGCCGTCGGACTTCTCGATTATCGAAGTGGCAACGTTGAACGGGCAAGTGATGCCGACGATCGAAACCGGTTCGCTGAACTTCGATCAACTCGGTTTCGCGACACGTGCCTATCACGACTTCGGTGTCAGTCAGTTGGAACACCGTGGCGGTGTGTTCAGCGCAGGCTCATAAGAACCAAACCCCGTTCGCACCCGATCGTAGCTTTCTCCTTTGCGCGATCGGTGGCGCCGGGACACGCCAGCGTGCGGGGGTTGGAACTGACAGGCGGGACGATCAACCTCGCCTGTCAGTTGGAAACACAGGACCGCTCCCGTTGAGCGGCGACGGCGGGCGCGGTTTTTATCGTTGGCCGCGCTCGCCAGTTGGAAACACAGGACCGCACTCGTTGTGCGGCAGGCGACGCGGTTGCACGGCAATCGGCCGCGCTCGCCTGGAACCACTGGACGCCGACCCGAAGCATGGACATATCCGGCAGAGGGCGGCGTTTCTTCATTTCAAAAGTGAGGGGCAAGTCATGGCACTTGGCGGAAGTGGAACCGGCGGCGGTGCGGGTGCGATCAAAGCGGGCGCGGCGTTCGTCCGTCTGTTCACAAAGAACGACATGGCAGCGGGACTAAGGGCCGCTCACAAAGACCTGAATCTCTTCGGCAATGCTGTCGGCGCTCTCGGCAAGAGGATGACGGCGTTCGGTGCTCTCGGCCTGGGTGCGCTCGGCGGACTCGGCGCGGCAGCGGTCAAAAGGAACTCCGAATTCGGCGCGTTGGCGTTGAAGTTTGCCGACACGGCGGAGAATCTGAGCGCTCTGAGTTATGCGGCTGAAACCGCAAGCGCAAGCGCCGATGATTTATGGACCGGGTTCAAGCGGTGGCCGTTGGCATTGCAAGACGCAAAGGTGGCGGGCAGCGAAACGGCACGCATCTTTGAACTGCTCGGCCTGAATGCTGAACAGTTGTCTAATCTCAAAATCACGGGCCAGTTCTTGGCGGTGTCCGATGCGATGCGTTCGATCAGTGACAACGCGCAACGGCTCGACATCCTTCAGCAACTCTTCGGTAAGTCGAGCGGAAGCCTGAATGAATTCATCGGCCTGGGTGCCGACGGCATTCGTGAGATGATGCGTGAAGCCGAAAGCGTCGGCGCGGTCATCAGCACGGAAGCGGCGGTGCAAAGCAAAAGAATCGAAGACACTTGGGTTCGCTCTTGGAAAGCGGTTCGGAATGCGGCCTTGTCCGTTGGCGATGCTCTCCTTCCGGCTGAAGGTGCGATCGATCGAATCAGTGAGAACGTGATAACGGGCGGTGCTGCTCTCCGTGAATGGATCAATGCGAATCAGAAAATCGTCACAGGAACCGGCATTGCCATTGCTGGCGTGGCAACGCTTGGCGTCGGACTGTGGGCGCTCGGGCCTGCGATCAAATTGGCAGCGGCATCGTGGGGAATTTTCTCTGGCGTCGTGGCACTCGGAAAGGTTGCCATCGGTGGCGCGATGGCGATTATCAGCGCTCCGATATTGGCTCTACCTGCGGCACTGGTTGCGGCCGGTGCGGCATGGTTGGCATTCACTGATCGTGGGAATCAGGCGGTGCTGGGCATCGCGAATGCGATCGGATCGTTCCTTGGACCGACAATCGAGAACATGAAGAACGCATGGACCGGCGTCATCGGTGCCGTTTCGAATGGAGACTTCGAACGCGCATTCAAGATCGGTATCGCGGTTGCCGAAGTCGAATGGATTCGATTCACGAACAAGTTCACCGAAATCTGGAAAGGGGCAATGGCGGCTATCGGTACGCTCTGGGAAGCGACGGCCGGCCGGATTCGAGATGGATACGAAGAGACATTCGGAATCGAACGAATCAATCAGGGCAACGGCATTTTCATCAACGGGCAGAAGTTCAATATCGCCGGTCAAGTGAATCGCGACGCGATGGCAGAAGCTCCTGGTGCGGCGGCTCTCCGCGATGCTCAGGCACGTCTCAACGCTCTGCTTGCGGTCCGTGCGGCTGGTGCTGGTGTCATGGCGGGCGGTCCTGCAATCGGTGCAAACCTTGGCGGCGAACTCGGTGCTCAAATCGAACAGGTGCGGGCAGCGTCGCGTGGTACGTTCGGCGGTTCGGCATCGGCCGGATTCTTCGGCGGCGATGTGGGCCGGGGCATAAAGGCCGATACCGGCAAAATGGTGGGCCTGCTCCAACAGACGAATCGACTACTCGGCAACGGTGCGGCAGCGGGTGGCCTTGTGTTCACGGGCGGGCGGTAAAATGTTCAGGGACTTCGCTCTTGCAATCGCGGTGCTCGCGGGGTTCTCGGCCTGGAATGCTTCGGGAAGTGTCTTCGAAGGATTCGTGGCAGGTGCGGCCGTCATCGCGTTTGCTTCGATCCTCGAGCGACATTCACCGAAAGGGCGCAAGAATGAATCCCGATGAACTGCCGTTGCTCATTCCGTACTTCGCAAAAGTTGCTCGGAGTCTGGCACGCGGGCACGACGCTGAAGATTTAACCGCCGTCGCGCTGCTCAGTGTCTGGTTGCGTTGGGATGCGGTCAATAGCTTCCCTGACGCTCGGGCAGCGGCACGGCGTTTGGGTGTTTGGTCAATGCTGGCGGACCGTCGAAGAGCTTCGAAGAGGGCATTGCAAACGGTTCCGATCGATGGACATGAACACGCGACGCATGACGAGCGCGATCACTTCGAAGAGTTGATCCGTGGCGACGCTCTCCTTCGGCAGCGGTACGGGCAAGGGCTGACGTTGAAGGAACTGGCAGCGGCCAGCGGCACGACTCCGGGGATCATGCAACGGCAGATTGAAGCGCGGTTGCGAGAGGTGAAGCGGGCAGCGGGGTGAGGGGTTAAACAATCCGCCTCTGCGATGCCCGACCAAACCTCAAAGACCTACTCATCAAACATAGGCCGAAACAACAAGGTAAGCGATCCGACCTCGTTAACAAAGTAAACGAAGTTGCAACAGTAAGGGCGCAAGGCAATTCCCGTCTTTACATCGAAGAGCGGTTGCAGCGTGAGTTCCCTGAGATCTGGAAACGGGCAGCGGGGTGAGGGGTGACAACGGCACAAGCGGCACGAAAAAACCCGGCTCAGCGGCCGGGTTCTTTGTTTGGTAGCAAGGGGGTAGCAATCTGATTTTGCTACCGTTCGTCAATCTTCACTTTTCCCTTGAATTTCCAGTGAAGCCGGTGGGGATCGAACCCACGACCCGCAGATTAAAAGTCTGCTGCTCTACCATCTGAGCTACGGCTCCAAGATACAACATTCTAGGAATCAGATCCGGCTTGCCAAGTGTCGAGTAATATCAACTCCTTTTCGACTCAAAATCCTTGACCAAAACCGTTCGCTTCGTTTATTGTAAGAGCGGAGACATGACATGCTGGTTCGCATCATTCTCGCCGTATTGATCCTGACGGGTAATTCGCCCTTTCGCATCTGCACGTGCGGCGCAGCTGAACTTCTGCATGGGAATCCGAGCCAGAATGATGCTACCGACCATCACGAACATGATGATGATTGCCCGGCGTCGAAGCCTCCACAATTCGCCAAAGGGCTGCCGATTGCGAGTTTCAGCGCACCGACTGCGTTGGCGTATGAATTTGAATCGCTGGTCATTGATCTGAGTTTTCTTTCGCACAAGAATGGGTTGGCGGATTCGCGATCAATTTCGTTTCCGGCGGTACCGATCTGGGTGATTCACGTTTCGATGCAAGTTTAGCCAAGGCGAGCCTGCGCTTTTCGTGACGGAAAACTCCGTCGATTTCGGATCATTATCACATCTTGAGATTTCTCATGAACGTCCGACGTTCCCTGACAGCATTCGTGCTGATGGTTCTGCTTGCCGGCGTTGGAGCGGTGCTGTTTACGACGCGCGATCGCTGGCTTCCGCGTTTGTTTCCGCAAGCGGAACCGTTAGCGGGTACGCCAGTTGAAGATCCGCATGATCACGATCACGGCGATCGCGTGACGCTTTCAGCGCAGGCGCAGGCGAATCTCGGCCTGATCGTGGATTTGCCGGAGCCGAGCGAATACTGGCGAACGATACTGATTCCCGGCAAAATCATCGACCGGCCAGGCGAGAGCGATCGCGTGATCACATCGCGGGTTGCGGGGATCGTCAGCGAAATCCGCGCGAAACCCGGCGATTCGATAGCGCCGGGCCAACTTCTGTTTAGCCTTCAACTGACCAGCGAATTCCTTCAAAGTGCGCAGGCGGATCTCGTCAAGTCGTCTCGGGAACTGGAATTTTCCATCGCCCGGCGCGATCGAGTTGCGACACAAGTCAGTCAGGGAACGCAATCGGGAACGGTGCTGATCGAGGAGGAGAATCAGGTCAAGCGGTTCACGACGCAGGTTCAATCCTATCGGCGCCAGCTTTCATTATTTGGATTCAGTAGCGAGCAGGTCGATCGGGCAGCGAAAGGCGATATTGTCACGGAGCTTTCGATTTCCGCTCCCGGCACGCGCAATCAGGTCTATGAGTTCCAGGAACTGAAAGTGAATCTGGGTGATCAGGTCCAGGCGGGGCAGATCCTTGGCGTTCTGGCGAATCATCAGAAGTTGTACATCGAAGGCCGGGCATTCAAGTCTGAAGCCGAACTTCTGGCCCGTGCGATCGAAGAGCAAGTCGATGTGAACGTAGAAATCGTGGATGAGCGATCGGGGAACTGGAAACCACAAGAACCGTTGAAAATCCGGCACCTTGCTAACGAGGTGGAGACCACATCGCGGACGTTCGGTTTCTACCTTCCTCTCGATAATCAATCCCGCATCCTGACACAAAATGGCAGTCAGCAATTCATCTGGCGCTATCGGCCCGGGCAGCGTGTGCGGCTGCGGATTCCGGTGGAATCGATCGCGACACGAAGCGCAGAGAATCAGACACCAACTATGCCGTTCGTCCTTCCCGTTGCCGCGGTCGTGCGAGACGGTCCGGAGGCGTATGTGTTTGTGCAGAGTGGTGATGTCTTCATCCGCAAACCAGTCCACATTTTGCATGAAAGTCGAACGGATGTGGTCGTTGCCAACGATGGGAGCATCAGCGAGGTCGATTTTGTCGTGCGCAATCAGGCTGCGGCAATCCTGAGGGCGCTGAAAGCCTTGCAAAGCGAAGGTGGTGGTCATCATGGCCATGATCATGACCATTAACAGAGGATCCATTCCGTGCTGAACGCCGTTATCAAATTCGCGCTTCGCTATCGATCATTGATCGTGCTTGGGTGTCTGGTCGTACTTGGTTACGGCAGTTTCGTAGCGTATCAGTTGCCGATCGATGTGTTTCCCGACCTCGACCGTCCGCGAGTGATCGTCCAGAGCGAATGTCCGGGCCTTGCACCTGAAGAGGTCGAATCGCTTGTCACGTTTCCCATTGAATCCGCGATGCTGGGGGCGAACGGCGTCCAGGACGTGCGAACGCAATCCGGTTTCGGATTATCGGTGGTGACGATCGATTTCGCATGGGGAACCGAAATCAAAGTCGCCCGGCAAACCGTTCAAGAACGCCTCGCGACCATCGCCGATGATCTTCCCAATGGCGTCCAACCGCAGATGGCGCCAATCAGTTCGATCATGGGTCAATTTGTGATCGCGGGACTGCGTCGTCAGCCGGGACCGCATGGCGGTGTTTTGACATCCATTGAACAATCGAACACTCTGGTCGAACGCTGGGGCCCGGCCGATCGCCCTTCTGTTTCCCTCTGGAACGTGATCGACCGAAAAAATCCCGCCGATTGGACTCCCGTTGATGTGACCGATGTCGAATTTCATGAAGCGGAAGCGGATGGAACCCAACTCGTGCAGTTCTCCATGAACGGAACACGAACGTCGGTTCGTATCCCCTCGGATGCGGAACGAGCACGCGAACTCCGCACCCTGGCGGACTGGGTGATCCGCCCGAGGCTTCTGAAAATCTCAGGAATCGCGCAGGTCGTGATGATGGGCGGAGCGCGCAAGCAGTATCAGGTCCTTATCGACCCGCTCGCTCTTCACGAATATGGAGTAACACTCGCCGAGGTCGACGACGCGATTCGCAGGAGTAACGACAACTACACCGGCGGGTACACCGTGCGCGACGGGCAGGAAAAGCCCATCAGGATCATTGGCCGACTGGGACCGCGACCCGAGCAGGCATTGGCGGATCTGAAAGAAATCCCGGTCAAATCCACCGCCGATCGGACCATTCTGCTCGAGCAGGTCGCGCGAATCGTCGTGGGCGATCAACTCAAACGCGGTGACTCCAGCATCAATGGGATTCCTGGAGTGGCGATCACGGTCACCAAGCAACCACAGACCGATACTCGTGCATTAACCGATGCTGTGAAACTTGCGTTCAAAGAACTCGAAGCGACATTGCCGGCGGATGTGATCATTGAGTCAGGCATCTACGAACTTCGTGAATTCATCGACCGCGGCGTTGCGAATGTCGGCGAAGCGCTCGCGATCGGAGCGGTGCTCGTACTCATCGTTCTGTTTCTGTTCCTGCTCAACATCCGCACCACGCTCATCTCGCTGACAGCTATTCCCCTTTCGCTCTGCATCACCGCACTCATTTTTCGCTGGATCGGCCTCTGGACGGGTACGGAACTTTCCATCAACGTCATGACGCTGGGCGGAATCGCCGTGGCTCTGGGTGAACTGGTCGATGATGCCATTGTCGATGTCGAGAACATCCATCGCCGGCTTCGCGAGAATCGTCTCCTGGCCAATCCTCGGCCGACGCTCCGTGTCGTATACGAAGCGAGCAAAGAAGTCCGTACCGCGATCGTCTACGGCACCGCCGTCGTGATCCTGGTTTTCCTGCCGCTCTTTGCATTATCCGGAATCGAAGGAAGACTCTTCACTCCCCTGGCCATTGCCTACATCGTTTCGATCCTCGCTTCGCTGCTCGTCTCGCTCACCGTTACGCCGGTGCTTTCCTATTACTTGCTGGGCGGAATCAAAACGTCTCATACGGAACGGGAAGGAATCCTACTTCGCATCCTGAAATGGTTCGCACGTTACCTCGTCAGTTTCAGCATGCGATTCGCAGTTCCGCTGCTTCTTCTGACCTGGCTGCTCGTGGCGTACTGCGGCTGGCGGTTGACCACGATCGGTGCGGACTTCCTGCCCGCGTTTGATGAAGGGACCGTTCAGATCGGCATCACTCTTCCCGCAGGTGCTTCGATCGAAGCGTCGAACGAAGTCTCTGTTCGAGTCGACAACTATCTCCGATCTCACATGGCAACTCCAGAGAATCCCAGGGGCGAAATCCTCGGTTTTCTTCGACGGTCCGGACGCGCGGAACTGGACGAACATGCGGAACCGCCCAACGTCAACGAATTCCATGTAGCGATCAATCCCGATGCGGGTCAATCGCGCTCTGCGATTCTCGACCAGCTTCAGGATGAACTCAACGACGTTGTTCCCGGTGCGGATATCGAGGTCGAACAACCGCTCGCGCATCTGATCAGCCACATGATTTCCGGCAACACCGCCCAGATCGCGATCAAGGTCACCGGTGACGACCTGAATACGCTGCAGACACTGGCTCAGAAGATTAAAGAGTCTGCAAACCGTGTGCAAGGTGTTCGCTCTCTGGCCGTTGAACCTATTCGCACGATCGACGAAGTTCACATCCGCCTGCGAGCCGATGCGCTCGCTTATTATGGGCTGCATCGTGCCGATGTCGGGCGCTATCTCCAGACCGCCCTTCATGGCGAGACGATCTCCCAGGTTCTGGAGGGCCAGCGCCGATTCGATCTCGTTCTCAAAATGGATGAACCCTATCGAACCGATATCACTTCGCTGAAAGACCTTCGTCTGGAACTGTCCGAAGGACGAGGCTCGATTCGTCTGGGAGAACTCGCGGAGATCACACCGCTCACGGGAGGCGATTCCGGGGCAAATCAGGTCAAACGCGAAAACGCACGCCGCCGGATCGTGGTGCGCTGCAACGCCGGCGATCGCGATCTCGCATCGGTGGTCGCCGATCTCCGCACAACCATTGAAAACGAAGTAAAGTTGCCAACCGGCTACTTCATCGAATACGGCGGACAGTTCGAAAGCCAGCAGAGGGCGACACGTTTGATCGCGATCCTAACGGCGGTCTCGATCGTGGGAATGTTCTTCGTTCTTTACCTTCTGATCCCCTCCGTCCGTATCGTCCTGCAAATCCTCAATGCGATTCCCACGGCCTTCATCGGCGGCGTGTTCGCATTGATACTGACGGAACAAACTCTGACAGTCGCCAGCCTCGTGGGCTTCATTTCACTCGGTGGCATCGCCGTACGGAACGGAATTCTGCTTGTGACTCATTATCAGCATCTCCTGAAACATGAGGGCGAATCGTTCACACATTCGATGGTGCTTCGTGGGAGTCTCGAGCGCCTCGCACCCGTGCTCATGACCGCGCTGACGGCTGGAATCGGCCTGATTCCCCTGGTCTTTGCGGGTCAACAACCGGGTCGCGAAATTCTCTATCCGGTCGCCACCGTGATCTTCGGCGGATTGATCACCTCGACGTTCTGCGAATTTCTGATTCATCCCGGATTGTTCTGGCGCTTCAGCGGGCCGTCCGTGGTGCAACTGCTCTCGAAATCCGATGCCGATCCGCTTGAGGAATCGGATCGTTCCATCATCACTCTCCAGTCAGCAGCGGGCGATGTTCGTCCGGATGCGGATGGCGAAATCCATTGAAAGGTGCTGTTATGCGTGCTCTGCTCATTCTGGGTCTGATGTCCGGTCTGTGTTTCGCGGCGGACGATCACGTCGGCCCTCACAAAGGTCCCGTGGCGGAGTGGGGGGAGGAAGAATACCACCTGGAAGTGGTGGCGGATGCGAAGACCGGGAAAGTGACCGTGTATGTGTATGGAGATCACAATGAGTTGCACAAAGGGATCGCTGCGGCGCTCGAAACCAAGACGTTGCTTCTCGCGCTCAAATCCACCAAGCCAGCAACCATCGTCAAGCTGGAGGCGAAGCCCGCGAAAACCGATCCGGAGGGGAAATCGTCCATCTTCGAAGGCCAGCATGAAGCGTTCAAAACCGACAAGAAGCTGACGGGTACCATCAGCGGAAAACTCGGGAAAAAGCCGTATACCGGAGATTTTGGCAATTAATTGGCAACTCGAATTTGTGCACTTTTCCAGCGGTTTTTCTCAGGCCTGCCGTTTTGGCAGGCGAGTTCGCCAACTTCGCCAACTCAAACACACACCCCTTGGCGAAGAGACACTTGACGTGCTGATATAATTTCCATTTGTCCATTATGAGCCGTCACCAACATATCCCCCAGAATCGACCACGTGATTGATCATGTTACTGATCAATCACGTGGTCGATTCCGCTATCAGGTCGCGACCGATTCAAGCTCCGCCTTCTGAATCGCTTCCTCAAGTGCCGGCGTCAGCTTTTTCGTTCCCTTGCACTTCGGATACTTCGTGCAGCCCAGGAAGTACCGCCCGCCAAAGCGGGACTTCTGCAACCGCATCGGGCCTTCGCATTCCGGGCACGTATCCGGAATCTCCACCTTCGGCATTTCCTTCTTCGGCGCCGGAGCGGGAAGCTGATCCTTCAGTTGCTCTTTCAATTCCGCCGTCAGCGCCTTGGCATTGCGACACTTCGGATAACCGGTACACGCCAGGAACGGACCGCGCGGACCGCGTTTGATCGTCATCGGCGACTGGCACTTGTCGCACTTGATCCCCGTATCGACCGGTTTGGCCGGGGTGCCGTCCGGACCGACATCGACAATATTCTTGCACTTGGGATACGCCGTGCAACCAAAGAACGGTCCCCGGCTTCCCTCGCGCTTCGCCATCGGCGCTCCGCATTTCTCGCACTTGTATTCCGTCTCCACCGAGGACAACACCGGCTTGCCGTCCGGCCCGAAATTCATCGTCGTCTTGCACTCCGGATAGCCTGAGCAACCCAGGAACGGTCCGGTCTTCCCCACACGCTTGAGCATGAACTTCCCGCACTTCGGGCAGGGAATATCCGTCACTTCCGGTTCGACCACGCCGACGATGTACCGGCACGGACTCGTCTCGTCCGCGTAGCCGCTACAGCCCACGAATGGCTTCTTGGTCTTTCGGCTGATCATCTCCAGCAGCGGCCGCCCGCACTTCGGGCACTTCTCACCCGTCTCGATCCCGCCGCGGCGCTTCGGCATTTCCACCTGGGCCGCTTTCAGTTCCTTGGTGAAATCGCCCCAGAATTCGTTGAGGACTTCCTCGTACTGATACTTTCGAGTCTCAATATCATCGAGTTCTTCCTCGAAGTGACTCGTGAACTGATAGTTCATGATCTTCGGGAAGTGCGCTTTCAAAAGCTCCGTCACGACCTTCCCCAACCCTGTGGCAAAAAAGCGGCGATCTTTCTGTGTGACGTAACCGCGATCCTGGATCGTCTGGATGATGCTCGCATAGGTACTCGGCCGGCCGATTCCTTCTTTTTCGAGCACGCGCACCAGCGATCCGTCATTGAATCGCGGAGGCGGTTGCGTGAAGTGCTGTGTGCTGAACAGATCGAGCCGAGTGAGTTTCTGGTTCTCAGCAAGCTGAGGCAATTCGGTATCTTCACGCTTGCCCGGCGGAAGCACTTTCTGATAGCCATCGAATTTCAGAATCCGGCCGGTCGTGCGGAACAGCCCCGGTCCGGCGGTGATTTCCACATTGGTGACGGCGAAGATCGCGGGCGTCATCTGGCTGGCGACAAACCGATTGTAAATGAGTGTGTAAAGCCTGAGCTGATCGCCCGCAAGTCCCAGCGACTGCGCCCGTTGCGGCGTGATACTCACATCCGTTGGGCGAACGCACTCGTGTGCTTCCTGCGCGGATTTGCCGCTGGCATAAACGTTGGGTTTTGCGGGCAGATAGCGATCACCGAAACTCTGCTGGATATGCCCGCGCACCGTGTTCAACGCATCGGCGGAAATCCGCGTGCTGTCGGTCCGCATGTAGGTGATCAGTGCCGTTGGCCCAAGCCCGGTCAGTTCCACGCCTTCGTAGAGCCGCTGGGCGGTGTCCATTGTTCGCTTGGCGGTGAATCGCAGGCGCTGATTCGCGTCCTGTTGAAGGGTACTGGTAGTGAACGGCGCTTTGGGCCGCGACTGCTGATCTTTCTGCTCGACCTTGGTAATGACGAACGGCTTGTCCGCGAGCGCCGCGAGCGTTGCGTCGATGTCCGCTTCGGTTTTGAACGCGACTTCCGCTTCGTTCCACCGGGCGAGTTCCGCATAAAAGGCGCCTTCGGGTGCGTCCGGGATGCCAATCTTTTCCTCTTCATCGTCGTGATGATCGTGTGCCGACTCACCGCCCGCGGGCTCGGCTGCCGTTTGCGGGTGTTCGCGTTTTTCTTCTTTTTTCTTGGCGAAAATTTTGCATTTGGCCGGGTTCGCCTGCCAGGTCACGCCGCTGCCATCCGGTGTCAGCAGCGCGGTCAGTTTCCAGTATTCCTCGCTCTTGAACGCCTCGATTTCCAATTCGCGCTCGACGATCAATCGCACTGCGACGGACTGCACGCGTCCGGCACTCAAGCCATACTGAACCTTTTCGCCGAGGAGATTGGACAGCGGGAAACCGACCACGCGATCCATCGCCCGGCGTGCTTCCTGCGCCTTCACGCGATCCATGTTGATCGCTTCGGGATGCGCGAGCGCATTCTGAATCGCGGACTTGGTGATTTCCTGGAACGTGATGCGATACGTCCGGCTGGGGTCGAGCTTCAGCTCGTCGGCGATGTGCCAGGCGATCGCCTCCCCTTCGCGGTCCGGGTCACTCGCGAGGAGAATGCGATTGGCTTTTTTCGCGGCGGTATTCAGCTCATCGAGGATTTCGCGCTGGGTTCGCCGGCCGCGGCGGACCTTGTTCTTGCTTCCGGCATCCACGACGTAACGGAGCTTCCATCCGTCTGCGATATTGATGCCCTGCACATCCTCGCCTGTGATGCCTTTCTTGTTGGTCGCGAGATCGCGGACGTGGCCGTAGCTCGCGAGCACTTTGTACTGATTTCCCAGATATTTATTGATTGTTTTGGCCTTCGCGGGCGACTCGACGATGACGAGATCGTAGTTCCCCCCGCCGGCGGAAGCGGTAGTTGTGCGGCGGCTGCGCGACTTGGCCGGTTCGACGGCGGTCGTTTCATTCGAGGCAGTGGCGGCGGATTTTTTGCTGCGAGCGGGCGTTTTTTTGGCGGCAGGAGCTTTCTCAGCCTTGGGCGTCGTCGACTTTTTTCGTGGTGTTGGCACCGGGAGTTACTCCATCAGGCGTTGTTGCGACCCGCGAATTCCGTACAATCGTTTGTCCAGGGGAAGAAATAAAAACTTCACCCACCGTAGTACAGCGATATACAGCCCGTCAAGGCGGGCGCCAACAGTGCGGCACATAATCATCGCCGTAAATTGAGGCAGGACAATGGCCTACAATCCTTTTGATTTCTTTCGCCGAAACCAGAAGACCGCCTTCGCAGCGCTGACGGTCTTCGTCATGTTCACCTTCGTCCTGAGTTTCGGACAGGGCGACTTTTTCCAATGGCTGCCCGGTTGGCTGGGGAGTTTCAAAAATCGTGGCAAGGACGTCATGGCCACGATCGACGGCCGCAAGTTCTACGATGCCGAGTTGTACAAACACGACGACGATCGACAACTCGCTGATGAGTTTATGAAGTCGCTCATGAACACCGTCATGACGACCATGGACGAGACACTGCGCGAAAACGTGAAGTCCGCCAGCAAGGAAACGCGCGACGCCATCCAGAACTTTCTGCAGCTCCGCCAGACCGGCTATCTGGACCCGCAAATCCTGCGACTTGCTCAACAGGGACAGATCCAGCTCAACATGCTGCAGCAGTTCCAGCAGATGACCCGCAATCAAACGCAAGGTTCGATCCGGCAGATCATCGGCGCTCCCGCAAGCACGTCGGCGGATCAGGACCTCGCGAAAGCCGCGATCGAACTGATGCGCCTCGATGAACGGGCCGAAGGAATCGGCCGCGGCGGGTCGTACTTCGCCTACCCGGGCAAGCCGCGCACCAACGCCGATCGCCTCGAGTACGTGCTCTGGCTCAAAAAGGCCGAGAAGATGGGAATCGCGATTCGCCCCGAGGACGCACCCGCATTCGTGAAGGACGATCTCGGCTCGCAGGTGACTCCGGAAATCTGGAACACCGTTGAGAAATCGTTCGCGTCCAAAATCAACTTCACGCAAGCACGACTCCTGAACGCACTTGCGGACGAATACCGCGTGCGCACCGCCGTGGACATCGTCATGGGTAAGGCAGCCGGCACGACCACGCCGTTCGACACCTATCAGTATTTCAAGGAACAAACGGACGCCGCAACCTACACGCTCATGTCCGTTCCCGTCCAGAATTTCCTGGATAAGGTCACGGAAACGCCGACCGACAGCGAATTGCGAACGCTTTTTGACCGCTACAAAGGGGTCGAACCCGCACCGGATCGCGAACTGCCCGGTTTCCGCGAGCCCCGCAAGCTCAAACTCGGCTGGCTCGAAATTCGCGGCGATGAGCCGTATTACAAGAAATCGGCCGAGGAGGTCTGGAAGCTGAGCGAAGCGGGTCTCCGCATCGCCGGGCTGAATCTGGACATCACTTCGCCGATCACCTCCGCACTGACGTCCACGCTCGCCGACCCCGCCCTGCAAGCCGCCTACGCGGGCTATCGCACGCAGTTCGCGGTCAGCATCGATACCAAATGGTATCCGTTCCGCACCTCGACCGACGAGATCATCGACAGCAGCGTCCTGCGACCACAGAACATCGCCGCCGGCCTGGCGACCCTGATCGGCTCCGGGCTGACCAAGGGCAGCCCGCTGACCGCCGGACTGATCGTGAAGGAACGAGCGACACAGTTTGAACGCAATGATCGTGCGCGGGTTCTGGCGGCGATGCTCGCTCCGAGTTCACCGGCCGGATCGAACATCATCGGCAACATTCTGGTGGCCGGGGCGGCGATGCCGTCCCCTCCTCCGCTTGCCGCGATTCGCAACGACCTCATTGATGGCGTGAAGAAGAACCTGGCTTTGGAGCGAGCTCAGACCGACGTCCGCGAATTCGCGACCGAGTTGACCCGACTCGGCGCCAAGAAGGACAAATACGAAGCACGCAGTCTGGTGGACAAGTTCATCACCGAACGCAATCTCAAGTCCGGTGGTTCCACCGAATTCCACGATCAGTACACGATCGATGAAGATCCCGGTCTGGCGGTGCTTGTGGAAAAGCTCGATCGCGGCCACGGGATGACCAACGTGCCGATCCGGTTCGGACCGCGGTTCTTCACCAACCCCCGCGATCCGCGCGGATCGTCGCAGTTGAGCTATTACGAACCGATGACCTACCCCGATCAGGGTCCGGGTGCGTTCGTTGTCCTGCGGCCGAACGAGGCGAATTACCTCACGTGGCGATCCGAGTCGATCGAACCGAGAACGCCCCGGGAATTCAAGGATGTCCGCGACAAGGTCGAGGCCGCCTGGCGCTTCGCCAAAGCCCGCGAACTGGCCAAGAGTGCGGCGGAAGACCTCCGCAAGCGCGTCGAGGAGAAGATCAAGCTCGAGAACGCCGAAGACGCCCGCGGCAAGATCACGCAGGTCGTCAGCGATACGCACACGAAGTTCCAACTGGAAACCTACGGCAGCGGCTCGGACGCCCTCGATAAGATGCTTCGTGCGAAGTACTTCTTCGTGGACAACGTCGCGCCGATCCGCCTCGAACGTCCGCCGTTCGACGTTCGTGGAACCGAAGAACAACCCGTGCCGTTCCAACTCACGTACCTCGAGCGTAAGGAACTGCCGTACCCGTCCGAGGCGCTGATGGCGGCGCTGCTTGAGAACAAGGATAAGACACTGGGCACGTCCGTCCTGGAAGCGGATCGCGGCAAGGCCAACTATTACGTCGGCGTGCTAATCGATCGCGATCGCCAGGGCCAGGAAATTTTCCGCTCCAAGGGGATCATCGAAGGTAAGACGCAGCTGGCGGGTGCGGTGCGCGGCCGCGAAATTGGCGATGCCATGCGGAAGTTGCGGGATAACACGATCGCGATGCTCAAGGTCGAGTTCAAGGTCCAGAACGAGAGCGAAAAGCTCAAGGAAAAGAGCTCAGACATCCCGTAAGATGATGGTTTCATGAGGGAATCGGCAGGTCCGATTCCCTCGATTCGATCTGGCTCCGATCCGGTTGCTCCATGGCGTTGAACTGGCGCGTCGTCCTCAGGAAAGCGCATCGCTACGTAGCGATCCTGACCGCAATTCCCTTTTTCATCGTCATCGTCACCGGCCTTCTCCTGCAACTGAAAAAAGACGTCCCGTGGGTTCAACCGCCCACGCAACGCGGCCAATCGAAGGTTCCTTCTCTCTCGTTCCCTGCCATCCTGGAAGTCGCTCGTTTGGTCCCGGAGGCGGGTATTAACGAGTGGTCCGATGTGGACCGGATCGACATGCAGCCCAATCGCGGACTGGCCAAGATCACTTCTTCAAACCGCTGGGAACTTCAGATCGACCTCAAGACCGGCGATGTTCTTTCGTCCAGTTATCGCCGTTCCGATCTCATTGAATCGCTCCACGATGGCTCGTGGTTCCACGATTCCGCCAAGCTGTGGATCTTTCTCCCATCCGGCGCGATTGTGCTGGGGCTTTGGATGACGGGGCTTTATCTCTTCTTCCTGCCGATTCTTGTCCGCTGGCGACGGAAACCGCCGCCGGTTTCAAACATCCCGCCGGGCAAAAATCCCCAGACCAATTGACGCACCGACCACCGCCAGGACCAGCGAGCCGAACAGGAATTGCCCCACGTCCGTCGTGTGGGCCGTCCCGCGAAGAACATTCTTCAAACCGTCCATCAGCCAGTTCAAGTTGGGATAATCGCTCGGCATACGCGAAAACGCGGCCAGACTTCCAAAGATCACCATCCAGAAAATCGTGATGCCCAGTACCGTACTGCTGGTCACAGCACCGATCGCGACTCCCCACGAAACGACCACGGCCAACACGGCCGCGAGCATCGTGATGGCCGTCACCGCTCCGCCAAGCGTCACATTCGCTCCCGTGCCGTTGGTTGCCGGCGTGAACAGGACGGCGTAAGCGATCAAAACCAGTGCCGAGGTGGCGATGAAGGTGCTCAACACCACAACGACTCGCGAATGCCACTTCGCCAGAAAATACTGATAGCGGCTGATCCCGCGACTCAGAACCGAATCGGCGATGGTACCACGCTCAGAACTGATGCTGCTGACTGCGAGAAGGGAAATCAGAGAGAGACTGCCGATCGCCAACGCCCGCAGGAGGTCGTCCGACTGCGCCGCGACGGAATGATATTCGCCGGCGTTGGCCGCTCCCCACTTGAAGAGCACGTAGCCCACGGCGGCGAGTGCCATCATGATCAGCCACAAACGGAAAACCCAACTGCGGAACGTCTGCCCGAGATCCGTCTGCAGAACGGCCCAATAGGGCAGAAAGCGATTGAATCGAATTGTGGCTGCGGAATCCATTCCCGTACCTGTTTCTTATGAGGCTTGCGATTTCATCCATTCGTCCATGGCCGACTTCATCTCGTCCGCCGTCATATCGATCTTGTGCGTGGCGATGGTCCATTTGTGGCCAAAGGGATCAACCACGGTCCCGGATCGATCGCCGTAAAACTGATCCATCATCGGTCGCTCGACCGTGGCGCCGGCCGCCACCGCCTGCGCGAACAACGCATCGCAGTCCGGCACATACAGGCACAAGCCGATCGGCGTACCGCCGAGCGTTTGCGGGCCTTTCGCACCCCATTCCAGATTTTCCTCGCCAATCATGACCGTCGAATCGCCGATCTGGAATTCCGCATGCGCGATGCTGCCGTCCGGCATGGCCAATCGCAGTTTCTCCTTCGCACCAAATGCCTTCTCGTAGAACGTGAGCGCCGCGTCCGCACCCTTCACAATCAGATAACAATTGAACGTGTGATAACCATCGGGAATCGGTTTCGCTGCCATGGCAATCCTCCGTTGGGGTGATCCCATCAGTCTAAACAGAAAACCGACTCAGGGCGAATAAAAATTGTAAATTTGTTCATGCCGCATCCGCCAGATGAACCAGCCGCGTGAAACCGCGATTCTCCTCCTGCTCCATCAAATCCATATAAGCCTGTTCAGTCTGCATTCCCACGCTTCGCAGACAGATCAGCGAAACCTTGTTATCCGAAAAGATTTGAAACACCTGAGCCAGGATGGCGGTGTTCGTGACGTCGTCGGTGAGCTTGAGATCCAGCCGCCGCTGGCGCAGGACCGCCTGCGTGACTTCCTTCATCGTCTTCAGGACGCCGATCGACTTCGTGATCGATTTCTGATCGCCGTCGAGGTCCAGCTCGTAATGATTCTTGCGGATGCGGCCTTTGAGTTCCTGCAGGCTGCCATGAAAAATAAGTTGGCCTTTGTTGAGCACGGCGGCGTGATTGCAGACTTCGTCAACATCGGTCAGGTTGTGGCTGCTGAGAATGAGCGTCTTTTCAGCGGCGAGTGTTTTGATGAGTTCGAGCATCGAACGGCGGGCTTCGATATCAAGCCCGTGAGTCGGTTCGTCCCAGATCAGGAGTTCGGGCTCGTTGATCAGGCTGGCGGCGACGGCCAGACGTGCCGTCTGTCCGGGTGTGAAATGCGCGATCGAATCGCCCGAATGCGGGAGCAGATCGACGGCGCGGATCAGTGAGGCCAGGCGAGGCTTGCGTTCGTTGCGCGGCATTCCGAACAGTCTGGCGATGTAATCCAGGTAGGTGATCGGCGTCATCCCCTTGGGAAACTGGGGATTCGTGGGAATGTAGCCCATGCGTCGGCGTAGATCGGCGGAGTTGGGAGTCATCTTGCGGTCGAAGACTTTGGCCCAGCCCGCCGTCGGTCGGTGTAAACCGAGGATCAAGCGAAGAAACGTCGTCTTTCCGGCGCCATTCGGGCCGAGAAGACCCAATACGGTCCCCGGTTCCACGCTCAGGGTGGCGTCATTCAGAGCGATCTGGCGATTCTGGTAGATTTTCGTCAGGTGTGACGATTCCACCACCAGATCGCTGTCCGGCTTGGCGGCAGCCACGGTGAATCCCCGGATCGGTATCACAATTCACAGAAAGCGGGCGAATACCGATTCGATTCCATACTGTCTAGTGGAAGTTCAAAGAGCGATGAACCTATGCGTGCCATCGCTGGCTCGATACGTTACTATGGACAATTCCATTACTTGCGGAGATTCTCTCCATGCTCCGACGGACCCTTTTCCTGATGGTGGCCATGACGATGGGAACGCTTACGGCTGCCGAACGCGGAAAATTCGTTGATAAGGTTTTTAAGAACGAAGACGGCCATGAATCGCCGTACGTCGTGTTTGTGCCGGGTGATCACGATCCGAACAAGCCCTCGCCTGTGCTGCTGTTTCTCCACGGAGCCGGCGAAACCAAGGGCGGATCCATGATGCCCATTCAGCAAGGTATCGCGCCGCACATCAAGCGACTCGAAGACAAGAAGCAGTATTTCAAGTTCATCACGATCATTCCGCAGGCGGAAACACGGGGCTGGCAGGCGGAGGGACCGAATGCCAAGCGGGCGCTGGCGATGCTGGATGAAGTCGTGAAGGAGTACAACGGCGATCCGAAGCGGTTGTACCTGTCGGGTCTTTCGATGGGCGGATTCGGCACGTGGTCGATTGCGACAGCGCATCCGGACAAGTTCGCCGCCATCGCGCCGATCTGCGGCGGTGGAAAGGCGGAGTGGGCGGAGACGATCAAAGATATTCCGTGCTGGTGTTTCCACGGCGGGGAGGACAAAGTGGTGCCGGCGAAGTACTCGCAGGAGATGATCGAAGCGCTCAAGAAAGCGGGCGGTAAGCCGCGCTATACCGAGTTCCCATACGTGGGGCACAACTCGTGGGATGCGACTTATGCGCACGATGAGCTTTATTCGTGGCTCCTGAGCCAGTCGAAGAAGTAGAATGAATAGACGCCCACCATGCGAAATTTCAGAGATGTCGATCCGGCTGAGCTCCGTTTACCCCGGACGCGACAGATTGTGGATCATGCAAAACTGACACGGCAGATTTCTCGATTTGGTCGATCTCTGACCGGGATGCCACCACTCGAAGTGGTCGAAGCAGCAGACGGAGTTCTCGTTATCATGGATGGGGTCACTCGAGCGACTCGTGCCGCCAAACTGGCACCAGGACAACTGGTGCGTGTCGAGATTACAGGGCATTTTCCCAGACCGTGCTCGGGAGATGCGAAAATTGGAGACATGATATCATGACAACTCCGACACAACAGGAGACTCTGAAACTCCTTTCAGAAATCCTCACCCTATCGCCTCAGATACGAATTGGTCAGTTGATCGCATGGATGGGAGAACTGGGTTCCGTTGAGTATCAGCGATCCCTTTGGGATCTTGAAGATGAAGAATTGTGTTGTTTACTTCAGTCGCATCGGGATCAAATTCAGAAGCGACTTTCCCAGCCATTAATGTCCCATGTTTCTTGACTGAACGCGTGGATAGTTCCTTACCTCTCAGGAGTGACGAATTCATGACGACCCCCAAAAAATCCCACCGGCGGACGTTCCTGAAAACCGCCGCCATCGCCGGTTCCGCCATGACGCTCACCGCCAAGAGCTACGCCCAGGTGCCGGGTGCAAACGGCGCCGCACGCATCGGCTTCATCGGCGTCGGCGGACGCTGTCAGCAGCATGTTGACGTGAGTCTCAAGCGACAGGAACTGACCAAGGACGTGAAACTCGTCGCGGCGTGCGATGTCTGGGACGGCGATCCGACAAAGGGCAAAGGCAAAGGACAAGGATTGTACCCCTCCGCCAAGCGCATGGGCGTGACGGAAGCGGATCACATGGCCAAGGATTACCGCAAGATCCTCGACCTCAAGGACGTGGACATCGTTTGCATCTGCACGCCGGACCACTGGCATGCCCGGCAGACGATCGACGCCATGGACGCCGGTAAGCACGTTTACTGCGAAAAGCCGATGACGCGAACGATCGCGCAGGCGCAGGCAGTGGTCGATACCTGGAAGAAGACGGGCAAGGTGATGTCGGTCGGTGTGCAGAGCATGGCCGACCCGACTTGGCGCAAAGCCAACGAACTGATCACGGCCGGCAAGATCGGTCACGTGATGCAGGCCCAGACGCGGTATTACCGCAACTCCAATGTGGGCCAGTGGCGGTACTACAACCTGACCAATACCATGAATCCCAAGACGGTGGACTGGGACATGTTCCTGGGCCATCAGTTCGAAGTCGCCGGCGAGAAGTTGGGGCCAACCCCCGAACAATACGCCTTCGACCGCGCGGTCTTTGCTCAATGGCGTTGCTACTGGGATTTCGGTGGCGGGATGTTTACCGACCTCTTTGTGCACCAAGTGACGCACCTGATCGCGGCGATGGGTGTGCTGTATCCGCGTCGCGTGGTCGGTGGCGGTGGGTTATACCTCGAGTACGATACCCGAGACGTTCCCGATGTGAGCATGGTCTGTGCTGATTACGACGAAGGCTGCCAGATGTTCGTTACGGCGACCATGTGCAACGATCACCCGATCGACGAAGTCATCCGCGGCAAGACCGGGACGATCAAGTTCATCCCGGAAGCGGGCGACCTGATGAAAGGCTTCGAAGTCATTCCGCAGGATCCGTCGGGCAAGTCGCGTGGCCCCGGCGATGCGAACACCGTGAAGGGCGAATTCTTCGTGAGCGAGTTCGAAGCACCCGCCGGCTACGATGCCGTCAAGGAACCGAACCCCGCACTCACCTATGCGCTTTGGGACAACTTCCTCAAGTGCGTGGCTGCCGGGAATCAAGGCACGCTCAGTTCGCCGGAACTCGGCGCTGCCGCTTTCAGCACCGTCAATATGGGCGTACTCAGCTACCGCAACGACAAGGTCCTGTACTGGGACAAGGAAGCCCGCAAAACGGCTGAAGCGGATGGTACGTGGGCGGCGAAGTGGGAGAAGCGTAGCAAGGAGCGCGGCAAGGCGAATCAGGTCATCGGCTGGCACGCCGGTGAAACAGGTAGCAGCGTGACCGCTCCCGACGACTTCAAGCAACTGGCGGGACCGTGGGTCAACGGGAAAGACCCCGCGGACGCATAAGTCGGTGCCTGAATGAAAAGCAAACCCTGCCGGTTGAGATCGTTCTCAACTGGCAGGGTTTTTGATTGGTTCCATCGATCGCGAACTTATGAGGTATGTCGCAATGCGTCGATCGGGTCGAGCTTCGCGGCTCGCCGTGCGGGATACCAGCCGAACAACACGCCGACGCCCAACGATACGCCAACGGCCAAAAAGATCGAAGGGATATTAACCTGTGCCGGCAAGTTGATCGTCCTCAATCCGTTCGCGGTATCGGCCAATGTCGAGCGTTCCGCGATCCAAGCCAGAACCGCGGGAGCGTGTGGAACGACGAAGACCAGCAAGAGACCAAAAATCACGCCGATCATCCCACCGATGGTGGTTTGCACGGTCGCCTCGATCAGAAACTGTGCGGTGATGTCCCGCTGTTTGGCACCGAGAGCGCGGCGGATCCCGATCTCGCGCGTTCGCTCCGTCACGGTCGCCAGCATGATGTTCATGATGCCGATCCCGCCGACGAGCAGCGAAATCGAAGCGATGAGGACCAGCAGAGACGTAAACCGTTCCTGTTGACGTTCGGCGTCTTCCAACCGGTCCAGCGGAATCGTCACCGCCCAGTCTTTCTTTTCATGATGTTTTTCCAGTAGGTGCTTGATCTGATCGCCAATCGCCTTGACCGTCATCCGTCCGGCGGCGGTGTCCACCTGAGCATCCACCGTCATGGTGATCTGACTGATATCCACTTGTTCCGCCGATCGACTCCCCGCCGAGCGGGTCGTGATCTTGCTGCCGATGTACTGGTTGCACGTACTCAGCGGAATGTACATGTCGTTGTTGAAATCTTCGGCGGCCTGACTTCCACCCGTACCGCCGGTAGGCATCCGCTCCGCCGCTACGCCAACAACAAGGTACTTGTCGCCGCGGCAGAAGACCGTTTTCCCCATCGCATTCTCGAAGGGGAACAGTTTATCCGCCGTCGCAGATCCGAGAACGCAGTTGTTGATCCGGTTTTCCTCATCGTCGCGAGTGAGAAAGCGGCCGCGAGCCATCGGCACTTTGTTCACGTCGGAATACTCAGGCACCGTTGCGATCAATCGGGAAAAATGAACGCGCTCCAGATACCGGACTTCGGACGGGAACACCCGCATCGGAATCATGACGGTAATTTTGTCGCCAAAGGCCTGAAATCTCAGGAGATCGGTCTCATTGAGACCATAAAAGGCCACAAACGACCGTGTATTCGTTGTCGAGGCATCGTCGGACGGCTTCACGCTTCGCACAACAATATTGGTGGCACCCTGCCGCTTGATATCGTCGAGGGCGTCTTTCATCGACCCTTCGCCGAAGGCCATCAGCGCGATCACCGAACTGGTCCCAATGACAATGCCAAGCACGGACAGCAGCGAGCGGAGTTTATGCAGCCAGAGGCTGCGGGCGGCCAATCCGACGGCGCGGCCGAGCTTCATGATCCCCAGTCCGCCGGTGTGGGCGGATGGGGTTGGTGCCGGTGGAATCTGAAAAATATCCATGGATCATTTCCGCCTGAATACCGGGCATCAATGTGCGGTTGCGAATTCCGGTTTCTCATCGTTTCGAACGTCGGATTCGACCAATCCGTCTCTCAGGCGGATCACGCGACGCGCCCATGCTGCAATATCGTTTTCGTGAGTTACCATGATGATGGTCTTACCGGCTTTGTTCAGTTCCTGGAGCATCTGCATGATCTCGACGCTGGTTTTTGTGTCGAGGTTTCCGGTTGGTTCGTCCGCAAGTATCACGTGGGGATCGTTGACGAGACTGCGGGCAATCGCCACGCGCTGCTGCTGACCACCGGAGAGTTGCAGCGGACGGTGATCGAGTCGATCTCCCAGTCCGACCATGGCCGCGAGCGCTTCGCACCGCGCCTTGGTTTTCTCGTTGAGGCGAACGCCCTGATAAACCAGCGGCAACTCGATATTTTCCGTCACCGTGTACTGCGGGAGCAGGTTGTACGCCTGGAAAATGAATCCGAGGTACGTACTGCGAATCTCCGAGAGCTGATCGTCGGACATCTTCGCGACATCGCTGCCGTTGAGGATGTACTGCCCGTCCGTGGGACGATCGAGACAACCCAGAATGTTCATGAGCGTGGATTTGCCCGAACCGGACGGCCCCATGAGCGCGACGAAATCTCCCTCATCGAAGCTCAGAGTCAATCCTTTGAGAACATGAACGGGTACGTGCCCTTCCAGAAAATAATCCTTGTAAAGTTCGACCACTTCAACAATGGAAGGCATGGAACGCTCGTTGAAATAATGTGATGTCGGCAATCCCGGTTTCGAATGAACGCTTAGACCTGCGGCTTGCCCGCTGCTCCGCCCGGAGGGCCTTTCTTCTTGCCGGCAGGGCCTTTTTTCTCGCCACCCGCACCCGGAGGTCCGCCCTTGGATTTGCCGCCCAGATTGGCATCCTGCGTCTTTGCCTTATCGCCGACGACGGCCTTCGGATTCACGATGACTTCATCCCCTTCCGAAATTCCCTTAATGACTTCAATCATCGCGTCGTTGAATTTCCCCAGTTCCACTTCACGCTCGACCGGTACGCCATTCTCCATCACATAAACGATCCGCCGGGGACCATACTCGGCACCGCCGACCACCGATTGCAGCGGAATCGCCAGAACCGGTTCGGTGGCGTCGTCGATATGAATCGTGACCTCCGCGTTCATGTCCGGCTTCAGGCCTTGCACGCTTTCGGTAATCAGAACCTGTGCCGGATAGAGTTTCACATCGCTGCTGAACCAGTCCGATTGCTGAGCGACGGCCGCGACGGTGCGAACTCGCGCGGCGAAAGCCCGTTCGGGAAACGCATCGACCCGGACGGTCGCGCGGTGACCTTCCTGTCGAATTTCGTAATCCCGATCCCGGATCGGTTCGTGGACGTATTTAAGTACCTGCTCGGATTGACCGATGAGCCGGGACACCGCGTCCGGATTGGTCATCATCCCAACGCGAAGATGATCCAGGATGTGAGTCGGCTGGCGATCATCGCCCCGGATCAGTCCAACCTGAGCTTCGTGCACGCGGGTGTTGACCTGCATGCGGCGAAGGTCGGGGATCCGCATCAACTTCTGACCTTCCTTGACCTGTTCGCCGACGGCAATCAATTGCTGGGTACTGCTGCGACTCGATTCCTGCTTGAAATAGATCACCATGCCGTCTTGTGGCGCATAAATCTTGCACTGCCGGACCTGTTCTTCGATCTCGGAAAGTCGATCTTCTTCGCTCATGAGCACCGAGAGTTTCGTCCGTCGATCCGACTCGGTCTGCACAATTTTGGCTTCCGCGGTCTGGTAAGCTTTATCCAAATTGATCTTTGCAACTTCCCATTTGGATTTGAGATCGGTGTAGTTTTTTTCGCGGAGGAAGTTTTCCAGAATGTACTGCTCGGTTCGAAGCTTTTCGTAATTGTCGGTCGCACCGCTGAGTTTGGATTGTTCGACCTTGGACTGACTCTGCGTGAGATATCCCAACTTGGCGCTACGCTCGGCCCAAGCAGATCGCTCGCGATAGGCTTCGAGATCGGACTCAGCCGCCTTCAGTCGAGCGGATACGTCGTCCAGGAGCTGTCGATATTCGCCCTTTTCCGCGATGGTGCCGTGTGCCCCGATGAATGCCCCAAACGGATTGAGCGACGGGTCCACCCGCAGGCCGATGAATTTGTCCAGATCCAGTTCCGCCACGCGAAGATCGGCGAGCGCCTGCGTGATCAGAGCCTCGTTCTCCTTCATCTGGATGAGATTATCCTTGTCGGCTTTGACCCACTCCGCACGGGCACGATCGACGGCGATGCTCTGAAGCTTTCGTGATTCCTCGAGAGCGGAATCGTCCAGTTCCATGAGGAGTTGCCCTTTGGCAACCAGAGAACCATCATCGATCACCCAGCGGATCGTGCTGGAGAATGTGCCCTTGGAACCGGCTTTGACTTTGCAGATGATATCCCGGTTGTCGGAGGATTCGAGCGCTCCCTTACCGACCACCGATACGGGTAGCGGTTCATATTTGACCTTGTGGAGGATCAGATCCGGTCGGGCTGCGGCACCGGAGCCGAAAAATCCCGTGAAATAACCGGCCCCGACCAAGCCTCCGACAATGGCCAAAATGAACATGAATACGATCAGGCTGCGACCGGAACGGCGCTGAGAATTAGGGCGAGGTGATCGGGGTGAGTTCGGGCTGAGGGATAACATCGGTCCACAAACCTCGTGAGTCGAGTGGGAGCAGCTCCAGATCGAGGTACAAATTCATCCTTGTATTTAAGTAGTTGATCCAGAGCGTATAAAGGGTGTTCTGAGCTTGGAGCAACTGATTCTGGGCTTGAAGCAGTTGTTCGGTCAAGGCGGCAGAACTCCCGGCGGCCTCTCGTGCCGTCGGGTCGGGTGGGGCCAGCAGGGTCGATCGTGCGTTGTCCACCTGGGCGTAGGCCAGTTCAACAGATCGTTGTTGTACTTTATACGTTTCCGCCAGACTCCGCAACTGCCTGAGATCCGAACGACAATCATTTATGATATTGTCTTCAAACGCCATCAGCGTCCGACGCTGCCGCTGATACGAAATCAAAGCCGCACGATAGTTATTCCGTTCGACACGCCGGACGAAGGGCGGTTCTACCCGGAACGTCAGCGCATGACGGGTACGACTGCCCGCAAAAGCAAAAACTTCGTTATCCGTGGCCGGCGTCCCGGTATTCAGATCGTACTGAACATTCAGCACGCCCATCAGATCGTTTGCTCGAACCGCAATCTGCCGGTATGAATCAACGACTTGAGCACGGGCGTTCATCAGGTCAAGGCGGCTTGTCAACGCGACCTGTGCCACTTTTGTGCTGGCATCGTCGAGCGTTTGAGCCATCAAATCTTCGTTATCGATCAGAATCGGAGGCAATTTCGGCCAGGTTGCACGAATCTGATCGAGTCGTTCGTTCCGTGCCGAGAGTGCCACCAATGTTCCGTAATCGAGAGCGTTCCGGAACAATGCCGCCCGTTCACTGGCCTGACGATTTTCCGGCAGCTTCACCCAGGATTGCGACTCAAACTTCCGGAGTGCGTCTTCGAACCGGGCGAAGTCGATCGCGTTCTCTAATGCATTAATAGCCGCTTCGTCCTCTGCGGTCTCAACTTTCGCCGATTTTTCGCGTTCTGCCCGTTCATCCAAAAGCTTGCGGCGTTTTTCCAATCCCTCAGTGATCCGTTTCTTCAGATTTTCATCGGACAGGGAAGCCAGCACCGCCATGCGCTCGGAATAATTCCGGGCGAACTCCGTACCGCGAACGAGCGGCGATTCCGTCAAAAGGGTTTTCCACCGTTCGCGGTATCGGGAGGGTTGTTCCGTGGGAACGTATTTTCCGGCTTCTGCCTGTACTTCCGTGAGTTGCAGATACACCTGCTCGATCCGCTTGACTTGATTCTTCATCGGCTTGAGCGGCGTGTCATCAAGCTCAATCGGCAAATTGGTCGGTACGCCTAACTGGAGTTTGAAGTTGTCCAACTGATCCAAATACTGACGGTTGCTATCCAGCAGCCGCGTCTGACTTTGCAGGAACTGCAGTTCCACGCGAACGACCTGCAAGTCCGAAACCACGCCGCCTTCTTTCAGATTCCGATAAAGCTTGAGAATCTGATCCAGCGCCGCCAGGTTCTTGCGTTCGTTGTCGAGATTCGCGGCTCGCAAAATCACGGGCTGGTATCCGGCGGTCGGGGCGGTGAGGTTGTTCCCGATCGCTCGGCCGAGGTTGACTGCCAGACCTTGCAATCCATAGGGGTTGTTGGTGTAATCGCCCGTGCCGGCGAGCGCGACATAAAACACCTTGCGGAACCGTGCATACGAGCGAATCGCGTAGAGCAGCGTGCGCTCGGTCTGCGTCAGCGGTTCGAGCGTGACCGCTCGGCCTCCGCCCTGAAGCAGCGGTTGCAGAAATGTCAGCGACATGTTCGAAAGCGCGATGTCCGGCCGCGAACTCGTCAGGTCGAGTACTACCTGATTCGCAAAGCGGAAGAGCAATGTCGCACCCGTCGGGAAGAGCCGTGTCAGTCCGGCTTCCGTGTTCAAACGCCAGCGATTGCCCGCATCGGGACGCTCGCGACCGGAATTCTCCCGTACGATCGTCTCGGCGGCGAACGCCTGAGCCGCGAAGCTGAACCGCGACGCGGTGACGGGCAACGCCGACAAATACAGGTCTTCGCGACGATCCTGAAACTCGCGACTGTTGAACAACGCCAGCTCGATCGCTTGCTCCAGCCGGATGCGATAGGCTTTCTGATCGCTTTGAAACGCAAAGGCAAACCCCCCGACGACTGCGGGATTCCCCGGGTTCATCGTGTCGTACGGGTTCTGAAGCGATAACGCGCCGCCTGTTGTTTCCTTTTCCTTTTCCTCGTCCACCGCATCAGAGGCCCGATTCTCAAGATCCCATTGTTCGATCTGCTTCAGATATTCCTGACCTTCCGTACGCCCCTGCCCCCACTTTTTCGTGGGCTTCTGCGGATTCGGTGAAAGGAGCCAGGCGGCGTAGTCATCGGGTGGGAACGGCGGATGATCCGGGCAGCTCGGATCCGCATAACGGGCCCGCGCATCCGGGTAGACGTGCCAGTTCTCGATCTTCGTTTCCGGGAAAATGTTCTTCTGTGTCAATACGCCTTCGACGTCTTTGTCCGCACGCTCGCGAAAATGCAGCCGCGAACAGCCCGCACTCGTCGCCAAAGCAAGGCTTGATACGCAAACAGTGCGGAGCCAACGTTTTCGCAAAAAGTGACGCAATCCGGGCATAGTGGAACCATCCGCCAGTAGGTGCGCAATATCCGGCACAATCGTTATCGGCGGAACAACTTCTCCATCTTGACCCCATCACGGTAATTGTTGAAGCGAAATGCGAACACAAATCTTCAAGAGATCGTCTGCAACCAACATGATCCACAAAGCGTAACCGGCTGTAATCGTAACATGCGACACCGTTTCCGCAGATTTCCTCTTCATTCTTTTTTGCGAAGTTTCCTGATCAGAAGGTAGAGATAGTTCGCTGTCATACCTAGGATAACAGGCCCGGAAAACGTTCCTAGGCCCATACCACCAAAGAACAACATCGCACGTTGCTTGTGATCGCCCATCTGCAGGCCGATCAGTTCACCCGTGATAAATCCTCCGATGCCGCCCGCGAAAAAGCCACCGAACAGTCCCAAAAGACAGGCACAACCAACGAATTTCTCGCGACGCTCATCCTTCGGCTTCTGGAGTACCGGCCGCCTTAACGGCAACAACCTTCCGATCGTCGCACCGAGAATCACGCCGCTAACAATCACAAGCGGGAACATGACCATCATGTTCTGCTTGCCGAAAACCTCGCCGGCATGCAGCACCGCCGCAGCAAAAAAACTCGCAAACGCACCCAGGACTCCGCCCAATAACGACGCCTGAAGTCTCGCTGCCTGCTGCCGCACTGGAACTACGCCCTGTGGTGCTGCCAGCGGTTCGCCCACCGCCCCCGCATTCGCCGCCAAAATAATTCCCCGTAATGCCGCCGCTTCCGTCACGAACTGTTCCCGTCGTTTCTTGCCCAGTACATCCCCCTCAACCCAGCAAGCCAGATGCCCCCCATGACTCTCGAGATGCCAGTCCGAACGACCCAGTAGCAATTGCATCGCACGCAACGGAAACACGCGCCGAACCGCCGCCTCGTCCGCGTCCGCCGTACCGGAAATCATCGCCTCCGCCGACGCTGCCGTCACTCGATACGTCGCAGCAAACTCAGCCACCGTTTCCTGCCCATCCAGCGTGCCGGGTGCGCGCTCGTCGAACTCCAGTCCCACCGCCCCGGCCCATTTCAAAATGAGATCATGAAACTGTGACGGTCGTAATTCGAACGATGGTAATCCTGCCACAGTCATCAACGCGATCGTCCGCGTGGTCCGCACCGTTCCACCATCGCCGTCCGATGTTTCCGTCGTCAGATCGAAGAGATCCACCGCCACACCGTTCACTCTCTCGGTCCGACGGCGTTCGATATCCACTCGGTTCGCGAACACAGGCATTTCGGGAAGGTTGTCATCGACCGGTTCTTCGCTCTCATCCTCTACAACGGGGTCTTCGCGCGCCGCCGCACGCCGTAGTCGCTGCACTTCAAACGCACGCCCAAACTTGAACCCGCCGAACGCATTCAGCAATGCTAGAGTGAGGACACTCGAAAACGGCCAGCCGAACCTCCGCAATCCGACATCAAAATGATCAAGCGTGAACCAGATGGCCGCCGTTACGCCCGCGAAGAAACCTGCGAAAAGCAAGGGCACGATCCATCGAGAAGTTTCTGGCGTATCGGACATGATCGCGCTCGAGGAGAATAGCGTCATTCTATCGGAGAATGCAGACAACATTCGATCATGGCTTCAGCAACCGAAACTGAATTGAGCGACCATCACTTCGCACGGTGTGCGAACAATGGATTTCCATTCTGAATCCGACTCCCAACAATCCATCGCCCGCGTCTATGGCAGGAATCGCGTAAAACACACTGGTTCTTGTCCCATTGTCTCCTAATCATTCCCTTGTGGCGGTGGGTACCGCACATTCGATTTTTTCTCCGAGGTTGCAACCATGTCGGTTTCCGTTCAAAAACCTGCTCCCGAATTCGCGGCGACAGCCGTTGTCAATGAGGAATTCAAGGAAGTCAAACTGGCCGATTACAAAGGCAAATACGTCGTGCTCTTCTTCTATCCGCTCGACTTCACCTTCGTTTGCCCGACGGAAATCATCGCCTTCAGCGATCGGATCGAGGAATTCCAGAAACGCAGCTGCGAGGTCCTCGGCGTGTCGGTGGACAGCCAGTTCAGCCACCTGGCTTGGATCAAAATGGCCCGCACCGAAGGCGGACTTGGCGGCCTGAAGTATCCGCTGGTCTCCGACCTCACGAAAAAGATCAGCAGCGATTACGGCATCCTGCTCGACGGCGGAATCGCCCTGCGCGGCTTGTTCCTCATCGACAAGAACGGCATCGTGCGGCACATCACCATCAACGACCTGCCGCTCGGCCGCAGCGTGGACGAGGCGGTCCGCGTGCTTGATGCGCTGCAGTTCTTCGAAAAGAACGGCGAAGTCTGTCCAGCGGACTGGAAGCCCGGAAAAGCAACGATCAAGCCCGGCGTGAAGGAATCGAAAGAGTATTTCCAGAAGATCGGCAAGTAACCGTTGGGTCCGGTTGTGCGGGCCAGAAAACCCGCGCAACCGGACGATCTTGCCCGGTCCGAATACTTTCACTTCTGCACTTCGCTTAAGATGGTTCCATTCGCAGTTTGACCCCGATTGACGAGATCACACCATGTTGAAGCGTTTTGCCGCGGTGATGGCCGTGTTCCTGATTTCGTTCGCCCCCGCATCCGCCGATGAACCGAAAGTTCCAGCCGAGTTCGCCGCCCTCGAATATCGACTGGTCGGCCCCTATGCCGGCGGCCGCGTCAGCCGCGCGTGCGCAGTGGCAGGCGATCCGCTGACCTACTATGCGGCAACCGCATCGGGAGGCGTGTGGAAATCGTCCGATGGCGGATTGAACTGGAAGCCGATCTTCGACGATCAACGGACAAGCAGTATCGGCAGCATCGCGGTTGCATCGAGCGATCCGAATGTTGTGTACGTTGGTACAGGAGAAGCGAATATCCGGGGGAATGTCTCGCCGGGGGCGGGGATCTTCAAGAGCGAAGATGCGGGCAAAACCTGGAAGCATGTCTGGAAGCAGGTCGGGCAGATCGGCACGATTGTCGTTCATCCGACGAATCCGGATGTTTGCTACGCCGCCGTGCTCGGGCATGCGTTCGGCCCCAATCCGGAGCGTGGTGTGTATCGGACTTTGGACGGCGGACGGAACTGGGAGAATGTGCTGTTCAAGAACAACGAGACCGGCTGTTCGGATATCGCGATCGATCCTAATAATCCGCGTATCCTCTTCGCAGGATTCTGGCAGACCCGCCGGCGGCCCTGGGACATGACGAGCGGCGGACCAGGCGGAGACTTCTTCGTTTCGCGTGATGCCGGGGAAACCTGGACGTCGCTGCGGGACCTGCGCGAACCGAATGCCCAGACGCGCAAGAGCGGGAATGGTCTGCCTCCGGGCCTGTGGGGCAAGATTGGCGTGGCGGTTGCGCCGTCCGACTCGAATCGTATTTATGCTTTAATTGAAGCGGAAAAAGGCGGACTGTTCCGATCGGACGATGGCGGTGAAACCTGGAAACTGACCAGCGATGATCGTACGCTTCGTCAGCGTGCGTGGTATTACAGTACGCTGACAGTCCATCCGCTGAACCCGGACCTTCTCTACGCACCCAACGTACCGATGCTCAAGAGCATCAACGGGGGAAGTTCGTTCAGTCCGGTTCGCGGTCCGCATCATGGCGACTACCACGACATGTGGATTGATCCGGCGAATCCGAATCGCATGATCTGCGCTAATGACGGCGGAGTGGACATCAGTACCGATGGCGGACAGACCTGGTACGCGCCCCCACTGCCGATCACGCAGTTTTATCATGTCCATGCGGATAACAGCGTCCCCTATCGGGTTATGGGGTGCATGCAGGATCTCGGTAGCGCCAGCGGACCGAGCAACAGCCTGAAAGGCCGCATCGGACTTGGCGACTGGTACTCGGTCGGCGGAGGCGAAGCTGGGCATTGCGTCAGCGATCCGAAGGATCCGAACATCGTCTATGCCGGCGAGTACGGCGGAATCATGACGCGCTACGATCACCGCACGCGCCAGGCCCGCAACATTACCGTGAACCAGTGGAACCCAAGCGGGATCGACCCCGCCAAGCACAAGTATCGCTTCCAGTGGACCGCCCCGATCCTCGTTTCCCGGCACACGGGAGCGGTGTACCACGCCGGCAACTTCCTCTTCCGCACCACCGATCAGGGAGCGACCTGGCAGAAGGTTTCTCCTGATCTCACTCGCAACGACAAGCAAAAGCAGCAGTGGAGCGGCGGACCGATCACCGGCGACAACACGGGCGCGGAAACATACTGCACGATCTTCGCCATCGCGGAGTCGCCGAAACAAAAGGGCCTGATGTGGACCGGAAGCGATGATGGAAAAGTGTTCATCACCCGCGACGACTGCAAGACCTGGACCGATGTCACGCCGAAAATTCCCGATCTTCCCGACTGGGGCACGGTGACCTGCATCGAAGCGTCGCCCCACGATGCCGGAACCGCATTCCTCGTCGTGGACAATCACCGGATGGATGATTTTCGACCGCATGTCTGGAAGACGACGAACTTTGGCATGAGTTGGACAAAGATTGTGGACGGCCTTGATGAAGAAACACACGTGAAGGTGGTTCGCGAAGACCCGAAGAAGAAGGGATTGCTTTACCTCGGCAGCGAACGCGGACTGTCGTATTCGACCAATGCGGGTGCGACCTGGGAACCGCTTCAACTCAATCTGCCGACGGTTCCGGTACATGATTTGCAGGTCAAGGATAACGATCTGGTTGTCGGCACCCATGGGAGGAGCATCTGGATTCTGGATGATCTGACCGTGATTCGGGCCATGAATCCGGCGATCAAAAGCAAGGCGGTGCATCTGTATCCGGTATCGCCGTCTGTGAAGTGGCGTGGCGGAGGCGGAGGGGTCTCGAGCTACGATCGCGGCAGTTCGACGCGTGATCCGGATCGCGGAGCCGTGATCTGGTACTCGTTCGCCAAAGTTCCGGCGGAGGCGACTTTGGAGATCCTTTCAAGCGACGGGAAGACCATCGCGAAGGCGAAAGGCAAACAAGAAACGCCAGGCGGGAACGAAGACGAGGATAAGCAACCGCGATTTAGTCGCGAGCGGAAACTGGAACTGAAACAGGGGCTGAACAAGTTTGTCTGGGATTACACTCACGACGGCGCCAAGGCGATCCCGGGTGCGCAGGTGGATGCCGGCTTTCCCGGAATGGGAATCCCGGTGACTCCCGGAACCTACACCGCCAAACTGACGATTGGTAAACAGTCGTTCACAACGCCTGTGATTGTGAAGCCCGATCCGCGAATCGATCTCAAAGCGATCAGCAAGGAACAGGAAAGCTTTGCGCTGGGGATCCGCGATCAGATCACGTCGCTGACGGAAGCGGTCCTGCGCATCCGCTCTCTGCAAAAGCAGATCGCCCTGCGCAAGGAGTTATTCAAGGAGAACGCCAAAGCGAAGGACTTGCTGAAAGCCGAGGCGGAGTTCAGCAAAAAGCTGACTGCTGTTGAGGAGAAACTTCACAATCCGAAGGCGAAGATTGTGTATGACATTTTCGCAGCTCGCGGCGGAGCGATGCTGTATTCGCAGTTCACGTGGCTGCTGGGGAACGTGACGGAGACCGAAGGCCCGCCCACGCAACCGCAACGGGAACTTTTGCAGGATTTGACAAAGCAACTCAATCAGGCGTTGAGTGGATTGGAGAAACTGACGAAAGACGAACTGTCCCGATTGAGCAAGGTTTCGAAGGACACTGGCGTTCCCGAACTGTACGTGCCCTAATTCGGGCTGGCTCTAACTGTTCATTTTTACACGTGTTGAAATGTTCATTATTTCATTCATCTTGTCCAGTCAAGAGGACTCCGCCTAGTACATGAGCAACAGGTGGCGGAGTCCTCTGTATTGAGTTGCGGTTTGTCAAATCACTTCTGATGATTTTCCGATCCGGCAGACGTTGGTCGCTACTCCTGCCCGTAAACCATGGTGTTAGATACGATAGCGGAGTCGGTATCACCGGTGTCCTTTCTCAAACAGGAGTTTCCTCATGACCCTTCGGATCACGACTCTCGCCGTGCTGCTGCTCACGGCCGCGATCGGCCGCGCTGACGATTGGCCCCAATGGATGGGCCCGGATCGGGATAACGTGTGGAAAGAGTCGGGGATTCTGGAGAAATTCCCCGCCGGCGGACCGAAAGTGCTGTGGCGGAGCAAAGTGGCGAATGGGTTCGGCGGACCGGCGGTGGCGGGTGGAAAGGTCTACGTGATGGACTACCTGACCAAGGACCAGGTGCCGGAAGGAAACTGGGATCGCGAAGCGCTCTCGGGCCTGGAACGCGTGTTTTGCCTGAATGAAGCGGACGGAAAGGAAATCTGGAAGCATGAGTATCCGGTGAAATACACTGTGAGCTATCCCAATGGACCGCGGTGCACGCCTCTGATTCACGAAGGCAAAGTTTACACGTTGGGTGCGGAAGGCCACCTGTTCTGCTTCGATGCGAACACGAAAACGATTATCTGGCAGAAGAATGTGAAGGAGCAATACAAGAACGAGCGATCGCCGTTGTGGGGCTATGCGGCGCATCCGCTGATCGATGGCGAAAAGCTGATCACACTGGCAGGCGGGAACGGTACGCATATCGTCGCCTTCAACAAGAATACCGGTGAGGAGATCTGGAAGGCGGAGTCGTCCAACGGAGCGGATGAAGTGGGTTATTGCCCGCCGACGATCATCACGATCGGCGGAATTCGTCAGCTGATTCTGCTCAAGCCCCGTGCGTTTACGGCCCTCGACCCGGAGACCGGCAAGCGGCTCTGGACCCAACCGTACGAAGCGAACAACGGCAGCATCATTATGTCGCCGGTCGTGGTCGGGGATTATCTGTTCGGCGGTGGGTGGAATAATCGCAACCTGCTGCTGAAGATTTCCTCCAACGGCGGCAAGCCAACGGCGGAAACGGTCTGGAAGGACAAACGCGGATTCGGCGTTTCGCCGGTCAATGTGCAACCGATGGCGGTCGATGGCACGCTTTATGGAGTAGATCAGAATGGCAAGCTCTACGCTGTCGAACTGCCGAGCGGTAAGCGACTGTGGGAAACGAACGAAGTCGCCGGCAAGAACAACAACTCCGACACCGCGTTCATTGTCAAGAATGGCGATCGCTTCTTCTTCTTCACCGAGCAAGGCGATCTCGTGATCGGCAAGCTCTCACCGAAGGGCTACGAGGAAATCGATCGCACTAACGTGCTCAAGCCGACTTACAAGGTCAGCGGTCGCACAGTGGTCTGGAGCATGCCGGCATTCGCGAACAAGAAGATGTATGTTCGCAACGATGTGGAGCTGATTTGCGTGGATCTCGCCAAGTAGTTCGAACTGAAAAGCCTGCGGTTGAAACTCTGCAGGCTGAGTCATGAAAACCGTCGCGTTCGTTGGACAAGGTACTCCATGAGTGCCTTGTCGAATCCGACACTGGTATCCATCGGTACGTAATCCACGTTCGCCTTACCGCACTCCGTCTTCCACTTCTCCTGAAACTCACTGAGACTTTGCAAATAATCTTCGCGGATTCCGCGGGCATCGATGTCGCGCACGATGGCGCCGGTTTCCGGATCTTCAAAATCATTCAGACCTGTGAAGGGAAATTTCACCTCGGCTTCATCGAGTATGTGAAAGAGAATAATTTCGTGACCGGCGTGGCGTAGTCGGTAAAGGCTTTTCATCACCGGATCGGGATCCGTCAGAAGATCGCTAAAAACCATGATCAGGCATTTTCCGCGAATCAAACCTGCGAGTTGAAAGAGACCATGGGCGATATCCGTCGGCCCCGTCGGATGAAGATTGGCAAGTACGCTCAGCATGGTCCCGAGCTGGCTGCGCTTGCTTTTCGGTGGCAAGACTGTCTGGATTTTTTCGTCGAAGGTCACCAATCCCACGGGATCCTGCTGATGGATCATGAGATACGCAAGCGCAGCCGCCAGGCAGATGCCGTATTCGAATTTCGTGAGTTCCTGCCGGTAGGTGTAGCCCATCGATTTGGACAGATCCATGACGAGATACCCCGTCATGTTCGTCTCGGCACGGTACTTCTTAAGGTAATATCGGCCGGTTTTCGCATAGACTTTCCAGTCCATGTCTTTGATATCATCACCCGGCGAGTACTTCCGATGTTCGGAAAATTCGACACTGAAACCCTGGAAGGGAGAGGAATGCAATCCCGTCAGGAACCCTTCAACGATAAACTTGGCACGGAGATCGAGCCGCGCAACCTGACGAATGACTTCGGGGCGAAGATACTTTTCCGCTGTGTTACTCATGTAATCAATCTAGCGTTTTTTGTAACGAGCCTCAACATGCGCTACCACTCGCTCGCGCCTGTCGGCCATTGATCCTGCGGCTTGTAACCCGTCAGCGCAGTCGTCTCAGCGAGATCGTACAGCAGCGTTCTGATCGGTTGACTCGTCGCATACGTCAGGTGATAACCCATGGGAATTTCCGCTTCCACACACGAACGAAAGAAACGGCCCGCATCACCGGGGCTCAGATAGACATCCTGATCTTCGGGGCTCCGTTCGATCTCCGCCACCTGCCTTGCATCGCGCGGACACCAGCCCAACCGCACCGCGATCACCGTCATTTCATGCTCACGTGCGTAGACTTCGCTCACCGCTTCCAGAAAGATCTTCGTGCACGCATAAAGATAGCGCGGCGCATATCGCGCCGATTTATTCAGGGGAATCTGCTTGTTATCAATATGGCGATCCACGACTTGTCCGGAACTGGCGAGAATGACACGCGGGATTTTCAACTCGCGAGCGATCTCGAGGATCTGATAAAGAGCGACGATGTTGTTCGGCACAAGCCCACTGAGAAAGTTATCCGTATCATTCGGCGCTGCCGCACGCGGATAGCATGCATCATCGGGCGTTGCTGCCAGATGAATCAAACGATCGACCCCTCGGGCCGCTTCACGAACCGCGGCAACATCGGAAAGCGAAGCGACCAGCGATTGCCCCTTCGGCAAACCAGGCGTTGGCCTGAGATCGAAGCCGATGACGTGATGACCATGCGTAGTGAGTTCTGCAACTGCGGCACGGCCCAACCGACCCGCGGATCCGGTTACAAGAATACGATGTTTCATGATGGGGATACTTTACAGGGCTTGAATCACGTGTTGGGTCATTCGTCTTCGTGCTCATAATCCGTCAACGATGCTGGTGTGAATGATGCCCTCAAGGCATTCATGACAGCAATCACATCGATCACTTCCTGAGTGATTGCGCCTGCCACGGGTGGTAGATATCCCGCTGCGGCGAGAACCATTCCTAACACGCTAAGTACCATTCCTCCCACCGCACTCTGCAGCGCGATCATTCGCATCCGCCGGCCAATATGCAGTAACTCATCCACACGCTCCAGCGAGCTATCGAGAATCACGGCGCCCGCCGCCTCCGCCGTGACATCGCTGCTCTGGCCGAAGGCAATCCCGACCGTCGCCGCTGTCAATGCCGGTGCGTCATTGATGCCGTCTCCCATAAACACCGTGTTCGCCTTCGACGTCTCCTTACGGACCAATTCCAGTTTCTGTTCCGGACTTTGGCTCGCAAAAACTTCTTTGATCCCCACTTTTTGGGCGAGATAATTCACTTCCGATTCCCGGTCGCCAGAAACCAGCAAGACCCGATCAAAACCGTGACGCGGTTTCAGATGCCGCACAAACGATCGCCCTTCCGCTCGCGGTTCATCGCGAAACTGAAACATCGCCGCATAATTGCCATCAATGAGCACCGCGCACTCAAGGCCTCCAGCTACCGGCGGGAGCGCTTCCGCCACCGCCGGCGCTTGCGCCATCAACTTCTTGCGACTCGTCACCTGCACCACCCGTCCGCCAATCGTCCCCCGCAATCCCTCACCCGGCCGCTCGCTCACCTCGACGGCGTCGTCCAACTTCAATTTCGCTTCCTCCGCCGCATCGACCATCGCCGCCGCAAGCGGATGCCGCGAGTAGCGCTCTAAGCTCGCCACCGCCGCAAGGACCTCCGCCTTCGAGAAACCCTCTGCGGGGAACGCCTCAACCAACTTAGGCTGGCCGTACGTCAGCGTGCCCGTCTTGTCAAAGATCGCCACACTGCACGTATCAATTTTCTCCAGGATCGCGGGATCCTTGATGATGATCCCCCGCCGCGCCGAAAGCGATACCGAGCCAATGATCGCCACCGGGATCGCGATCAGCAGCGGACACGGCGTCGCAACCACCAGCACGCCCAGAAACCGCGACGCCTCACCGCTCACCGCCCACGCCACCAACGCAATCGCCACCGCAAGCGGCGTGTAATACGCCCCAATCTGGTCCCCCAACCGCCGCAACTGCGGACGCTTCTGCTCAGAATCACGCATCACCTGCATGATCTTCGCATAGCGCGAATCGACCGCAGACTTCTCCGCACGAATCGTCAACGCCCCCTCGCCATTAATCGCACCCGACAGCACGCCTGCGCCCACAGCCTTCGGAAGCAGATACGGCTCCCCCGTCAGATACGCCTCGTTCATCGTGCTCCGCCCTTCAATCACCACACCGTCCACCGGACACGTCTCATGTGGAAACACCACCAGCGCATCCCCCACCGCGATCTCCGCCAGCGCCACATCCTCCATCCCGCCGTTCGACTTCCGATGCGCAATCGTCGGCATCCGCTTCGCCAGCGACTCCAGCGCAAACGACGCCCGCCGCACCGCATACGCCTCTAGAGCCTGACCACCCGAAAGCATCAGCACCACCAGCGTCCCCGCCAGATATTCACCCAGAATCACCGCCGTCACAATCGAAATCCCCGCCAGCAGATCCGCACTGAACTCCCCCTTCAGCAGATGCTGCAGCAACGTGAACAGCAGCGGTAGCCCCGCCACCAGCGCAACCAACAGCGGCACGTTCTGCGAAGCGGAATCGCCGGTCCCGAACCGCATCACGAGATGCAGCACAATCGCCAGGATCGCCACACCCGCAATCACAAATTCCTTCGTGGTCACCAGTGTGGGCAGTCGAAACCGTGATTCACTCATAATGCTCCTGTCAACGAATCGAAGCCTAACCCTACGTCTGTATTCATCTTAGAGAACGCATCATGAACGCCCCTTCGAGAAATCTGTTCAAATGTCCAAAATCTGCTTGACTTGCTTGAAAACATTCACGCGTTCTCCACCACCCACCGCGCAGGCACATGTCGGAATCGTTCAAACACTGACTCGTCTTTCCACCGACACTGCCACACCCTACCGTGGAAAGACGCCAAAATTTCGGAAGCGCCTATGCGCCGCATGGGTTTAAGTCAATTTTGTTCAGTTGATGGAACGATGAACACGTGATGCGAATCGACGATTTTCATGCCGAAGCTGATTCATGCGATGGCAAAAACGCGCGCTCGGCGAAGGTCTCCCGACCGAGCCGCCGCAACGACCGCAGGTCTCCCCGCAATCGCCGGTACTCACCCACAACATGCCGGAAATGACCCCGAAACCACCCTAAAACCGCCCCGAAACCACCCGATATTGGTCCGAAATGAGTCAAAATCGGCCCCAAACCGCCCCTCAATCCGCATTCCGCAATTCCCGATGATGGCTTCCGCCCCGATTTGCGGAGTTCATCAGTAGAAGAGTTTTTTCGCTGGCACCTTCGCCATCACGGTGATACGCTCATGCCTACATCGGTAAACGGAGAACGCCCATGATCCGCACACTCATTCTCGCCATCACTTTTGTCTCTATCACGCTCTGCCTCGCCGCCGACGATCCCAAACAAGCGGAACTGGCCAAGAAGCCGCAGTACGAGCGGTTGCTCAAGGGGGACGATGCCAAGAAAGTGGCGGAGTTAAAAAAACGAATCGCAGATCTCGAAGGCACGGACGACTATCCCGAAGCGATCAAGACCGCCGAGGAACTTCTGGCTCTGCGGAAGCAGGTGCAAGGTGTCGATCATCATGAGTCCATCACTGCCAAAACTGACATTTCTCGCTTGCAGAAGTTGTCCGCTCAGCCGGCAGCCAAACGTCGAGACTATCGTGCAGCCTATCGTGCTGCGATCCAGACTCGGTCCCTTCACACCCAGGGTCGCTACGCCCAGGCGTATTCGGCCAAAATGAAGTATTTGGAGATCTGCCGAGAGATCTTCGGCGAGGACCACCCTTCCACAGCCACCAGTTACAACAAACTCGCCTATAACTTGAACGCTCAGGGGAAAGCGGCCGAGGCCGCACCCCATTTCCAGAAAGCTCTGGAGATCCGCCGCAAGGTCCTGGGGGAGGACCACCCCGACACCGCCCAAAGTTACAACAACCTCGCCGGCAACCTGGACGCTCAGGGGAAAGCGGCCGAGGCCGCACCCCTTCTCCAGAAAGCCCTGGAGATTCGCCGCAAGGTCCTGGGGGAGGACCACCCCGACACGGCCGCCAGTTACAACAACGTCGCCGGTAACCTGGACGCTCAGGGGAAAGCGGCCGAGGCCGCACCCCTTCTCCTGAAAGCCCTGGAGATTCGCCGCAAGGTCCTGGGGGAGGACCACCCCTCCACGGCCGCCGGTTACAACAACGTCGCCGCGAACCTTAACGCTCAGGGGAAAGCGGTTGAGGCCGCACCCCTTCTCCTGAAAGCCCTGGAGATCCACCGCAAGGTGTTGGGGGAGGACCACCCCGACACGGCCATCAGTTACAGCAACCTCGCCGCGAACCTGGCCGCTCAGGGGAAAGCGGCCGAGGCCGCACCCCTGTACCAGAAAGCCCTGAAGATCAACCGCAAGGTCCTGGGGGAGGACCACCCCGACACGGCCGAAAGTTACAGCAACGTCGCCGGTAACCTGGACGCTCAGGGGAAAGCGGCCGAGGCCGCACCCCTGTACCAGAAATCCCTGGAGATCCGCCGCAAGGTGTTGGGGGAGGACCACCCCGACACGGCCACCAGTTACAACAACGTTGCCGTGAACCTGGACGATCAGGGGAAAGCGGCCGAGGCCGAACCCCTGTACCAGAAAGCCCTGGAGATCAACCGCAAGGTCTTGGGGGAGGACCACCCCGACACGGCCGCCAGTTACAACAACGTTGCCGTGAACCTGGACGCTCTGGGGAAGGCGGCCGAGGCCGCACCCTTGTACCAGAAAGCTCTGGAGATCAGCCGCAAGGTCCAGGGGGAGGACCACCCCGACACCGCGATCATTTACAACAACGTTGCCGCGAACCTGAAGGCTCAGGGGAAAGCGGCCGAGGTCGCGGCCATCCTGCAGCAGGTGATCTTCAGTGCCGAGGCCAGCCGACTGAACCGGGCGAAGGGAATCGAACGCGCCATCGGAGCCGAATTCAACCCGCGATTGCTGCTGGCCGGGATCGAGTGCGGATCGAAGCCGGCCGAGGCGTGGGCCGAGGTGGAGATGACCCTGGCCCGCGGCCTGCTCGATGAGCAGGGGACCTCCGCCCTCACCCCGGCGGAACGGGCGGACCAGGCCCGACTTCGGGACCGCGGGACCGATATCCAGTACCAGATTCTGGTGCTGGTGAGCAAGCCGAAGCGGACGGATAACGAGAACACTCGGCTGAAGCAACTGATCCGCGACCGCCAGGAAGTCGGTCAGAAACTCGCGACGATGGCCGTGGCGGAGAGCCAGCGTGCCGTGGCCGGTCGAGAGCAAATTCAAGCCGCGCTTCCGGCCGACGCCGCCCTGCTGCTCTGGGTCGATGTTTCTTCCACAAGCGGCGATGTCCAGGAGCATTTCGCCTGCGTGGTTCGCCGCGTCGGCGAACCGAAGTGGGAGCGACTTCCCGGCACGGGCGAGCAGGGCAAGTGGTCGAAGGAGGATGGTCTCGTTCCCGGTCAGCTTCGCACAGAACTTGCCGCAAGGAATTCTACGCAGTTCACAATCAAAGCGATGGCGAAGAAGCTCCATGCCCAGCGGATCGCCCCGGTGCTGAAGCATCTCGACGGTGTGACGACGCTCTACGTCGTCGGTGTGGATGCGATGGCCGGCATCCCGGTCGAGGCGCTCACGGATCGGTTTGCCGTCAGCTACGTCCCCTCAGGCACCTATCTCGCACGACTCAGTGACCAGCCGAGGCCGATGGGCACACAGTTTCTTGCGATTGGCGATGCGATCTTTGAGACTGAGAAGGCGAAGATCACGACTCCCACGTCGATGCCTCCAGGCGGAATACTGATCATGCAAGTGATTCCGCAAAGTCCTGCCGACAAGGCTGGTCTGCGAGCAAACGATGTGATCCTGAAGTATGGCGATGCCGAGATCAAGGTTATTGAGAATCTGCAGAAAGCATCCGCGGCAAACGCCAAGGCGGAAACGGTCACGTTGACCGTTTGGCGAGAGGGACGGTCGAAGCCATTTACAACCGAGATTGCAACCGGCCGCATGGGCGTTGTACTTGATCGCGAACCGGCGCCGAAGGCGATTGCGAATCGGCGGAAGACGGAGGCGATGCTGGAATCGATATGGAGTGGTGAATGGAGTGATTTGCCTGGCACGCGGGTTGAGATCAATCGCCTGAAGCAACTCTGTGGTGAAAGTGCAAAAGTGTTCACTGATGGGAGTGCGAGCGAACAGACGCTGGAATCGCTGAGAAAATCAGGCGATTTGAGCAAGTATCGCTATCTGCACTTCGCGACGCATGGCGAGGGGAACAACGTCAAGGCGTTCGAGTCTTCGCTGATTCTCTCGCAGGACAATCTGCCGAAAGAGTTGATGCCGAAGGCGGGGGAACCGTTTTTGAATGGACAGCTTTCTGCGCGGGAGGTGCTTGATTACTGGAAGTTGAATGCTGAGTTGGTCACGCTCTCCGCCTGCGAGACCGCCATCGGCAAGCAGGGCGGAGGCGATGGGTTGCTGGGTTTCGCGCAGGCGTTTCTCACGGCGGGAGCGCGAAGCGTGTGTTTGTCACTTTGGAAAGTGGATGACACTGCGACGGCATTGCTGATGAGTCGCTTTTACGAAAACCTGCTGGGCAAGCGCGAGGGGTTGTCGAAGCCGATGGGCAAGGCCGTCGCTCTCGATGAGGCGAAGCGCTGGCTGCGGGGCTTATCGCAGGAGGAGGCGCTGAAGCTGACGGCGGCGATATCGAATGGCGTGGATCGTGGAAAGCGTGGAGCGGGAGTGAAAGTGAATGTGTTGCCGAAGGTGGAGAAGGACGAAAAGCCGTTCGCACATCCGAAGTATTGGGCGGCGTTCGTATTGATTGGCGAGCCTAGTTGAAGTGTGAAGTGCGGATTGAAGATGAAGAGGAGACCTGCGGTCCGGAGTACGGCTCGGTCGGGAGACCTTCGCCGAGCGCCGGATTTGGTAGGGTGGTGCCGAGTCTTCGAGGCCCACCGCCTTTGGACCAACGACTCGCGGTGGGCCTCGCAAAGCCTCGGCGCCACCCTACGCTTCGAAGAGGAGACCTACGGTCGTGGCGGCGGCTTGCCAAAAATAATCAAATCAAAAAGGTGCCAGTCTCCTTTGATTTTCCCATTCGCGATCGATGGCCGCCCGAATACAATCGGCAACAATCGCTGAGGAACTCTCCATGAATCGTCGTGACTTTCTCGCCGCCGGAGCCGCGCTCGCCGCGACTCCGGCCCTCTCCTTCGCCAGGGAATCCGCCATGCTGCCAGTGGTCGATACGCATCAGCACCTGTGGGATCTCAAAAAATTCAAACTCGGCTGGCTCACGCCCGGAAGCGTGTTCGATGCCAGCTTCACGCCCAAGGAATATGCCGAAGCCACCAAGGGCCTGAACGTCGTCAAAGCCGTTTACATGGAAGTCGATGTGATCCCCGAGCAGCAGCAGGCGGAGGCGGAGTACTTGCTGGAGTTGTGCCAGAGCGGAAGTACGCCGACGTGTGCGGCCGTCGTGTCCGGCCGGCCGAATTCGGATGGCTTCGCCAAGTACGCCACGCAGTTCAAGGGCAGCAAATACATCAAGGGGATTCGCCAGGTTCTCCATGTCGAGAGCACCCCGCCCGAGTACTGCCTCGATCCCAAATTCGTGAAGGGGATTCAACTGCTGGGCGAACTGGATCTCAGCTACGACCTTTGCGTTCGAGCGGCGGACCTGCCGAATTTCGTGAAGCTCGTGGATCAGTGCCCGGGCACGCGATTCATTCTGGATCACTGCGGCAATCCGCAGGCGAAGTTCACCGACGAACAATGGTCCGCCTGGAAGAAGAACACGGCCGCGCTGGCGGCGAAGAAGAATGTGATGTGCAAGGTGTCCGGCTTCCTCGCCAACGGCTGGGAGAAGGGGAAATGGAAGGCGGAGGACATCGCGCCGGTGGTGCATCACATTACTGAGACCTTCGGTTGGGACCGCGTGATGTTCGGCGGAGACTGGCCGGTGGTGCTGGCGGCGGGTTCGTATGCGGACTGGCTGACCGCCCTGCGGCAGATCATCAAGGACAAGCCCGAAGCCGATCAGAAGAAACTGCTGCACGACAACGCGGTGAAGTTCTACCGTCTGTAACTGTGGAGTTCCCATGCGATTGGCATTCCTGATCATGCTTTTTTCAATCGTTCCCGCCGAAGCCCAACCGCGGCCGCGGCCAGTGACGTATGCGCCGAATGGGATCGTGGCGACGAGTCATCCGCTGGCGGCGCAGGTGGGACTGGACATCCTCAAGAACGGCGGGAACGCCGTTGATGCCGCGATCGCGACCTCCGCCGCCATGGGGCTGATGGAGCCGATGTCGTGCGGGATCGGCGGCGATCTGTTCGCGATCGTGTGGGATGCGAAGACGAAAACGCTGCACGGCTTGAACGCGAATGGTGCGGCTCCGCTGGCGACGTCACGGAAGTTCTTCAAGGATCAGGGCCTCGACGAAATCCCGGAGAAAGGGCCGCTGAGTTGGTCGGTGCCGGGGTGCGTGGATGGCTGGGCGGCGTTGAATGCGAAGTTCGGCACGAAACCGCTCGCGGAGCTTCTGGCGCCGAGTATCCATTATGCGAAGGTGGGCGTACCGGTGCCGGCGGTGATCAGCGGGTACTGGCGGAATGCGGAGCGGATCACGGATGCGGAGTTTCAAAAGGTGTACTGCCCCAATGGCCGCTCGCCGCGGCTGGGCGAGCTGTTCAAGAATCCGGCGCTCGCGAAGACGTATCAGTTGATTGCGGATGGCGGACGCGATGCCTATTACAAAGGGCCAATTGCTGATTCACTGGTTGCGTTCTCGCAGAAGCACGGCGGCCTCTTCGCGAAGGAGGATTTCACGCGGCACGCCTCGGAATGGATTCAACCGGTCTCGACGAGCTACCGCGGCTACGACGTCTGGGAGCTTCCCCCGCCAGGTCAGGGAATCGCCGCCCTGCAGATGCTCAACATTCTGGAAGGGTACGATCTCAAGTCGATGGGTCCGCAATCCACCGAGTATTGGCACGTGCTGACGGAAGCGAAGAAGCTGGCGTATGCGGATCGCGCGAAGTTCTACACCGATCCGCGGTTCGCCAAGGTGCCGGTCGAAAAGCTGATCTCGAAGGACTACGCCGCAAGCCGCCGCAAGCTGATCGCCGACAGCAAGGCGATGACGGATGTCCCCGCGGGCGACGCGAAGATCGGCAAGGCCGACACGATCTACCTCTGCGTCGTGGACAAGGACCGCAACTGCGTCTCGCTCATCCAGAGCAATTACTTCGGCTTCGGTTCCGGGTATGCCCCCGCCGACCTCGGCTTCGCGATCCAGAACCGCGGCACGCTCTTCGCCCTCGACCCAACGCACGCCAATCGCCTCGAGCCCGGCAAGCGGCCGTTCCACACCATCATTCCGGCGATGGTGACGAAGGACGGCCAACCGTATTTCACCTTCGGCGTGATGGGCGGCGATATGCAACCGCAGGGTCATGTGCAGGTGCTCGTGAACATGATCGACTTCGGGATGAACGTGCAGCAAGCGGGCGAGGCGGCGCGTGTTGAGCATGTCGGCAGCGCCACGCCGACGGGTCGAGCGGGCGAAGCGAACGGCGGAACGATTCGTGCTGAGCCGGGGATTCCGGAGGCAGTGGTCGAAGGCTTGAAGAAAATCGGCCACGATGTGGAACGTGTTCGCGTCAACGGCGGAGGCTATCAGGGAATTCTGATCGACTGGAAGAACGGCGTGCTTCGCGGCGCAACGGAAACGCGGAAGGACGGCGCCGCGGTCGGCTACTGAGCGGGGAGGTGCGAATTGATCATCGGCTGTTCATCGGGCGAACGTGCGCCGTCGCGACCACAGGTGTCGCACCAGTAACCCCAGCGCTTCGGCTGTCCACCACGCCGGTTCCACGAACGCCCGCCGCAATACGGGCACCGGCACGGAATCACCAGCGCCAGCCAAATCCCGAGGAACATTCCACCAAGAACACCAACAAGAATCGGCGCGAACGTCACCGCCAGCGGTTGGAGTTGCCACCACATCGGGCCTTTCACCAGATCCTGAAACTTCAAGCAGGCGGAAAATCCCAGAAACATGCCGAGAAAGGCGAAGAGCTTTTTGAGAGCGGCGTGTGAGTGTGGCATAAAAAAGCCTTCCGGAACCAACGATATTTTGTATTCGTCGGTCCCGGAAGGCCATTCGGATTGATTGGCGGATTCCGCGGATTATTTCCACTGATAGACGGAAAGGCGATCCAGTTCGCGGATCACCACATGATCGCCCGCCACCGCCAGGTGAGCCCAACTGTCTTTGGCGACCTGCCGATCATCAAGGAGTTCGATTTCCTTCGGATTCGCTTTGAAGAGATAAAGAATCCCCTTCTGATCGAGTGCGAGGATCTTGTCCTTCGAAGCAATCAGGCTCCAGTATTTGCCGTAGGTGCGGTCGGTGCTCCAGGTCCGCTTGCCCGTCTTCAAGTCCACACAGTTGAATCGCTGATCCTTCCCAAGCAGATACGCATGACCATCCACCACAACAGGGGTGGACATATTTCCTTCGTACTTGAACGACCAGCCATCCGTCGTTCGCAATCCCTCGCTGGTCTTATCGATGTTGAACAGCTGCGTGGTTCCGCCGTAGGTGCTGGTGAATACGCCATTCTCATACTGAACCGGGGTGAGGATGTTCATCCCACGGAACGAAGGGATCTCACGACTCCAGACGGTCTTTCCCGATTCCTTGTCCACGCCAGCGAGTTCCGTCCGCGTCTGGACCACCACACAATCCTTGCCCTGAAAAGTTCCGAAGACAGGCGAGGAGAAGGCGCTGCCCATCATTTGATCCTTCGATGTCAGTACGCGCCAGATAACCTCGCCCGTCTTCTTGTTCACTTTGGCAAACCCGGCACCCGCCTGCATGTACAAATACTTTTCATCTACCAGCGGAGAGCACACGCAACCGAACGCCGGATTGCCAGCTTCGTATTTCGCGGCGAAATCAATCTGCCAGCGGATCTCACCATTCGCCGCATTGAGGCAGACCAGGCGATCCTGAATGCCGGCGACGTAGAGCGATTCGCCGTCGAACGTCGGCGTCGAACGGATCCAGCTGCCGTTGGAAGCGGCGAAGAAGGGAACGGAAAGCGAACCGGTCCACTGTTGTTTCCATTTCACTTCGCCGGTCTTGCGGTCGAAGGCGGTCACAACTTCCGTCTTCTTATCGACCGTTTCCGTTGTGAAGATCCGGTCTTCGGTCACGATCGGACCGGAGTAACTCGGCCCGAGTGTCGGCGATTTCCAGAGCAGCTTGAAGTTTTCATCCTTGAGCTGCGAAGGCCACTGCGCCGAGGCAACGACGCCATCGCGATTCGGCCCGCGCCACTGAGGCCAGGTGTTCTCAACCGGGGCGGCCAGCATCAACGCAGTCAAAGTCAGAATCGTGGACATCAGTTTACTCCGGATCTACAGGTGTTTCAGGATGGATCAGGGTGAGATCGTGAGCGCTTTTCGAAGTTTGGTGATGGCGGAAGCCTGAACCTGGCGAACGCGCTCTTTTGAGAGTCCCATTTCCGCACCGACCTGTTCGAGGGTCGTGCCGCCGGGTCGATCATTGAGATTGAAGCGGCGGACGATGACGGATTTTTCGCGATCGGAGAGCAGCGGATGATCGGCCCGCAGGTACTCCTCGATTCGATAGTCTACGGTGCGGGCTGGCATACTGTTCGACTGAGGAGGTTCTCCCTCGTTGAACGATTCCAACGACATCGCCCGCTGCGACCAGTCGCGACTGGCCTTTTTACCCAGCCTTGAGAGGGCACGGAGGATGCAGGTATAGGAATACGTGCTGAAACGGATACCGATCCAGGGATTATAGGCGACAACGGCCTGAATCAGGACAATGTGACAATCCGAAGCGAGATCGTCGAGGTTGGCGGCCGCCTGAGGATAGGCCCGGATGGCTCGGAAGATCAGCTTTCGGTTTCCGACGACGATCCGATCGCGAAGCTGGAGGTAGGAATCGCGCCAGGTTTGCAGTTCCCGGCGGGTGCGGGAGGTGTGCATGCGGTAGGCGGAATAGTGCATGCGTTTGGCGTGATCGCGGGAAACATCGTCGGGCATGTACGATCCATCGAAATCGTCGGTCTGAGCGAGGAGCTCCGTTGGGCAGTAGCGTTTTTCCGCACCCGAACGTGAGAACGAGGAGTGCCGGATGTAGCGGGGAAGCGCCGCATCGAGATGTCGGCTCTTGTGAATGGGCCGGGTTTGTGGATTCATGGTCGGCCTCGGTGCTATGATGAGGAGTGCGATTGGGACGTCGAATCAAAACGTCCAAATCGTCCATATTATTATTCCATTACCGGGCATTGGTCAACGTTCTTTCATTGAAAATTGAGATATGTTTGATTTTCCCGTGTTTTGAAACGACTAAATCGGCCAAATTATGACACAAGACGGTCAGTTGCTCAGCACTCAGCAGGTCGCCAAGGCGGTCGGCGTGAGTGTCACTACGATCAAACGATGGGTCGATGATGGCATACTGCCTGCCCACCGGACGGCCGGGGGGCATCGCAAACTGGTGCTGGCCGATGTGCTCCGGCTTACTCGCGAATCCGGATTACCGCAGGCGGACCTCGGGCAACTGGTTCCCGCCACCCGCCACGAACCGGCCGACCCTCATGCGTATTACCTGCAGCTCCTGGATGCCATCAGGGAAATCGAAGATCAGCGCATCCGCTCCGTGATCTCCGCGGCGTATCGCGCGGGGATCCCCGTGGAACAGCTTGCGGACAACATCATCGCACCCGTGATGCATTTTGTCGGACAGCAATGGCAACATGACAAACTCGATGTCGGGACCGAACACCTCGTAACGCAATCGATCGTGGCGGGGCTTTACGAACTGCAAGGGCAAATCAGCGCGAATGCCAGCGAGAACCCGCCCGTGGCACTGGGCGGAGCTCCACAGTCCGATTACTACATTGTGCCGTCGCTTCTGGCGAAATTGACGTTACTCGAAGCCGGCTGGAATGCGCTCAATATTGGCCCCAACACTCCGGCGTCGGCGTTCCTGAATCGAATGGAGGCCCATCGACCGAAATTGATCTGGCTCTCTGTATCCCACATGGAAAATGAAGCGGCGTTTGAAGCGGATTACACTCCGGTCTTGCTGGAAGCGCGGCGGCTCGGGATTCCCGTTGCGCTGGGCGGCCGAGCATTGTCCGCAGAACTGCGAGCCCGCTTACCGTACACAACCTTTGGAGATGGCTTCACGCAACTGGCGGATTTTGCCCGGACGTTGATTCCGCCTCCGAAACGGCCGCGGCGCGGGCGGCCACCGCAGTCGGAAAACAGCTGAATTATTTTCTCGCATTCCGCCGGCGGAGGAGTTCGTCCACGATCGTCCCAACGAGCAGAATCAGACCGATCACCCACGGCTCGGCGGAGCTCGGGATATTCCAGAAGATCATGAGATTGTTGATCACCGGCTGAACCAGCGCACCCAGTACGAAGCCGATCATCAGCCCCTCTCCGCCCCTCAGGCTGCATCCGCCCAGCACCGCCGCCGTAATGGCGTATAGCTCAAGCGAAGTCCCCGCATCCGACGGATTCGCCGAACCCGCGAACAGCAACAGCAGTACGCCCGCAAACGAGGCGAGCGTCGAGCAGATCACGAACACCATCACCTTCTGCCGTTCCACATTGATCCCGGCATAACGAGCCGCCTGCTCGTTGTAACCGATCGCGTACCAGTAGCGGCCGTAAACCGTGCGATGCAGAACAATGCCGAGAATCAAAGCCAGAATCAGCAGCACAACAAGTTGCATCGGGAATTCCTGTGCCCCGTTGGGTGCCTTGCCCACCAGCCATTGCCGGAGAAAATCAATCGAGCTGGAAAATTCCGGATGAAGCTCTCGCACTTGCACCAGACCCGTGTTCTTGGCGGTCAGTTGGCGCGCAAAGCCGCGATAGATGAACATCCCGCACAACGTGACGAGAAACGCCTGCAAGCGCAATCGTGTGACCAGAAGACCGTGCACAAGCCCAATGACAACCCCGCCCATGAGCGTGAGAATCAGCGCCGGGATCGGCGCAATCGGACCGCTCACGATGTTGATGCCCAGCGAGCGGAATTGAAGATCGATCCCCGTTTCCATCAACACGCCGAAGAGGATCGCCGAAAACCCCACCACGGAACCCACCGACAGATCGATATTTCCGGTGACGATGAGTAGCGCCGCACCCAGCGTGATCACTCCCAGCGCACCGTGACGGTTGAAGACTTCGTAGAGGTTCGAGCGGTCGAGCGCCGTCGGCCCTGACGTGCCCAAAGCGGTGAACAGCAGCATCAGGAGCATGGTCACGCCGGCCAGACGAATCAGATTCTTCTTCATGATGCAGTACCACCTGTCGCAAGTTGCATGACCGCTTCTTCGTTCAGCGTCTCGCGGGTCAGCTCGCCCGTCACACGCCCTTCGTGCAGAACGACGACACGATCCGACAGCCCCAGTAGTTCTTCCATATCGCTCGTGATCATCCACACCGCCAATCCCTGGGCGGCGAGCTGATCGATGAGTGTGTAGATTTCGGTCTTCGCACCGACGTCCACACCGCGGGTCGGCTCATCGAGGATGAGGACTTTCGGCGAACGCGCGAGCCATTTGCCGAACACGACTTTCTGCTGATTCCCACCGGACAGCAAGCCGACGGCCTGGGCGGCGCTCGGAGTCTTGATGCGCAGCTGCTCGATACTCTTCCGCTGCAGTTGGCGCTCCTGCGCAGGGCGAACGAGCGATGCCAGCGAAAGACGATCGAGATTGGGTAGGCTGAGATTGAAGCCGACACTCGATTCGAGCACGAGACCGTTCAGGCGCCGATCTTCGGGAACCAGAACGATTCCGGCATCGATGGCGTCCTTCGGCTTGCGGATCGTGATCGGCGTGCCGTTGAGACGAATCTCGCCGGACGTCAGCGAGCGCAGCCCGAAGACCGCCTCGGACAGTTCCGTCCGCCCTGCGCCCACCAGGCCAGCCATGCCGAGAACTTCGCCGGCGCGGACTTCCAGACTGACCGCATGATCAGGGCCGTTGAGATAACGAAGGTCTTTGATCGTGAGGACCGGCGTACCCGAGGTCGTGGTGCGCGTGCGCGGGAAGAGTTGCTTCAGATCGCGGCCGACCATCAGACGAACGAGGGCGTCGTGCGAGATTTCGTCGCGTGCGAGCGCCCCGGCATTGCGGCCATCGCGGAGCACGACGGCGCGGTCCGCACAGCGCTTTACCTCGGCGAGCCGGTGCGAAATGTAAAGGATGGAAACGCCCGCCGCTTTCAGACCATCGATCACCTCATAGAGACGATCGGTCTCGCGCTGCGTCAGGCTGGAGGTCGGTTCGTCCATGATCAGCAACTGGGCGTTCAGTCCGAGTGCGCGGGCGATCTCGACCAGTTGCTTTTGCCCGGGTGGAAGCGTCCGCACCGTGCGATCGAGAAACGCACCGGGCAGTCCGACGCGTTCGAGAAGCGACAATCCGAGTTGCCGCGACCGGCCCCGGGCCAGCAGGCGCAGCGGGCCGCCGATCGTATCTTCACGGCCGAGAAAGAGATTGTCGAGAACGGAGAGATTCTCCGCCAGGTTGAGTTCCTGGTGAATCAGGCTGATGCCAGCCCGCATGGCGTCGAGCGGGCCGGAGAAGTTGACGGGCTTCTGATTCCAGATGACTTCGCCGGCGTTGGGCTGGTACACGCCGGCAATGACCTTCATCAGCGTGGACTTGCCGGCACCGTTCTCGCCGACAATCGCGACCACTTCGCCGCGCTGTACATCCAGCGAAACATCATCCAATGCCAGCACGCCGGGGAATTGCTTGCTGATTCCCCGGGCGATCAGGAGTGGTGATTGAGGCGGGTTCGCCATGGCGATGAAAATGGCAAGGCCCCGTTCGATTGCGGGGCCGGTGAGAGGGAGAGATTACTGTCCTGAGACCGATTTGAGCGCCTCGCGGACTTTGGTCACGTACGCGCCAGCGGCGTATTTCTTGATCGTCACGCCATCGTGAACTTCCGTCGCGCCCTCCTCCGCATCCTTGACGACGATGCTGTACGGCGTCGGTGCGGTGGGAAGCTTCGACTGATCGCCTTCTTTGGCGAGCATGGCGAGCCACTTCACGGATTCGTAACCGTAGTTGAAGGGATCCTGAACGACGGTGCCAACGATCTCGCCCTTCGCGATGCCGTCGAGTGTCACCCAGTCTTCGTCGAAGCCCACGATCTTGATCTTGCCCACCAGCGACTTCGAACGAGCGGCTTCGAGAATCGCCTTCGGGTTGTAGGCGTAGAGGCCGACCATGCAGACGTTGGGCGTGGTCTTGAGTTGTTCGAGTACGTCCTTCGCATTGTTCTGGGCGACGTCTTCCTTGGTTTCGTCTTCGATCGGCGAAGCACGGAAAAGCGTGTATTTGCCATAGGTTGCCTGGTACTTGCCGTCCCAGATCGCCTTGCGGTTGTCGGTGCCGGAGATTTCGTCGATCACGCCAGCGACGCGGTCCTTGGCATTCGCGGACGTCGTGTTGCCGATGAAGATCGCAACCGTTCCGCCATCCGGCAGCGCCTGCTTGACCATGCGGCCGACCGCTTTGCCGGCGGCGTAGTTCTCGATGCCGATGTAGCAGAGGCGACCGCTATCCTTCGCATCGTTATCCATCGTGATCAGGTTCACTTCGCCAGCGATGCGTGTCAGATCGGGCGTTTGTTCCTTCGGGTTGATGACGCTGACGGCCAAGCCCTTCACGCCAAGCTTCTGCACGGTATTGACGATCTCCATCTGGTCGTTGACCGTGTTCGTCTTCGGCTGGCGGAAGATGACATCAACGCCAAAATCCTGCGATCCTTTCATAGCGCCGGCCTCGCAGATGGACCAGAACTCGGCGGTGCAATTCGTCACGATCGCAACCTTGGGGCGATCGCCGCCTGCGCCTCCGCCCCCTGCTCCGCCTTTGTCGGAATTGCAGCCGATCGCGATTGATGTGAGTACTGCGAGTACGAGATATCTAATGACCAAGTGACACCCGCCTTCGGAACGAGAGAGGGAGAGAATTCCTAAGGATTATGGAATAAATGTATCCCGATCACGGGATTCGACAACAGTTTCCCGATTCCTGAGGGAATTGCAAGCGGAAACGGATTGATGAGAAAAATCGTATGAAATGACTCTGAAGTTGGCCCGACCTATTTGGTCCATTCCGGAGCCTGGGAACCGCCATCAAGTTGCTGTATCACGTCACGATTTTTGTTCACTCCCTTGAGCAAGGTGGAGACATCGGCGTAGTGCGATTCTTCGATGCCGGTCGTCTTGAGAAGCTCAACGGCGATCTTCTTCGGGTCGGTTGTCTCGGAGAGAACGCGATCCACGACGCTCTTGGGTGTGCGCTTCTCGATGGCGGCGAGTTCGGCCAACCGGAACTGATCACCGGTGATTCCGCCCATTTCTCCATTATTGGTCTGCGTGACGTTCATCAGCGGTTCCGCATACCCCATGCGGGCGGCGTTGCGCTTCTCCGCCACCATCTTCGCAAGTTCATGACACAGCACCGCCGCCAGTTGCTCATCGCTCGCACACCGATTCACAAGTGAATCGGAAATGAATACGCTCTCCTGCCCGCGGTGGAACAAAAGAGGCTCATCATTTCCGATGAGTTGGAACGAAGTATCGACTCCGCAAAAGAGATTGGCGGAGAGAATCTGCCGGCCCATCTGGTCAACGCGGGCCGCGGCTGCCACGGACGGTTCGCGCGTCTTAGGAACGGTCACGGGAGTGTTGACCAGACGCCCGGCTGTTCGAAACCACTTGCTGTCCTGACAACCGCACAGAATCAGAAGAGCGAACGTCGCGATGCGCATTCCGTCACCTCATGCGAATCGCGACGTAATAGCGGGAGCAAGTTGCCTTGTCGAGACTAGTTTTTAATGCGGATTTCGTAGGAGCGGTTCATGCGGGGATCGGATTTCGAATCCGGCGAGGCAACGCTTTCGAGGCGGGCAACACCATTCTTCAGCGAGTACGCGAACGGTTTCCCGGTGACGGGATTACTCGGCAGCGGAACGGTGATGTCCGAAAGCGTAGCGGGGAGTTTTCCTTCGTGCTCATGGGCATAGAGTCGGATCGCTTCAAGCGTGCGCAGGTATGCCACGCGCTGGCGGGCCCGGACGAGCGAATCCAGAATTCCCCGATTCGACGGCATGAGGAGCTGCGCGATCCGCGTGCCTTCCTTCTTCAGTCTCTCTTCTACATCCTTGACATGTTTGATCGCTTCCGGATACGGCAGGAAATTCGCGATCATGGTTGCGTCGACGAAGATTTCATACTGTTTGATGTCAGCCATGATGATGAGCTGAAGGTCGGAGAACCGATCCACGAGTTTCGAATTCATACCCGTCTCCACAAGCAAGGCTTTGGCCGCCGCCACTTTCTTGCGATCGGTCGATCGGATGGGGGCATCGAGTGAATACTTGAGCAATGGCTTTTCTCCACCGACGAGCGAGGGGATCACATCGAATTTTTTCATCTGAGCGTAAAGCTCCGTCTCGGATAGGGGGCCTTTGGCTTCCTGGAGAGGCCTGAAGAGCGAATCGGCGATGAGCCGTTCCGCACCCGATGCCAAGCGATTGTTGAGCACCTCGGCTGGGAATTCCGTCAGCGACCAATAGAGATTCGGGCATCCGGGCTGCTGAATCATCTCCTCGATGGCATCGAGATTCTGATGCTCGATCGCGAGGCCGACGAGCAAACCGATCAGCGTGGGATGCGCTTCGAATGTGGTAGCCATTCCATGGAAGGTCTGAGCGGAGTAGATCGCTTTGTCGAATTCGCCTTGGCGGATTTCGTAGCGCATCCGCACCTTGAGAACGTTTGCCAACTCCCGAATCCGCTGCACTTCGGGTAGAAGCGTGCCCATGCCATCGGCCCGGAGGTGAAACCAGATTTGCCAGTCGGCTGTCAGTTGACGGGCCGCTTCATCGACATCGCCCAACGGACGGCCGTACGATTGGAACAGCGCATCCGGATCGGTGCGATAAGCCAATCCGCCAATCGCGCCGCAACTCCTGATTTCCTCCAGGGGAAGCTTGTCCAGTGGCAGTGCGTTCCACTTTTGTCGCTTTTCGCTCTGCTCACGGGCGAAGAACAGATCCTGCTCCATGAAGGCTTTCATGAGGGTGGGTACCTTGTTGCCGGGTTGCATGTCGATGTACCGTGGCGTGAGGTAATAGCGGGACAACGGTTTCTTCACGCCTTCTGGATGCATCGTGAACGGAATCGTGATTTTCCCGTCCTTGGGTTCCGGGGCGGGCTGCGCAAGAGATGGCGATGCCAGCAGAGCCAGCAGAAACAACGTTCGAAACATCAGAGTCTCCATCAAGGAATGTAATTGCGGTTGAATGCACGTAACGGTTCGGATGGGAATCGGGGCGTGTAGTCGTCGGCCGATACCGGATCGGGATTGTGAGCGAGCGCGATCAGACTGTACGGGCTGGGTTCAACGCTCGGGAGTTCCGGAAGGGCCGTGGCGGATTCGGTTACGGGTGCCGGATTCGGCTCCGGAGTGTTCGGTTGTGGATTGCTGCGAAGGAGCAACCATCCGATCGTGAGCGATTGCGTGATCAGTAGGACGAGCGTCGTCCACTTCCAGATTCGTTTGGGTCTGGCGGACGCGCGGCCGGCCGCGAACAGGATCGCATCGCGATCCAGGTGAACAGGCGTAAACTGACTCAGCTTTTTCGTCAGATCTTCGGACATAGAACACCGAGCCTTTCCCGCAAAACGGCAATACCCGCTTCGTAACGGCGATGCGCTGAACTGACGGAACCACCAATCGCTTCGGCGATCTGCTCGTAGGTCAGTTCGCCCCAGAGCCGCGCAACGATTACTTCCCGCTGATCGTCTTCAAGAAATTCGAGAGCCGCGACCGCCGTCTCGGAGTCCAGCCCGTCGATTTCCTTCTCGAAGAACCACTCGCTTCGCGCTTGCGCTGTCTCACGATGCCTACGCCGGCGCTCCATCTTGCCGACATCCATCGCACGATTCCGCACCACCCGATAAAGCCACGCAACGGGATCTTTTGGCGGAGAATCCTGGGAAACGAGCCGGCAAAACGCTTCCTGCACCACATCTTCGGGCGCGGAGCACCACTGCCGGGCGTAGAGCGCGAGCGCAGCGGCATGAGTATCGATCAGATCAGCCAGCGGTGCGACGGTCATTTCACACCTGAGACGACGTGCTCAGTTCATTTTCCCAGAACGGGACAAGAAAAAAAGCCAGGTCTTTTTTGACCTGGCTTTTCGTTTGAGATGGGATTGCGATTATCGCTTCGAGAACTGCGTTCCGCGGCGAGCACCCCGCAGACCGTATTTCTTTCGTTCCTTCATGCGGCTGTCGCGCGTGAGGAACTTGCCGTCGCGGAGCTTGCGGACAATCCCGATGGCGGGATCTTCCGGCGGAGCCGCGGGGACGTCGCTCGGTTCCGGCTTGTAGCCCTTGGGCGGCAACGCCTGCTTCACACCGTCGACCATGATTGGTGCGGGGAGTGACGGCTTCGGTGCCGGTGGCAGAGGCCTGGAGGTATTCGATTCGCCCCGGACTTCTTTCTTCCAGGATCGCACCGCCGTCACGTTCCCGACCGTGACCGACTTGCGTTCCGAGATCGGCGCGAACATGACCTTGATCGCCCGGGCGATGCCCTGACGGATCGCATCAGCCTGACCGGTGATTCCGCCGCCCTGTGTCTTGATGGTGATGTCAAGCCGGTTGGCCAGATCTGTGGCAACGAGTGGGCCCATGACGGCCGCACGATCTTTATCTTCCGTGAAATAGTTTTCGAGTGGGCGGCCGTTGATCTGAATCCCGCCTTTACCATCCGAGATGCGCACGCGGGCGACGGCGGTCTTCCGACGGCCCGTACCCAAATAATACGTTTTCGCTTCTTTCGCCATGATCGACTGTTACCTCGTGATTAATTCGCGTTGAGGTTGAACTCGACGGGTTGTTGGGCTTGATGTTCGTGGATCGGACCGGCAAACAACTTCAATTTTTTGATTTGTTTGTAACCGAGCGGTCCGCGAGGAATCATGCGCTTCACCGCCAGCCGAAGAATTTCTTCCGGCTTCTTGGCGAGCATTTCCTTCGCGGGGATGATTTTCTGTCCACCGGCATAGTGCGAATACGTCTGGTATTCTTTCGTGTCCCACTTGTTGCCGGTGAACTTCACCTTGTCCGCATTCACGACGATGACAAAATCGCCGCTGTCCGTATGCGGTGTGAATGTCGGTTTGTGTTTGCCTCGCAGCAGATTCGCGATGACAACCGCAAGACGACCGACAACCTGATCGGTGGCATCGATCACGAGCCATTGCGGCGTCGCCGTTTGGGCATTGGCCATATACGTGGACATGGGAGCAAAAACCTTCCGTCGTTAACAGACCTACTTTACGTACAAGAAAGATATGATAAATCCCACGGTTTGAACGTCAAGAGAACGAAATCGGAAAGTTCCACTCCTTCAGAACGAATACAACAATAACTCCTGTGATCTCTCACCCGAATCAGAATAACCTCAGGGACAATCGCCATGTCTAACGTTCAGACGACAAACTTGCCACCATTAAGCGGCGAAGTCCGCCATCCCTTCGGGCTACCTCTGGGGAGTGTCCGCGGGCTCATGTCGGTGCTCATCTGCGCGTTCTTTTGGATCCTCTTGCTTTTACCCACGGAATCGACGGCAAAAGCGGTGCTTGCCCATTTCTTCCTGCTCGGCCTCTGCCTTCTGGCTTTCGCTTCCTCACCCAGTATCTCCGATAAGGATGTTTCACCCTTTTTGCCTTGGCTTCTCAGAGTGATCTTCGTCGGCGGTTCGGTCGCCGTGGTTCTTTTTGTGATCTTCACGCGCGATCTCGACGTGATTCAAAAGCGCCTAACTCCTGACCCTGCCGAAGTTTCGATGTGGTGGATTCCGTTCCTCAGCTCGATGTGCGGTGGTTTTGCCTTTGGCATGTTCCTCCGTTTTGTCCTCGGACGAAACAACCACATCTTTCAGTCACTCCGGGCATGGTTTTCGGTTGTCGGGCTTGTCATGCTGGCTGTGGAATTGGCGATTTTCTTTGTGATGGCCGGTGGGGCGGGTCAGATCGATGAATTCCTGCATTATTGTCAGTGTGTCACGCTGGTGGTCGTGAGTGCGTATTTTGGTACCCGTGCCTGATCCAGAAATCGGTGAAAGATTTCTTGAAGGAATCGGTATTCACTGAGGTCGTGGGTTTCCTTCTGAAGCCGCACGACTAATATAATCATGTGATCCATCACTGTCGGTGGGTCGAGATTTCACTTTTCTGTTCCCAGGAGTTCGAGATGCGGAAGATGTTGTTCGCGGCCGTTGTTGTCGCCGCCGCTACCCTCGGCGTTGCCTTCGCTGGCGATGTCAAGTCCGGCCCGCAAACCGGCGACACCGTCCCCGGTCCGTTCCACCCGTTGAACATTAACGGTGAAAGCGCCGGCCAAAAGGCTTGCCTTTACTGCAAGAACGGTACGAACCCCGTCGCGGTCGTCTTCGCACGCAGCGCCGATTGCCCTCAAACTCTCAAGCTCCTCAAGAAGCTTGATCAACTCACCGCCCAAAACGAAAAAGCCGAAATGGGCAGCTACGCGGTTTATCTGAGCGATGACGACAAGGTCGCCGATCAACTCGCCTCGCTCGTCAAGAAGGAAGGCCTCAAGAACCTGGTTGTCTCCGTCGACAATCCCGCCGGCCCCGCCAAGTACAAGATCTCCAAGGACGCCGACATCACCGTGCTCCTCTACACGGAACACAAGGTCAAGGCCAACCACACCTTCAAGAAGGGTGAAATCAAGGACAGCGACATCGAAACGATCGCCAAGGACGTTTCGAAGATCCTGCCCACCAAGTAAGCTCGCTTGCGATCACACGATCCGCCGGAGTTGATCTCCGGCGGATTTTGTTTGCCGCCCATGGTGTTCCCATAAACTAGTCCGCAACCAATCACATTGGAGACACACCATGGTCAAGCGACTCGCACACAATGTCTTTTTCACGCTCAAAGACAATTCGCCCGCCAAAGTCGACGAACTCGTCGCCGCCTGCCACAAGTATCTGAACGTCCAACCCGGCATCGCCTTTTTCGCCGCCGGCCCCCTCTGTGCCGAACTCGATCGCGATGTCAATGATCGCAATTGGGATGTCGGGCTTCACCTGGTCTTCGAAACCAAGGACGCCCACGACGCTTATCAGACGGATGCGACCCACAACCGCTTCATCGAAGAGATGAAATCGAACTGGTCTCAAGTCCGGGTCTTCGATTCCTTTGTTTAACTATGACAAACTTGCAACCACAGGACCTCGCTCAATTCTCCCGGCAGTTTCAGTTCGCCGGCGGGCGAATCCTGCGCATCCGACAACTCTTCCGCCCAGGGCGTCTCGATATCGATCTCGTCCTGCGCGTGAAGCCGAGCATCAGGAACCTGGATGATCAATCGAAACCGGTCCGGTTGCATCTCAGGCTGACTGGAGTCGATGAATACCGGCTCCAGAAGCGCCCTGCGGGATCGGTCGGCCGGATCCCCGATGCGCACTTCGGATACCTGCAATCCCTGTTCTTCGTGACTCTGGACAGTTGGTCCCTGCTCTCCGGCGAGAGGCCAGGCGTACACGATTTTCGAGGCTCGGAAACGTACTTCGCCTGCCGCGATCTGATGTGGGAACTCGTCGAACCTCGAACGAAATAAAACGAAACACCTCACAGGTTCCGTTCATGCCGACTGACATCACACTGCCCGACCCGTCGCTCGTCCTCGACTACATCGAAGCGTTCCGCCGGTCGAAGACGATGTTCGCCGGGGTCTCGCTCGGCATTTTCGATGCGCTCGAGAATGAAGCACAGTCGGCACGGCAACTTTCCGCTATCGTCAAGGCCGACCCGGACACGCTCGAACGCCTGCTCAATGCGCTGGTCGGGTTGAACCTTCTGACCCGCGAACAGAATCTCTACCGCAACACACCCGCCGCGACCATGTACCTGACGAGCAGCAGCCCACGGCGGATGACCGGCTACATCAATTATTCGAACGACGTCATCTGGAAACTTTGGGCCAATCTCGAAGACGCCGTTCGCGAAGGCACGCATCGCTGGAAACAGACCTACGGAACCGAAGGACCGATCTTCGATCGCTTCTTCGAAAATGAATCCCGCAAGCGCGAATTCCTGATGGGCATGCACGGCTTCGGGATGATCACCTCGCCCCACGTCGCCAACGCCTTCGACCTTTCCGGATTTCGAACGGTCGCCGATCTCGGAGGCGCCACGGGCCATCTGACGATCGCACTCTGCGAACGCTGGCCGCAGCTCAGCGGAATCGTTTTCGATCTCCCCGCCGCCGTCCCGCTCGCGAATGAAATTGTCGGAGCCTCGCTCGTCAAGGACAGAATCCTGGTTCAAGCCGGTGACTTTTTCACAAACGATCTGCCAAAAGCGGATCTTTATGCACTCGGCCGGATCCTTCACGACTGGACGACCGAGAAGTGCACGCGGTTGTTGAAGCGGATCTTTGAATCGCTTCCGGCGGGTGGCGGAGTGCTGATCGCGGAGAAATTGTTCAACGAAGACAAAACCGGGCCGCGTTGGGCGCAGCTTCAGGATCTGAACATGCTCACCTGTACAGAAGGCCGGGAGCGAAGCCTCTCAGAATACGAATCGTTGTTGCAAACTGTTGGTTTTCGCAACGTCGTTGGCTGCCGGACCCAATCTCCCATTGATGCGGTACTGGCAGTCAAGTAGCATTTCGAGTACGATAGCGGCGTTTGTTCCCGTCTTGTGAGTGCATTCATGCCCCCGGGATTCAGTTGGGTTGAACGGCCTCATCTTGCCGCGCTGGCGTATCCGGACAGTGCGGAGGATCTGCGCTGGCTGCGACAGCATGGGATCGATGTGCTGGTCTCGCTGACGGAATACCCGGCCCCGCGGCACTGGATCAACGAAGCGGGAATCATGTCGGTCCATATTCCTGTTGAAGATATGTCGGCACCGTCCGAGCAGCAGTTCGATCTGATTCTGGAAACGATTCGCAAGGCCAATCAGAGCGGGATGGGAATTGCCGTACATTGTGCAGCGGGGCGAGGCCGAACCGGCACGGTGTTGGCGGCGTATTTTGTCAGTCAGGGGCTCAGCGCCATCGAAGCGGTTGAAAAGGTCCGGAAACTTCGGCCGGGTTCGATCGAAACTGCAGAGCAAGTCCTTGCGGTCGAAGCCTTTAGCCGGAAGTTCATGACCGGCGGTTAGTCAATCAAAACCTACGATCACTTTGCCGTCGTTCCGCGTGGTCAGCAGTTCAAGAATTGCCGGCGACGTGCGATCCGTCACGCCCTGCACGCGACCATCTGCGAAACAAAAGTTCACTACCTGAACGTGCTGGCTGCCAAATTTCCATCCGGTATCGTTGGGATTCGTTGTTAATGGGAAAAACGTCCCGGCGGTGCGGGTGGAGCATTTGGTGTAATCGCCGTTGTACGTCGAGCAATCCCACCAGCCTTCGCCGAATTTCCCGCGGGGAATGTGCTTCTCACCAACCAGAAAGGTGTTCGACAAGCCATCTGAGAAATCCATGAACCGCATCGATTCCACCGCCTGAAACGGCCCGGAAAGATTTCGTGCGGTGGCGGAGGGCCGGTCGAACCCCCGGCTATCGATGCAAACGGCGTAGTCCGAAAGCCCGCCGGGAAAATGATTCGTCAGACTGGTCGAGAGCGGACCGTTGCTGGGAATATCACCGGTAAGGCTGAGCCGGGGTCCGGTGGACATGACTCTGCGCGAAGGGCAGAAGAACGATTTGCCCGGTGGAATTCGCGCTGCCTGCTGTTCGTAATAGCATCGCCCCAGAGTGAACTGGTGGTAAAGGTTATCCTGCTCCATGTAGGGGAGAATCAGAACCGTCCAGGTCACCAACCCGAGTGATCCCTGATGGGTACACGTATGAGGATCGCAGGTGCCGAGAGTTGTGGGGGGAAGCTTTCCAAGATTGAACTCGTGATGGTGCATCGCGAGCCCGAGTTGTTTGAGGTTATTGATGCATGAAAGCCGCATGGCTGCTTCGCGTGCTTTTTGAACGGCAGGAAGCAGTAATCCGATCAGCGTGGAGATGATTGCGATGACGACGAGCAACTCGATGAGTGTGAATGCGCTGCGGGCGAATCGATGCATGACCACACTCCGGGATGAGTTGTCGTTTGTGATGTAGTCTCTCAACGCGACATTGTACGCATTCGTTTGCGCCCCATCGCAGACAGCTTTTGATTCAGTCTTTATTCATCTCAAGCGACATTATTGAGGCACTGGCAAAAGAGAACTCCGCCACGAGCGTGAGCAGCAGGTGGCGGAGTCCTTAAGAGCGATTCCCGATTTGTCAAATCGATATTGTACAAATTAACATTATTTCAGCAGCCACTCCATGACAGCCTTCTGGGCATGGAGACGATTCTCCGCCTCATCGAAGACGACGCTCCGGGGACCGTCGACGACTTCGTCCGTGATTTCTTCGCCGCGGTGTGCCGGCAAGCAGTGAAGGACTTTGCAGTGCGCGGGCGCGGCCGCGAGGAGTTTGGCGTTGACCTGGAACCCCTCGAACTTGCGCAGGCGCTCTTCGCGCTCCGCCTCCTGGCCCATGCTGGTCCAGACGTCGGTGTAGATGACATCGGCGCTGCCGACAGCGGCGAACGGGTCGTTGACTTCCACGATCGGCACGTTTGAAACGCGATTGCGATAGTCCTGCAGGAACTTCGAATCGAAACCGTAGCCTTTCGGGCACGCGAGAATCAGCTGGCCTCCGAGCCGACCCATCGCCACCGCCAGCGACCGCGCGACGTTATTCCCGTCACCGACAAACGCAACCGTTTTCCCTTCGACCGTCCCGAAATGTTCTTGGATCGTCAGCGCGTCCGCCAGCGCCTGACACGGGTGGGACCAGTCCGAAAGAGCGTTGATCACGGGAATCGAGGAGTGCTCCGCAATGCCGTCCAGTGTGGAGTGTTTGAAGACACGCAGGACGATTCCGTCGACGTACCGGCAGATGGTCCGCGTGAAATCCGCCAGCGACTCACGCCAGCCCAGACCGATTTCATTTCCCGGAAAGAAGAGGCTCGTTCCGCCCAGTTGTGCGATCCCCGCCTCGAAACTCACACGCGTACGCAACGACGGTTTCTCGAAAACCAGGGCGATCACGCGACCCGTCAGCGAAGGCGTAGGAATTCGGCGTGCGCGTGCCGATTTGAGACGTGCGGCCTCGGACAAGAGATTTCGAACCTCTTCTTCCGAAAGATCGATCAGGTTCAGCAAGTGACGCATGAGCGACACCTTTAAGAGGAAAAGCCCGTAGAACTGAATCCACGGGCTTCGGACGAACGGGCTGAGACATTACGAAGCAAGGGTCAAAAGAATCTCCCGCAGAATCGCGCAACCATCGTCGATCTGCTGGGAATCAATTGTGATCGAAGGCAGCAATCGAATCACGGTGCTGTGTGTACAGTTGATCAGCAAACCACGCTTCAGACACTCCTGCACGACCGGAGCACCGTCAACGCTCAATTGAACGCCGATCATCGCACCTTTGATTCGAATATCCTGGATGAGTGGCGATTCGGCTTTCATGGCTTGGAAATGGTGCCGGAAGCGTTCGCCCACTTGAATCGCACGGTCCAGGAGATTTTCGGATTCAATGGTCTCGATGGTCGCCAGCGCCGCGCGAGTGGCGATGGGATTGCCGCCGAAGGTGGCGGCATGCGTACCCGGTTTGAGTTTTTCCGCAACCTCGGGCTTGGCGATCACACCACCGAGTGCGACACCGCCGCCGATCGCTTTGGCCAACGTGACGACATCGGGAACGATCTTCCAATGCTGGTGCGCGAACCAGGTGCCGGTTCGACCCATGCCCGTTTGCACTTCGTCCAACATCAGAAGCATGCCGCGCTGATCGCAGAGCTCGCGGAGCGCTTCGAGATATCCGTCCGGTGGAAGATTGATCCCGCCTTCCCCCTGAATCGGTTCCAGGAGGATCGCGGCGGTTTCGTCGTCAATGAGTTTTGCGAGTGCGTCGAGGTCGCCGTAGGGTGCGTAAAGAAAGCCGGGCAGCATGGGTTCGACGCCCGCATGATACTTCGGCTGCGCCGTTGCTGAGAGCGAACCGTAGGTACGGCCATGAAAACTGTTCGTCATCGTGACGATCTTGTATTTTCCTTTCGGCTTGCCGTTCAATCGCGCGAGTTTGATCGCCGCTTCATTGGCCTCGGTTCCGCTATTGCAGAAGAAACACTGCCCACCCCAACCGGTCCGTACACTCAGGGCTTCAGCGAGTAACGTTTGCGGTTCGGTGTACCAGGTATTCGGAACATGAATCAGCGTTGCGACCTGCTCCTGAACAGCCGATACGATACGTGGAGGACAGTGACCCAGGACTCCGCAACCCCATCCGGGAAAAAAGTCCAAGTAACGGTTTCCTTCGGCGTCCCAGACCCATGAGCCTTCACCGCGAACCAGCGCCACCGGATAACGGGTGTAGTTCCCAATCAGGTACTTGTTTGCTCGCGAAATGATTTCCTGTGAGCTGAGTGTTGCCGTTTCGGTCATTTGAGGTTCCGTTTTCTCCGTTGGGTTCAAGGGACGATCTGGGTCCCGATCAGGGTGCCACCGACAAAATCTGCAAGCAGGCCGTGAGCGACTCGCCCATCAAGGATGATCGCTCGTCCCGCCCCGGCCTCCAATGCCTCAAAGCAAGCTTCCACTTTGGGAATCATACCTCCGCTGATCGCACCGGATGCGATCATTTGTCGTGCATTGTCCACAGTTATGGAGTCAATGAGAGAGTTTGGATCCGATGGGTTCAGTAATAAGCCCGGTGTATCGGTGAGAAAGATCGCAGCTTCGGCCTGCAGAGTTCCGGCAATGGCACTCGCTACCGTATCCGCATTGACATTTAACCAACCATCATCTTTAAATCGACACAACGATGGAATCACAGGAACAATCTGATTTTCGATGTAATCGAGCAGTACCGCTTCGTCTATATAATCCGGCTGCCCGACAAACCCGAGATCGATCGGACTGCCATCATCGCCCGGCAACGTTAATTTGTGACCTGCGACCGGGAACGTCTGAGCGACGCGAAAGCCGTGCGAACGTCCGCCAAGATCGATGATTTGTTGCGAAATCGACAGATTGAGTTCACCCAGCACGCGCACGACAATTTCCAGCGTGGCCTCATCGGTGTAACGTCGGCCAGCGACTTTGCGAGGCACGAGACCCGCATTCGCCATCGCGCGATCAATTGGCTTTCCACCACCATGAACAAGTACAACCTGAACTCCGAGAGTCTGCAATGCCACAACAGATTCCAGAGTCGCGAGTGTTGCGGCGGGTTCTTCCATCGCGCTGCCGCCCAGTTTCACGACCAGCGCAGAACCACGAAGCGCCCTTGCTCGGGCTGTCGCCGTCAAAAGACTGGACACGCCACCTGTCATTTATTCGTCCGTAAAAAACGCGAAGGAGGAATCGTACTCAAACGGGTATGCTAATGGCAAGGAGTAATGACACGCGATTTTCTATAATTTTCAATAAGCCCCAAAACTTGATCCAGCAAACACATCCGGGTATCGTGAATATTCCTGCCTGAATTTGAGAAACTCCATGAAATCCGCACTACTCGTTCTGTTTCTGTGCGTACCGCTACACGCTGATGAACCTGTTCGCGAACCGGAAATCAAGCCGATCGATCGTGAACACTGGTCGTTTATTCCACCCAAACGATCTCCACAAAAGCAATCCATCGACGATCTGATTCGCTCGAAACTCAAAGAACGGGAAATCGAACCCTCACCGGAAGCAGACCGACTCACCCTCATTCGGCGAGTGACCTTCGATCTCACGGGCTTGCCTCCGACCGACTCGGAAGTCAAAGATTTCCTTAAAGATCCTTCTACGAACGCTTACGAAAAGTTAGTCGACCGATTACTCGCTTCACCGCATTTCGGTGAGCACTGGGCGAACCATTGGCTGGACGTCGTTCGTTTTGCCGAGTCGAATGGTTACGAACTGGATGCGGACCGACCGAACGCCTGGCGCTATCGCGATTATGTCGTTCGGACATTCAATGCCGATCGATCTTACAAAACCTTCATCCGTGAACAGATTGCCGGTGACGAACTCGCAGCCGGAAAAGACTCCCGCGAAGTGCAGGATCTGCTCATCGCCACCGGTATGCACCGCTGCGGACCATCGCACATGGTCAGTGGAAATCTGGATAAGGAAATGATCCGGCAGGAATACCTGACGGAAATGGTCACGGGAATCAGCTCCGCCATCCTCGGTCTGACACTCCAGTGTGCGCGCTGCCACGACCACAAGACCGATCCCATTTCCACTGCTGATTACTATCGGGTTCAGGCCTTCTTCGCCGCTGCAAAATATCAAGATGTGAATCTCGCAACGCCTGAACAGAAAGCCACATACGATGCCAAGATTGCCGATATCGCCAAACGGATGGCTCCGATCAAAAAGCAGATCGAAGCGATCGATGCGCCGGTTCGTGCCAAAGTCGCCGCCATCAAGCGTACCTCGATCGAGCAAAAATACCGCGACGCCCTCGACGTCGATCCCAAAAAGCGAACACCGGAACAGCAGAAACTGGTCAAAGATATTCAACCAGTACTGAAAGTCAGTTGGGATGATGTGCTCAATGCGATGCCCAAAGAGGCCAAAGCACAGCGAGACAAACTTCGCGCTCAACTCTTCGTCATCGAAGCTGAGCGCCCCGCACCATTGCCCTCTGCATGGTCCATCGCCAATGATTCAGAACAACCAAAGACTTACATCCGCCCTCGGGGAGACTGGTCGCGACAGGGCGCAGTCGTCACGATGAACGTGCCCCGCGTTCTATCGAATCCTTCGTTTCAGCCCAAATCACGCATCGAATTCGCGGACTGGCTGACCGCCAGCGATCAACCGCTCACGGCTCGCGTGTTTGTCAATCGAATGTGGCATCACTATTTCGGGCAGGGAATTGTGCGAACCATAAACGATTTCGGTCGCACCGGCGCACGCCCCACGCATCCGGAACTCCTCGATTGGCTCGCGATCGAACTGATGCAAAACGATTGGAAACTCAAGCACATCCACAAGCTCATCGTCATGTCGCAGACGTATCGGCAGGCGTCCGGCGTCATTCAAGTTAACACGGAAGACCCGCAGAACCGGTTGCTCTGGCGGCAGAACCGCAAACGTCTGGAGGCGGAGGCCATCCGCGATGCCATGCTCGCCGCTGCCGGAACCTTGAACCGCGAAGTCGGCGGGCCCGGTATCCGCGTCCCGCTCGAGCCGGAAGTCTACGACCTCATCTTCACCGAAGGCGAACCGGACGGACTCTGGATCGTGACACCGGACACGCGACAGCACACCCGGCGATCACTCTATCTCTTTGCGAAGCGAAATGTCCGCCAACCGATTCTCGAAGCGTTCGATCAACCCGATACGCTCACACCCTGCACGGGCCGCAATGTCAGCACCTTTGCCCCGCAAGCCCTCATCCTCATGAATGGCCCGCTCGCCATCGAGCAAAGCCACGCGCTCGCGCTGAGGATCATGAAGGAATCAAAGACCAAGGAGTCGTGGATCACCAATCTTTACTGGCATGCAGTATCAAGAGCGCCGCGTCCGGACGAAACGGCCGCCATCTCGCAATTCCTCAAGACTCAGACTGATGAAGCCCGCACACGCCTGCAGGCTCGGCAGCGCCTGAATCTGCCGACCTCAATCCCTGACGGCATCGATCCCGCCCAACTCTCCGCTCTCGCCGATGCCTGCCGGGCCGTCATGAACTCGAACGAATTCCTTTATGTCAAATGAAATCGGGACAGCGTCAGCGATTGCGAGTCCCGAAAATGAAGAACTCCAAAAAAACTCACAAATTTTCAGTAACTCACGAGGACTCCGCCACGCGCTGCTCATGCACTTGGCGGAGTCCTGTACAAAATGTGAATACCTATTTTTCACTCTCTTCTCAACCAGGCCGCCGTAATCTGGAACAAATCGAGGCGGAGTTTACGAACGTGGCTTCATTTGAATCTCTCGCACATCCATCACCGCCGCTTTCGCCTTCTTGACGGGCCGAATCTCCAGCGTCTGCCGACCAACTTTCTCGATCGTGATCTGCCCGATCGTCCGACGTTTGAATGCCTGAAAGCCTCCCGTATCCTCCACAATGAACGTGAATTTCTGATCGCCAACCGTCACCGCGACTTCGCTCCCGCCCTGCCCCGTTCCGCAGCCCTGCAAAATCTCGACATCAAACGACCCCGGTTTCGAAACCGTAAATTCCCACGACGCCCAGTCCTTTTCATTCACCCAATAGCCAAGCGTATTCTTGTGCGGAAGCGGTTCGAACCGCAACATGACGCCATGAACCTCCGCCGAACGGGCGGGAAGGGTGATTGTGCCTTCCGCTTCCTGAGGATTCGGCGTGTAATCCGAATTCGGTGTCATCATCTTCGCGCCGACGTCCCTCCGCCAGCGGGCCAACTGATCCGCCAGTCGTCGGGCGATCTCGGGCTTTTCCTCAATCAGATTCTTCCCCTCGCCCGCTTTCAGATCGAACAATTCCGTCCGGCCGTTCTCAAAGAATTCGATGAGCTTGTAGTTGCCATCCCGGATGGCACCGCCGGGCTTGCTTCCCTGATTCGCATAATGCGGATAGTGCCAGTAAAGCGCTCGTGGCGTCAGCGCACCCGTACCCGCCAGCACCGTTCTAAGACTCTCTCCATCCAGTTTGTCTGTGACGGGAACTCCGCACAGTTCACAGAGCGTGGGAACGAAATCGATGCTGCACACCGGCGTTGTATCCACTCGACCTTGGCCCTTGATCCCCGGTCCGCGCATGATCAGCGGAACCCGGATTCCGCCCTCGTACAGATAGCCCTTCCCTTCCCGATAGGGGCCGTTGAACGTTGGCGGTTGCGGCATGCCTTCAAGTGTCGCCAGCCCACCGTTGTCCGAAGTGAAGACCACGATCGTGTTCTCTGTCAGTTTCAATTCATCAAGCACTTTGAGAATGCGTCCCACCGAATCATCCAGACTTTCGACCATCGCCGCGTAAACCGGATTGGACTGCTTTCCAAACGTCGGTTTGTTGGGATACTTCCTGATGAGTTCGTCCTTGGCTCGCATCGGGGTGTGCACGGCGTAGTGCGGCAGGTAGAGGAAGAATGGTTTGTCCGCATTCGCGCGGATGAATTTTTCGACTTCCAGCGTTAGCCGATCGGTCAGATATTCCCCCGCTTGCGTCTGCTCCAGTCCGGGCATCACGCGTCTCTCGCCCTTGATCATCCGTTCATACGGAGCGAAATAGCTCAGCGTTGTGCCGATCTCATTCCCGCCGATATTGATGTCGAATCCTTGCTGCAACGGTCCAAATCCGTCTCCACCCAGATGCCACTTGCCGATATGAGCGGTGGCATAGCCGACAGTCTTCAATCGCTCTGCAAGAGTGATTGCATCGAGCGGAAGCTGCATCAGTAGCGGCGGACGGTTGAGTTTCCGTGCGGGTCGATCGGGCGCACCCGGAAGCCAGTCGGTGACCCCGATCCGTGCGGGGTAGAGTCCGGTGAGGATGGCCGCACGAGTTGGCGAACAGACGGGACACGCCGAATACGCATGCGTGAATCGCAATCCCGCTTTCGCGAGCGCATCAATGTGGGGAGTTTTGTAGAACGTGCTGCCGGTACAGCCGAGATCGGCGGCGCCGAGGTCATCGGCCAGAATGAAGACAATATTGGGTTTCGCACTCGCGAGAGTAGCAAAGCTGAGCCAGAAAATCACAGCAAACGTTAGGCGTGTCGACATGAACAGTTCCCCATACGGTTGGCGACTGTTATAACCGAACACGCAGTCATGATGACAGAAAAACCATCAGAAATGTCGGACGGCTTAATCGACAGGTGTCACGGACTGGGAACGGTCATCGATCAGAACAAAACTGGCCCGTTCGCCCACTTCGATCATTGGTATGTCCAGACCCAGCAACTCGCGGGGGCGGATGCTGGCCATCGCAATCGCGTCCGCTAGTACCATTCCTGTCATTCGCCGAACTTCGCTTACACAGGTATCCGTGAAACACCCCGAACCGGCGAGATACGGGGTTCCGGGAACCACGATCTTTCCACCCGGCAGAACGTCCAGTTCCGTTCCCCACTCCCGATAGCGGCCCGGTGGCAAACCTGCCAGATTCCCCGCATCACAGGTGATCACCGTATGCGAGCCCTTCATGCGGACCAGACACTGAACAAATGAAGCCGGAAGATGGTGCCCGTCGGGAATAAAACTCGCCCACAATCCGTTACAGGCCAGCTGCTCCCAGAGCACATTCGGGTGCCGTTTCATCATGGCGTGGCAGCCATTCCCGAGATGCGTGCTGATCTTTGCGCCGGCTTGGACGGCGGCATGAATCTCTTCGCCTGTTGCAGCGGTATGGCCAATCGCGACGATCACTCCCGACGATGTCAGTTTTTCAATGAAGGGGATGGCGCCGGTACGCTCGGGGGCGACGGTCATCATGCGGATGCGACCGCGGGCGGTCTCCTGCCAGCGGGCGAATTCGTCCCAGTCAGGATCGCGAATCGCGTCCCGTGGATGCGCTCCGCGGGGACCGTCTTCACCGGAGAGATAAGGGCCTTCGAGATGGAAGCCGGGGATCATTCGTTTCAGCTCAGGATCGCGTTCGCACGCACGGACGACTGTGGCAAGTCCGTGATCGATCAGTTCGAATGAATTGGTGATGAGGGTGGGAAGAAAGCCGCCGATGCCATGCGATCGGCACGCCCGGGCAATGATGCCGACATCCTCGATTGTCAGATTCGGCGAAACGAATCCGCGACCCAGACAGCCATTGATTTGAATGTCAAAAAACGACGGTGCAATCCAGGGCAGGTCCCCATGATCTTCGGTTGGCGTGACCGACTGCACGCGGTGATTCGCGATCGTGATCGCAAGCGGTTGCTTCGACTGGAAATGACGAGCGCGAAGTTGCATTGTGCGACTCGGTTATGGCTGGCCCGATGTGGACTGTTCTTCAACACCTTGGATTTTGTGTCCCTGCCAACGGGCGACGAGCAATCCCAGACCCACGGCAGCCAGCACGCCACCCGCACCGAGTGAGAGCATGATGAAGTCCCGCCGATCGAGGTCATAAAGTGGCCGCATGGGAACATCCGCCATCCGAGTCTGGAGGACATCGGCGGGATCGTTGAGGGGCGCCTGCATTCCAACGAGCTCGACATCGAATTCGCTGGCCGCTCCCGGATTCGCACCGGCCTGCGGCAACGGGGAGGATCGCGGCGGTGCGGGGGTAGCTGGCGGTTTGGCGGGACTTGCACCCGCGAGCGCCGCCGCCAGACCGGTTCCGACTTTGATCTTTCCCGATGGTGGCCCGATGACACCGCTTCGCGTTTTGGCGGCGGGAACCGGTCCACTGGCGGATATTCCGCCCGTCGGCGCTTTTTGAGAAGCGGCGGCAGCGCTCCGTGGAATGGGTTGCGGAATGGGTGCGTCGGGAGTGACACGGTTCGAAGGGGTGGGTTTTCCGTCGTGATTGATCGATGGCGGAGTTGAAGTCAGCGAGGGGAGTCGGTCTTCGGCTTTGAGATATTCCTGGAAGCCAGGCAAGAGGGTCGTCGTCATCGCTTCCGCCGCATCCGCAGGCAGATAAGGTTGCAGCGCGAACGCCGCATCGGACGGTTTCTGGTAGCGCTGAGCGGGATCCTTGGCGAGCATCCGGTTGATGATGGCCTGCAAGCCCGGGGAAATGGTGACGCCGAGCGAGGCGAGAGTCGGAGGCGGTTCCGTGGCATGTTTGACCATGGTCGCCATGACGGCTTTTTCCTGAAAGGGCGGCCGGCCGGCCAGCAAGGTGAAGAGTACGCAACCGAGACTGTAAATATCGGACCTGACATCCGAGAGTCGGGCGTCTCGTGCCTGCTCGGGTGCGAGATAATCCGGCGTACCGACCAGCGAACCCTCTTTCGTCAGCATGAGGTCATCCGTGGCCGAAGTTTCTTCATTGAACAGTTCCCGTCCGAGACCGATATCCAGAATTTTCAAGGTCGACTGTAATGTCGTTTCCGATTTGGGAATCACGGACGAAATGAGCATGAGGTTTGATGGTTTCAGGTCGCGGTGGACCATCCGTTTTTCATCCAGGTGTTGAAGCCCGTCCAATGCCTGAACGAGGAGGCGTGCGGCCTCAGGTGCGGGGAGTTTTTTGCGTCGCGTGATGACTTCATCGAGCGTTTCGCCCTCGAGATATTCCATCACGATGTAATGGATGCCGGGAAGCCCGTTTTCGGATCTGGTCATACCCAACTGATAGGCTTGCACGATATTGGGATGGTTCAGCTGTGTCAGCAACCTCGCTTCGCGCTGGAATCGGCCTAGGATATGTGAGCTTTTTGCTTTGGAGGAAGCGAGGACCTTGAGCGCGACAATCTGACCGGTGGAATGAACCGCCTTGTAGACCCCAGCATTCTGACCTTTACCGATCCGATCCAGAATCACGTAGTTGTCGACATAAAACCCTTCCGCATGACCGCGTTGCACCATCGCGGCCTGATATTCCGTCAGGAGTTTTCGTGATACAAGATACTTCCGGAACCCATCGACCTCTGAATCGGTCGCCTGTGTCTCGCTTTTCCAGCGATTGACCAGATTCGTCACTTCGTGCGACGGAAGCAATCGGCTCCGGGCGAGCACACCGCAATAATCCGTTACGGTCGTCGTCGGATTAGCCATCGGGCAAGGCTCCAGACTGCAAGAGACTAAGGAGACTGTGTTCGTGCTTTTCGGACTGCATCGAGCACATCGGCCCGATGAGGATACAACTCCTCGATCACATTCAGCATAGCGTCTGCTTCAACTTTGTGACCGGTGTCACGCAACTTTCGCGTTCGCTCGATCGCCTGAAGCGGACCGTCGCCCGATGATCGCGGCGGAACTTGTAGCGACAGTGCATCCAGACCTTGTTGTGCCAGTAGAACCCAGCGTTTTTCCTCTGGCTTCTGTTGGAAGACGGACACGACATAGTTCCAGGTTCGTTGTGCTTCAGCAAAATCCAGCACCTGCAATAACTTCAAGCCCCGCTGATAGAGTCGCTCGGCTTCGGATGAGTAGCGGGTCGATCCCAGGAGGCGAAACGACCGGTTGAGCTCTTTGCGTTCCGCGAGATAGCGTTTGGCATCGCGGACCTGATCGGAGTTCCAGTCGGGGTGCCAACGGGTCAGAGGGTCAAGGTATTCATCGCGTGCCCGATCCCAATCGTCAGGATCGCTGGAAAGAAGGAGGGGCTCTGCGCCCTGCCACAACGACTCCGCTGTCGGACGCGGTCTGAGGAATGCGAAGAGGATCGTTGCGACGACGATAAGGAACAAGGTGCCGAAGATCAGCGCTTTGCGGCGATTTTCCCGGGAGTTGCGGGTCTCTTCTTCTGAGGGTGTTGCCGTGGTCAGTTTGAGCGGCGCGTGTTGCCCGGTCGGGTCTTCTGCGCTCGGCGGAAGCAGGATCGCAATTCCTTTGCGTTCGAGTTTACCGCGGATTCGATCCAGTTCTTCGAGCAAATTTGCGGCGCTGGCGGGCCGGCGAGTTGGATCTTTGACTAGGAGCGAGCAGACGAAGTCATCAATTTCATGCGGGAGTTTAGGGATGAAGTTCGCGGGCCGATCGGGCAGCGTGTAGCAGTGCTTGTGCATCATTTCAGCGGGTGTCGTGGCGGAGAACGGAGCGCGACCCGTCAGCACGGTGTAGAGGACTCCGCCAAGCGAGTAGAGATCACTGCGCCGAGTGAGCGGTTTGCCGATGAACAGTTCGGGAGCGAGATAGCTGGCGGCACCCATCGGTTCGGCGGCGAGCGTGAGCGGTGCCCGGTTGAGGATTTTGGCGATTCCGAAGTCGGTGACTTTCAACGAGCCATCCGGGAGGACTATAAAGTTACTCGGCTTGATCTCGCGATGGAGGATACTGCGGTGATGGGCGTGTTTGAGTGCGCGAGCGGCTTGAATGGCGATGCGGAAGAATTCCTCCGCCCAGTTCAATCCATTGGCGGATTGTTCGATTCGGTGTTCGAGATCGACTCCATCCACAAACTCCGAGACGGTGTAGACCAGCCCCGCATGGATTCCGCTTTCCAGAAAGCGAGCGATGTTGGGATGTGTCAGGCGGCGCAAGCCTAACATCTCGGCAGGGAATCGCGATTGGAACGCAGGATCGTTCGTGAGGGGGTGCGCGAAGACCTTGAGCGCGGCGACTGGAAACTCGTCATCCGCTTTGGGTTCGGCAGGTAACGCACGATAGACGGTACCAAGACTACCGGTGCCAATGTCAGTTTCGAGAATCCAGTTGCCGATCCGTGTTCCGATCATTGCCGATATCTTCTGGAGGTTTACCGATGATGAAATCATTATTGCTCATTGCACACGGCAGTCGCCGCGCCGAAGCGAATGCCGACCTGGAATACCTCGCGGACGTCCTGCGCCAGCGCGAGCGCTACGATCTGGTGCGGATCGCATTCCTCGAACTCGCGGAGCCGGACATTCCAACCGGTGCCATACACTGCATCGAAGCTGGCGCCACTCAAGTGATCATGGTCCCCTACTTTCTTTCACCGGGTGTCCACGTTCGAACCGATCTGATCGAGTTTCGCAAAACTCTGAGCGAACGATACCCCGCTGTGGACTTTCGCCTCGCCGAACCGCTTGGCCGGCACCCTTTGCTCATCGACATCGTGGAACAACGGATCCGGGAAGCAGAACATGCCTGATGCTCATATCATGGTGTTACCCCGATTTCTGGAGCTGAACGAATGGGCGAGCGGTATATTTTCACCATCGACAAACTCACAAAGCAATACGGTAAACGAGAAGTCCTCAAGGATATTCATCTCGCCTTCTATCCCGGCGCCAAGATCGGTGTGATTGGTTCCAACGGATCGGGAAAATCGACCCTGCTGCGAATCCTTGCGCTGGAAGACACGGATTTCATGGGCGAGGCGCGTGCCGAAGCAGGGTTAACGATCGGTTACGTTCCCCAAGAACCGATGCTTACTCCAGGCAAAACCGTTCTTGAGAACGTCGAGGAAGCTGTCGCTCCTGTCCGGGACTTGATTACTCAATACGAAGCCGTGAGCGAAAAGTTCGCGGATCCGGATGCGGATTTCGACAAACTCTCCAATCAGATGGAACGGTTGCAATCGCAGATCGATGCGGCCGACGCCTACAACATCGATCGCAAAGTGGAAATGGCCATGGATGCCATGCAGCTTCCGCCGCCCGAAGCGGGAGTCGAGCACCTCTCAGGTGGCGAGCGCCGGCGCGTGTTTCTCTGCAAAATGCTGCTGCAGAATTTCGACTTGCTGCTTCTGGACGAACCCACGAACCACCTGGATGCCGAGAGCGTCGAGTGGCTGGAAAAATTCCTGCAGAATTACACAGGCGCCGTCGTGGCCGTCACGCACGATCGCTACTTTCTCGACAATGTCGCCCAGTGGATTCTGGAACTGGATCGCGGACGCGGGTATCCGTTCAAAGGCAATTATTCCAGCTGGCTCGAACAGAAAAAGAAACGGCTCGAACTCGAAGAGAAACAAGTCACGGCTCGCCAGAAGCAACTGGATCGCGAACTCGAATGGGCGCGAATGGCTCCACGAGCACGGATGGGGAAGAACAAAGCCCGTCTTTCCGCAATCGACAAACTCCAGTCGATGGAATTCGACGAACGCGAAGACGAACTGATCATTCAGATTCCACCGGGGCCGCCGCTCGGCGATTTGGTCGTCCGTGCGGAAGGAGTCAAAAAAGCGTTCGGCGACAATTTGCTTTTCGATGATCTGACGTTCAACCTTCCCAAGGGCGGAATTGTCGGCGTCATCGGGCCGAACGGAGCTGGTAAGACGACGCTCTTCAAGATGATCGTCGGCCAGGAAACTCCCGATGGCGGAAAACTGACGGTGGGCCAGACGGTGAAACCCGCGCACGTCGATCAAAATCGCGATGCCCTCAATCCGAATAACACCATATTCGAGGAGATCACCGGCGGAACGGATTACATCATGCTGGGCAAGCAAAGAATTGCATCGCGGGGTTATTGTGCCCGATTCAACTTCAAAGGGCCCGATCAGCAGAAGATCGTCGGCAACTGTTCGGGCGGAGAACGGAACCGGATCCACCTCGCGAAGCTCCTGCGGAGTGGCGGCAATCTCCTTCTACTGGACGAACCAACGAACGACTTGGACGTTGATACACTCCGCGCACTCGAAGAATCTCTGATCAATTTCAGCGGTTGCGCTGTGGTGATCAGCCACGATCGTTGGTTCCTCGATCGAATCGCGACTCACATCCTCGCGTTCGAAGGCGACAGTAAAGTCGTCTGGTGCGAGGGGAATTTCCAGGTCTATGAAGAGCAGCGGCACGCGCGACTCGGTGCAGCAGCCGACGTTCCCAAACGGATCAAATACCGAAAGCTCTCGTGAGAATTCGTATGAGCCAACCGATCCTGATCTGTGGCCTCGGCCGAGTTGGCTTTCGAATTGTGGATTACCTCCGTGCGGCCAACATCCCGGTGAAAGTCATATCGCTTAAGGATTCGTCGGACGAACGACTTGCCGGGATCGATTACATTTCAGGCGATTGCACACGCCCAGAACTCCTTGAACGAGCGGGGATTCGCACCGCCCGCGGAGTGGTCATCGTCACAAGTGATGATCTCGTCAATGTCTCGACGGCGCTCCTCGTCCGTCAGATGAATCCCGATGTCCGCATCGTGGTGCGGATGTTCAATCAGAACTTGCTCCCTCGACTCGGTGCCGCCGTCAAGAACACCGTCGCCCTCTCGGTCTCCGCATTAACAGCGCCCCTGCTCGCATTGACCGCTCTGACGGGAGACACTCTCGGCGCATTCTCATTGGATCAGCAACCCCATCAACTCGCGGAAATCACCGTAGCATACGGATCGCCACTTGTCGGAATTCGACTCCCCGACGCCGCGCGAAAACATCATCTGCTGATCCTGTCGCACGCACGCAAGAATTCGTTTCCCGTACTCTGGTCCCATTTGAATGATGAACGGATCATCGAGTCTGGCGACAGGATCGTGGCCTGCGGTCAACCGGATCATCTCGCCGTAATTCTGTCCCGAGAAGATGAACCATCGCTGAGTGCATTGTTCTGGACCGGTTGGTTAAAAAAACAGTTTCGAACGCTGCGCCGCGCCATCGCCGCCATTGATCGATCGGTGAAATACTCGAGCTTGGGCCTCATCCTGACAATCGTCACGAGCACACTGATTTTTCGATTGGGTCTGCAAACAGGTTGGGCGGAAGGTCTTTATCAGACGGTCAGCATTGTGGCGACCGGCGGCGATCTGCATGGCGAAACGGTACCGCCGTGGGCGAAGGTCTTCATCAGCGTTCTGAAGATCTCCGGCGCCGCACTTCTCGCGCTGTTCACGGCGATCCTCACACAATATTTCATTCGAGCGAAACTCGGCGGCGCTTTTGAAGCGCGCAAAGTGCCAGAAAAGGGACATATCGTCGTCTGCGGCCTGGGAAATGTTGGCTTTCGTTGTGTCGAAGAACTGGTGAAACTCGGTCATCAGGTTGTCGCTATCGAAAACGTCAATGATAACCCGTTTGCCGAAACCGTCCGAAGACTCGGTTCGCCGGTGATCATCGGCGATGCGACAGTTGCAGCCGTGCTCAATCTTGCTCGTGTCGGAACAGCCCGTGCCGTCATCGCCGCGACGGAATCGGAACTCAAGAATCTGGAGATCGGTTTGCTCGTTCGGGAAGTCAGCTCCACCCTCCGCGTCGTGGTTCGCCTGACCGATCCGACCTTCGCCACGGCGGCCCGGGAAGCGGCGGGAATCCAGCATGCCGTTTCCGTTCCTTCGCTTGCGGCACCCGCCTTCGTCGCGGCGCTCTACGGTGACCTCGTCCAATCCCTGATCACCGTGGGCTACCGGACGCTTTGCATTGTGGATGTTACTGTTCAACCCGACAATCCGTGCCTGTATGAGCAATCATTGAAGGCGGCGATGATCGACTATCGCTTTCTGCCACTGGGCCTGTCCGGGATGCCGCCATTCGCTCAGGAAGTTCCTCCAAGCTCATACCGACTTAAAGCGGGGGATAAGCTGACGATCGTCGCCGAATTGCCGGATCTGGAACGACTGATGCGGCGAGATCGCGCACCCGCGATTCATCGCGTGATCGTGGAATCGTTTCCGCTGACCGCCCGCGACATAATCGGTTCGATGATCCGGACACGCAGAGGATGTGAACAAACGGAAGCTGAGGATGTGATCAAAAATACACCGTTTGAATTGGCAACGGGATTGACTCGAGGCGAAGCCACGGAACTGGTCGCATTACTCGCCCGCGAAAAAGTCGAATCGCGTATCGACAGCATGAACTAAGACCCGATCCCCGACAATTCGACAGCCACTTCGCACGCCAATCTCGCATTATTGACGATCAATTCCCGATTCGCACGCAACGTCTTTCCTTCGGTGCGTTCCGCAAGCTGTGCGAGCAAATACGGCGTCAGCTCCGGGCCCGATATCCCTTCAGCGGTCGCATCGATCTCCGCTTCCGCCAGCGCACGATTGAAGAGTTCGGAATCAACCACACAATCCGCCGGACACGGTTGCGCGAGCACAGCACCGCCACCGCCCATGCGAACATGAGAAGCAAATACACTCGCTGCATGCTGCGCTGTCTCAACTCGAGCTGAGACCGTACCCACAGAACCCGCGGTGTAAAACGTCGGGAATCGATCCGTGCGATATCCCACAACCGGTACACTCAGGGATTCCAGGATTTCAAGCGTACGCGGCAGATCCAGAATGCTCTTCGCTCCGGAACACACAACCAGTACCGGGGTTCTTGCCAATTCCTGAAGATCGGCGGAAATATCAAAATGAGATTCGCGATGCGCCCCGCCGATTCCACCCGTGGCAAAGACCCGAATCCCAGCCGCGTGGGCCAACGCCATCGTCGCTGAAACCGTCGTCGCCGCCGTCCGCTTCAAGGCCACTGCCGCCGCCAGATCGCGCCGTCCCGCCTTAAACACGTTCTCTCCGCGGGAAATCACTTGCAACTGCTCAATCGATAATCCCACGATCGGTCGGCCTTCGATCACGGCGATCGTCGCTGGCACCGCTCCCATCTCGCGAATGATCGTTTCCGATTCCTGAGCCGTTTCAAAATTCACTGGCCACGGCAGACCATGAGCGAGGAGTGTCGATTCCAATGCCACTACAGGCCGACCGTCACGAACGGCGTCGCGAACCTCGTCGGATAAATTCAGCCAATTTGTTTCCATCCGGCACCTCAGCAATCGACAACACGGCCTCTACACCACATAATGCCGAAGATGACCGAAAACGACGAGACACCAACCGCGAATTTCCTTCCGAGCCCGCCGCTCGTTTTGCGCTGGATCGCAGCCGCCGGCGATGCGCCGTGGTTCCCATCCCAGCACGCAAATCAGGCGAACGTCCCACGCGATGCCATCGACGAACCACTGACGATTCTCCGAAATGCCGGGATGATCTATGTTCGAGACTGGGTAAAAGGATTCGGTCAGGGCTACGGAATCACACCCGAAGGTCGAAATTTTCTCGGCGATGACCAAAAGCTGATTTTGGCATTGAACGGAACGAATCGCGTCGTTCAGGAAGCGGATGCGCCAACGCGGTACGATCGCGGTGAGGAAGCGCGGTCCGCACTGCTCGATAAGCGACCAAAACCGGCCGTACCCGTTCTGCTCCTCTTGAATTGTTTCTGGTTCCTCGTGGGTCTGGTCCTCACGATCAACGCCGGCAAACCAGTCAACACGTATCTATCAGACGGCGATTACGATATTCTGGTCCGTTTGGGTGCCATCAACGGAATCAGCCTGCTCCAGGGCGAATGGTGGCGGATCCTGAGCAACGCCTTTGTCCATATCGGTGGCCTGCATCTGTTCATGAACATGATCGCGCTCTTCAGCATCGGTAGTCTCACGGAATCGATCTGGGGCCATTGGCGATTCCTCGTCATTTATTTTGCCTCGGCGATCGGCGCAAGTTGCCTCGCGATGGCGATCGAGCCATTCGCCACCGCCGCGGGCGCATCCGGTGCCATCTGGGGCCTCATCGGCTCGTTGCTCGTGTGGCTCATCGGCAATCGAGAGCATTTACCTCCGCAACTTCTCAAGGGAATGCTCAATCGCGTGAGTCTCCTGGTTGTCCTCGGTGTGGGCATCAGCTTCCTTCCCGGTGTCGGTTGGGCGGCGCATCTCGGTGGCGCCATTATGGGATTCCTGCTGGGTGCGGTTTTTGTTTACACCAAGCGGAAGCCCAAACACGGCCGCTGGCTCGCAATCCTGGCTTCAGTGCTCCTCACAACGCTTGCGATCGTCGGCCTTGTCATCGCGTCCCACCGCACCGAAAGCTGGAAAAAAATCCGGATCATCGATGCCATTCATTTGCACGCACAGTTCTTTCAATCGTTTGTCGCGGAGTACTCGCACGTTGAGATATCAAAACTCGACTCACTCTATCGCCAGACGATGGACGTGGTTCATCTGAACGTTCAGCATCCCAATCTGACCTCCGAAATTCAAACCCTCAAAGACCATGCGTTAAACTTCCAAACGAAACTCAAGGACCCCGCAAGTCGCGGCAGGTGGAAGCCTCAACTCATCGAATCATTCATCCGTTACACGACAGCCGTCAGCGAACTCTGCGACCTGATGCTCCAGCAACTGCAGAACCCCAACGACAGTATTTTGAAACTCAAGGAACAACGCCGGGCTGTCGATACGATCTGGGCCCAACTTCATAACCTCAGCGATTGAATGCACCCACACACCGTCACGCCTGCTGAACTCGCGTCCGCCACCGCATGCTACGATCGCGAGGCGCTCCCGCACGCCTTCCACACCGGCCGCTATCGCATGCGCTACAGCGTCTGGGGCAACGCCCCGCGAACGCTCATCGTCATCCACGGACTCTGCGATCTCGCACGATCCTTCGCCATGCTGCTTTCGCATCTCGTCGAAGACTTCCGCTGTATCGCCATCGAACTCCCCAACGGAGCCGACGACGACGCCCTTCTCGGCCGCTACCGCCACGACGATCTCACCCGCGATGTCCATGCGCTCCTCGATCACCTCAATCTCGATCGCGTCGATCTCCTCGGCTCATCCTTCGGGTCCACCGTCGCACTCCGCACCGCCATCACGCACCCCGACCGCGTCCGCAAGGTCGTCCTTCAAGGCGGGTTCGCACGGCGCCCCCTCATCCGCATCGAACGCGGACTCGCACGCCTCGGCCGCTACTGGCCCTGGCGCATGGGGCAGCTCCCCATCCGCGACCGCGTCATGCACCGCCTCGAATCCCACGCCTTCGTCACCGCACCGCCCGAAATCTTCCGCTTCCTCATCGCCAACAGCGGTCAAACGCCCATCCGCGCCGCCGCGCGCCGCGCCCTCATCCTCGACACGCTCGATCTCCGCCCCCTCCTACCCAAAGTCCAGTGCCCCGTCCTCATGATCGGTGGCGATCGCGACACCATCGTCCCCCGATGCTACGAAGCCGAAGTCGAAGCCGGCGTGCCCAACGTTCACCGCATCGAATTCGCACCCTGCGGACACTACCCCCAATACACCCACCCGTCGCAGATGGCGAACGAAATGCTCGCATTCTTGCGTGAACATTAATTCATGTATCACAACAAACGATTCCACCGACACTGCCACACCCTACGGTGGAACCGTTCCAAAATTTCGGAAGCGCCTAGGCGCCATAAGGGTTTACGTCGATTCCTACATTCCAAACCGCGTGGCGCGTGCTCGTGGCGGAGTCCTCCCCTTCAACGAAAAACCCCACGGAAAACTCCGTGGGGTTGAGCGAAATCGACCTCAAATCACCAAATTATTTGCCGATTTCGACCTGCTCGAAGTACGGAACCACGCCCTGATACCGGCTGGAATTCACATCAAAGGCCGGCTGCGGGCCCGGATTCTGAGGAATGCCGTTTGATATTAAAGTTCCCGCTGCGGGCTGGCGCGTGATGCCAGTAACATAAACTGTCGCGATTCCTGTTGCTGGATCAAATTGTTCGTTGGGCTCAATGAAACTGTTGCCATTGAAATCATAGCCCAATGAAACGACCGAGCCAGATTCAAGAGTGGAACCCGTACCAAATACCAAACTTGTTGTTGTGAAAGGATCATTTGCAACACGAGCCGATGTTATCGGAGTAGCTACCACAAAATAATCTTTACCATCATATGGGATGTGTATCGCTGGGATATTTGCTGCAAGATCAGCAGGATGCCGTACTACCCCACTAGCGCGAAATTGTACGACAATACTCCCTGGCGGGGGAGCAGGCGGTGGATTACTGATTGCTATTTCGGATTGCCATGGACCCACGGCCTGAGGTGCTGGTGCTAAGGAGTTTGCTGCCAGCATCGAGCGATCAATGACCGCCACGAACTTCGAACGCATGTTGCCGAAATCCGGATCGGACACTTCCTTACCCAAAATTACTGGATTTGTAACAGAGATTGGACAAATTGAGAGGTTTGGATTACGGACTTCGAAGTAACCGATGGTCATCACCACGAGATACGTATCCGTGGTCGTGGTCATGTTGTTGAACATTTTGCGGAGCATCTCGGTCCGCTGATACGGGTGCGTAATGGCGGGAGAAGTTGCCAGGTTTGTTAAGATAGCGGGAGTACCGACAGTCGCACCATCACGTAGAATCGTTTCCTGTAGACTTGAGCCATGCGGAAGATATCCCCCTTGTTGAAAGACTGCCGCTCCCAGTGACTTGAATGGGCGGTCACGCAGATCAGGATTAGGCGAAATGGGTGCAGGTTCTTCATCAACTGTAGCATTCGGAACGAATGTCGTGGCATCCTTGGTTCGAGCGAAAGTACCAGTACCAAAGATTAAGCTCTGCGTGGGATCCGTTTGGTTGTAGTAGAGGTTTAACACATCGGTATCCTGGAATACGTTAGAATCATTTCGATCCAGTAGTGCTTCCAGCACCGCCTGATGCCAGATCATGTTGATGTTGATCTTGCCGGGAACCCGTGCTTGATGAGCCAATCCATAGCCCCATGGCTTGTGTTCCAACATCTCCAAGGCGCGGTAGAGCGGTGTCGTAGTCCAAGGAACGGAATGCTGATGCGGGATAGGCCCAATCGAGGCGAAACGATGCGTCAATTGATGAGCGCGGGCATCGGTTGCATGTAACAATTCGATTTGATTGATGAACGGACGATCAAAATGGGGTAGCCATTCGAATGGCAAACGTATGGTTTGATCCGTGCCTGACATTGGCAATGTTTGGGAATTATGCCGGAAGAATGTCGCCTTAGGTTCTGTTGTTGGTGCAGGGATTGGGTTTTGCAGTACCACACATGACATGGCTTGATTGGCTGGTACACGCTGGCCATTTGCCACCATATTTTGTGCACCTTCAGCAGCCATGTATGGCTGGATTCGGCCTAACGATTCGCGATTTTGTATTTGAAGGAAATTCATACCACCAGACATCATTGCAGGCATACGAACTACACCTGTATTCAATGGACCACGAACTACTCTCACCGCGTCTTCAGAATGGACGTGAGTCATGTAATCAACGGTGAGGTAAGGGTTCGTTGGACCTGATGGAAGATAGGGATTTGCCAATCGCCGCAAGACAACAGTATGATCTGCAAGTGTTGGCAGAAGCATATCGAAACCATTTTGGTCTGTTGCAGGACTCGTGTAATACAGTCGAACTCCATTCGCTGCGTCATCTGTCAGCAAGGAAGTATTTGTTGGAACATACTCAGCGCCCGACGGATCAGGTTGTAGTTGTGGACCTAGCACTGCGATCCCGTTGCGACTAGTAGAATCGACTGCTTGGGCTTGACCATTATTAGGCTCGATCGACCATCGCAAATTCGGCTGTGTAGAATGAATCAAGCCAGAGCAATCAAATTCACGATCCGGAGCATTGGCGATATCTCCCGTGATTGTGGTTGGATTTTGTAGGTCAGAAACGGCCGCTGCTCCATTTTTAAAGATTTGAATACGATATGGAGAAGGTGCAGGCCCACCGAAGTTATACGGCATGGATGGCAAGTTGTAATTGAATGGTATATTGCCATTTTGAGCCGAAGGATCGACCGATTGAGGAATACCGGCTAATGGAGTATTGGCGGAATCGGCATTCGTAGTGTTAATCAATTCCAACCAGAAGCGCACTTCAAAGTTAGGTCCCGGAGTATTTTGCCCACGTGTACCCTGATCATTCGTCACTTCGGAATAGGCTTCGTTCAGGATCAGACGTGGCTTTTCCACTCCAAACACCACGCGATTCGTTAGTTCTGTGGGTGCGAAGTTTGCTGGGTCGATCGGTGCGGTGATATCAAGTGGATTCCAAACAAACGGTGTATTGATATCGTCCGAATCGCGTTGATCAACGATGTTCACCGCAATCTGTGCGAGATAACGGAGTGCGTCATACTCTTGTGGCGTAGCTGTTGGAGATGGGGCCGGGCCTCCATCGTTCAGTATGAAGCTATTCGCTGGATCAGGCAGGTTGATAGTATTCGAATCCACTACTCTTGCTTTAGCGCCTGTCGCCAAAATTAATCGAGCGAAAATGGCCCGGGCCAGTGTATTCCTATCGGCTGTGGCTGCTTGTTCCTGGAGTTGCATGGGTATCCCGGCATTCACCGGATCAGCCAAAGAAAGATTGGGATCGGTTCGATAGTCGACGAGCGTTCGATTCAAATCGAGAGAGCCTAACTGTGAAAATATATTCCTGACGGTATTGGCGCCAGCAAAATCGGTGATCGGTCCCATTGGCACAGTAGGAGGTAGAACATGCGGCGTTGAGATCAGTTGATTGGTCAATGGATCATAAGTCAATTGATTCGGTACACGAGTGTAATCTGCGATATTAGGGGAGAACTTGGGTTTAGAAATCGAATTGCTGATGGTCGTTAGTAGTGCACGGCGAATCTTCGCATTATTACCAGAACCTGTGCCACTGAGCGAATTCGGAGCTGACGCGCCAAAGAAAGGCGAATCATAATCGTAGGGTTTGCCAGCGTAACGCATACTTGCCCGGCGAAGATCAGTATGTGGGAACAGCTTGCTGGGCGAAGTAAATGCGTTCCACGAATAGGGGTTGAACATTTGCGGGACGTTGCCGGTCGACTCGGCGACATCGCCGTATCCCGGTGTCGGATAGGTGGGGTCACTCGCAGGTACCGTAGTATAAGTTGCATTTCCTTGTGTTGGAATTTGCATGGCTGACATTGCTCCGGCTCCGTCCCAATTGACTTTGGCGTAATTTTGTGGGAAAGCCGGATAAGGGTACTGTGCGAGTGTTGTACCTCGCGGATTAGGATTGCTGCCTCCAGTTCGAGAACTAACTACTGCTGAAGCTTCATAATTCGGCATATTATTTGGTATAATCTTATTTAGACCAATTTCCCATGGTCCAAAACCATTGGTACTTCCAATGGAATTGCCGCCGCTTTGATTCCCCGCCACGTTTGCATTCACGCGGGCATCAAGTGGGAGAATCGTCGCTGCAACCATTGGCTTGATTGGTCGGCCGCGATGGTTCACAACTGGCAATCCCATATCCACCCAAACAGAATCATTCCTTTGCACACCATCTGTCTGCACAATGTTCTGCACATCACCGGTGACGGATCCGTCCGGGTTGGCGGGCGGGAACGGGAAGTCCGAAATTGGTCCACGTCCATCACCGGCATCAAATATATGTTCAAACGGACGCGGACGAATGGTCATGAATTTCCCCACCGGATTGGTCCAGTTGGGATTAGCCTGAGCTAACGTGCCAAAATGTGGTGAGACATAAGATTGTTTAATGATGCGGCCGGTCTGGGGATCTTGGACGGCCACGTAGACGTTGTTTCGATCCGGATACGTGTAAGGTGCGTTGCGTCCGACATAGTAGGACGTCACAGGAATCGAATTGGGTGGTGAAGGAACTCCAACTACCGTCCTGCTTATCGTACCACGTCGAACATCCGCTAGTGCACTGGGGAGATTCTCCGGTTCGAAGACGATGCTGGTGTTAGCCGTGCGATCGATTTGCAGAGAGTAATTGATGATTTGGCGACGATCGGTCAGCCCCGTGATTCCGACGCCACTGAGATCCTGGTAGACGGTGCCTATTCCGTTGTATGGGATGGTGTTCGAGGTCACGGCATTGGGGTTATTTCCGTAGACCATCGTCGCCATGTCATAGCCACGAACGGCACTGAGTAGTGCGTTCTCTGAATCTCCTGCGGGGTAGAGCATCTGGCCGAGGGCGACGCTTGCGAGGAGGTTGGCGGGGGGCGGATCGTTGGTGGTGGCGGCGGCTTCGCGGCGGGTTCGCGCGGCGAGCGCTTCGGACTCCGCATAGATGGCGAAGGAGAGGGCGACGATGGAGAAGAGCGCAATCAGCGTGAGCACCACGAGCAGGATGGCTCCGCGGCGCTGGCTCAGTGAAGACTTCGAACGTGCGAGTAACATGGCATCACCTCAAGCATGGTCTGGCGAACCGCCGGATGCGCCGGCGAGAGTGTTATCGTTTCGGGGCAGGACTTAGAGGTCCTGGATGAACGTAATCTGACGGGTCAAATGATTCTTGGGATCGTAAATCCGGATCTTGATCTGGACGGCCTTCAGGCGAATCGGCAGGGGGACACAATTGGGGTTCGGCATAGTATTGGGTCCCGGCGAAACGTATGGTTGATTCCATGCACCACCGACCGGTGGCGGGAAGATCGGTTGTGAAGTCCAAGTATCGAATACTCTCAGTTCGGGATGAGTTCCGGGTGGCGGGGGGGTGGCGGAATTACGACTAAAAAGATTGTTTCCACTTCCAGCAGGGAATGCAATGTTGTTCATACCTTGTGTTTGCGTAAATCCCGGTTGAACTGATGGGATCAGTGGTAGATCGTCGAAGGGATCTTCACCTTGCGGAAATCCACGCGGTGAAGTTACGACAATGGATTGAAGCGGGGGAGGAGGTGTACCTTCATTGACGACCCACAGTCCCGGATCCCACGCCGCTTTGATTTCGAAGGAGATGACGTTTGTGAGGAGCACGTCTTCGCCGGTCAGGTTTCCCGCGGCATCGGCGACGGGTGCGATGGCGTCGATATTGAGCCCGGATGCTAATGCTGCTCGAATTCCTTGAATATCGCCCATTCGATTTCTTGGATTTGTGATGTCGCCGGGGCCGTTGAGTTGCTTAGTTACCGGCGAAACGCTCAGCCCGGGATAATTCGGTTGAAGTGCAGCACCCCAAGACAACTCATGCCTGATGAAGTCATTTTTCGTGAGCAGGCGGATGCGGCGATGGAGGCTGAAGAGCGGTTTGGGCGCCGGGCCTGTGGTGAACGTTCCGGTATCGCGAAGCATGTAGGCGACTTCGGCCCAATTGGAGGCGAAGGTGCGGTCGGCGGTTCCGGCCGGGAAGCCGCTGAGTGCTCCGATGCATTCGCGTTGAAGGCGGTAGCCGAAAGAACGTGGCACAGGTGTGCCAGTTGAGTTGTCTGGCGGGTATTCGTCAGTACCGCTAGCTGGAAAACCTGCAATTGATGTGCTTGTCCAGGCTGTGTTCGGCACCCGCGCGAGGAAGAGATTGGAGGGCTGATCCGGCACGCGGCGGACGGTCATGTGCAGGATGTGGTTGGCGGCCATGCTGGACGGGATGCCGTCGGGGTCGGTCCCTTCGTTGACGCTGACGTTTTCCTGAATGATGCGCAGGAAGCCGCGGGCAGGCGGTTTGGCGTAGCGGCCGAGCGTGGCGTCCTGCGTGCCGATGAGATCGTAGCGGACGTTGCTGACTTTCAGCGGCAGTCCGGTGTCGTCTTCGAGGTGCGTATCGGCGAGGTCGCTGGTCATGATGCCCTTGGCGAGGGCGAGGCGGTCGTTGAGTTCGCCCGTGGATTTCAGGAGGCTGAACGTATCGATTCCGCCGGCGAACGCGGCCGTGAGCACCGCCATGATCAGCATGCACAGCCCCGCCGCGACGAGGACCTCGACGAGCGTGAACCCGGAGCGGCGAGCGGAGGAAGAAATTCGCATGGTCGCCTCGTGTTAATTCGGTGTCAGCGGTGAGCGTTCGAAGACCTCGGCGAGGCCGGCGAAGACGATCACCCGGCAGTCAGCGGGATTGTGCCCCGTCGCGACTGGTGTCTGGAGTTCGCAATCGAAATGCGTCTCGGTTGCGGTGCTGCTGTCTTCATTCACGCCCACCACACGGTGGAACGTCAGGAGCCTGTTAGATGGTGTGTAGATCGCGAGCCATCGCCCCTTGCCGATGGGCGGGCGGTTATCCGCGATCGGAAAGCGCAGCTGCAGCAAGCTGCTGCCGGGTGTAAGCAGGTGGACACGATTGGGAATGGCTGGATCACCATACACCATCTCATTGTCCGGTGGTGAGAAACCTACCGAACGACCATCGAATACTAATATTGTGAGATCGGCAATATAGTTCAGCGAATTACTTGGCCGCTGCAACACAGCGGACCAATTGTATCGTCCCGCACGTTCTACACGACTTCCAGTAATGACGGGTGCCCCAGACTCATCAAATGTCATGTCATCCAACAAGGAACAAAACCTGAACACTTTCCCTGGTGGTTGCGGAATCAGAGGAAGTATTGGAGGGTTGAGAATATTCAAAGTTCGACGCGGAAAATCCGATTGTGGTGAAGAAACCGGCAGTATCGGTTGAAATGTCATTCCACCTACTCTTCTCGGATTAATTGTGTTGCTGTTTCGGCCCACAGGATCGACAAAAACCGGATCACTAGGACCAGAAGAATAAGTATTGAAAGGCGATGTCGCCGGCGTTTCAGGAGTAAATGGCTCAATACCTGTGTCGAGGTATTTTTGCCATTCCAAACGCATCAGCGCTTCCGCATTCGTTGCCGTCTCCGTGCAGCGCGAGTCCTTGAGCGCCAATCCCATCTGCAGTGCACCGAGCGGGAACAACGCCAGCAGCGAGATCATCCCGATCGCGGCGACGAACATCGCAACGAGTGCTTCCGTCAGTGTCAGACCGCGACGGTGAGTCAGCGGTGAGTGAATCATCATAGGTCGTCCTCGGTCCAGGCGTCAGTCGCGCTGAGTGCCCGATGCTCTATTGTTCGAGACAGGTCGAAGATTCCCAAAAATCCATCTTCGCCTTGATTTCAAGGCTTTTCAAAGCCCGGTGTTGATCCCATCGCGGGCAAACTGGAACGGATCCAAAGCCGGTGGCGGATTGACGGGTTGAGTCGCGATGGCACCGGTCTTGTTATAAATGCAAATCAGAATCTGCTGCCCCGCCTGTCCATAGTCGGTCGTGAGGGGGTTCGTCACATTCGGCAAATCCACTTCGCGGAGCAGGAGCAACGTCAGAGCGTCGGTCGCTCCGATCACTTCACCGGACGGCGAGAACAGAATATCGCGATTGTTATTCGCATCGGCGGTCGGCGGATTCAGACTGGTGGTTGCCGTCGCACGAACATCCACGCCCATGCCCACCGGCAACTGCTGAGTCGGTTCGCCCAGCAGCGGACGAGGCAGGCGGATGATGCTGAAGGTATTGACGGTCAGCGTTCCGTTATTCGGGGGTGAAGGAATCAGCGGATGCGCGGTTCCATCTCGCGTCGAACTGTTGTGATAAGTGAAGACCGACTTCCCCAAATCCGGTAATGCCTCAGGCAAAACATTCAACAGAATCGTCGATGTCCCGGCGTTGTTCGGACCGGGAGCTCCCACAGGGTTTGTTGAGTGCGTGGGATTTCCTAGCCGAAGTACCGTTCTGAGTTCGGGAACCGAGATAAAATCTCCGGGCTGAATCGTCGATGTCAATTCGGCCAGTTGAGACGTGGATAACGTCAGATACACACCACGATTAGCCGGTGCCTGCGGTGTAGCGACCACCGGAAAGGGCGGATCGAAGTTGTAGGTCGTGTTCGCTGGCGTGGTGGTTTCGATCACCTGACACGGATAGTAAAACGTCAGGCGGCTTCCGAGCAGCAGTGCCCCGTTCGACGGAATCGGATCGGGCTGTTCGATGAAGGCGATCTCGCGGATGAACTCGGGGTTCGTCGCATCCGGGATCAGCCGGATGCCACGCGGTGCCCGGTCGCGCAGCGCCTTCGACTTGGCAGTCAGCATCCATTGACTGAGCCGATCCGCCGCACCCACCGTCTTGTACGAATCGAAGGCGGAGGATTGCGAAACCAGCACCGCACCGGCGAGGATCGCGATGCCGATGGCCATGGCCACCAGCATTTCCACGAGCGTAAAACCGGGTTTCTGAGTTCGGCGAATCATTGGTCACCTCGATTCCCCGAGCGTCGGAGCTTGTAGCCACAGATGTAACCATCTGGGATGGGTTCGAAGCGGAAATAGTTGGCTGGCAGTCCGCGATTCAAGTGGGTTGGATTGAGAAACGTCGGATCCCAATCTTTGTACAAACCTCTTGAAATGATTGTTGGTTGCCAATTGTCACTTGAAAATTCATAGGGAAGTGGCATCGGGGTAGGCATTGGCATTGGATTAGGCAATCTGCCAAAAACCGAAGCCGCCAAATATCTTTGCGAATTATTTGGCCAAAAAACCGGTCGTGGAGAAGACGGAGGTGGAGGTGCAGGTCTAAGCAATGTTCCCGTCGGATCAAATGGGTCATTACTAATATTCAGTGTCGTTTTCAAATACTCCGGACTATTGAGATCATTTTGAATCCCAATGGAAGAAACGACATACGTGATAGGATTCCCAAAAGTGTCGCTAAATACCCGATATTGGGTACCTGGAGCGGTACCTGGCAAGATTGTCGTTAGTGATCCGGTTGCTTCCTCACTAAATGTCGCGCCCCGCGATCCTTTTTGAGTAAGGATGATATAGAGGATCACTGCTGCCTGATCGGGATTAGACAAAGTGCCCGCAACAAGTCCTCTAAACGAAGGTCTTGCTTCCAAGAATACGCTTGCAGGCAACAACGGCTGTAGAGTGGTGTTAGTTGTTGCTTCGGCAATGGTTTGTGGGAAAGCGTTCTTCATCCACCAATATGTCCAGATTGCTCGTGCACGATCTGGATTTCCTTCAGCTGCGTTTTTGACCAAGTCTACACGTGTCGCGAATTGCTGGAAGCCCGATTTCCCCGCAAAGGAATCGCGCGCATTATCCAGTTCGGCGGACCAGACTTGCTGGAAGCCCGAACTGAGCTTCGCGACAGTCTCTTCCGTCCCCTTCACTTGTGAAGAGGAACGGATGCGGAAATACGCTCCGGTTCCGATGGCGGCGAGGACGGCCAGAACCGCGATCACCACCATCAGTTCGATGAGCGAGAAACCGGCTCGACGACGTTGTTGAATCGTGCTCACGTGGAACTCCTTGTTCAGTCGATCTCGCCAAGGGCTTTCGAGCGGAAGTTGACATAGTCGTCACCACCGCCGGTGTTCCCCTTGCCGAAGTCGGCGGTGCCGTAATTCGGAACAAAAGGGATTTGCGGAGGTGGTGGATTAGGATCGAGGTAACCGAATCCCCATGGAATATCGTTGCGGATGGCGCTGCCGTTTGGCCCGGCAGAGATGATCTGGAACCCGCTGTGGTTGACAAATTTATTAGGAGATTCTTTGAATGCCCGCACACCAACCGCAGGAAAATTAGGCAACGCGATTGCACGGTTGTAGCCAGAGACCACTCCGCCCCAAGGGCCAATAAGTATTGGCCTTGGTTCGGGCGGTGTAACTGAAGTGTCTAACGGGTAATCGCCTCCTGAGCCAATGCCACTTGTTGCAAGATAAAGATACGGTGTGCCCCACGGATCGAGATACCACGGTTCGTTACTGACAGTGGTGATGGTATCGGCCTGCGGGCCGGTACCTACCCAACGATAGCGAATGGTCCCTGCAGCATCCATGGCCGGAGTCGGAGGAGCGGGAAGACGATTCACAGCATCCCATCGCTGACGGAAGTTGAACCATTCAGTCGGTGCCATCAGCCGATCTTTGCTCTTCGAAATATCCATAAATGGCGTGCCTTGCAGGCGCTGACCAGTTGCAGAAGAAGGAGGCGCGAATGGTTGAGAAGGGCTGGAATTAAAACCAAGATATTCGTTATAGCTTCCTCCTGTAAGGAAAAAGATAAGCGATTGATTAGGATCAAGTAATATTGGAGTTGTTGCTGGAACAGGCGCCCCAGCTAATCGTAAACCATTGTCTCTACGATCCATTCTCCCAAATATTGCTTTCAACACGACGACTTCCGGCCAATTATCAGTCGCCGGACTGGGATATTCACTGCACAAACGGAACGTACCCATCGGTCCGCCACCTTCACACGGCGGATAGCGGTTGAACTTCGCCTTGAATCCGGAGATGGCGGTGTTGAGCTGGTTGAAGTCCGAAGTGACCTTGTAGACATCGGCCGCTTGGCGGGCCGTTTGCACGCCCACCAGCAGTAATCCGGACAGCACGGCGATGATCGCAATCACGACGAGCAGCTCGACGAGCGTGAAACCGGCTCGATTCGAACGCACCATGGCAAACTCCTGTGAGATACGGCCCCGACCCGTAAAGGCCGGGGATTCAAGTGCGAGTTTATTTGGACAAACCTTCCAGCAGCTTGATCAGCGGCAGGAACAGCGAGATCACGATGGCCCCGATCACGCCCCCGAGGAACACGATCATGATCGGCTCGAGCAGCGAGATCAGCGACTTCACCAGCGTATCGACTTCTTCGTCGTAAAAGTCGGCAACCTTGTAGAGCATCGTGTCCAGGTCGCCGGTTTCCTCACCGACCTCGACCATGTTCACGACCATGTCGTCCACAAGCCGTGCTTCCCGCAAGGGGTCAGCAATGGTATCCCCTTCGCGGATGGATTCCAAAACCCGCTGGAACATCCGCTCGAAGACGACGTTGTTGGCGGTGTCCTTCACAATCGAGAGCGCTTCCAGGATCGGCACACCGGAACTGATGAGCGTACCCAAGGTGCGCATGGTCCGCGCGACAATTGTTTTCTCGACCAAACTCCCGACCACGGGGATCCACAAGACCATTCGGTCCAGCGCGTAATTCCCCGCCCTCGTCAAACGGATCAGCTTGATCAGTAAGTACACACCGAGCGGGAACAGCGGGATCACATACCAGTAGTTCGCCACCCAGTCCGAGACGTCGATGAGGATCTTGGTCGCCTGCGGAAGACTGAGCCCGAACTCCTCGAAGATCTTCTTGAACTTCGGGATGATCGACACCATGATGAAGGTCAGGATCCCGACGGCCACCATGATGACCACGCTCGGGTACACCATAGCACCGACAACTTTACGCTTCAAACTTTGAGACTTTTCCTTGAACTCCGCCAGACGCTGAAGAATGACTTCGAGCGCACCGCCCGCCTCACCGGCCTTCACCATGTTCACGTACAGGCGGTCGAAGCATTTGGGGTGCCGGCCGAGTGATTCCGAGAGCGTGGAGCCGGATTCGACATCCTCGACGACGTCGATGAGCGCGTTCTTGAGTGCGCTCGGCTTCATCTGTTTTTCGAGAATTCGAAGGCTGCGGAGGACCGGCAGGCCGGCGTCCTGGAGCGTACTGAACTGGCGGGTGAAGATGCAGAGCATCTTCTGCGACACGCCGCCGAGCACGAAGGTCTTGCGGCTCTTTCCGGTTTTCTTTTTCTGGCCCTTTTTGCCTTTGACCTGCGCGGCGGTGAGCTTCGTGACGAAGTAGCCCATCGCCTTGATCTTCTGCGACGCTTCTTCTTCGTTGCCGGCGTCGACCGAGTCCTTGACTTCCTGACCGGAAGTGTCAAGCGCTTCGAATTTGAACGTTGGCATCTTCTCTCCAATTCGGAATGCGGAATTCGGAATGGAATCCGAAATCCGTCACCGCAGATAGTTGGCCGTGCGATTCAATGCACCGACCATGGCTACGATTTCGTTCGTTTCGCGAGCGAATTCTTCCCATTTAATCCATCACTGACAAAGCACAGGTTGCCATGCGAGTTTCGACAACACCGTGCGCAGTTCCGAATTAATCCTCGACGATCGTTTCGCGGACGACTTCTTCCAATGTCGTCACGCCGGCCATCAGCGCATCGATGCCGGCTTCACGCAGGCCTTTGATCCCGATCTTACGGGTGTACGCCCGAATCTGGTCGTTCGAAGCGCCGCGGCTGATCATGTCGCGGATATCGTCGTCGATCAGCATCAGCTCATAGATCCCGGTCCGGCCTTTGAAGCCGAGGTTGTTGCACTTATCGCAACCTTCGCCGTAGTAGAACTTCTCGCCGTTGAGTTGTTCGGGAGTGATATTCAACTCCATGAGCTGATCGCGGGTCGGTTCGTAGGGCGTTTTGCAGACCTGACAGACCTTGCGAACGAGCCGCTGAGCCTGAATCGCTTCAAGCGTTGCCGTGATGAGGAACGGCTCGACACCCATATCCCGCAGGCGGGTGATGGACGACGGTGCGTCGTTCGTGTGCAGGGTGCTGAACACGAGGTGCCCGGTCAGCGATGCCTGAATGGCGATCTGAGCCGTCTCGAGGTCGCGGATCTCACCGATGAGGATGATGTCCGGATCCTGGCGGAGAATAGCACGAAGGGCGTTGGCGAAGGTCAGATCGATTTCGTGATTGATCGGGCACTGAACGAGACCGTCGATTTCGTATTCGACAGGGTCTTCAGTCGTGATGATCTTGGTGTCGATGTCGTTCAGTTCGGAGAGCGCGGAGTAGAGCGTGGTGGTCTTCCCGGAGCCGGTCGGACCGGTCACGAGGCAGATCCCGTTCGGTTTCTTGATGACCTGACGGAACTCGGCGAGCAATTTCGTCGGCATGCCGATCTTGTCGAGTGACAGGCCGACGTTCGATTGGTCGAGAACCCGAATGACGACCGATTCGCCGAAGAGCGTGGGAAGCACGCTGACGCGCATGTCGATCCGGCTTCCGCCAAGGTTGAGCTCGATCCGGCCGTCCTGCGGCAACCGGCGCTCGGCGATGTCGAGGTTCGACATGACCTTGATCCGGCTCGCGATGGCCGTCGCGAGGTGACGCGGAGGCGGTACCATCTCATACAGCACGCCGTCGCACTTGTAGCGCATCTTGTATTCATCTTCGAACGGCTCGAAGTGAATGTCCGACGCCTTGTCCCGAATCGCCATCAGCATGACCATGTTGATCAGTTTGCGGACCGGGGCGGAGTGCGCCATTTCCTCAAGGCTGTTGAGGTCGATACTTGTTTCTCGCCTCATGGCCGCGGAATTCAGATCCGCATCGCCTTCCAATTCCTTGATGATGCTGGCGATCGACTCTTCATCGACTACGCCCCCTCCAGCGGAGTAGCACTTCTTCATCAGCTCTTCGACGGACTTCGGAGATGCCAGAACGGCTTTGACCTCCGCTATACCGAGGAAGTTGCGAATGTCATCCAACGCCTGAAGGTTATTCGGATCCGCCATCGCGACGGTCAGCACGTTGTTCTCAAACGACATCGGCGCGACCTTGTACAGATCCGCCATTGTCTGCGGAACCTTGGCCGTTGCATCCTTATTCGGTTTGACATCCTCCAGGTTCTGAATCTTCATCCCGTGCAATTCAGCCTGAGCCTGGAGGAGTTGATCTTCGTTCACCAGACCCCGTGCGGTCACCAACTCCTGGAGCTTGTCATCAACGGTCCGCATTTCCTCATAGATCGAATCGAGTTGAGCATCATCGAGAAAGCCGAGGTCAACCAGTTTCTGGCCCAGTTGTTTGGAACTGGCGTCGACGTGAGTGAGCGTTTTTTTGGGTGGTTGTGGCTTTGGAGCGGGTTTGGGCGCCGGTGCGGCCGGCGGCTTTGCGCCGCCCGTGGGCGCTGGTCGCTGTCCGGGTGCGGCGGGCTTTTGCTGAGGAACACCCGGGGCAGGCG
>JBGSJI010000098.1:0-33623 GCA_041742055.1 Limnoglobus sp. | reverse complement strand
GCGTTGGGGCGAGCCCGGCTCGCACGCGCTGTGCCACGTGCGGGCGTTGTACCGCAGCGAGAAAGGCCAATGGGAGGCTTTCTGGGAGCGAAACCTCGCGTCGTGAACGGATGTCTCACCAACTAATGTGACGCACACCCGGGCAAGCTGCGGTATTTCATTTCCACACACTCGTGATCAGAATAGACTACTGCCGTCGCGAACGTGCGATCCCTTTCGCCACCCGAACGAGAATCTTCGATGGCAGTCACCAATCGCCGGACACTGTTTGAAAAACTCAACCTCGTCTGCCGCAAGGCCTTCGAAGCGGGTCTGGGACTGACCGTCTCGCGAACACACTTCGAATTCGAGATCGAACACCTGCTGGTGAAATTTCTCGAACAGCCGAACACCGACATTCCGCTGATTCTCAAACATTACGAGATCAATGTCTCGCTCGTGCGGAAAGAACTTGAGACGGCGCTCAACCGGTTCAAAACCGGCAATGGCAGCACACCGGGACTCTCCACAGAACTCCTGCAACTCATCGAAGAAGGCTGGGTGATCGCTTCCATCGAATGCGGCGTGAACTCGGTCCGCAGCGGTCACCTCCTGGCGGCTCTGCTCGAAGACGAGAAACTTCGACTCTGGATCAGTCGAAGTTCCATGACCATTACGAAGCTCAACGCCGAGAAACTCCTCGTCGATCTTCAACAGCTCCTGCGAAAAATTCCCAGCGATGAACAAGTGGCCGCAGAAGCCGGGATGGGAAGCGGTGGCGGGGCCGGCACGGGAGACGGCGAGGCGATGCCGGCTGCCGGTCGCGGTGCGCTCGATCAGTTCACGGTCAATCTCACGGAACGCGCCAAGCAGGGGAAAATCGATCCGGTGATCGGTCGCGATCCGGAGATCCGGCAGGTCATCGATATCCTCACCCGCCGCCGCCAGAACAACCCGATCATCACCGGCGAGGCCGGAGTTGGCAAGACGGCCGTGGTCGAAGGATTGGCCCTGCGTATTGCGCTCGGCGATGTCCCCCCGCCGCTGAAGACGGTCGTTCTACGGACGCTCGATCTCGGTTTGCTCCAGGCCGGTGCGGGTGTGAAAGGCGAATTCGAGAATCGACTGAAGTCCGTCATCGAGGAAGTGAAATCCTCCCCACAGCCGATTGTCCTTTTTGTTGACGAAGCGCACACGCTGATCGGTGCCGGCGGTCAGCAGGGTCAGAGCGATGCCGCGAATCTACTCAAGCCGGCGCTCGCGCGGGGCGAATTGCGCACGATCGCGGCGACGACCTACGCGGAGTACAAGAAATATTTCGAAACCGATGCCGCCCTCAAACGCCGCTTCCAGCAGGTCCGCGTCGATGAACCCAACGAGGACAAAGCGATCCGCATGCTCCGCGGCCTGACGAAGATGCTCGAAAAACACCACGGCGTGCGCATTCTGGATGAGGCGGTCAATGCGGCGGTGAAGCTTTCCATCCGTTATATGCCCGATCGCCAGCTGCCGGACAAGTCGATCAGTCTGCTGGATACCGTCTGCGCTCGCGTCAGCCTGAGCCAGAGTTCGACTCCGCCGGCCGTTGAGGATATCCATCGGGAAATCGAACATCTCACGACCGAAATCCAGTTCCTCGAACGGGAAGGCCGCGTGTCCGAAGGAAACCCCGAACGTCTGAGCGAACTGAAACAACGCAGACAGATCGTCGAGGAACAAAAGGTCAAACTCGACGAACAGCTCACGAAGGAAAGTGCGTTGGTCCTCAAGATTCGCGATTTGCGCTCCGCCATCGAGACCGCCGCCGAACAGGATCCGCCACCGGACACGCTGGACGCCCAGCGTGCGGAACTCACTCAACTGCTGGCGGAGTTGCACACGGTTCAGGGTGAGAAGCAGTTGGTTTATCCGGTCGTCGATTCGCAGGCGGTCGCCGAGGTGCTCTCCGGACTCACCGGCATTCCCTTGGGGAAGATGGTTCGCGACGAAATGAAAACAGTCCTCGCGCTGGCGGAGAAACTGTCCGAACGTGTCGTCGGTCAGAACCACGCGCTCGAAGCGATCGCCCAGCGCATCCGCACCGCCCGCGCCGACCTTGGCGATCCGCGCCGACCGCTCGGCGTCTTTCTCCTTGTCGGCCCGTCCGGCGTTGGCAAAACCGAAACCGCCATGGCCCTCGCCGATCTCCTCTACGGCGGCGATCGCAACATGGTCGTCGTCAACATGTCCGAGTACAAGGAGTCGCATAAAGTTTCACGGCTCGTCGGCACCTCCAAAGGCTACGTGGGTTATGGCGAAGGTGGCGTGCTGACGAATGCCGTGAAGAATCGACCGTACAGCGTCGTGCTGCTTGACGAAGTGGAAAAGGCTCACGAAAGCGTGCAGGAAATCTTCTATCAGGTGTTCGATAAAGGCGTGCTTCAAAACGATGATGGCGAAGATGTGAACTTCAAGAACACGATCATACTGCTCACAGCGAACGTCGGCACCAACACGATCATGAAGTGCTGTTCAGATCCCAAAAAGCTTCCTTCGCCCGATGAACTCGTGGAAATCCTTCGCCCCGATCTGCTCAAGGCGTTCAAGCCCGCCTTGCTCGGCCGCATGATCGTGGTGCCGTACTTCCCGCTCCGGGACGAAGTGCTGAAGGAAATCATCAAGCTTAAACTCGGTTCGATTGCCGAGCGCATGCGGATCAATCACAAGGCGACGTTCGAGTACACTCCGGAAGTGGTGGAGACCGTGGCGGCGCGGTGTACCGATGTCGATAGCGGTGCGCGGAACGTGGACCATATTCTCACGGGTACGCTCTTGCCAAAGTTGTCTCAGGAAGTTCTCGTCTGCATTTCCGAAGGCAGGCCGGTGAAGCATGCGAAAGTCGGCGTTAATGATCAGTCGCAGTTCACGTATGAGATTTCGTAGCAGATTGCTTGTGGGGTTTTGATCTGTTTCGCGAACCCGTTGGCATACTTCGTGTCCATTGGTGCAATCACAGGGTACTTACAGGCAATACGCCACAAACATCATGGCACCTTTGAAGAAATTCACAGACGATCATCGCGAGCTGATCGCGGCGGCGGCTCAGGCCGGCGGGTTCCGCGATCCGGTCGCGTTCGATGCCGACGATTTCGAATCGCCACTGCTCAAGGCGGCACGGCGCGGGCGCATGATACCGATTCACGGCGTGTTGATCCGCGACTGGGATCCGGACTTCCGCAAAATCTGGCCCGGCATCAATATCGGCCTGAAACTCTATCACCTCGACGCCATCACCTTCGTCCGTGTTTACACCGCCAGCGCCGCCCAGAACTATTGTGCCGGGTACAACTTTTATGTCTGCGACCGCAGTCAGTACTTCGCGCTCTACCGCCGCGCACGCCAGCTGCGAAAGGCCGCCTCGCCACCGAATCCGCCACCCGTCATGTCGCAGGAAATTCAAGATAAGCTCTGGCAGAATACCATCGGCTATCTCGATCCGAAGAACCTCGCCCGCATCCGCCGGTTCGGCGGTCGAGCCAAACGCGGCCTGCTGCTCACCGGTCCGCCGGGCAACGGCAAAACCTCCGCCTGCCGCTGGATCTATCAGGAATGCGTCCGCCGCAACTGGGATTACAAGCTCGTGTCGCCGGACGACTACGCCGTCGCCCGCCGCGACGACGATCCGGGCGAAGCCGTCCGCCAGCTCTTCAAAGTCTCGAAGCAGGGCGTGATCTTCTTCGACGATCTCGACATCGCGCTGCGCGACCGCAACACAGTGAAGGAGACGGACGATCAGTCGGTCTTCTTGACCGCTCTCGATGGCGTGAGCGGTAACGAGGCGGTGGTGTACGTATTCACGACGAACTGCGAAATCAAGCTGATCGACCCCGCCTTCCGTCGGCCGGGCCGCATCGACCTCACATTGCACTTCCCGAAGCCGGAAGCGGGACTGCGGCAGAAGCTCATCGAGCGCTGGGACGCGGAGATCCGCGGCACGATCGGCATCGAGCGGATGGTGGACGACTCCGAGGGGATGAGCTTCGCCGAGCTTGATGAATTGAAGAATCTGCTGATCGTGGACTATCTGGAGTCGAATGCGTGGGACTGGGAGAAGGCGAAGCGAACGTACCGCGAGAACCGTGCGGACCTCGCCAGCGGCGGCAAGAACCGGCTCGTGGGCTTCGGCCTTGGTGCGAGTGTGAATGGGAACGGGCACCACTGAAATGATCTATCTGAGTCGTTCGGGCAACAACATTTCACCACCAGATACGGTTGTAAGTGCACTTAATCCAAGTTGGCGAGCAGTTTGTTCGTACATGTTGAAAAAGTTTTCTGCTTGGTTCTTGAGCTTGAAGGATCTACCGTCTTGTTTTCTGAGTGGTACGTAGATCTCGGTCACAAGAGCCAATTCAATGAAAATGGGCTGCAACCATCCAACTTCTTTCGTGTAACCGGATACCCATCTCGCGTCACAGGCGTTCATGATCTGTTCATGGTGACCTCTTCGATTACGAGAATCTACCATTTCACAACAACCGAAGTGAACAAATGAAACAGCTCCATATTTCGCAAAACCTAAAGCATCTATGATTTCATCTGTAGAGATCGATACTTTTGATTCTGGGCATAAATGCAACTGATGACCATGACATGCAAAATACAAAAACGCACCGGCGTTTTTCGGAATGTTCGAAACGTAATGCTTAATATCGGCCGCACTGCGAAAAGTTCGATGACTGAGTTCGATATTCTTGTGGCTTGTTGCCAATGCTTGAAAATACGGCAACACAAGTGGGACTTCATGTTTGCTCCACCACAATCCTTCAAGAACAACAAGTGGAGCTTTGGACATTTGTTGATCCTGCCTTGTCGAAGTCAGATATTAGTCAACGAAATGACAGTATCGGATATGTTTCAAATCATTGCAATAAAGAATTCAAAGTATGAAGCCCGCGGACGAGCGTCCGCGGGCTTTGAATCGCAGGCCAAGCTGCTTTACGCCTTCTCGTTGTACTTCTCGATCAGCACCTTCGCCGTTTCGGCTCGCATGATGCCCGGGGCCGGCAGTTCGCCTCGGCCAAGCATCGCCCGCAGGTCGGTCCCGCTGATGCTCACCGGTTTCCACTCCTTCGGCGCTTCCTCCACCAACCGTACGCGCCCCGCCTCCGCATAATACGCCGCGAAGCCCACCTTCACCGGCTGGATCAGCAGTTCACCCCGAAGCTGATCAAACTTGCGGTGAGCCGCCAGACCGTCCCAGATCTCGGTCTTGTCGTCGTAGGGCGCGTCCGCATGCTTGCGGCCGATCACGATATCCGTGAAGCCGAAATTCTGCCGGTAAATCGCGTGCATCACCGCTTCCTTCGGCCCGGCGTAGAACATCTTGATGTCGAGGCCGAGCAAGAGCACCTGATCGCTGAAGTTGCGGCCGACTTTCTTCCACAACTCTTCGTCGATGTCTCCCTGGCCGAGTACCTTGTTGTCGATGAGTGCCCGGTAGGTCTTCATCCGCGTCACGGCATCGACGTCGTCACTCTTCGTCTCGCCGACGAGCGGATTCAGCACGGCGCCGGCGTTGAAGCCGTCTCGCGTCAGCCGTTCGAGGCCAACGATCAAGGCGTATTCGTGTGCACGGTGCAGGGCGTTGCGGGTCTGGAAGCCAACGACGCGCTGGAAGCCCTTTTTGGCGAAGAGCGCACGCACTTCGCTCGGTGAAAGCACGAGATCGCCGAAGTGCGGGTTCTTCGGCTGTGGCAGTACCTTGACATCGCCGCCCACGAGGAACGTCCGCGGATCGTCGTTGGCGATGCGGGCACCGGGGTGATCGGTTCGCGTCGTTCCGTACACCGCCGCATTGTACATCGGCTTGTTCCAGGGAAACACGTCCTTGAGATCGAGCGTCGCGACGACTTGCCCGGAGGCGTTCTTCAGCGGGTAGGTGGTGCCGGTCTGCAGCGTCTTGGCGGTCGCCTCATCGACGGGGAACGCCAGCGGAATCGTCCAGGCGTACTTCTTGCCGTTTTTGACGACGACTTCCTCTTCGAGCACCTGCAGGTACTGAGCTTTGGTCATCGGTCCGGTTAGGGGTGACAGTCCGCCGTCAGCGATCCGGTAGAGTGTGCTGAGGTCCGCATCGCTCACGGTGATGGCGGCGGTGCTGGGCACGCTGTTGCGGAATGCGTCAGCTTCGTTCTGTGACACCGTGCGGTCAATCAGTTCACCGCCGTGCGGTGCAATCAAGTCGGCCATCATCTTCTCCATGAAATGGTAAATCAAATCACGTATTGCAGTCCCTGTCCCGCCTGCGCGAGCGCAGCAAGAGACGTTTTCCTGAGGATTTCCTGTCGGCTTTTCTGAATGGCGCACCAGACATCGCGCAACGCCAGCGCCATCGGCGAGGCGCTGCCGTCAGTGCGACCGGTGGGGCGGTTGCCGTTGGCGGAGGGCTCGGCGCGGTCGATCACATCCAGAATGTCCGCAAGCGAAATATCCTCGGGCGAACGGCCCAGATGATAACCGCCGGCGGCACCACGCGTGCTCGTGACGAGACCCGCGCCTTTGAGTTGCAGAAGAATCTGCACAAGGAATCGCTGCGGAATGCCATGGGCGTCGGTCATGTCCACCAGACGCACCGGACGCGGATCGCCGTGCCGGATTGCCAACTCCAGCATCGCCAGACACGCATATTCAGCCTTCGCGGAAAACTGCATCAGATACCCGCCCCGTCTTTGACTTCAATGACATGCAACCCGCACTCTTTTTTCACGTTCCCGGACCAGCGGCCCGCTCGATCGTCTTCGCCCGGCTGGATCGCTCGCGTGCAGGGCCAGCAGCCGATACTGGGATAGTTCTGATCGTGTAGCGGGTTGTACGGCACATCATGCCTGTGGATGAAGCTCCAGACTTCCTTCTTGGTCCAGTTGAGCAGTGGATTCACCTTCACCACGTTGAACTTCGCATCCCACTGCACGACGGCCGCATTCGCACTCCGGTTCTGTGTCTGATCTTTGCGGATGGCCGAAATCCAGGACAGCGGATCGTAATGCTTCATCGCCTTCTGAAGCGGAAGCACTTTGCGATCGTGGCAGCACTGATCCGGACGATGGACATACAGCGGTCCGCCATGCTCCGCTTCGTACTCTGCTACGGAGAGTTCCGGGCGAATATAAATCACCTCGATCCCGTAACGCTCTTTGACCCGCTCGCGCAGTTCGAGTGTTTCGGGAAACTGATAGCCGGTATCGAGATTGATGACGGTCACGGCCGGTTCGATCTCGGCGAGCATGTGAAGGATGCAGCAGCCTTCCGCCCCGAAGGCGGTGGCCATGAGCAGCCTGGGGTGAAATTCCTTAACAGCCCACCGGAGCACATCTTGCGGCGACGAATCAACAAGTTCCTTCGCAGCGTTCGCGATTGTGTCATCGGACATTCGTTCCGCCGTCATCAGTCACGCCCCGTATCCGGTCCGCAGTGTTACGATTATCTTTATCGGCATTATAATGATTCGGACAAGAGCGTATTTGGAATTGGGGAAATTGAACTGTCAAAGTGGCAGGCGATTTCGCCAACTTCGCCAACTTGCGACACACGGGATTTGGCGATCTCGCAATGACTTGATCGGGATGGTGAACATTAAAGTGTGTCTCTGGATGGATGGCGGGTTTGGAGATGGGTGGACAAGTTTCAGGAAGATATGATGGAATTCTGTCAGTTATAAACGAATCAAATGTCCCGATTGGCGAAGGGGCCAGACCCTCGCCATTCTGGCGATGGTGGCCAAGCATGCCGAATTGAGCGAAACGAGGGACTTGGAAGATCGCGAAGCGCTCGCAGCGGCACGGAAATGAATTGAATGGAATGCAGAGCGAACCAGCGATGATCGTCAGAATCCGCGCATCGTGAATCATGTCTGCTAACTGTTTCAATTGATATTTATGAGTCGATAGTTCTCCAATCGCTCGCGAAATTCGTCGCGATCCTCGATCTCGATCGCCTGTTCCAGGAAGCGGATCGCGTCCGTAACTTCGCCGTTCTCGGCGCAGGCGACGGCGAGGGTGTCGAGTTGGTGGGCGTTGGTCCAGTTCGAAAGTTCACAGGCGCGAGTGGCCAGTTCTCGCGCTTGCTTTGCATTCCTCAGTGTATCGTTCGTAGCCAGAAGCCAGGCGAGGCGGTTCAGCGTGTCCGCATCGTGGGGTTCGCGTTCCAAAGCCGACAGATAATCACTTCGCGCGTCGCTTGCGTTCCCCGCAGCTTCGTGCGCGATTCCGCGAAGCGCATAGCCCTGCGCCTTGTACGGTCGCGCGGCGATCAACCGCGAGAAGTCTTCCACCGCCTCCGCCGACTGACCCAGCGCCAGATGCGCCCGGCCGCGCAGTTCCCAGACTTGCGGCGGAGTGTTCTCCGACAGCAACTCATCGGTCGCCGAGAGGAGTGCCGTCCAATCCTGCAATTCGTGAAGGACCAGCATGCGGCCGATCCGCGGACCCATCGCATGCGGGTCCTGGGCGGCGCGTTCGAAATCATGTGCGGCGGCTTCGAGTTCGCCCAGCTCGCGATTCGCCAGCGCCCGCACCTCATACGCCAGAAGCAACTCCGCATCGATCTCCAGAGCCAGATCAGCATCGATCCGTGCCGCCTCCGCATTTCCGCAATCGAGATGGAGCTTCGCACGCAGCGTCAGGTGCTCCGCAGCCCGTTCCGCATCGAAACGAATGGCGTGATCGAGATCCTGAAACGCTTTCGCCGATTCCCCGAGACTCGCATTGGCCTTGCTCCGGATTGCAAACAGATCGACGCGACCCGGATCGAGCTTCAAGGCAGTATCGCAATCGGCGACGGTGTCGTCATAGCGGCGTTGCTTGAGCAGTTCGCTCGCGCGTTCCGCCAATGCTTGCGCATCGCCGGGCTTCAGGCGAATGGCGGCATCCAAATCCGCAATGGCTTTGGGTCGCTCGCCGAGTCCGAGGTACGCTTTCGCTCGCAATCGGTAGCCCGCCGCCACCCGCGGATCGGCGGCGATGGCGCGGGAAAGCGTTTCCACCGCTTCCGTGTAGTCACCCGCTTCCAGAGCGGCCAGTCCGCGTTCGAAGAGCGCTTGCGCGTCGGTCACAAATCATCCTTTCTTACCGGCATTCATTCAGCAATTCGGGAAGCACATCGCCCAGATGATCGATCTCCGCCTCTGTGGTGTAAAAGTGATGGCTGATGCGCATGAGTATACGATCGGGTCGCGGGTTGACCGGGATCTCGATGCGGTGCTCCCAGAGTTTGGCCTTGAGTGCGGGCACGTTGATGCCGGGCGGGAGTTCGCAGGCGGTCATTGAGCCACTCAGGCGCCGGTCGGCCGGTGTGGCGAGTGCGAGGCCGAGATTTTCGAAGAGATTGCGCGAATAGGCGGCAAGTTCCGTATGGCGCTCGCGGATGGCATCCCAGCCGAACTGCTCCTGAAACGCAATCGCCGCCGGCGCCGCCAACCAGGGGCAGACGTCCTTCGTTCCCTCGAATTCCAGATAGCGTGTGCGCTGGGTGCTGCCGTAGACATCGGGCGCATCCGGACCGCTGGCGGCCATCGGCTCGCCGATCGGATACGAATCGGGCTTGTAGCCCCAGCTCACGTGCAGCGGTTCGATGTGCCGCTCCCAGTCGCGGACCGCCAGGAAGCCGCAACCCATCGGGGCGAGCAGCCACTTGTGACAGTTGCCGGTGTAATAATCCGCATCGATCTCATCGATCGCGAGCGGGATCATCGCCGGCGCATGTGCACCATCAACGACTGTGAGAATGCCGCGCCTGCGAGCTTCCGCACAGAGTTCCTTCGCAGGCAGCACCATACCCGTTGGCGATAGCGCATGGCTGAAGAAGAAGAGCTTCGTTTGCGGTGTCATCGCCTGAATGGCGGCATCAACGATCTCACCAGGATCGTTCGGCATCGTGGGGAGCGGAAACGTCTTCACGGTCAGACCCTGGCGTTCGGCGGCGCGTTCCCAGCACCAGACCATCGAGCCGTACTCGTGATCGGTCATCAGGATTTCGCCGGGTCCTTCCAGTGAGAGTCCGCTGGCAACGAGATTGATCGCGGCGGAGACGTTGGAGGTGAAGACGAAGCGTTCCGGCTGCGTTCCGAGGAAGTGTGCGGTCTGTGTGCGGGCCTTCCAGAGCAGGGGCGGAAGGGTGCGGACGAAGAAGTTCGTCGGCCCCATGGCCATGAGTTGGCGCACGTCGTTGGCGGCGGCGAAGACCGGCTTCGGCGTGGGGCCGAAGGAGCCGGTGTTGAGCATGGTGACGGTGGGATCGAGCAGCATCTGCTCGCGTGCGGCCTGCCAGTGCGTGTTCATGATGCGGTGATTGTATGATCGAAGTCGATGCCATGATCATCGAGCGCCGCGGAATAGGTCGCTTCGAGATCGACGAGAATCGATGGACCTTCACGCAGCGGAAGCGGGACCGAAGGAATCGGTGCTCCGATCGATGCCGCAAACGGCCAAACGTCAATGTGACTGGTGTTCCATGGGTTCGGTCGATAGGCAGCCACGTAACACGGCGGTTCCAGCGATAAATTCGCCGACGGCGTTCCGAGTTCCTCCATGAGCAGATTGTGCAGGTTGAATCTTCGATTTGTAACGACATCAACCAGGATCACGCCGATTCCCATCGCCAGATAAGAGGAGCATTTTGAGATGAATTTTCGACGCTCCACTTCTCGATCTTTGTTGCCTGGGCTGATCAACTCGATCACAGCAGAGAGTCGCATGCCATCGCGATATTCATGGATCTGGACTTCGAATTCATCGGGAAACTGAGCCTCGATCGTGAAGAGCGCCGGTTGTTCAAGCGCAACGGCTGCATCATCGCTATTAGATTGATCGCCGCCGCGATCGTATTCCGCGATATCCGCTTCGACTGTCGAACTGAGATGCGCGTTCGCGAATGCTCGAAACCGATCACGCGGCAATGTGCGATTCAGATCCTTCACCAAGTTTGCAATCCACATCGTACAGATGGATGACCACGGAGCACGATCCAGCAGCGGTGGATGAAAGTGATCGAGCAACGGCATGACCGGCCTCGGAATACGATCTTCGTTGTCGATCTATCATACCACCCTCTTGCGAAAAGCCCCAGTCACACTCTATTCTGGTGTCATGACCGAACCCATACCCTATCCGCCGACGCCTGACGATGTTCCCGACGATCTCACCGATCGCCCCAAGGATCTCGTCCGCCAGGAGTGGTTCCTGCTGATCGGCCTCATGGCGTTTCTGCTGATCTACCTCAGCGTTGTCATGTTCTTCGGCTTCGCCACCGCTTGGTCGATCGTGAATCTGAGGCGGTACCACATCCTCGCTTTCATGGGTATTCTGTTCTTCGGACTCATCTTCCTGATGCTTGCGAAGAATCTCTTTCGCAAGGTTGAGCAGGAGTTCGAAGACTTCAAGATTGAAATCCCCGAGCGCGATCAACCGCGATTGCATGCGTTCGTTCATCGATTGTGCGCCGAGACCGGTGCGGAGGAGCCGCGCAAGATCTGGGTGATCCCGGATGTGAATGCGGCGGCGATCTGCCCGCTCGGGCTGAAACACCTGTTCGTGCATCCGCGTTACGAATTGTGTCTGGGTCTCGGCCTGATCAATTGCCTGAACCTGAGCGAGTTCAAGGCGGTGGTCGCGCACGAGCTGGGCCACTTCACGCAGGGCGGATTCGTCCACAACTACGGCATGGCGGTGCGCGGCATCGTTGCGAATATCCTCGGCGGCCGCGACTGGTTCGACGGTCTCGTGGACTGGATGAAGAACTCCGGCGGAGCGCTGTTTCTCTTCGGAGTCACGCTCGGCGGGATGCTCTGGCTCCTGCGTGTGATTGTGGCGGGGCTGTTCAACCTGATCGCCCGGCAGGAACTGAAGATCGCCCGCGCGCACGAATTCCACGCGGATCTGGTCGGCGCGAGCATGGCCGGCAGCGATGCCGCCGTGCAGGGGCTCTTCAAGACCAAGCACGGCGACGACTTCTTCGACTACGCGCTCGGCGAGCTCCGCCGCGCCGCCGATCACAAACTCTATTCCTCGGATCTCTATTTCCATCAGCACGCGATCGCGGATCTCTATCGCCGGAAAAAGAAAGAACCGCACAAGGGGATTCCGCCCAAACTGGACGGACCGCGGGCCGGACGCAAGATTCAGGTCTTCGATCCGGAAGACGAGGCGGACGTGAACCCCGATGACTACCACCCGAGCGGGTACGATCGCGAGGAGAATATCAAGAACGACTTCATCGAAGCACAACTGGACGAACGATCACCATGGGTACTTTTCGACAACCCGGCCGAGATTCGCACCAAGATGACGAAGCGCTATTACCGCGTCGTGTACAACGTCGGCAAGTCGACCGCGCTCGCCGATCCGCGGCAGATTCAGAAATTCATCGACGAGGAACACGCCGAGACCACCTACGACGCCAAGTACGAGGGAAGCTACGACGACCGCATTCTGGATCCCGGCGATCTCGACGAGCTGAACGAGCTGATCCAGAAGGAGTCCTGGCCGGACGATCGCTTGATGGCCGTGTACGAGAAGCTCTATTCGGATATCGGCGATCGGGCCGAAACGCGAGCGGAGTTGGCGAAGGAATACGATGCGCTCATCGAGAACACCGGCGCCAAGCGCGGGCGCAAGGCCCGCAAGCTCCTCAAGGAACTCGAAACCAAACTGGACAAGTGCGACGAATGGTTTCACTCGCTGGATCGCCGCGTGTATCTCGTTTATGTACAGATGGCGTATCGCGTCACCGATGCGTACTACTACGAACTCATCAATCGCTATCGCTTCCAGCTGGCGGTGCAGAGGTTTTACCAGTCCGCGCGCAAGCACTTCGCCGTGACCATGGTCACATGGCATCTGTTCACCGAGACGGATCGGCCGAGCGAAGACGATTTCATCGAGCTGATGCACGTGCTGCGGGAGTCGCGGTCCGCCCTGCGCAAGATCCTGCGCGATGCCAAGGAACTCGATCTCCCCGCCATGAAGCACTTCGAGGAAGGCGATCGACTCGCCGATTTCCTGCTGGACGAAGAGATCGTGAAGGAACTACCGGAGACGTACGTCAAAGGAAAATGGCTCGATAAACTGTTGCGGCAGTTGAATACGGTGATGAACCGCACAGCCCGCCTGCACGGGAAAAGCCTCGGGGGAATCCTGAAGCTTCAGGAGGAGATCGCGGCCCGGTATCTCGCACGCTCGCAGCCGGAACCGCCGGAGCCGATCGAGCCGATCATCGAGGAGCCGAACTGAACAGATGTGCGGACGCTACACCGTTTATCACGATGCACTGGTGTTGCAGCGGGCGTTCGGCCTGGCGAAGGTGGCCGATCTGGCGCCGCGGTTCAACATTGCGCCGTCGGAGGCGGTCCCCGTGGTGGGCCTGAAACCGGACGGCTCCACGCGCGGTCTGGCGATGCTGCCGTGGGGCTTGCTCCCGTCGTGGGCGAACGATCCCAAGGCGAAGCGCCCCATCAACGCGCGGGCGGAAACCGTCCACCGCCTTCCCACCTTCCGCGATTCGTTTCGCCAGAAACGCTGCATCCTCCCCGCCAGCGGATACTACGAGTGGAAACTCGAGGGCAAAAAGAAACAGCCGTACTACATCCATCGCACCGATGGCGAACCGCTGGCGATGGCGGGGCTTTGGGATTTCTGGACGGATGGCACGCAGAAGATCACGTCGTGCTGCCTGATCACGACCGACGCGAACGAGGCGGTGAGCGCCGTCCACAACCGGATGCCAATGCTGCTCACGCCCGATCAGTACGACGCCTGGCTCTCGCCGAAGACGGACGAATCGACGCTTCGCAGCTGGCTGACTCCGGCGGCGAACGACGGCTTGGAAACGTTCCCCGTGAGCAACTTCGGCCAGCGCCCGGTGCCGTGAGGATGGACTCTTTTGATGAGCGATATCTTTTGGAAAGTGGATTATCCATTTGACAAGCCATTACCCGTATCTCGATCATGATTTCACAATCCTGCAACTCTGGGGGTGAATTCAGAGTTTGGGAGCGAGGACGTACCGATGGCGGCAATCAGCACCGGCATCAGCAGTTCGCTGCGAATGCGGCGGATGAAGTTTTGGTCGATCATCGGTGGGCCTGCGGGGGTAAGAAGTTCACAATGAGTTGTGTCCCTTGCTGGCGCAGAGGGTATGTCGGCTAAAGCGGAGATTCGTTCCGCTTTGCGCAGGCGAAAAAGGGCGCCGACTTGACCCAAAGTTCAATCGCGGCGCGAGTTTGTGTAACAATTCACGAAGTTCACGATCTTTTTGTCCATTTTCTCGACCGTTTGATGGAAGTCGATTTCGCGTGGTGGTACAGTTTCCTTGCCGGACTCTCCAAGGTCGGTTCCACCCGGCACCGAGGTTCTCATGCTGAGCGTTCGTTCGATTCTGTATCCGACGGATTTTTCCAGCTACTCCACGCAGGCATATTTCCATGCGGTGAGTCTGGCGGAAAGCTATCGCGCGAACCTGACGGTTGTCTACGCCTTCAAACCGCGGGAATCCGCCGCCTCCGCCGTCGAGCGGGCTTACTGGCGTGAACAACTGGAAACGGTTCGCCCGTCGAATCGTGAGATCCGGGTTCAACACGTTCTGCTCGAAGGCGATCCGGCGACGGAAATCGTTCAGTTTGCAGGCGATAATGGGATCGATGTAATCGTGATGGGAACGCACGGTCGAACGGGTGCGGAACGCGAATTGATGGGCAGCACCGCCGAACGCGTGATGCGTGATGCGCCGTGTTCCGTCTTGGTTGTGAAGATGCCGAAAGGCTCGCGATCGCAATTGACGCGGCCGAATGTGACATTGGTGACGAGTTAACGACCTACCGATACGTTTGGAAGCTCTCTCTCCCCAAGCCGTTCCGGGACGGTTCGCCGTCCCGTTGAACGGTTTGTTTTTTTCATTCTTTATTCATCATTATTACCGATCCTGCGAAACCTCGGAGCGATTTCCGTGTTAGATCCATAATGGCTCGCTCCGTACGTCTCCCTTTGCGAATCGTAACATGATCCGAACTACCCTAGCCATAACACTTTGCATCATCGCCCCTCTCTCTGCGCGTGCCGTCGATCTGCCTGGAGGCAGTAAACTGGAAAAGGTCGATTTCGAGCGCCACATCATGGGACTGATGTCCAAAGTGGGCTGTAATCTGGGCAGCTGCCACGGAAGTTTTCAGGGGAAGAACGGGTTTCGGGTCTCGCTGTTCGGATATGACCCCGCCTTCGATCACCTTGCTATTTCGCGCGATAATCTTGGCCGCCGGGTCAATGTCGCATCGCCGGACGAAAGCCTGCTGCTGATGAAGGCGAGCGGGCAGGTCGCACACGAGGGCGGGATGCGGTTTGGGAAAGGCTCGTGGGTCTACAACACGTTCCGGACCTGGATCGAACAGGGCGCCACCTGGACCGAGGGAAGCGGAACGATCGTCGAGATGACGGTCAATCCGGTCGACTTCGTCGTGGTCAAGGAAGGCGAACAGAAGCAACTCGTGGTTCGTGCGAAGTTCGCCGACGGCACCGAAGAAGAAATCACGCCGTTCTGCGATTACAAGATCACCGATGACGCCATCGCGACTGTTTCGCCGACGGGACTTTTGACCGCCTCCAAGCCGGGCGATGCGGGGCTTGCGATTCTGTATCGCGGTGCGGTTCGCGCGGTTCGGGTGCTAGTGCCGGCACCGGGACAGCCGGGTTCGTTCCCGAAGGCGGTCAACAAGCTGGATGAGGAAGTCTTCGCCAAGCTCCGCCTACTGAACATGACCCCTTCGGATGAAGTGGGTGACATCGAATTCCTTCGCCGTGTGACCATCGATACGATCGCGCAACTGCCGACGTCAGACGAAGTCCGCCGATTCATCGCGGACACCGATCCGAAGAAGCGTGAGAAGAAGATCGATGAACTGCTCGCGCATCCGCTCCACGCCGCACTCTGGGCGACAAAGCTCAGCGACATCACCGGCAACAATACCGACGCCCTCGAGACGAACCCGCAAGTCTACAAGCCCAAGCGCTCCCAGATGTGGCACGACTGGCTCCGCAAGCGCATGGCGGAGAACAAACCGTACGACCAGATCGTTCGCGACATTCTCACGGCGACTTCGACCGATGGGATGTCGCCGAAGGAGTGGCTTGCGGAGATGAACAAGCTGGACCAGCAGCTCGCAAAGGGGTACGTGACCGATTACCCGGACAAGAAAACGCTCGATCTGTTCTGGCGGCGTCAACAGCAGGTTCCGGTGGAAGTGTGGGGCGAAAAGGTCGCGGCGGCGTTCCTGGGCGTGCGGCTCGAATGTGCGCAGTGCCACAAGCACCCGACCGATCGCTGGACGCAGGACGAATACTGGGCGTTTGCGAATATCTTCGGCCAGGTGACGTTCAACCAGAACACATTCAGTTCGCCGGAACTCAAAAAGCTGGTCACGGAGGAGAACAACAGCCGAAAGGCGAAGAGTAATGAGAAGAACAAAAACAACATCAGTCAGGTTCGCGAACTCTTCATCGCCGAACGGCCACGGATTAAGCCGAACCCGACGACGAACACTACGCCGAAACCGCGGACGCTTGGCGGGCCGGAGATCGCGATCAAGCCCGGAGAGGATGCTCGCGTCCCGCTGGCGGACTGGCTGACCAGCAAAGAGAACCCGTTCTTCGCGAAGAGTTTCGTCAACCGGGTCTGGGCCCATTACTTCGGCTTGGGCCTCGTCAATCCGGTCGACGATTTCTCGCTCGCCAACCCGCCCACGAATCCGCGACTCCTCGATCAGCTGGCGAAGCAGTTCACCGAATCCGGATTCGATGTCCGCAAACTGGAAAAAGCGATTCTGATGAGCCGGACGTATCAGACCTCAGCCAAGACGAATTCCAGCAACGTCTTCGACCAGATGAACTACGCCCGCAGCTACGTGCGCCCGCTCATGGCGGAGCAGGTGGTCGATGTGCTCAACAGCGCGTTGGGCGTTTCGGAAGCGTTCGGCAATGACGCCCCCGCCGGTTACAAGATGGTGGAAGTGGGCGCGAGCCGGCTGAACAACGCCAACCTCGGCTACATCCTTCGCATCTTCGGCCGTCCGCCGCGCACCACGGCGTGTGATTGCGAGCGCTCCGCCGAACCGGCGTTGCCGCAAACGCTCTTCCGCATGACCGATCCGGGACTGCTGCAGAAGATGAATGCGAGCAACGGCCGCGTCATGACGATCGCCAAAAAGAAGATGAGCCACGAATCGGCGGTCGAAGAGCTGTTCCTCTCGACGCTTAGCCGCTTCCCCACGGAGAAGGAAAAGACCGAAGCGGTGAAGTTCCTCACAGACGCATCCAACCCCACCGAAGGGCTGACGGATGTCATGTGGGCATTGATCAATACACGGGAGTTTATTCTCAACCACTAAACGAAAGAGTTGATCCTCGAATAACCTTCTATCGATTTCCTTCCACCACCAACCGCCGGAGTATGTCCATGTCCCTGAACCGAACCGATTGCGAAGGATTTCACCGTCGCAATTTCCTGCAACTCGGCTCCGCCGGCTTGCTGGGGTTGTCCCTGCCGAGTTTCCTCGCCGCGCAGGCCCAGGCACGCGAGCAGGGGACCAACCCCACCGCCAAGGCCAAAAGCGTGATCCTGATCTGGCTGGCTGGCGGGCCCGCCACTATCGATATGTGGGACAACAAGCCGGAAGCCCCCGAAGGCATCCGCGGTGAATTCAAGTCGATCAACACCAGTGCCTCGGGCATTCAGTTCGCCGAAACGCTGCCCAAGATGGCCAAAGTGGCCAAGCACGTGAGCGTGGTCCGCTCCCTGTATCACACGATCCCCTCGCATGCGCCGGCCACGATCTTCATGACCACCGGCAACAAGCCGACGGCCGCGCTGCAGTATCCGTCCTACGGATCGCTCACCGCCAAGATGCTCAAGACCGAAGTCGGCGTACCGCCGTACGTCTCGTTCACCGAACTCCGCAATGGTCTCGCTGGAGGAGCGGGCTACCTCGGCACCGGCTACAACGCCTTCACCGTCGAAGGCAATGCGAACGCGAAAGGATCCAAAGCCGACAAGTCGGAAAAGGGTGCGGCCTTCCGCCTCCGCGGCATCACGCTGCCCAACGGCTTCAGCCTCACCGACCTCGCCAAACGCGATCAGCTCCTCCAGACCTTCGATGATGGCTTCCGCACCATTGACAAGAACAACGATCTCGTCGACGGCCTCGATACCTTCCACAAGCAGGCGCTCGAGATTCTCCGCTCCGAGAAGACGCGTAAGGCGTTCAATCTCAACGAAGAATCGCAGGCTCTTCGCGACAGTTACGGCACCGGGATCGGGCCGGCAGCGCTGGCGGCGCGGCGCCTCGTCGAAGCGGGTGTCCGCTTCGTCACGCTCGGCCTGGGTGGCTGGGACACCCACCAGAAGACGTTCGACGCCCACAAGAATCGCCTGATGCCGAATCTCGATGCGGGTCTTTCGGCGCTGATCGCGGACCTTGCGGATCGCGGCATGCTCGAAGATACGATCGTGATGTGTGCGGGCGAATTCGGCCGGACGCCGAAGATCAACAAGAACGCTGGCCGAGATCACTGGGCGCGTTCGATGGCGTGTGTCGTCGCCGGTGGCGGGCTGAAGCGCGGCTACGCTCACGGTACGACCGACGCGAGCGGCATGGCTCCCAATACCGATCCCGTGACCCCGGACGACATCGGCGCGACGATCTTCCATCAGCTCGGTGTCGCCCCGCAAACCGAACTTCAAACCCCGACCGGCCGTCCGATTCAGTTGTTCCGCGAAGGCCGAGTGATCGAGAAAATGCTCGCGTAATCCCGCACTATGAAATGAAAACGGCAGCCATCCGGCTGCCGTTTTTTCTTTTTGGAGTCGCGCCACCTCTTCATCTTTCCTTTGCATTATCTACATAATCCGCTCCTACAACAAACCTATCGTTACTACATGATTGGATCTCCCATGACCCGGATGTTCACCGATATCGTGACCGCCCGGGAAGCGACCGGAAAATCGTCACTGAACATCGAGCTGGCAAAACCGAAGTTCACGCTCAGTAGCGTCAACTTCTGGTATCCCGGCAAACAGGCGCTCTTTGATGTTTCCCTCGTTGTCCCCGAGCGCTCCGTCGTGGCATTCATCGGGCCGAGCGGCTGCGGCAAGTCCACGCTCCTGCGCATGATGAATCGGATGAACGACCTGATCGACGGCACTCGTCACACCGGGACCATCGAACTCGATGGGCGCAGCATCCACGACAAAGACGTGAACCTCGTCGATCTGCGCCGCCGCGTTGGGATGGTGTTCCAGAAGTCGAACCCGTTTCCGAAATCGATCTACGAGAACGTCGCATTCGGCCCCCGCATGGCCGGACAGAACAATCGGCGCGTCCTCGATCTCCTCGTCGAACGCTCGCTGAAACAGGCGGCATTGTGGGACGAAGTGAAGGACCGGTTGCACGCTTCGGCGCTCGCGCTCTCGGGCGGACAGCAACAGCGGCTCTGCATCGCCCGATCCCTCGCCACCGATCCGCAAGTCCTCCTCATGGACGAACCGGCCTCCGCACTCGACCCCAAAAGCACCACGAAAATCGAAGACCTCATCGACGATCTCAAACGTGATTACACCATCGTCATCGTCACGCACAACATGCAGCAGGCCGCACGCGTTTCCGACATCACCGCCTTCTTCTTCGAAGGCGTACTGGTCGAAGCCGGACCCACAAAACAATTGTTCACCAAACCCGATAAGAAACAGACCGAAGACTACATCACAGGGCGATTCGGATGAACGCAACCAGTCAGGTGCTCGATCACACCATGGTACTCGGAGGGACAGATGTGGCTCAGCCGCGCATTCTGATCATTGAGGATGAACGTGGACTGACACAATCCCTCACCTGGTATTTCAACCGGGAAGGGTTCGAGACTTCGATCTCGCACGACGGCACCGAAGGACTCCGCAAAGCGCAGTCGCTGCTTCCCGATCTCATCCTCCTGGATATCAACCTGCCCGGCATCGACGGTCTGACCATCTGCCGCGAACTCCGGTCGGGCGAACGCACCCGCTCCATTCCCGTCATTATGATCACCGCCAAATCCGAGGAAACCGACCAGCTCGTTGGCTACTCGATGGGCGCCGATGACTACGTCACCAAACCGTTCAGCAACAAAATCCTGCTGGAAAAGGTCAAGGTGCAGCTCCGCAAGTCCCAGTCGCCCCCCGATGCCAACGATCGCATCGAGCATCTGGGAGTCAAGGTTGATCGCGTCCGGCACAAGATTACCTACGAAGGTGCAGAACTCGATCTCACTCCCACGGAATTTCGCCTGCTCGAATGCATGGTCCGCCAGCCCGGCCGCGCGTTCAGCCGCCACCAACTCATGGATGCCGCCATCGGCGAAGGCTCCATCGTTCTCGAACGCACCATCGACGTCCACGTCAAAACACTCCGCAAGAAACTCCTCGATGCCGGCGCCACGATTGAACTGATCGAAACCGTTCGCGGTGTGGGTTATCGCTTCTACGAAGGCAAGGAATAGAATTCTCAATCACCACGGAGAATTCAGACATGGCAGCGATCAAAGCCTATGCCGCAAACGAACCCAAAGGGAATCTGAATCCCTACGAGTACGATCCTGGTCCGCTTGCGGCCGACGGGGTGGAGATTGCGGTCACGCACTGCGGCATTTGCCATTCCGATCTGTCGATGCTCGATAACGAATGGGGCGGAACAACTTATCCCATCGTGCCGGGGCACGAAGTCGTCGGCACCGTGGCGGCGATCGGAGCGAATGTCAAGACGGTGAAAGTCGGGCAGAAGGTTGGCTTGGGCTGGTTCAGCGGCAGCTGCATGCACTGCCGGCAGTGCATGAGCGGCGATCACAATTTGTGCCTGACGGCGGAGCAGACGATCTGGGGCCGGCATGGCGGATTCGCCGATCGCGTGCGCTGTCATCAGGAATGGGCGATTCCGCTGCCGGAAGCGCTCGACCCTGCGAAGGCGGGCCCGCTGTTCTGCGGTGGCATCACGGTCTTCAATCCGATCGTTCAATGTGGCGTGAAGCCGACGGATCGCGTGGGCGTGGTCGGCATCGGCGGACTCGGGCACCTTGCGTTGCAGTTCCTCAACAAGTGGGGCTGCGAAGTCACGGCATTCTCCTCGTCGCCGGGGAAGGAAGCGGAGGCGAAGAAGCTCGGTGCGCATCACGTGGTCAATAGCCGTGACGACGAGGCGATGGCCAAGCTCGCCGGGCGCTTCGACTTCATCATCGTCACCGTGAATGTCTCGCTCAACTGGCCGGTGTATCTCAACGCACTCTCGCCGCGCGGCCGGCTGCACTTCGTCGGCGCTGTGCCGGAACCTGTGGCGGTGCCCGCCATGGCGCTCATCATGCAGCAGAAGTCGGTCTCCGGTTCGCCGCTTGGCAGTCCGGCGACGACGGCGCAGATGCTCGAGTTCTGCGCCCGGCATTCGATCGCGCCGGTGACGGAAACTTTCCCGATGTCGAAGGTGAACGAAGCTTTGGATCACCTCCGCGCCGGCAAAGCCCGCTACCGCATCGTGCTCGCGAATGGGTGAACCGGTGATCGATGATCGGAAATAGTCCGAATTTGAATGCGGTCCGAAGTGCAGTCCACAGGGTTGCAGCGACCGATGCGACTGTTTTGATTCTTGGCGAAACGGGGACTGGTAAAGAGTTGGTTGCTCGCTTGCTCCATGATCTCAGCCTACGCCGCAATAACGAATTCGTACCTGTGAGTTGCGTCGCGCTCGCGCCTGGCCTCATCACAAGTGAACTCTTTGGTCATGAACCGGGCTCATTCACCGGTGCAGTTAAGCGGCGTAAAGGACGATTTGAACAGGCTCATGGCGGCACGATTTTCCTGGACGAAGTCGGAGAAATGTCCACCGAAGCGCAAGCGATCCTGCTGCGTGTGTTACAGGAACGTGTGATCGAACGGGTCGGTGGTGATTCCATTCCTGTTGATATTCGAGTCATTGCAGCGACCAACCGCAAACTCGAAACGGAAGTATCGGCAGGCCGGTTTCGAGCCGATCTCTTCTATCGTCTGAATGTGTTTCCAATCACTCTTCCACCGCTGCGCGAGCGACGTGAAGACATTCCCGAACTCGTGGATCACTTCCTGCAGGTGGCGTCGAGTCGTTACAGCCGTCGTGTCTCGCGGGTCCGTCCAGATACTTTGCGTGCGTACGCATCGTATGAATGGCCGGGGAACATCCGCGAATTGCAGAATGTTGTTGAGCGTGGCGTCATCATCTCCGAAGACGAGTCACTCGCGTTCGATCCCAGTTGGCTTGTTGGTGCATCGACCGCTGAAACAGCCCAGACTTGGGCGGCTCAGGAACGGCATCGGATTCTTGATGCGCTTCGCGCGACTTCAGGGCGGATCTACGGACCTGGTGGTGCCGCTCACAGACTCGGACTGAATCCAACAACACTCTACGGCAAGATGAAGAAGCACGGGATCGCGAAGTCCGGCACCGACTGGAACTGACCACAATTCGTCATCCATCCAAATCTCATCGGCTCTCGAATCGATAAACGCTTAAAATTGATGCAATTTCTTTTGGCATGTCATGTGCCATGTACATCTCCCGTTTCAATTTCTCGATTTGAAAAGGTGATGCGATGGCCTTTGTGGTAACGGAACCTTGCGTGGATTGTAAATACACGGATTGTGTCGTGGTCTGTCCGTGCGAGTGCTTTTATGGTGACGAACGCCAATTGTACATTGATGCGGATCATTGCATTGACTGCGAAGCATGTGTACCCGAGTGCCCTGTTGAAGCGATCTTCAGTGATCGATCCGTTCCCCCGATGTGGCAGCACTCCATCCAGTTGAACATCGATCGTGTCAAATCACTCAAGCTGGTTGAGGGTGCTCATATCACGGAGAAAATGCCACGTTAATCGTTTCCTCTTGCGATTCCCGAAATCTCTGCTATCAATCAGTCCTTGAGCCTCGCGGCCGCACTGGATAGGCTCTCAACAAACGGCCGCACGTTTTCATGCCCGATCTCCGACTCCGCCACGCCATCGCGCTCGAAGCCGCGCGACTCATGTACGAACGCTCCGAGAGCGAGTACTTCACCGCCAAGAAAAAAGCCGCCAAGCGACTCTGTCGCGGTTACGTCAAACCCGGCGACCTACCCAGCAACACCGAAGTGCGCGAACTCGTCCAGCAGTTCGCACGCACCCACGAAGGCGAATCCCGCACCCGCAACCTCCAGCAGATGCGCCTGCGGGCTTTGTGGCTCATGCGCCGGCTCGCCCGCTTCCGCCCCCGGCTCATCGGCAGCGTCCTCACCGGCCATACCCGCAAAGGCTCCGATATCGACCTGCACCTCTTCTGCGACTTCGTCGAACCGATCACCTCGATCCTCGAAGACGAAGGGCTGCAATATGAGGTGGAATATAAGCAGATCACCAAGGACGGCGAATCGCGAACCTACATTCACATTCACGTCTTCGATGTCTTCAATTTCGAACTCACCGTCTATGCGGAGAACCTCGCGCATTACGTGTTCAAGTCGTCGATCACCGGCAAAGCGATTGAACGCGTGTCCATCGCCGAGTTGGAACTTCTGCTGAAGAGCGAATACCCGGATGTGAATGTGGACGAGGCGCTGGCGGATCAGGATGCGGAGATCGATCCGTATCAGCTCTTCCGCCTGCTGCTGCTTCCTCTGGAAAGCGTCCGGCAATCGCGGCAGTACCATCCGGAAGGGGACGTGCTGTACCATTCGCTGCAGGTGTTCGAGTTGGCGAAGGATGTGCGGCAGTGGGACGAGGAGTTTCTGCTGGCGGCTTTGCTGCACGATATCGGGAAGGGGATCGACCGCGCGGATCACGTGAACGCGGGCTTGCAGGCGCTGGATGGTCTGATCACGGAGCGCACCGCCTGGCTCATCGAGAATCACATGCTCGCTCACGAGTATCGGGCGCAGACACTGGGCGAGAAGGCGAAGCGCCGTCTGGAAGCACATGAGGATTTCGAGGATCTGATGCTGCTGAATGAGTGCGATCTCGGTGGCCGCGTGTCCGGCGCAAGCGTGTGCACGGTGGACGAGGCGCTGGGATTCATCAAAGACGTAGAGCGCCGCAATCGGGGGAAGTGAGAATCGTTATGCGGTGAGTCGTTCTCCGAACACGATACGGTGACCGTCGGGCGTGACGATGGCGAATTCGCGCATGCGCCACGGCTTGTCTTCAAGCGGATGCCAGATCTCAACGCCCTTCCGGACGAACTGATCAAATAATCCGCGTGCGCCCTCGACATGAAGGTACGCGAACCAGGAATGATCCTGAGCCTTCGTCATCGGCAGCGCATCAGGGCAATGCCCCAGCCGTATCCTGCAGGCGCCTCGGCTCAGGAATGACCATCCTTCAACACTCAGGTCTTCTACAAAGCCGAGTTTTTCCTCGTAGTAACGCCTGGAGGATTCCAGATCGTTGACGGCGAGAACAAATGTGGACGCAGTAATTTCCGCCATATGTTCCTCAATCGATATCAGCACGAGGTTTATTTTTCACGAACCACGTTTTCGCAAGCGGATCGGATTTGAAGAACTTCAGGAGTTGCTCCGCGACTTTGCGGCGGCCGCTCTCACTCGGGTAGATCAAACGATCGCTTCGGTTATTTCGCGAAGATAATCGCGCCGACGATGGCGGTGATGATGGCGAGTCCGACGGCGATCCACGGGACCCACTTATTGAGCGATTTATCTTCTCTCGGTGCGGCGGTATGGGCCGGCGTTTCGATGGTCGGAATCCGTGACGCGCGAGCGGGTGCGATGGGTTGGGCGAACGGTTTGGGTGTGGAGGACTCTTTCCGCGTGGGTGGTGCGGCGTTGGCGGGTGTGGGGTTTACGGGTGAGGCGACGCTCGACGGTGTGCGGCCGGTCGCGACCTGATTCGGCGCGATCGAAGCGGGTTCGACGATGTGGATGCGGAACTCCGGTTCGTTTTTGATTGCGAGGAATGGTCCGGTTTTTTTGCGACAGACCAGGATGCTGGCCGGGTCACCGAGTGCTCCGCCCTTGAGGTTTTCGAGGATCCGGGCGGTGGACCCTTTGACGGTTTTGGAGTTTCCGGCCGAGTCGCGGTAGACCATGTACCAAAGATCGTTGGTGGGCGGTGCGGGAGGGGGGCCAATCGGTGCGGGGGTATTGATATTGGCGGGCGCCGGTCCGTCCGCGCGTGCGGTCCAGGGTTGTCCGGTGAGATCTTCGATGAATTCGCGGCAGCTAGCGGGTCGGCGCTGCGGATCGGCGCTCATGGAGCGTAGAATGGCGCGGTTGACGCGATCGCTGACTTTTTTGTTGATGCGGTTGGGTGATTCGAAATCGTTCTTGGTCTTTTTGAGCCAACAATCGAGCGGGCTGGTTTTGGCGAACGGCACGACGGCCGTCAGCATCATGTAGAGGGTCGCACCGAGGGAATAAATATCGCAGCGGACGTCGGCGTTCTTGGCGTTGCGGAATTGCTCGGGTGCCATGAAGTGCGGGGTGCCCAATCCGCGACCGGTCTTCGTGAGGTTGAGTTCGCCTTCGACATCCTTCACCAGACCCATGTCGGTGAGTTTTGCCACGCCTTCCTGAGTCAGGAGGATATTGTCCGGCTTGACGTCGCGGTGAACGAGGCCTTGTTTATGAGCACGATGGAGGCCGTCGCACACTTGAACGATGATCCGGACGGCTTCGGCTTCATCGAACGCACCCGCACGTTCGACCCGTTGTCCGATCGATTCACCGTCGACGAATTCCATTACAAGAAACGGGGATGACACAGTACCGCAGTATTCGATTGCGCGGACAATATTCGGGTGATCGAACAAACTTGCGGCCCGGAACTCCTGTTCGAATCGTTTGAGTAAGATGGGGTTTTTGGCGGTTTCGGGGGGGATGATCTTGATGGCAACGATATCGCCGGTCGTGATGTGCTTCGCTTTATAGACCGCACCCATCCCGCCCTCAGCGATTTTGGAGAGCAGTTCGTAATTGCCGACTTGTTTAGGAGCGGGATCGTGCGCCATGGGGGCAGTCGGAGGAGAGAGAAGGATCGGAAACGGGTGCGTGGGGATTGCGTTCACCCCAGTTTTTAACTTTATACTTCATCGTCGGTCGATCTGGTAGAAAACTTCCAACTTCCGGGGGGTAGCCATAAAGATTCGTCGAAAATTCTTCTCGGGCGCAAACATAGTTGACCGGATTGTGTTTTTCCAGTCAACCGGTATTATCGAAATAGCCCGCGAAATTGTTCGACATGGACCGCTCGATAGTCTTTTGCCGATCTCCCGCGCGTTACCCGATCAAATTCCTTGTCAATCTCGCGGGCGTCCGGCACAATCAGCAATTAGCGGAATTTCCCAGCCCGGACCAAAACTGACTTTCGGTTCGGACCGTCGAATCGCGAGGGAGAGCTGAAACTATGTCAACGCTGGGTAAAGTCCTGTTGGCCGTCAATGTCCTGCTTTCGCTGGGTGTGTTCTATCTCGCTTCGCAGGATTACGCCAAGCGCAAGCAGCTCAACGAAGCCGCCATCAAGTATCAGATCGTCATTGACGGTCTGGCCGTCGATCCCATCACCGGTGAAGACGCTCCTGATGCGGACGGTCTTCTCGTGCGGGTCACGGGTGCCAACGGCATTCCCGAAACGAAGACCGTCACGAAGAAACTGGTCGACAGTCTCTTCGCCGGAACCGACACCACATTCGGCAGCAGTGGAACACCGACCACGCAAATCGACGAAGTGAACGAAGTTTACAAAAAGTACATCCAGCGAATCGATGGCATGCCGAACGACGCCGCCCGCATCCGCGAGTTGTGCGGAGGGTACGAAGTGAACCCTCAGACCAACCTCGCTACGTTCCGTCCCGGACGCTTGCTGTACCTTGCCGAATCTTTTGAGGAGCGTCAGGCGATCAACAATCTGGTTCCGCCGGTCAATCAGGTGAACGTGGATCCGGCGTTTCTGGCCGCGAGTGCGAAAGCCGCACGCGATCGCCTCAAGGCCCGGTTTGATGCGGTCACGCAGATGGCGAACCCGGATGCGCCGGAAACCATTCGCAAACAAGTCGAGGATCTCAAAACCAAGATCGCCGCGAATCCCAAGGATGATGCCGCCAAGAAAGAGTTGAACCTGATCTCCGCCAACGGTCCTTCGGGTCCGACGTCCAACGATCTCGAACGCCGGATGAAGATCGCACAACTCCTGATGGGCATGAACCCTTCGCCCAACTGGCAGAAACGCGTCGCACTGCTGGCGGGATTGAAGTACTACCAATTGGCGATCACGGAGCAGACCGGCCGAATCGAAGCCATGCTGACCCAGACCAAAGACGCCCGCTACACCGATCAGCAAGTCCACGATGCCGAGTACGAACAATTGAAGGCGTTCGCCATCGAAAACAGCAAGCTTGTCGATCAGCAGGATCGGATCGTGAAGGGCTTGATTACCACGCTGGCCGCGGATCAGACGATTTACGAAACGCGCGTCGCGCAGTTGAATTCCCTCAAGGCGGAACTCGCACAGCTGACAATCGATGTGAACAAGCAGATTGCGGCACAGTCAGCAGTCGAGAAGGAACTGTTTACGGTTCAGCGTGAGGTGGGTCAGACGCTCCGCGAAACCGGACGATTGGAAAACGAACTTCGGTCAAAAGACGGAAAGTAAATCGAACCGGATCACGTGTCCGTGATCCGAATTCTCCGGAAATGGATGCCTCTCGGTGACACTGAGAGGATCGGGATACGACGAGGCGAAACGTCATGGGAACAACAATCAGCAAGGTGTTGGTATTCGCCAACGTCTTTATCTCGATCGGCCTGCTGGCCTGGGCCATTTCGATTTACACGAATCGAATGACCTATTTCGACGGCAACGATGGTGAGACGGCCGTAAAAGGTCAGTTCACGAAATCGACCGAAGAAATCAAGCGGCTTTCGGACGGGATTCAATTGGCGCAGGGGATGTATGTCCGCGCCATGGATGGGTTGATCGGTTACGAACAGGAACGGGCGTTCCGGACTGCCTTATTGAAAATGCTCATGGACGAGGTTGCTAAGCCGGGAAACCCGACGGCTGAGTTCCGGGTTGCTCCCCGGCACTCGCAGTCCGAACTCAAGGGTTTGATCGACGTTTACGCATTCAACCCGAACAATCCATTCCCCCCTGCGACCAACCTTCGCGGGCAACCGCTTAAAGGTTTCGGTCGGCTACAACAGGAAATGACGAACCTGCTCAAGGACGAAAAAGATAAGACCGAGCAGATCCGCAAATTCCGCGAAGATACCAATAAACTTTCGATCGAAATCTACGATAATTCGACCAAAAAAGGAATACAATCCGAAGTCTTCAAAATGAAAGTGATTTTGCAGAACCTCGGAGACGAAGAAGTTTATCTGGCCGATTCTCAGGTAAACTGGGAAGAACAGCTCCGCACGCTCAAGATTCGCAAGGAGCAACTGGTCAAACGGCTTGCGGAATTGACTCAGGGAAAATAACACCGCCCGGCCCTACCGGCCAGACGTTGATTCTCAACGACTATCGCTGAATGGAACGCTCTGATTCATCCGAATCAGAGAGGGGAGACCTTCGATGAATACGATCGGCAAGATCCTTGTTTTCTTCATCCTGATCCTCAGCGTGATCTGGAACTACCTTGTGGTGAATGCCTACGCCACACGGACCAACTACAAGAACGAGTTGGAGAAGGTGCAGAAGCTCTACACCGAGGCCGCCAAAGCCGCAGGCAGCGCCACCAAACTCGCAGAGGAGCAACGCTCTGCGGCGGATGCGACTATCGCACAACTACAAGCGGATATTCGCAGCCTGACCGCACGCGTCAAGGCTGCCGAAGACGATAGTGCGAACTACAAGACTCTGGTCGAAGGGATTGGCAAGGACAAGGAAGGATACGTGACCGACGCCGGACTTCAGCAGACAGGTATCAAAACGCTGCAGTCTCAGGTGGATCTGACCCGCTCACAAATCACAACGCTGGATAAGAAACTCAACGATGCCGTCATCGCCGAGCAGAAGGCTGAGAACGAACGGCTGCAAGCCCGCATCGAACGTGACGCCGCATTTCGCAAAGCCGACGAATACGAAAAGCGGTTGCTTGACCTCAACGATCAATTTGTGACTCTCAAGAACGGTGGTGTGGGTGGAATCGGCGCGGCCCGCATCCCGCCAACCGATCCGGACTTCAAAGCGACAGTAACTGCATCTTCAGGCAACCTGGTGGAAATCAGCCTTGGTTCCAATGCCGGACTCCAGAAGGGTGCCGTGTTGGATATCTCGCGTCCGAGTTCCAAGAAGTACGTGGGCAAGATCACCATCGAACGTGTGGATCCGTTCGGCGCAACCGGCCGATTCAAACCGCTTGCGACAATCGGAAAGCCTACGGCCGAGGACTACCCGACCAAGGGTGATACGGTCAGCATCATCAAGTAACCGACGGTCCTTTTCCAGGAACCGCGTGAGGACGGCGATCATGGCACGACGCGATAAAGACGACGAAGACGATACCCCGAAGACGCCGAGCGATGCGTATGTCGGCATGCTCGCGATCGCTCTTGTCGCGCTCCTGGCAGCGGCGACTTTCCTGTATCTCGACTTCGACGAAATGGAAAACGGCACACCACCGCCGTCCGATCCGCAAGTGAAACTCGCCGACGCGGGCCTGAATAAGCCTGCCGCTCCCGGCGCTCCCGGCGGACAGTAAACTTCACGAGAGAACGACTCATGGCTACTCAACCGCAACCGTCGCCTGGTTATGTCGGCATGCTCGGGCTGATCTGCCTGTGCATGGTTGTTGGAATCGTGGCGATGGCGCTCGAAGCCAACGAATACGACTGGGACCCGAAGCCCAAGGCCACGCCGACCATCGCTTTGCCGAAAATCGTCGCGGAGCTGGATCCGGGTTTTCCCGCCAACTTCGCCGAAGCAGCCCCGAAGCCGGTTGCCCAACCGACGGCGACTGTCAAGAACGAACCCGCGCCGGTTCAACCATCGGCTCCCGCCGTTGTTGTACCTTCCGCTCCCGTCGTACCGCCGACCGCCACCGTGCAGAATCCGACGGAACCGGTCATCATCCCCACCGGCCCGACGCCTTCGCCGCTGGCCTTCCCCCGCAAACCAAACGCACCCACGCCAACATCCACGCCCAAGGATGAAAAGAAGCCGGAAACGAAACCCGAAGAACCGAAACCGACCGGACCGGTTCCTTCGCCGTTCCGCATCCGCTAGACTCATTTCGAATTCAAAACAGGACCGGGAACGATACTCTGAGATCGTTCCCAGTCCTGTTTCGTTAACAGCGGCATAAAATGTCGGCATGCTGAAATTCGAAGCGATTCGCATCAACCCTTCGCCGGGCGAAATCACGGAAGTTCTTTCGGATGCCACGGTCGCGGCCAACAAGCGCTGCCGCACCCGATTGCTCGCAGACGATCCCGCCAAGTGGCGCAAATTCGCCCGGCAGGTCATGACCGGCCCGGAAGGCTTCGAACTCTGGCGCGGTGGTCGCGGAGGCGCACCCGGCACCCAGCTCGTCGGCTCCTGGTGGACCGATCATATTGGCTGCAAACACGTCGTCGTGCGCGGCCGTCGGATCGAGCACGAAAGCGCCAAGCTCCTGCTCTATAAAGACGAACTCGCACGTCGGCCTCCGCTCTGGCATTGCTATCCCCAATACCTCTACGAACGCTGGCTGCCGGTCGTGAACGATCTCCCGGCTCGCGACGGGATCGCAGTGTGCGGCTGCGGAGCGACAGGTACGCCGGAAGCACTCGGCTGGATGGGGGAAACCTGCGGGCCATGCCACGATCGCCGGGAAGACGGAGGATCGCTGGCGGAGAATCGCCCCGGCTGGATGCACGGAACACGCCATCCCTTCGATAGTCTGGCGTTCAGCCGCAGTGGCAATTACCTTGCGGGAATCGAAATCGATGGCGCGTTGAGCGTCTGGAATCTCGCCAGCGGTGAGGTGGTGCGGATCGCGACTTCGGAACGACCGGTCCAGGAATCGGAGGTCGTCTTCGCCGGCGCCAATGACGAATATGTGATGGTCAACATTCTGAACGGATCGAGCGGCGGAGTGCGGATCTATCGCTGGCAGATGCCGGAAGCGGAACCCGTGCTGGTTCACCACGAGGAGATCGGCGAATTCCACATCTGGCCCTCATCCTCGCCGGACCATGCGCTGGTGCAATCGAGTTCCGTGGTGCTGGTGACCATGCCCCACGGCCGCTACACCCCGACGCACCACCAGCCGCGCCAATACTTCCGCATGCCCCCCGCCAGCGAACCCAGCCCCGCCATCCTGCCCCTCGTCTGCACAAACGGAATCCGGCTCGTCGATACCCGCACTCTCGAAGTGCTCGAGTCGATACCCTACCGATCGGAGCGGCAGTTGATGTATCACCGCGTCGGCGTAGCGGTTCATCGGCAGAAAAATCTGGTTTATGTTGCGCGGACCACGGTGCTCGATGTCTACGACCGAACGGAGAAGAACTACCTCAAATCGATCGCGGTCAACCGCATTCCGATCGCGGGCTACCTCAACATGCCCGCCTGGGCGAACCGGATCGCCCTCACCGTCGACGGCCGCTATCTCCTCCTCGCCATCGAAGAACGCCTGCTCGTGCTCGATGCCCACACGCAGCTCCCACTCGCCGCCTTCGCCTGGCACCTCGGGCCGATCCGCTGCCTCGCCATCTCACCCGACGGCACCACCCTCGCCACCGCCGGCAACGACGGCAGCGCCAAACTCTGGCCCATCGATCAACTGATCGCCTGCTGCTCCGCCTGACGGTGTGGCGGATACGTTCAAACGCTGACTCGTCTTTCCACCGACACTGCCACACCCTACGGTGGAAAGACGCCATTTTTTCGGAAGCGCCTAAGCGCCATAAGCACTTACGTCAATTTTGAACAGTTAATGAAACAATGAACACTGTACGCGAATCGGCGGATTTCTTGCCCCAACCGATTCATACGAGAGCTTAAACGCGGCCCGCACCCGCTGCCGATCGATCGTCCTTGACAAATCCCGAACATATCGAATGATTCACTACGAAACGTGTCGAAGAGATCGACCCATGACGCCGCCGGATGTCGAAGCGATTGAGGGGTGCCTGATCGGGCAGGCCATCGGGGATGCGATGGGTCTGCCGATGGAAGGCCTGTCGCGACGGCGCGGGAATCGACTCTATCCCCGAACGCACCGGATGCAGTTCGTCTTCGGCTACGGCATGCCGTCCGACGATACCGATCATGTCGCCATGACCGCGACCGCCATGCCCGTGCCCGATGATCGACCGGAACGGCTGGCGGAGTTTCGGCGGCGGCTCGCCTGGCGGTTGCGGTTCTGGCTCTTGTCCCTTCCGGCCGGCATCGGGAAAGCGACTCTGAAAGCGTGCATCAAACTCTGGCTTGGCGTTCCTTCCACCCGATCCGGCGTGTTCTCCGCCGGTAACGGACCGGCGATGCGGGCCACGATTCTCGGTGCGACACTCCGCGATTCGGAAACCGTTCTCAATGCATTCGTTCGCGAATCCACACGCATCACGCATACCGACCCGAAGGCGGAGTACGGCGCGCTCGCGATCGCCTACGCCACGAAACACGCGGCGATGTCCCGAACAAGTGCGCCACCCGAAATGGGATCGTTCCTGGAAGTACTGGACCGAATTCTGCCACACGATGCACCCGCCAACGAACTCCGCCAACTGCTGGCACGTGGTCACCACGCCCTTCAGAACGGGCAATCCGTGGACGAATTCGCCAGCGCTCTGAGCTTGGATCAGGGCGTGAGCGGATACATGTATCACACCGTGCCGGTGGCGGTGTATGCGTTCTTCCGCCATCCGGATGACTATCGCAGTGCGGTCCAGAGCGTCATTCGCTGCGGCGGCGATACCGATACCGTGGCCGCCATTGCGGGGGCGATCGTCGGCACGCGAGTCGGCGTATCGGGCATTCCGCAGGAATGGAGGGATGGCTACCGGGACTGGCCTTGGACCATCAGGCGTCTGAAGAGGTTGGCGAAAAGACTCTCAATGAAGAGCGGAGGATCAGCAGAAAATGGCGGCATCTCAAAAGGGACAATTCATTTCTTGATGGTTGCTGTTGGTGTCGTTCTCGGTTTCTTCGCACGTTCAGTGCGGAACCTTTTCTTTCTGGTGATCATCCTGGGCCACATCATCCGCCGCATGCTTCCACCGTATTGATCGTTGAGCGATCCCACATCTTGCGGACCAGGGTGCGATAGCCCCCAAAGACTTACTGCCCCCAGACACGAAAGAGAAGTAGCTAGAGTTAATCCGCCTCTTGAACCAGAGGATGCTAGCTAGTCCGCCGAAGCCAGAGAAACAGGGATGGCGGAAGTAGTAATTTGCCTGCATAGAAACGAGGCGAAAAAAGATTGTTGCAAAACTATTTATCTTCATCACTTTCGATATTGTTTACTTGTAACCCCTCACCCCTCTGAACGTGTGGCTTGCGGCAGCGGGGGTAATACGCCGGTCGCCACGTACGTCCGCAACGCCGACACGGTCGCCGCCAGTGGGTCCACGCCCCGCTGTTTCAGCGTCCGGTACACGCTCATCA
>JBGSJI010000097.1:0-28770 GCA_041742055.1 Limnoglobus sp. | reverse complement strand
GGCGAACTGCCCCGTGAGGGAGCGAGGAACCGCAGGCGGTTCCTCGCTCATGACGGGGCACTTCAAATAGGTAAACATTCACGACTTCCACGGGTTGCGCGGCGTCCGGCTTCGCCGGACTTGCTTCACCCGTGGCTACACTCCTTGGCTCCTCCGGAGCCGAAAACCACGTTCCTTCTGAGCCGAAAACCAGTCTCCTCCGGAGCCGAGAACCACGCTCTTATCGGATCCTTCAAGGTTCGGGTGCTATGCTCACGGCTTTGCGTGAGCATGCCCACCCAAAGCGGTGGGCATGGCACCCGGCGGAGTCCGGTCGCGGCTCTTTGGTTCGAGTTTTGCGTGGGCATGCTCATCCCGAGCCATGAGCATCGCACCCGGCGGGATCCGTCTTTGTGCCCCGAAGGGGTACAGGAATGTAGCCACGGGTGAGCGAGCGAAGCGAGCGGAACCCGTGGAAGTGAAACCCCAACCAATTCTTTGAACTGCCCCGGAGGGGCAGCGGAATGTTATTGGACTCGATTCCTCTGCCCCTCCGGGGCAGTTCCAAATGGAAATATGCTGGTTTTCCACGGGTTGCGCGGCGTCCGGCTTCGCCGGACTTGCTTCACCCGTGGCTACATTCCGGTACCCCTCCGGGGTATAAAGGCAAATACTCCACCGGGGCACAAAGACAGATCAGAATGAAATCGGAATTCGAATTCGGAATGAAGAATAAGAGGAGACCTTCGGTCGCAGATTTCGTCGGGGTCGGAGACCCGCGACGAGCGCGATGAGACCTTCGGTCGCATATTTCGTCGGGGTCGGAGACCCGCGACGAGCGCGATGAGACCTTCGGTCACAGATTCCGTCGGGGTCGGAGACCCGCGACGAGCGCCGCCGAACGAATTCAAGCCTGAGGGGCGATCAGTTACGCTCACCGATGTCGCCAGTTTCTCTCTCCGCTAGGTTCAACACATATCCTATTGTCTTCATTCCGAATTCCGCAATCGTATGAGCCGCTCACGGATCTTCGCTTTGCGTCGAGTTGTTGGAGATGAGGGCAGGAGGCGGGTCCAACTAAGCGAAGACTGGACCAAATGCCAGGCCCCCGCACAACATTATCAGTAGCATGAACACCAACAAGAACACGGCAAATATCGCCAAAGCTCCCAATATTGCCGCGATGGCGAACTCCCAAGTGTGCCGGTCGGTGGCAGGCCCATGCTCCGGTGCCTCTTCATGCGGACTACCTGAGTATCGTGGAAGTGTAGAGATGTCCATCGCTGCCCTCCACCACCGAAAGAATCCATTGGATGCCGGGCATCATTGGATACGCTAACCGATAACGCCCGTTCACCATAACCACGAGTGCAGCAGGAATCCCAATGCCCTCCCATTCTCGCCGTCGGATTCTGGAATTGCAACGCTTGATACGGAAGATCGTGAATGCCTCTCGGCTTTGTGTGTGCTTGCTCATGCCAAACCATGACGCACGCAATCTGTACATCAGATTAGACAGACGAAACAACTCTCAAAGGATCTCTCGACCGACCTTTTTTTCCTTCGCCATCTGATAAACACGCGCCGCCGTTGCCACATCTTCAATTCCCAAACCCAGCGACTTGAACACCGTAATCTCGTCCGCAGACTGCCGGCCCGGGATTCGACCCGCCACGATATGCGCGAGTTCCTGAATCTCCGCCCACGCAATGACATGCTCCTGCAGGGCCGCGACGAAATCCCCCGCCTCGATGCGTGCCTGCTCTTTGCTGTCCGCACACACCAACTGCGCACGGCGGAAAACCTCGACATCCGCTTCTGACTTGCTCAGGAAATTCGAACCCGCCAGATTTACGTGTGTTCCCGGAGCCAGCCATTCACCCATCAGTACCGGCTCGCGGCTGTTGGTGGCGGTGCAGACGATATCCATTCCGCGAACGGCGTCCTCCGCCTTGGCGGCGGGTTCCACGGTGATACCGAGCCGTACCGACATCTCTTTGGCGAAGGTCTGGCAGTTATCAGTATTCCGGCAATACACAACCGCTCGCTGGATGGGGCGGACTTTGCACACCGCCTCGAGTTGCGTGTAGCCCTGTTTTCCCGTGCCGATCAAGCCGACCGTTTTGGCATCTTTGCGTGCGAGTTTTTTGGTCGCGACTCCGCTGGCGGCCCCGGTGCGGACGGCGCCCAGATGATCTGCTTCAATGATCGCGATCAATCCGCCCACACGCGGATCGAACAGGAACACCTGAAACTGCGCCGGGAACTTCCCGGTCGTGTAGGCTTTGAATCCAATGGCATTGAGCGTTTTCGCGGCCGCCGGCAGAACGTGAAGCATCACCTGATCGGTCTGGCAACGCGATCGGGAGATGTTCACGCCTTCATCAAGTGAGATCTTGCGAAACGCGGACTCCACCGCCTCCAGTGCGAGTTCCATCGTGAGAAGGGAATGGACATCCGATTCGGTCAGATAAAGCACGGGCATGGCGACCTCCCCGTCAATCGGAGAAAGGGGACCTTGCGATTCAACCAACGCAAGGCCTGAACGAAGGTCTCATCGAGCGGCCGAGAGCCAGCTTTTCAATTTCTCTAAACCGGACGTAATGATCTCACTGCTTGTGGCAAACGACATTCGAACGAATCCTTCCGCCCCGAACGCGATCCCCGGAACCAGATTCACATGGGCCTGACTGAGTAAGGCCGAACAGAACGAAAGTGAGTCCGTGACCGGAGTCCCGTTAAACGTCTTGCCGAAATAACTCGATACATCGAAGAACGCATAAAACGCGCCCTCCGCATCAAAGACTTTCAGGCCGGGAATCGATTTCAACTCTTTCGAAACCAGATCGCGTCGAAGCGAGAACTCCGCCAGCATCTCGGAGAGACACTTGGCCGACTCGGGAGATTCGACCGCCACGATCATGGCCGCCTGCGTGATGCTCGACGGGCAGCTCGTCTCCTGACTTTGAATGTTGTCCATCGCCTTCACGAGATGCGCCGGCGCAACCGCCCAACCCATCCGCCAGCCGGTCATCGCATAGCTTTTGCTTGCCCCGCTGATCGTGATTGTCCGCTCGCGAAGCTCCGGCTTGAGGGTCACAATGCAGGTGGGCTTGGCGTTCCCGTAACACAGCTGTTCGTAGATTTCATCCGAGAGAATCGCGAGATCCGGGTATTGAAGAATCACCTCAACCAGCGCCTCGAGTTCGCCACGCGTGTAAACCGCACCCGTGGGATTGCTGGGCGAGTTGAGCATGATGAGCCGCGAGTTCGGCTTGATCGCTTCTTTGAGCTGCGCCGGCGTGATTTTGAATCCGCTCTCGAGCGTTGTGGGAATGATGGTGTACGTGGCACCGGTCATCCCCACGAGATCGGAATAACTCACCCAATAGGGAGCGGGAATGATGACATCGTCGCCGGGGCCGACCGTCGCGGCGAGTGTATTATGAATGCTGTGTTTGGCGCCGTTCGACACGATCACATGTTCCGGCCCGCACTCGAATCCGTAGGTGCGGCCGTACCATTTGGCGATGGCTTTCTTGATTTCCGCCGTTCCGCCAGCGGGTGTATAGTGCGTTTGCCCTTTGGCCATCGCCTCGGTGGCGGCATCACAGATATGCTTGGGGGTATTAAAGTCGGGTTCGCCGAGACTGAAATCGTAGACGGTCACACCCTTGGCACGCAACTCCCGGGCCTTGGCACCGGCAGCGATGGTGGCGGAGGGTTTCACCGAATCGGCGAGGCGGGAAACGCGAATCATCAGACTCTCGAAGGATGAGGGAATAGTTGGTGGTCCCGAAGAACATCGTATCCATTCAGGGACCGAACGGAAGACAGGACATGCAGATCGCGCACTTTATTCAACGGTATCCGCCGGCGCTCGGAGGCAGCGAATCCTACTTTGCACGATTGACGGACTATCTCAAATCTCATGGAGACACTGTCACGGTCTTCACTTCCAGTGCGATCGACCTCGAAGAGATGTGGCGCAAACCGCAGGGAAAATCGATCCACGCAACGGCCGAACACGATGGAGGAATCCGCCGCTATCGACCGCTGACCTTTCCCTTGAGACGATACTTTCTGAAAGCGCTTTCACTGATCCCGATCCGCAGGCTCCAGGCGCTGACGTTGCCGTGCAATCCGGTCTGCGCCGGAATGTGGCGGGATGCGGGCCATTTTGAAGGGCCACTCGATGCGGTGCATGCGACGGCGTTTCCGTATTCTTTTCCGATCGCGTGTGCGGAGCGATTGGCACGGAGGCGAAAAGTGCCCTTGTTTCTGACACCGTTCCTTCATCTGGGCGATTCGAATGATCCGCGCGATCGGACTCGACATCAGTACACTCAACCGGTCCTCCGGCAGTTTCTGGAACGGGCAACGGGTATCTTCGTGCAGACTGAAGTTGAACGACAGGCGGTGTTGAAACTGGGTATCCCCGGTGAACGGGTTCACCTGCAGGGTTTGGGCGTCGAGCCGAGTGAATGCACGGGCGGCGATCGAAGCGCAACGCGCAGGCGTTGGAAAATCCAACCTGAAGAACGGGTTGTCGGACATCTGGCGAATTTGAGTTACGAGAAAGGCACGATCGATCTTCTGAAGGCGAATCCCCAGAGCAGAATTGTTCTCGCTGGCCCCTCGATGCCCAATTTCGAACGGTTCTGGACGACGTATCCGCACAAAGCGAACGTCCTTCGCCTCGGAACGATGAACGATGAGGAACGACGCGACTTTTATTCAGCGATCGATGTCTTTTGCCTTCCGTCGCGAAGTGATTCCTTTGGTCTCGTGCTTCTGGAAGCGTGGGCGAATGCGAAGCCGGTTGTTGTTTATCGCGCCGGCGGACCCGCGGAGTTGGTGCGTGATGGCGTGGATGGATTCGTGGTCGAGTGCAATGATCGCGCATTGTCATCGGCGATCGCTCAGACCACTGTCTCGATGGGTCAAGCGGGTTTCGAACGTGTCCATCGTGAATTTCCCTGGCAGGATAAACTGAACGTTGTTCGATCCGTGATCCAACAAGCCGTCACTCCTCTCTGAGTCAGATTCGATGCTATCACTTCGTGGTGTGAGTAAATTCCATGATTCTCAGAATGGGCTCCATCCGATCTCTCTTGAGATTCCCAAGGGCGAGCGTCTGGTGATTCTGGGTCCGACGGGTTCGGGAAAGACGACTTTGTTGAGGGTAATCGCGGGACTGGAAAAACCGGATTCGGGAGAAATTCTTTTTGACGGAAGGCGTTGGAACGACGTGCAACCGCACGAACGTGGAATCACGTATCTTGCGCAGCGACCGGCGTTATATCCTCATTTAAGGATTCGCGAACAACTGTCGCAGGGTGTCGATGATCCGCTTTCCATGGGAAATCCAGAATTATTGGACCGCTTTCCTCATGAATTATCGAGTGGGGAAAAGCAGCGGATCGCGCTGGTGCGCGGCTTGACCCGGCAAGCTCGGTTGTGGTTATTGGACGAACCGTTCGCGGCACTGGATCCGGTCCTTCGTTCGGAAATTCGCGTCGATCTGCACTTGCTGCAAGAGCGTTTGGCCGCAACAATGATACTAGTCACTCATGACCCGATCGATGCACTGGCCTTGGGCTGCCGCGTCGGCGTGTTGGGCGATGGACGGTTGCAGCAACTCGGCACGCCCGGGGAACTCGCCGACCAGCCCGGCAACCGGTTCGTGGCGTTTGCCTTGGGCCGTTTGAGTTTAATCGACGGGAAAGTTTGTGGCGGCGAATCGTCCGAGATCTTTTGGAGCTCGGATGATGGATCGGTTCAGGCGGTGATTCCGTCTGCAATGTTGCAGGGAATCGACCAACGATCGAACCGAACTCTGACGCTCGGCATCCGGCCTGAAGACATTCAACCGATGCCAACCGGGAACGCGATCCCTCGCGGTGCGCGATTTCTGAGTTGGCCTGTCGTCTCAGCCGAACCGGTCGGCAGTGGATGGTGTCTGATTGCGGCTCGCGGCCGAAACCGCATCCGGATCAGCCATCCGTCCCAGACGCCGCCCCGGGACGGCCATCCCGAAAACTGGTTTGTTTCTGTTGACCTGTGCCTGTGGTTCGACCACACTGGGCAGAGAATAACTGTCGGATCGACTGAAAAGTCGTGAAAACACCACGCTGAGGTTCACCCAAATGCCGGAACTCAAAAAGCCTGATGCCGGAAAGGCCATTCTCGATCTCGTGGAAAAGATGCATGAGGAGAAAAAAATCTCCCGGGATGTCATCTTCAACGGGATCGAATCGGCGATCCAGCTCGCGGCTGAACGGCACTTTCAGCTTGAGGAAGGCGTTCTCGTACTGATCGATCGAGCAACCGGGGAAATCTCGGCGAAGGTCAGCACGCCGGATGGAGAAGCTCAGGACATCGATCCCGTTACGCTGGGGCGCATCGCCGCCCAATCGGCCAAGCAGGTCATGATTCAGAAGATCCGCGAGGCGGAATCTGATACGGTCTTCAATGAGTTTTCAGGCAAAAAAGGTGAACTCGTCCAGGGTCAGGTTACGCGTGTCGATGCCGGTACCGCGATCGTCTCGCTCGGCAAAAGCGAAGCACTCTTACCGCGCAGCGAACAGATTCCCGGTGAAACGCATCACTTGGGCGACCGGGTCAAAGCAGTCGTGCTTGAAGTTCGCAAGGCGGGCCAACGGGTCAAAATCATCCTTTCACGCTGTCACCCCGACTTTGTGAAATCACTCTTCGAAGATGAAATTCCGGAAATTGACGATCGAACCATCGACATCCGGGCGGTGTCTCGTGAAGCGGGGTATCGGACGAAGCTTGCAGTATCCAGCATCGACTCGAAGGTCGACTGCGTGGGCGCATGCGTGGGCGTTCGCGGGAGCCGGATCAAGAACATTATTGAAGAACTCAACGGCGAGCGGATCGACATCGTTCGCTGGAATGATTCGTTGCAGGTTCTGATTCCGAATGCCCTCTCGCCTGCGCAGATTTCCGAAGTCTTCACGTATCCGCGTTTGGGTCGGGCACTCGTACTGGTGACGGAAGACCAACTTTCGCTCGCGATCGGTCGCCGCGGACAGAATGTCCGGCTCGCATCCAAGCTCGTCGGTTGGGACATCGAAATCATGACTCACGAGGAGCTGGCGGAAGGTCTGGAACGAGCCGAACGCTGGTTCGCACAGCTTCCCAACGTGAACGAAGATCATGTTCAAGCGATGATTGGTGAAGGGTTTCTGTCATACAATGACCTGACGTTCATTGATGGTCAGGAACTCACGAACTTCACGGATCTCACCCTCGAACAGGCGGATGAAGTGATCGCATACGCGGAAGAATACGCCGATCACATGGAAGCGAGCGTCGAGGAAGAGCGCGCGGCGACCGCGGCAGCGCAGGCCGAAGCCGCGCAGGCCGAAGCGGATGCGATTGCCGAAGCCGAAGCCGAAGCTTCGGTGGCAGCTGAAGCAGCAACCCAGGAAGAGACGAGCCAAGCGGACGAAGAGCAGACTACCGCAGCAGAAGAAATTCCAACAGAAACTCATGCAGAACCTGAAACGGTTCCACCGAGTGAACAACCGGAGACGTCGGCATGAACAGCCGACCCTCAAGCAGAATCCTTGTAGGTTATACGATCCGAACCGGGTCACCCCTGTTCAGGCATCAGGATTGGGTTAGAATGACAGTCGTTCGTCTCCTCAGCCGGAGGCGTCCGGCGGGAAACCGAGGGGGGCCTTCCTCCCCTGAAGGAGATGCGCTTGTCGAGTACGAAAGAGAAACAGATTCGCGTGTTCGAGCTGGCAAAGGAACTCGATCTCGAGTCCAAACAGCTGCTGGACTACTGTAAAGAGCTCGGATTTTCCGAGGTGAAGAACCAACTCAAGGGATTGTCGATCGATCAAGTCGGTGCCCTCAAGGAACGTTCAAAAAAAGGCCCTGCTACGCCTCAAACACCCGGCGCGTCTCCATCGATCACCAAGGCAGCGGTCCCCCCGCCCATCAAGATCGATGCAAAAATCCAGACCCTTCCCAAACCCAAAGTTTCGAAATCCCAATCCGAAGCGGTCGAAGAGACTCCAGTCGCAGAACCCCCGGCTCCAGAGGTCAAAACCGTCGAACCGATTCCGGTTGAGCAACCGATTGCAGAAGCGCAACCTCAAGAACCTCAAGAGGTCCAAGCGATACCTCCTCAACCTGCTCCTCCCATCCCCACTAAACTTCCAAACTTGAACGCCAACCGAATTCAAAATCTCAGCTCAAAACCTGGCTCGAAGACACCGGCCAAACCGACTCCCCCAACCGCCACAGTTCCGCCTGCACCGACACCGACACCAACACCGACGACACCGGTACCGGTTGCCAAAGCACCAGAACCCGAAGTTGCCGTTCCGACAACTCCATCACCGTCTGTCGTTCAACAGCCAGTTGCCCCAACTCCGCCGGCCCGTCCTTCCATGCCTGCTTCCATGCCGCGTCAAGGCATGCCAACGCTTGCGGGAACCCGACCGCCGTCGGGAGGCAGCCCTCGTCCCAATACCGGACCGGGTGGACCATCACAATCTCGCCCGCAAGGACCGCCGAATCCGCAACGCGGCCCGCAATCGGGTCAACCACGACACATTGGCAGTAATCGAGGTGCTCCGACCGGAGGGCCTGCTCGACCTCATACCGGTAAAGGGCCACCGCAAGTCGCTCCGCCCAAGCCCACCGGTCCGACGAAACTCACGCCGGAAATGCTTGATAAGATCCGCAAACTCGCCCAGCAGGGCAAGCGAGTCGATATCAAGGAGATGCATAAAACCGGCGAAGTGACCACAACCGGTCAGGAACCGCCCAAACCCAACCGTGGACCGACAGGCGACGCTCCTCGTACCGGTGGCCCAGCACGACCCGCCGTAACCCGGCGCCCGGATGAAACCGTTACCGATGAATCCGAGGATAAACCTCGCGGCGCGGGCGGTGGCGCAGGCGTCATCGGACGCGATGCCCGACACAAGAACCGGCAGGACCGCGGACGCCAAGGCCCCGCCTCCATCGACCGGAACTCCGTGGAAATCGGCGCCGGCGGCAGCGTTGATATCATCGAAGAAAAACACGGTTCACGCCGCGGTCCTCGTGCGGCCCTTCTCAGCAAACTCAAACGGCGGCAGCAACAGGTTGTCGTCAAGAAAGAAGGTCCGGTCGAGATCACGCCACCCATCACCGTTCGTTCCCTCTCCGAAGCGATCGGGATGAAAGTCGGCGAACTCAGCAAGCGACTGGTCAAGGAAACCAACAAGCTCTATTCCGTCAATTCACCCGTTGAATTCGACGTCGCTGAACTGATCGCCATCGAAAAAGGCATCACGCTCAAGCTCAGAGAACGCGAGACCGCCGAAGGCAAGATTCTCGAAAAGTACCGCAAACAAGCCGAAGAGATGGATCCGGCCATCGCCGTGACCCGCGCGCCGATCGTCACGATCATGGGCCACGTCGACCACGGCAAAACGTCCTTGCTCGACAAGATCCGTCAGGAATACGGGATCAAGTCCGACGTTGTCTCAACCGAAGCCGGCGGCATCACGCAGGTCATCCGCGCCTGGCAGGTCGAGAAAGAAGGCCATCACATCACCTTCCTCGATACGCCCGGTCACGAGGCCTTCACCAAGATGCGGGCCCGGGGTGCGAAGGTCACGGACATCTGCGTCATCGTCGTGGCCTCAACCGACGGCGTCATGCCGCAGACGGAAGAAGCCATCAGTCACGCCAAGGCGGCCAAAGTTCAGATCATCGTGGCGATCAACAAGATCGACATGCCGAACGCGAACGTCGACAAGACACGACGCCAGCTTTATCAGCTCGAATTGCTGCCTGACAACATGGGCGGTGATGTGCCGTTCGTTGAAACCAGCGCCATGACCGGCGAAGGTGTCGGAGAACTGCTCGAACAAATTCTCCTTGTCGCCGAACTCGCCGATCCGCCCTACAAGGCCGACCCGCTACACCCCGGCTCGGGTACCTGTCTCGAAGCGTATCAGGATGCCGACGAAGGTGTCAAAGCGACACTCATCGTCCAGCAGGGGACACTGCACAAAGGCGATGTCATCCTTTGCGGCAGCACCTTCGGCCGCGTGCGTGCCATGTACAACGACATGGGTTTGCAGATCGAAGAAGCCGGGCCGAGTACTCCGGTCAAGATCACCGGCCTCGACAGCGTGCCCGACGCCGACGATCCGTTCTACGTCGTCGAGGATCTCAGCACCGCCCGCGAAATCGCCGAGACACGGAAATCCAGCAAGCTCCGCGACTCGCTCAGCACCTTCACGCCGATCAGCCTCGATACCTTCAACGCTGCCAAGGCCGCGCAGAAGATCACCGAACTCAAGGTCATCGTCAAAGCCGAGGCTCGCGGGTCCGTCGAAGCCATCCGCAAGGAACTCGAAAAACTCATTCACGACGAAGTCCGCTGCCGCGTGCTCCATGCGGGCATCGGGGCCATCAACGAGTCCGACGTCGAACTCGCGCTCACGTCGCCTACCGATACCCTCGTCATCGGCTTCAACGTCACCGCCGACGATGCCGCTCTCGACCTCGCGAAGCGCCGCGGCATCAGCCTCCGCGAATACGACATCATCTACAAGCTCACCGACGACGTGAAATCCGCGCTCGAAGGCAAGCTCAAGCCGATCGAGGAAGTCGTTCACCTCGGCCGCGCCGTCATTCGCGAGACCTTCAAGATCTCGAAGACCGGCACCATCGCCGGGTGCTACGTCACCAGCGGCGTCATCGAGCGCTCCGCCCGCGTGCGGATCATCCGTCAGGGCGTCGTGGTCTATCCGCCGTCCGACAAGGTCGTCGGGCTCGATTCGCTCAAGCGATTCAAGGACGACGCCAAGGAAGTCCGCGAAGGCTTCGAATGCGGGATGAAGATCACCGGATTCGACGATGTGAAGGTCGATGACGTCATCGAAGCGTTCAAAATCGAAATTCGCTATCGGACGCTCTAAGCCCTTGCGAATTGAGAACTTCCGAATGCGGAATGGGAAACCACTCCGCATTCTTTCGTTTTTGACTCGGTTTCGTTTGACAATTTCGCAATCATTACTGAGGACCCCGCCACCTGCTGCTCATGCATTTGGCGGAGTCCTTTTTCGCCCAGAGATGAATGGCTTCCACGCTCCGTTCTCGGAGACAGTCATATGATCACCGGTTCACTTCGTGCACGTCTGTATCTTCGACAGAGCCAGTCGCTCAAGGACAAGCGACAGGTTGTGCGCTCGATCCTCGACCGTCTCCGGAACAGTTTCAACGTCTCGGCGGCGGAGGTCGATACGCAGGACGACATGAAACTGATCACGCTCGGCTTCGCCATGGTGGCGGCGGAACACGCCACCGTGAAGGGCAAGCTGCAGGAAATCGCGGAGGCGCTGCGGGCGCATCCGGTGGCGGAATATCTGGACAGCGAGCTGGAAGTCGGGCGGTGAACGGTCATGACCAGGGTAGGTCTCGCAAAACCTCAGTATCAAGCATTTGAATTCCATGATTCGACCATCTCTTGATCCGCAATCGTACAATTCGCCGGACATTTCATTTCAGTAACTCCGATGGTAGAATAAAATTCTCCGAATCGGAGCGACCATGTCCGACGACCTCACTCGTGAACTGGATCAGACAGAAAGCACCGACGCGAATTTTTCGCATGTCGGCGTGAAGGCGGATCATTTTGAAATCGGGGACGAGATTGCCAGCGGGGGAATGGGAATCGTCTGCCGGGGGCGCGACCTCGTGCTCAATCGCGAAGTCGCCATCAAGTTTTTGCACGATCGCTATCCCGGCGACGGACCGTCCGCTCGGCGGTTCCTCGAAGAAGCCCAGATCACCGGCCAGCTGCAGCATCCCGGCATTCCACCGATCCATCACGTGGGAACGCTCGCCGACGGACGTCCGTTTCTGGCGATGAAACTGATTCGCGGTCAAACGCTGGCGGAGCTGATCGAAGATCGTTCGCCGGACGCACGCGGTCGGCTGATCACCGCATTCGAGAAGATGGCGGAGGCGGTTGCGTACGCGCATGCGCATGGCGTGATTCACCGCGATCTGAAGCCCGCCAATGTGATGGTCGGCACCTACGGCGAAGTGCAGGTGATGGACTGGGGGCTTGCGAAACTGCTGACGGACAGCCGTCGACCGACTGGCCCGGACCCGGAAGCGACCCTCGGATCGGAAATCCGTTCACTCCGCGAAGGAGACGATGAAACACAGGCCGGGAGCATCCTCGGTACTCCCGCTTACATGCCGCCGGAGCAGGCGATCGGAGCGCACGATCAGGTCGATGCCCGGTCGGACGTCTTCGGGCTTGGCGCGATTCTCTGCACCATACTCACAGGCCGGCCTCCGTATCGTGGCGAATCGTCGGAGTCAACGCGGCAACTGGCGGCGCGGGCGAAACTCGAAGACGCCTTCGAAGCTCTGGATCGTTGCGGAGCGGAGCCGGAGATTGTGGCGCTGTGCAAACGCTGTCTCGCGGCGGAGCCTGCGGACCGCCCGGCGGATGCCGGCTTTGTGGCCCGTGAGATTGCCGAGTTGCGTGCCGCCGCCATCGAACGCGCGCGGCAGGCGGAGTTAGAGAAAGTCGAAGCCGAGGTCAAGACGGCCGAGGAGCGCAAGCGCCGGCGCATCTGGAACCGTTCGGTTGGTACAATCGCGGGAGTACTTGCGGTCGGTGTGGCATTAAGTACCTGGCTGGCAGTGCGAGCACGTGAGGCGGAATTCGATGCGTCACACCAATTGCGATTGACATTGGAAGCGGAGCGTAAGGCCCGCGAGGAAGGCGACCGGGCGAGGTTGTCCGAATCTCAGGCGAGAGAGGCCGAAGCACTCGCCACCGAACGCGAGGCGAAGGAGCGAGCGGCCCGCACCGAGGCGGACAATCAGAAGCGAGAGGCGAAGGAACAGGCGGCTACGGCCATTGCTGTCAAGGATTTCGTTTGCGATGTCCTGATTGGTACAGAACCGAAGAAGACAGCGACTCCGGACGAGATCGAGAAACACCGGAGCGCGACGCGGCGGAATCTGGACTTTGCCGTGAAGCGGCTCGACGATCTTTTTGATGGCAAACCCACAATCGAAGCCGAGATCCGCAACACCATCGGCATGATGTACGACAAGATCGGTGCCGTGGCAGAAGCCGAAACGCAGTTGAAGCGGTCTCTCAAACTCTACGAGGAAGATCTTGGCGCGGAACACGTTACAACGCTGAACGCGGTCAACGCGCTGGCGGGATTCTATGTCAGCCATAATCGGGAAGACGACGCGAAACCCCTTTACATCCGGACTCTCAAGGGATTCGAAAACGATACCGGGATCGGCGTTGTCTTCGCCATGCAATCGTGCCGCCATCTTATCCTGATCGGGCAATCTCAAAAGAATGTGGACGATCAGATCACGTATCACAACCGCAGCATCGCCCTGAGCGAACGCTACTTCGGAAAAGATTCCGACGACGCACTCGATCGCTGGCTGGATCTCGGCCGCTGCTACAAGGATAACAAGCGATTCTCCGAAGCGGAGCAAGTGTTTCGGACAACACTCGACACCGCGATCACAAAACTCGGAGACGGTCATCCCATCACCGAATTCGCCTCCATCGATTTGGAACAGTGTTATACGGATCAGAGCAAATACGAACTTGCGGAACTCGTGCTGCTGGACAACGTGGCTCGAAAGAAGAAGGTGCTCGGTCCCGACAACTGGAAAACACGGGATGCGAAACGCCGGCTCGCACATGTACACTCCAGCCGAGGGAGTTATGGAAAGTCGATCACGATTTTTCAGGAACTTCTTCGACATCCGAATACAGGCGTAGCGGACAGTTGTGGCCTTCTCATACATATGGGGAACGACTATCTCCGGGCCGGACAAACTGGAGAAGCAGTTCGTCACCTGGAATCGGCGGAACGGATCCGCCGCAAACACAAGAGTCTCGCGAACTATCGAAACTTTTCGCATTCTTCGCTTGAAGAAGCTTACCGAGCAATCGATCGCCCGGACAAGATCGCAACGTTGTGCCGGGAACGTACCGAGGAGTTGCGGACGACGTTCGCTCCGGGTAGCACGGAACTCGGGAACGAACTGGTAATCCAAGGAAAAAAACTGCTCGAATTGCGACAATACCGCGATGCAGCCACTTTGCTGCGTGAGTGTCTGGCGATCCGGGAGAAACTCGGTGAAGATCGGTGGTGGACTTCAAACGCACGATCGCTTCTCGGCGGCGCACTTTCTGGAATGGGAGAATACGACGAAGCCGAGACGCTGCTCGTCAAGGGTTACGAAGGGCTAAAAGCCAAACAGTCTGAGCTGCCTGAAAACGGGCGAAACAATCTCACCTTCGCAATTGAACTTTTGATCCTTCATTACGACCGTCAGGCACGTTCCGACGAATCTGCCAAATGGCGGACCGAACGAAAACTCTATCCACTCGAGATCGCACCTCCGCCGCGCCCGGCGAAGTAATATCCGTACGCGATCCTATCATAGATTCATCTGATTTCCCGGAAGCAACGGAATCATCCATGACCGGAGACGACGACATGACGCACACGCAGACGGCGGCGGTGGCGATGGCTTTGTTCGCGCTGGCGGACACGGCAACCGGACAAGCGACCTATCAGAAACCTCCGCAGGCGATCCTCGATGTGCTGCATGCGGAACTGCCGCCGAATGTGAGCCTGAACCCGACGCGGGATACGCTGGCGCTCATTCAAACGGCTCGTTATCCGGATATCGCCGAGCTGGCCAAGCCTCAATTGCGATTAGCGGGGTACCGAATCAATCCGGCGACCAACGGACCCGCCCGCAGCGTGAACGTGACCGGTCTGACCTTCATGCCGGTGCAAGGCGGACATCCGCGGCCGGTGGAACTGCCAAAGGGGAAGCCGGGCTATCCGGACTGGTCGCCGGACGGCAAGCGCTTCGCGATGACGGTTGTGACCGACGATGCGCTGGAGTTATGGATCGGCGAACTTGCGGACGCGAAACTTCACAGAGTGCCCGGCCTGAAATTGAACGGCGTGCTGGGCGATCCGATTCAATGGTTGCCGAATTCCGAGGGGTTGCTGGTGCGGGCAGTGCCGGAGAATCGAGGGCAACCTCCGAGTGCGCCGGCGGCACCGAAAGGGCCGACGATTCAGGAGACGGCGGGCAAGGCCGGCCCGGTGCGGACCTATCAGGACATGCTGCAGAACAGCCACGATGAAGATCTCTTCGAGTACTATGCCACCTCGCAACTGGCGATTGTGGATGCGAAGACGAAAGGCCTCGTCCGATGCGGAACGCCGGCGGTCATTTCGTCCGATTCCGTTTCACCGGACGGCAAGTACTTACTCGTGACCCGGATCAAGCGGCCGTTTTCGTATCTCTACCCGGCCTCGTCATTCCCGAAGGTGGTGGAAGTCTGGAACAACAAACACGAAGTCGTGACGGCGATCGCGGATTTGCCATTGCAGGACAAGGTGCCGATTGAGGGCGTACCGACGGGACGGCGGAGCGTGAGCTGGCAGCCGACAGCGGATGCGGCCTTGATGTGGGTGGAGGCGCTGGATGGCGGCGATCCGAAGACGAAGGTTCCGCACCGGGATCAGGTGTTTCGGTTGACGGTACCGTTCACGGGCGATGCGAAGGCGCTGTTCAAGGTTGAACATCGTTACAGTGGGATGTCGCACTTTCCGGACGGGGATCGCATCCTCGTGAGCGATTACGATCGCGACCGCCGCTGGACGCGCACGATGCTGCGGAAACTCTCCGCCCTCGATGCGGAACCAGAGGTGATCTTCGATCGCTCGATTCAGGACCGGTACAACGATCCCGGCACGCCATTGACCAAACGAATGGAGAACGGCCGGACGGCGCTATGGGTGGTGAACGATTCGCTCTTCCTCTCCAGCAGCGGAGCGACACCGAAGGGCGATCGACCGTTTCTGGATCGCTTCTCGCTGTTGACGAAGAAAAGTGAGCGACTTTTCCTGTGTGGTGATGAAACGTACGAATCCGCCACGCCGTTGAACGATGACGGGAGCGAGTTGCTGATTCGCCGGGAATCACCGACGGATCCGGGCAATTACTTTTATCGCAAAGGCGGGAAGGAGACGGCGATCACAACGTTCGTCGATCCGGTACCGTTGTTGCGAAAAATCAAAAAGCAACTGGTGACAACGAAGAGGCCGGACGGCGTGACGGTTTCGTTCACGTTGTATTTGCCGCCGGATTACAAGGACGGCGAGCGGCGGCCGACGGTGTTCTGGGCGTATCCGCGGGAGTTCAATTCAGCCGATACGGCGGGGCAGGTGAGCGGGAGCACGAACCGCTTCACAACAATTTCCGGTTACTCGCACCTCTATTTTCTGCTGCTTGGGTATGTGGTGATGGATGATGTGAGCGTGCCAATCGTGGGTGCGCCGGAGAAGGCGAACGATACGTTCGTGGAGCAGTTGGTCGGGAGTGCGAAAGCGGCGATTGACAAGGCGGTGGAGATGGGACCGGTGGATCGCGACCGGATCGGAGTAGGTGGGCACAGTTACGGCGCATTCATGACGGCGAATCTTCTGGCGCACAGCGATCTGTTCCGTGCCGGCATCGCCCGCAGCGGGGCGTACAACCGGACACTCACGCCCTTCGGCTTCCAGAACGAACGCCGGACGTTTTGGGAAGCGCCGCACATTTATGCGACGATGTCGCCGTTCCACAACTCCACGAAGATCAACGAACCAATCCTGCTTATTCATGGCGAGGCGGACAACAACAGTGGGACGTTCCCGATTCAGAGCGAGCGGTTGTATCAGGCGATCCGCGGGAACAACGGTACGGCTCGCCTTGTGATGCTGCCTCATGAGTCGCATGGCTATGCGGCGATCGAATCGATCGAGCATGTGCTGGCGGAGCAGGTGGCGTGGTTCGATGCGCATGTAAAAGGAGCCGCGAGCCGGTGACGAAAACGGGCCTCGATCGACTCGTAGAACTGAACTTCGCGCCCGTGCAGCACCAGCGCATCGGCTTGGTCACGCATCCGGCGGCGCTGTCTTCGCAACGCCGTTCTGCTGTTGAACTCTTTGCCCGGCACACGAATCTCGTTGCGCTGTTTGGTCCGGAGCACGGCCTGCTCGGCGAAGCACAGGACCTGATTCCCGTGGCTAGCTCCGCTACGGCGATTCCGATTCACTCGCTCTATGGCGAGACGTTCGAGAGTCTGAAGCCCACGCCGGAGATGCTTCGCGGTCTGGATCTGCTGGTGATTGATCTCGTGGATGCCGGCAGCCGCTACTACACCTTTCAGGCGACAATGCTCTTCTGCCTGGAAGCCAGCGCTGCTGTTGGCCTGCCGGTGATGGTGCTCGATCGACCGAATCCGATCGGCGATGACTTTGAAGGACCGACGATTCAGCGCGGCTTCGAAAGTTTCGTCGGCGTGCATCCGATCGCGATCCGCCACGGACTGACGATCGGACAACTCGCACGGCTCTACAAAGCTGAACGGGTTCCCGATGTCAACCTCTTCGTGATCGATGCGGTTCGCGGAGCGGCCGATTGGATTCTGCCCCCTTCGCCGAACATGCCAACACCGAAGACGGCGCTCGTTTATCCGGGGATGTGCCTGATCGAGGGGACGAATCTGAGCGAAGGGCGCGGCACGACGCGGCCGTTCGAATATGTCGGATTCCCCGGCGTGGATGCGCAACAGTTGGCGAATCGATTGAACGCGGATGGTTTGCCGGATGTCGATTTCCTGCCCGTGACGTATCGGCCGACGTTTCAAAAGCATGCGGGTGCGAACTGCGGTGGCGTATTCGTGCATCCCATCGGTTCCGGCTTCCAGCCGGTGCGCACGGGCCTCGCCGTTCTCATTGCCTTCCGCGATCTGTTGGCCGAGCGCTTCCGCTGGCGAACCGAACGCTACGAATTCGTGGATCACATCCCAGCCATCGATCTCCTGTTTGGAAGTGATCGCGAGCGCCTGCTCATCGAATCGGGCGCACGCTGGCACGAGATCGCCCAACACTGGGAACCCGAGGAAGTCGAATTCCGAATCCGACACAAGACCTTCAATTCATATCCGAAGACTTGACCCGCTTCTTCCGCCACAACACCACAAGAAAAATAATCGTGGCCAGAATTGCACTGATCAGCGAGCCGGTCATCGTGCCGATCTTGCCCGCAACGAGCGAACTCTGGAATTCCGCTCCCGTAAACGCCAGGCTGTTGATAAACAGCGACATCGTGAACCCAATCCCGCCCAGACACGCCGCACCCGCCATCATCGGCCACGAAACTCCTGCCGGCAGATCCGACAAGCGATAACGCACCGCCAACCAGCAGGCGAGCAGAATGCCAATCGGCTTACCCAACGCCAGTCCCATCGCGACAGCAATCGCGACGGGATTCGCGAGCTGTCCCACGTCCAACTTCACCCCCGCATTCGCCAGCGCAAACAAGGGCATGATCCCGAACGCCATCCACGGATGAAGCATGTTCTCCAGCCGTTGCAACGGCGAAACCACTTCACGGGCCACGAATTGGAACTGGCGAAGATCCTTCTGCACCGATTGAACATCCGTATTCGACTTCTCGACGCTGGAGCGAAGCGATGTCAGCATTTTCAAGAGCGTTTCATCGCCGATCCATGCTCGCGCCGGCGTGATCAGGCCCAGCAAAACACCCGCAACCGTCGCATGAACCCCAGACTTGTAAATCGCCAGCCAGATCCCGATCCCCACCACAAAGTAAACACTCACCGCCCGCACGCCGATCGCATTCATCATCAGCACGATTCCAAAACCCAGCGCTGCGATGCCGATCCAATCCCACGCCAGCGTATCCGTGTACACCACCGCAATCACCAACACCGCCCCCAGATCGTCCGCGATCGCAAGCGTCAGCAACATAATCTTGAGCGAGAACGGAATCCGCGGTCCGAACAACGCCAGAAAGCCAACCACGAACGCGATATCCGTCGCCATCGGAATCGCCCAGCCACGCAGCCCCGGCTGCCCCATCTGCATCGCCGCATAAATCAGCGCCGGCACCACCATCCCGCCCACGGCAGCAACCACGGGCAGCATCGCCTTGCGGAATTCCCGCAGCTCGCCCATGATGATCTCGCGTTTGATTTCCAGGCCGACCACAAAAAAGAAAATCACCATCAGGCCGTCGTTCACGATCAGGTGGCCCAGATCGCCCTTGATCACCAGCGAACCGATCTCCAAAAGCACCGGCGTTTTCCAGACCGATTTGTACCAATCGGCCGCTGCCGTGTTCGCCAGAACAAGCGCAATCACCGTCACCGCCAGCAGGATAATGCCGCTCGCAGACTCAATCTGCATAAACTGACGGGCCGGCGAAAGGAGCCGCTCGACCGGCGGCCGCGGAAGTTTCGGCGTAACGTTCGTCGAGTCATCCGAGGCGGAGCCTTCCGCCTTCGGATCGGGGGTTGATTCATTCATAGGGGATCATTTTAGGATCGATACCCGTAAGGAACACCGGGCGCACTCTTGCCGTCTCGCAAGGCTTATCGTGATTCTCGCAAGGTCATACAACTCCTCGTCTTTCCACCGACACTGCCACACCCTACCGTGGAACCGTTCCCAAATTTCGGAAGCGCCTATGCCGCGCAAGCACTTACGTCAATTTCGCACGTCTTATGAAATGATGTTCAGTATGACTCGACAACCATGAAAGACTCACGAAGACTCCGCTACGCGCTGCACATGCACTTGGCGGAGTCCTATTTTGACAGATCCATAAAGCGCGCGAAGGGTCCCAACCGGCTGCCACCTGATCGTACTGGTCCGGCTCATTGAGACCTGTTAAGTCCGGGGATTCCGGTGACTCGGGTGCGGCATAGGGAGAGGAAATAAATAACCCCTGCCAATGTTGGCAGGGGCTGGGTTTTCATCGGCGAATGAATCTTCGCTGATTTTGGCACAAGTGCCTGTCGCGCTTGACAACTTTCCGCCTGCGTGCTTTACTGCCGCTCGCTTTTAACTTGCGACGAAGCATGCTCGGGACGCGAGGCCATCCGAAGGAAGGCTCTCTTCGTACTTTCACGATCCCCAATTCAGAATTCCTGAAATGGAATAATGTGGGCGACTTGAAACGCGCAGGAGTTGACACTATCCTTGAGAATAGTAGTAACCACTACTCCTACTCCAGGGTGGCCCTAAATATCTGCCCCGGATCACAAGTCCAAGAGCTGCAACTCTTGGACTTGTTTTTTCTAGGTGACTCAGTATCACCGCATATGTCGTGCATTGGACGGGTAGCCGTGTCGAATTTACCGACTCAAGTCAGATAGAATAATCCGAATATCAGTTCAAGCCTGACAGATTTTTTTTACATCAAAGTTCCTATTTTTCTTGTTGAGTGCGAATTCTTTTGCAGTGGTTTATACCACAAGCAGAATTTTGCCATTTGATCTGCCAAAATACCGAAGAAAAACCACTTCCATTCGGATTCCGAAAATCACTGCAGCGAAGAAGTACCGGCCGAATATTTCATCAGTACTTCCCCTCCACCCCTCTCCCGTACCCGTCTAGCGCCGTTGCAGTTGCGGCCCGCCCTGCTGTAGCTTTGCCTCGCAACGACGCTACTCGCTACACTTTTAGGCAGGCGGTAGAGTTTTGGGGCAATAATACTTTCCGACGGATGATCCCGCGAATCAATGCTGTGGAACACTGATACAATAACAGTAGCTGGAAGGTAGGAGTAGCTACCCGCTGAAGGCTGGGAGTCGGCTCGGTTTGGATCCTTCCCCGCGTTTGCTCCCAGTTGGCCGGTCTAAGGATGAAAGATGGGCGCTAACATCCGTTGTGCTGATTGCGGTTTTCTGTCGATACGCAAAAGCGACGAGGGTAATTCAAAACCGTGTCGCGAGACGCCACCGGTAACACGCGAGACCGGACATCGACCGAACACCGATTTCGAGACAAGGCCGTATTGCTTTGTTGAAGCCATACCTATCGACGAGGCATACCGCAAAGCTGTGACTTTCAATCCGCCGCATGGCGAGAACGACAGGGCTAGGTTGTTCAAAGGCGTCATTGACGAGCCGAGAGCGTGCGACCAGTTCTGCCAATACGTCCCCGGAAAATCGCCGATGCAGATGAAAGAAATGATTTTGTCCGAAGAGGCGAAAAAGCACGACGATGAGCAGCGGGCGAGGGATCGCGAACACGTTGCGACGGAGAAGGAGAAAGATCGGGCGTTCAATCGAGAGGAGAAAGACAAGGATCGCCAGTTCAACGCCACGGTAGACCGCAAGAAGACCGCTATCGGATTCATTATTCAAGTTGTTGGCGGCGTAATCCTAACACTCATCTGCACGCTGCTTGCGTGTCTTGGCATCGTGAAGAAGTAGCCAATCCGCTACGCCCCAGGAAATCTGTAGATACGTGGTTTATCCACATCGGCTATGATTCGGCCTTATCGCCACCGAACTCGACAACGATCCCCATCGCGTACATCTTGTGGCGGTCTGGATCGCTTCAATCTGTTTTGGTGCCGCCAGCGGGTTCCGGTGGCCGTAGGGCCTTATCGAGGTCCGAACGCTGACGCCGAAAGTCGTCGGACTGGAGGATGTCGGTCAATCGCCACGCTGGCACCACGAGCATCATGCCAGTATTGTCATGTACACGAAGACCCGATGGCGACCCATCTTCGTTAAGCACCTTTCTTTCCGTAAAAACGTGCCCGCAGTCCACTCCTAAAGTGAACACTGGGGCCCCGCCGTACAACTCTCCGGCAATTCCTTCGTGGCCGTTAAGGTCGGTTCTCCAACTATCCCAGGCGATAGTCACAAGGACAGGCGAGCCACTGTATCCAGCAATTGATCTTGCCTCGACGATAAAGAGCTTTTGGCTGGCATGGTAATGAAAAATTGGCTCGTGCGGCATCATCGAAATATTACCGAAGCGAACTGAAGGCGTGTGCTTTGTTCGTCCGTCAATTTCCCTGAACCTCCCCAACATGACCGTTTCATCGCCGGGGCCAATGCTGAACCTTCTGACCGCGTCTTGGTTGAGCAAAGTGTTTGCCGGCATGAGCCTGAATGGATGAGGCGCGTGGATTAAGCCCATCGAGTGAACGGCAATGTCGTCCCCGTCCGGGTGAAATATCCATCGTGATTTCTGAATCGGATGAATTTTAACGTCGCCGGTTCTACCCGCAACCCGGACGTGTGCTTTGTCTCCATTAATTGCGTTTATCACATGCCGATTCGTGACAGCGTAAGCGTGCCAAGACGACGGCACCGTCTCAGATGGGATGCCGACCAAAAAACCGGACGCACCAATGCCATCGCCATCTCGCGCGGACGCTTCAGTTGGGTAGAAATACGCCACGCACTCTAGCAAGAATTCGGGAATTCGCGGCATGAGCCCAACCTCTAAGTCGAAGAATCGCGAGTCGACGGGCGCGCGACACTCGACCAGTCTCTTCAGAGTCCGAGTGGGCTTCCCCCTTGTCAAGTAAATTCCATCGTCTACTAATCTAGCTTTTTGAGACCGGTAATCGAGTTTTGAGACAAAAGTCGTGTCTACTCCCGTTTAAGTGCAAAGCCTTTCCATGTCTAGCAATGTCTAGTTAGCCACTTCCGAACCCCGAAATCTGCCAGAATTTTGGCAAAAATGGCCGTTTTGCGCCTTGATCCTGTTGCACACGTTACTGAACGGACGTATAGTTAATACAGACGACAGCAATGAGGAGTTCGCGACTCACCGCGAGGACCGCACCACCCGCGACTCCCCCACTTGGCGACACCTTCAGGAGGCGACCCATGGAACTCTGGCGCAATGTCTGGCAGAACGGCTTCGCTCCCGCACTCTCCGCCGCAGGTCTCATCGCCCTGCGCGATGCGCTCCGGGGCGACGATGCACGACTCACCCAAGGCTCCACCACCACCCCTCCTCCCCTGCTTTCCGTGCAAGACTGGCCCTGCGAAGGAGCCTGCGCCCTCGGCTTCTGCGGCTGGCAGGGTGAGGAGCTGGAAACGGTCGGGCAAGTCGAGGAATACTTCGCCAAATGCTGCTTCGAGGCGGATCAACGCCTGGGCGAACCCGCCGCCTGCCGGCACTTCCTCAACTGGTTCGACGATACGCCCCGCGAGCAGATGCGGATCGCCCTGCTGCACGAAGTCGAGAAAACGCTCGCCACACGCGTGCCCGTGGAACTGCCCGCCAGCAAGTCGAAGCCGTCGAAGTCGGTCAAGACGGCGGCGATCTGAAGTGAGCTAGCAGCTAACAGCTGACAGCTAAAAGCTAGCAGCTGACAGCTAGCAGCTAACAGCTAACAGCAAAGAAAAAACCGAAATCTGAAATCTGAAATCTGAAATCCGCAATCATCACTCTGGGAGATCTTCACATGGAATGCCAAGCCATCACAACAGTTGCAACGAAGTCCTGCCGGAACTGCGGCCGAGCCAAGGTGAACCGTCCGCGGGGGCTGTGCTGGACCTGCTATTACACGCCGGGTGTGAAGGATCGGTTCCCGAGTACGAGCAAATTCGCCCGTCGCGGCGAGGGGAACTTCACGGGGAATGCACCCATGCCAACGATCCCGACCACCGTTCCGCCAGGAACCCCGGAAAAGCTGGAAGTCCTCGCCCAGCGGGCCCGGATGAAGCAGGCGCTCTGGCACCCGATGGATGCGAGCTACGCCGGTGATCCGCGACCGATCGAGTGGCTCTCCAAGCACGATCGCCACGATCTGGCGGCGTAAATCGGGATCGAACACTCTGGAATCAATCAGTGGGGAGGGACAGCCCTGCTGAGCGAACCCGCAGCGGGGCAGGAAGCGGCCCGCTGCGGGGCTTTTTCGTCTCATGAGAATCTGGTGAGCGTTCTGATTATTATTGTCTGACGGAACCAATTCGGTTAAGCTAAGATCATCGGTACGAACTAAATCTTCGCACCTCCGCGTTCAACCTACCCAGCGGGGGCGTATCGAAACTTCGAACGTGGTATTCAATGATTGTGCGATTTCGTTTTCCCATTCTGATCCTGGTCCTGATCGTGCTGACGTTTGCGGTCGTTGGCAACCCTGCGCCGCGCAAGACGCTGGCGGCGGAACCGGCAACGTATTCGGACAAGGACTTTGAGACAAAAATCATTCCGTTCCTCAAGACACATTGCAACAGCTGTCACAACGCGGATAAGCAGGCGGGCGGTGTATCGCTCGATCAGTATCAGAGTGCCGCCCACGCCCGCAAAGACCGCAAGATGTGGGAACTGATCCACAAGCTGGTGGCGACCGGCGAAATGCCGAAGCGCAAGAATCAACAACCGCCCAAAGAAGAGAAGACGTTTTTCCTGGATTGGGTGGAGCAATCACTGACGAAAGTGGATTGCGCCGGGCCGAAGAATCCGGGCCGCGTGACGATCCGCCGGCTCAACCGAGCCGAGTACAACAATACGATCCGCGATCTGTGCGGAGTCGATTTCAAACCGGCGGAGAGCTTCCCATCGGATGATGTGGGTTACGGCTTTGACAATATCGGCGATGTGCTTTCGGTTCAGCCGATCCTGATTGAAAAGTACATGGCGGCGGCGGACTCGATCCTCAATCAGGCGATTACGCCGATGGGCGGGATCAAGTCGAGCCGTCAGACGTTCCGCCCGCAGCAGATTCAGACGATTCCGCGGAGTGCCAAGATTCGAGAAACCGATGCTCGCGGCCGCGAGGTGCGCCGGATCGAATTCACAGAAGAAGGCTCTGGATTCCTCGAGCGGTTCCACTTCCCCGCCGACGGCGAGTACACGCTTCGCATTCGTGCGTGGGGCTTAAAGGTGGGCACCGATCAGCCCAAGGCGATCATCCGGCTCGATGGGAAAGATGTGAAGACCTTCGAGGTGGATGCGGAGAAGTCCCGCCCGCGGACCTATGAAGTGACGACGCGGGTGAAGACGGGCGATCAGCGGATCGCGGTGGCGTTTGCGAATGCGTTCACGGATAAAGAAAAAAATCAGCGCCGCACGCTGGGGATTGAAACGATCGAGATCGAAGGCCCGGTCGGCGGAGCGTCGAAACCGCTCTCCGATTCGACCAAGCTGATTCTGACCGCAATCCCCAAGGATGATTCGGACAAAATGAGCGCTGCGAAGACCTCGCTGGCGAACTTCGCACGCCGGGCCTTCCGACGGCCGCTCAAGGACGGCGAACTGGATCGTTTGATGAAGCTGTATTCACTGGCGGACGCGCAGGGCGATCCGTTCGATCAGGCGATCAAGCTACCCTTGAAGGCGATTCTCGTTTCTCCGCACTTCCTCTTCCGGATCGAGGAAGATCCCAAGAAACCGGATGAAGCGAAGCTGATCACGGATCACGAACTGGCGACGCGGCTCTCGTACTTCCTTTGGTCAACGATGCCGGATGCGGAACTTTCGAAGCTGGCGGACACGGGCGCACTCCGCAAGCCGGGTGTGCTGGCGGAACAGGTGAAGCGGATGCTTCGCGATCCGAAGGCGTCGGCGCTGACGGAGAATTTCGCCGGGCAGTGGCTGATGCTGCGGAACATCCAAACGCTCTCGCCGGATAAAGGCACGTTCCGCACCTGGGACGAATCGCTGCGGCGCTCGATCGTCCGCGAGACGGAACTGTTCTTCGAGTACATCGTGAAGGAAGACCGCAGCGTCCTCGAGTTTCTGGATGCGAACTACACGTTCCTGAATGATCGGCTTTCGTGGCACTACAGCGTGCCGGGGATCCGCGGTCCGGAATTCCGCAAGGTCACGCTGCCGGATGCGAAGCGCGGCGGACTGGTCACGCAATCGAGCATTCTGCTGGTGACATCGAACCCGACCCGGACCTCGCCCGTCAAACGAGGTAAGTGGGTCTACGAAAACATTCTCGGGCTGACCGCGCCTCCGCCCGCGCCCGATGTCCCGGAACTGGAAAAGACGGTTCTCAAGGGTACGCTTCGCCAGCGGATGGAGCAGCACCGTGCGAATCCGAGCTGCGCCGGCTGCCACGAGAAACTCGACCCGCTCGGGTTTGGGCTTGAGAACTTCGACGGAATCGGTAAATGGCGGGACATGGATGAAGGAATCAAAATTGACGCAAGCGGAGTTTTGCCGGACGGGGCGAAATTTGACGGCCCGGCGGAACTGCGGAAAGTGCTGCTGAGCAAATCGGATCTTTTCCGTAAGTGTCTGGCGGAAAAACTGTTAACATTTGCCCTGGGGCGTGGGCTAGAATATTACGACAAATGCGTTCTCGATGATCTGGTGAAAAAACTCAAAGATGGGGAAGATCGCTTCTCCTCGCTGGTATTAGCTATTGTCGAAACCGACGCGTTTCAGAAGAGACGCGGCAAACGGAGCGAATGATATGGGTGCCATTACTCGACGTACGATGCTCAAGGGCGTGGGAACGGCGATTGCGCTGCCGTGGCTTGAGGGCTTGGCCCGCGCGGCCGCACCCGTAGCCACCGCCGTGACTCCGCCGCGTCGTCTGGCATTCGTTTACGTGCCCAACGGCGTGGTGGTGCCGGACTGGTTCCCGAAGACGGAGGGCAAACTCGGCGAACTGCCCGACATTCTCAAACCGCTCGAACCGTTCAAGCAATCGCTCAACGTGCTCTCGAACATGACGCTCGACAAAGCGCGTGCGAACGGCGACGGACCCGGCGACCACGCCCGCGCGATGTCCACGTTCCTCACCGGCCGCCAGCCGCGCAAGACCCACGGGGCGGACATCCGCATCGGCATCTCCGCCGACCAGCACGTCGCCAACGTCATCGGCGATCAAACGCGCTTCCCTTCGCTCGAACTCGGCATCGAACGCGGACAGCAGGCCGGCAACTGCGACTCCGGTTACAGCTGTGCGTATTCGTCCAACCTCTCCTGGCGCGGCGAATCCACCCCCAACGCCAAGGAAACCGATCCGAAGGCGGTGTTCGAACGGCTCTTCGGAGGCAACGATCCGAAGGAAGTCGCCGCGACGCGGGCCAAGCGCGATCTCTACAACAAATCGGTTCTCGACTTCGTCATGGACGATGCGAAGAGCCTGACCAAAACGCTCGGCCAGGGCGATCAGCACAAACTGGATGAATACCTGACGGCCGTTCGCGAAGTCGAAGACCGCATCGACAAGATCCGCAAGATGAACGCGGAGCGCAAGCCGGTCCCGAAGCCGAACATGAAAACGCCCGATGGCGTGCCGTCCGAGTTCAAGGATCATGTCCGCCTCATGTCCGACCTGATGGTGCTTGCGTTCCAGACCGATCTCACGCGGATCGCCACGCTGCCCATCGCCAACGACGGCAGCAACCGGCCGTACAAGACCATCGGCGTGTCCGAAGGCCACCACGAGCTTTCGCACCACGGCCGCAATAAAGAGAAACTCGCCAAGCTCAAGAAGATCAACCAGCACCACATGGAGCAGTTCGCTTATCTGGTTGACCGGCTTTCGAAGGTGAAGGAAGCGAACGGCACCACGCTGCTCGACAACATCATGCTCGTGTACGGCAGCGGCATCGGCGATGGCGACCGCCACAATCACGACGAACTGCCGATCCTGCTTTTGGGCAACGGCGGCGGAACGATCGAAGGCGGCCGGCACATCAAGGCCGCTCGCGAAACCCCGCTCATGAACCTGTACCTCGCCCTCTTCGAGCGGATGAACGCCCCGATCACGCGCTTCGGCGACAGCACCGGCGTGCTGAAGATCTGAGTTGGTGGTGATAAGAAACGCGAAACGCCCGGCGGGATCGCTGGGCGTTTTGAGTTTCATTTGCATTCATTCAATCGACACAAATTCAAAAAGTCCAGCGAGTTGCTTTCGAATGACTTGATCGTTGATGTCCGTCGATCCCGAGCGGATTTCGGCATGACCAGGATCGTCGTCGATAGGAACCGAAACGACTTCCAATCCCAAACTACGAATATCCTCGACCTTGGCCGCTGCGATTCGGGAACCAGCGGCGGGCTGGCCAATCCGAGACATCAAACTCTCGGCGGACGTGAACGACGCCCGACTGACGGAAATACCTGTCTCGTTCCGATCCATGCGAAGTGTGAAATTCTTGCTCGTGATTCTTGGACCAGGTGCCTGCCATGTCGTGCCGCCGGGAATATGACGGTAAATGATCTCTTCATTCAGAATTTCTGACGGAGGCGGCATTTCGAACTCTTCTGAAGTCTTCTAACGATAAGGTCCGTCAAAAAAGGAAATCGATCATGTCAATGAGGATTGCGGCAACGATCGGTATCAACGGATTGCGAATTGCCCAACGGTCGATAGAAGCCCGGGAGGAATCGCAAAACGACCGGAAGAGAATTTTTCGCTCTTCATCACTCCGGTCAGTTTGTCGATGTGCAAAAACCCCAATGTGCCGTCTGCGTTGATCTCAAGTTCGTGTTCCGATTCGGAGTCCGACCACTCGACGAGCGCTCCGCCGTCTCGCCCAGGGGTCACGAAGATATCAGAAGAAAAAGCTCGGCTTTGGAGCTTCGAAAGGAGCTGAACGAAGTCCTTAGCCAACTCGATCGCTTCCGGTATTGGCACGGCGGCCCCGTACCCGTCCCAGTTTTCGGGCAAGCTCTTCATCGCTTCCAACTGCTCGATCGGTGTCGCCATACGTCTTCCTCCCCAGCCATATCATTATCATACGCCAAACATTCAACTTGTGTCACGCCCCGTCGGCGCTCACTTCCGTTTCGGGTAAGCGTCTCTTTTGTTGGTAGACATCTGTTTCACGCGGCCAGGGAGCGTTGCCAGAAGGCGTTCCACTGGTCGGATTCGCTGCGATACAATGCCCGCACATGGCACAGGGCGTCCGAACCCGATTCGCTCCAC
>JBGSJI010000096.1:0-24813 GCA_041742055.1 Limnoglobus sp. | reverse complement strand
CAGGTAGGCTGCGGCAGCGAAGGCACGCCGAACAGCTCTCATGGCCAACCGACTTGAATAAAAACGAAGATTCTGGGTCGGGCTGAACGCCCGTCCTGAAGCACTGTGAAGCCCAGTCTGCTCGCATTCGTTCACCACAGGGATCCCTCCTGGGATCACCTGGCCGCACCGGGATGGTTCTTTCGCCAGCATCTCGCCTTTTCCCGACAGTGACAACGGACTGTCACAGCCGAGGCGGTGCCAAACAGCTCTACGGGGTCGGTCAGCCATCACGTCAGTGACAACCAACTGTCACTCCACCGGCGAGCGACGCAGCACAGAGGATGCGCGATCCTGTCAGCGGAGCTTCCCGCGGATCGCTCGAACCTCTCCGTTCCGCCGGCTCAGTTCCTCAAAACGATGGCTCGACCCCCCGCAGGGTGGCCGATCCCGCCAGGCGTTCGCAGGGGAATCGACAGGTAGCTCCCCTCGCCGGCCGGTGTTTCACGCATTGTGCTATCTCATTCTTTTCCCTCGCCAGCTCTTGGTTTTTCTTGCTCCCGCGCTCGGTGACAATCGATTGTCACTCACGAGGCCAGGAACTTCTTCGCATCGAACGCCACCTGCTTCCGCCAGATGTGGAAGTCGGGCTCGGTCTTCTTCACGTACTCCCAGCCGTGCCGCATCACCGTGTAGACAATGCGGGCCAGCTTGTGGGCCGTCGCCGTGATCGCCTTCGGGGCGCCCAGGCGTGAGCGCTGCCGCCGCAGGTACGCACCCAGCCCCGACTTGCTCCGCATCAAGCCCCACGCCGCCAACCGCAACGCATGCGCCGCCCGGTTCTTCCCCTTGCGGGTGGCGCTGCTTTTCAGCTTGCCGCCCGTCTGCTTGAAGTTCGGGCACAGACCCAGCCAACTGGTGAAGTGCTTGACCGTCGGCCACTTGGTGAAGTCGCAGCCGAGTTCGCTGGATGTGCTGGGCGGAGAGGCGGACGAGGTTGGCGCGGAGGCGGACGAAGTCGCGGAGCGTTTGGGTGGCGTCGTCGGGTTCGAACACGGGGGCAAGAGGCCCATGGAATGCAAGCGGTAGATCCACTGGCAATCGCGGCGGTCGGTCTGCCAGACCCTGCTCACCACCCCATTGTCTTCCCTTGCTGTATCGCCTGCCGTAAGATAGCCGAGTCGGCGGTTCCTACCCGTCGGCGACAGCGGAAGCGGGAGATCCCAGGGGAGGGTTTTTGCTGATCAATCAATCGGTTCCTCCTGTGCCTTCGGCGGTGATGAATTCGCTCGCGCCGCGGCTGGCGCTGCTTCTGCCGCGGACGGCCGATCCGGCGATGGCCGTCAACAACTTCGAGCGACTGATCGCACAACCGCACTTTGCTCCGAACTGGCCTGCCCTGCTCAACCCTCGTGAAAGCGGCCTCGAGAACCTCCTTCAACTTCTCGCCACGTCCCAGCTGTTCGCCGATACGCTGGTCCTTTATCCCGAAGCACTCGAAAACGTCCTCAGCCCCGCCGTGCGAAATCCGTCAACCGCCGAACTGGTTCAGGAACTCCAGTCGATGGTTGATTCTGCGACGGATGATACCGGCGTTCTGCGGGCGTTCCGCAAGTTCCGGCAACTACAGGTCCTTCGTGTCGGGATCAACGATGTCATTCGTGATCGTCCTCTGGAGGAAATCACGCGCGATCTGGCGCGCGTGGCCGATGCGTCGGTCCATGTCGGCTTGAATACCGCTTATCGTAGCGTGACTCGCAAAGTCGGGACGCCGTCCACAGGCGGGAAACACGCACGGCTGGCAGCGCTGGCGTTCGGAAAGCTGGGCGGCGACGAACTGAATTATTCGTCCGATCTCGACCTTATGTTCGTTTACGATGAAGATGGTGAAACCACCGGGAAACGCGTGACGGCCATTTCCAATAACGAATGCTTCGCACGGATCATCACCGAGTTCGTGCGTTTGCTCTCTGCTCATACCGATCGCGGATTCGCCTATCGAGTCGATTTACGCCTGAGACCCGAAGGCAAAACCGGTCCTCTGGTGCGGAGTCTGGCCGACACTCGAAGCTATTACGACATCATGGGGCGGACGTGGGAGCGTCAGGCGCTCATCAAGCTCCGCCCGTGTGGCGGGGATATTGATCTGGGTCGTGATTTTGTCACCGCCATCGAGCCGTTCATTTATCGGAAGTACTTCAGCTTCTCCGAGATCAACGAAGTCAAAGCGCTTAAGCGTCAGATGGAGCAGCGTGCCAATCGAGCGGGTGATGACGACCGCGATGTGAAAGCCGGACGCGGCGGGATCCGGGATATCGAATACACGGTTCAGTTTCTGCAATTGCTCAATGGCGGAGATTTACCCGCCGTCCGCCAGCGGAACACGCTGCTCGCACTCGAAAGTCTGGAGATCGCCGGCTGCCTGACCGGAAACGAAACCTACATCCTTTCCGATGCCTATCGATTCTTGAGGAAGACCGAGCACCGTTTACAAATCCTCTTTGACATGCAAACACATCGACTTCCCGAAAGCCTGACGGAACTGACGAAACTGGCCAAGCGCATGGGCTATGCCAATCCGAAGCGCGACCGCGTTGAGACGAATGCACCGGATTGGAATCTCACACCGGAAGTCCGTCCATCCGCCCCAACACTCACGCCTCAACGCCGTTCTCCGCTGGACGAAGCAACCAGCGGAACTCTGCTCAAAACCCGCACACTGCTCGTTGAACCGGTCGATCTGTTCCTGAACGACCTCCACGACAAAACTCAGCAGGACCGCGTGATCCTCGATCACCTGCTTCATCAGACGTTTCACAATGAACAATCGCAGGCGGAACCGGAATCTGACCTGATTCTCAATCCCGACGCAAGTGAGTCAACGATCCGCGAAGTTCTCAGCAAGTACCCGTTCCGCGATATTCCGACTGCCTATCAGAACCTCTCACAACTCGCGCACGAATCGGTCCGCTTTCTCTCCCATCGCCGCTGCCGACATTTCCTGGCGAGCATCGCTCCCCAACTGCTGCGTGCGGTTGCGGAAACGCCCGACCCGGATGCGGCACTGGTCAGTCTGGAGCAGGTGACGGCTTCACTTGGTGCGAAGGCGGTGCTCTACGAATTATTCAGCTTCAACCCGGCGACTCTCAAGCTCTACGTCGAGTTATGTTCAGGAAGCCCGTTTTTATCATCGCTCCTGATCAACAATCCGGGGATGGTGGACGAACTGCTGGACAGCCTCGTGCTGAATCAGGCGCGAACTGCTGCCGAACTGCATGACGAATTAGCGGAACTTCTCCGCGGAGCTACCGATCCGGAACCGATCCTTCATAGTTTTCAGGACAAGGAATTACTGCGGATCGGCGTAGCGGATCTCCTGGGGAAAACGCCCATTCAGGAAACGACCGCCGCACTCAGCGATCTCGCCGAGACGATGTTGAACGCTGTTTGCGATTCCGTCGAATTGTCGGTGCAGAATCGGCTTGGGAAACCCTCTGATCCGCGGTACGTCATCGTGGGGTTGGGGAAGCTCGGTGGGCGGGAGATCAGTTATCACAGCGATCTGGACCTGCTGCTGGTTTATGGCAGTGATGGATTAACTGAAAAATCGTCCAGTATATGCCGGACGACCAGCCATCAGCAGTACTTCACGGAATTCCTGCAAAAGGTCATTCAGTCGCTCGGCCGCGTCGGGCCTATGGGGCGGCTTTACTCGGTGGATTTGCGTCTGCGGCCCACAGGCAAATCGGGAAGTCTGGTTCTTCCGGTCGATGAATTTGAAAAATACTTTTCCCATTCGGACTGTCAGCTTTGGGAGCGTCAGGCAATGATGCGGGCGAGGATCGTTCGCGGCGATCTCGAGTTCGGCCATGTCGTTCTGGAACAACTGCGAAGCTGGATCCTGAAACCTCAATGGAATTCGAAGTGGACGGAATCGATCCGGGCCATGCGATCGAAACTGGAATCGAGTGCGAACACGCGGAACATCAAGCGCAGCGCGGGCGGGCTGAACGATGTCGAATTCCTGGTCCAGTTCCTGCAGTTGAAGCATGGACGAAAACATGAAGAGTTGATTCAACCCAATACTTGGGATGCGCTGCACGCACTTGCTCGGGCACACTTGATCGACGAGCGAACCAATCAAACATTACTGAACGATTACTCGTTCCTGCGGTCCGTCGAAGCCCGATTGAGGATCGTCACGGACCGCCCGCTCGTCGAGCTACCCGATTCTGATGCCGGCTGCGAACAACTCGCACGTCGCATGGGCTACGAAGACCGGGATTCACATACCGCCGCCCAGCAGTTTCTCATCGAGATGCTGCGGGTGATGGCTTCTATTCGCAGGGAGTACGATCGGATCGTGCGCTGAATCACGATTTGGCCGCTTCTCTCATCGCCACGCGAGCCGATTCCGGAAGCTTGTTTTTGTCGAACAACAGCGGCATCAGGAGCAGCATGATGAACAACCCAACACCCGCTGCCCCGCCGATCGCGTGACCCATGGTGTACCGCAACACGGGCCAGAACGCGATGAACAGCGTAACGTACAGTAAGAGATTCAAGCCCAGCGCCGCGAAGAGTGCGCCGCGGCTGGGTGAATAAATGGGTGTCGGGACGTTCGACTGACCGAATTCAATGTACCGCCGGCCCTCTTTTTCCTTGAAAATGCGATTCGATCCGCCTTTGTAATTCCCCCGGTCATCGAACTCCGCCTCGAACCGCGCCGTCTTGCCGTCTTCTTCGATCGTCAGTGCGGATACGAGAAAATCCGCTGAACTCATTCGGAACGGTCTGGTTTCATCGACCGCTTCGACGAACTTTCCGCTCACTTTCTTGTAGGCGACAGTACTTTCCTTTTTGTTCGCATCACGTCGAACAGCGGTGAACTCCGTGAATTCCTTCGAACTTGTGGGATTGAATTCGAAGAAGGTCCCGTAGCGATCCTGTGATTCGGCACGCGTGTTGACGTACGTCCAGAAGGTGAGAAATCCCCCCACGAGAAAGGCCGCGATCGCCGCGCGGACCGGCAGCTTCGTGGTCGGGGCGTTGTACAGGGACGATTGCAGGAAGAGGGCGGTGCCCAAGAAGAAGGCGAAAAAGCCGATGACCAGCCCTGCGAAGGTCACAACCAAAAGCGTTCCTGGTGACACGTTAAGCTCCACGAGTGAATTACGGAGCTATCCTAGCTTCCCTCCCCTTCCCGGAAACCGCCATTGCAGGAATCTCGTCGGACGTTATAAGGCGAGGCTGGATCCGTACTCGTCGGATGAAGCGAACCATGCCAATGACGACGACCCTCTTACTCCTCGCCGCCTTCGTCCCGAATGCGGATCCCGTCCCGGTTTCACCGCAATGGAATCGCGGAGATGAGATCGTCTACGCGGGAGAAATCACGGAGGAAAGCACGCGCATCGACATCCCGTATAAACGGAAATACGGCATCGAAGTTCGCGTGTTCGTCTGCGAAGTTCATTCAGAATCGGTCGATCTGGCCGTCATGACTCTGCTCCAGCAACGGGAAGACGATCACATCACCGCAGCGGCGACGATCGTGACCGGAGTCGATCCCTCACGAACGCAGAATCCACCCGCCGTGCGACTCAGCCTGGTCCGCATCGGAAAGCTCGGGCAACGCTGGCATCTTTCGCCCCGCATGATTCCACCGTTCCGGTTAAACTCAGACACGCCCACGCAAGTGGTCGAGCCCGTCCGTCTCGATGCTCCGGAAACTCTGGAGTTGGGATTCATCCTGCCGAGACCGGAAAAAACCCTGACTCCGAATTTGAAATGGACGACACCCGAACCCGATCGACCCGCCCAGAACTGGATCATGAAGCAGTTTGCGGTGCTCAATGGTACTCAGGTCTACGAATGCCAGAATGAACAGCAGTCGGCTCGCTGGTCCAATCCGGGAGGACTCGATACCGGATGGCATCGGACCGATTCCGTGTGGCTTGCAACTGGGGATGGCCTCGCACGGCAATTCAGTCGCACGATCGAGATCAAGGATGGCGTTCATATCGTGGAAAAGCGAACCGTGAAGTGCGTGATGAGTTCGCCACCGTCTCCGAATCGGGGAGAAGGCTACGCTTCGATCCGCAAGGAGATCGAAAACGCGATGAGCTTCGAAGCCGAGCGGGCCTCGGGTCGGGCACCGGGACTTGTGAGGCGGATCGACGAGTTCGAGCGCCGTCATCACGAAACGCCTTACCGGATTGCCATCGAGGCCGTCAAGCGTCTGGCCACGAAGTAAGGCGCCATTGTCTTCGAGTGTTGTTTGCGCGTACGATAGGGTGCCATGGCCGAATACGACATTGCCGCACCGGGACGGGTTTGTACAGCGACCGGGCGTGAGCTGAAGCCCGGCGAGTCGTTCATGGCGGTGCTGGTCGAGGAAGCCGGGAAGTTCGTTCGCAAGGATTATTCCGCGGAGGCGTGGCCCGGAACGCCGGAACAGTACATCGCGTTCTGGAGCGGGAAGATCCCTGCGGCCGATCGACCGCGTAAACCGACCTTCAACGACGATCTTCTGATGGAGTGGTTTTTGCATCTGGTCGGAAATCCGGATCCGCATCGCCGCAACATCCGGTATGTCGTTGGTTTGCTTCTGATGCGGAGGAAGCGACTGAAATTCGAGGACGTGAAGCGGCAGGATGGACTGGATGTCATGGTTTTGCGGGATGCGCGAACGGGGACACGCCACGAGCTGACCGATCCGCGGTTAACCGAGGACGAAATCACAGCAGTGCAGGACGAAGTGTTCCAAGCTTTAGGATGGCAGTGAGGTCCGACACCATGCGAATATCGATCATCGGTTGCGCGGTACTGGTACTCGCCTGCGGCTGCCAATGGATGAAGGATGGCCGCGTGGAACCACGCACGCCCACGGCCATCGCCGGACCGATGCCGGAGCGGAAGCCCGAGGAACTGGTCAGCTATCTCAACCGGCAAGCGGGGCTTCTGCGTTCGATCAGTTACGAAGATGTCCGCGCTGTCGCCACCGAGAACGGTCGCGAACTCGGTTCGCTCAACGATAGCTCGCTCTTCAGCTCACAACCCCGCAACTTCCGCCTCATCGGCGCACATTCGCTTGCCGGAACCATGATCGACATCGGCTCGAACACCAATGAATTCTGGATGTATGCCAAACCGCTCGGAAAGGATAATTACTTCTACTGCTCACACGACGCTTTCGCGAGTGGAGATGTCAATTTCCCCATACCCTTCGATACCGACTGGGTGATGCAGGCCCTCGGCATGGCGGAGTATGAGCCAAACGGCCAATACGATGTCAAAGCCAACCGCGAACAGGGCGCCTATGTTCTCTATCAGCAAACGAAAACGCGGACGGGAACGCCGGTCATCAAGACGACGGTCTTCAACGCGGACTGGGACGACGGCCGCAAACCCGCGGTCCGCAAGCACGTGATCTTCGATGTGCGCGATCCCAAAACGCCAATCGCCAGCGCCGAGATCGTGGCCGCGAAAACCATCACGCTGCCCGGCGGCGGATATGTGCAAGCACCGACGGAAGTCATCCTCGAATGGCCCAAGCAGTTTTTTAAAATGACCATGAAGCTCGGCCGCGAGCGGATCAACGAGGAGTTCGGCGATCGCGCAGCGGGGCTTTTCAACAAGCCAACGATCCGGGGTTCCAATCCGATTGACCTTGCGAAATATCAGTTCGTGGTCCCCAGCAGCTACCGCGGGCAATCCCCCTCAGGTCAGAGATCGTATCGGCTTCCCACCTTCTGGAAGTAAAGAGGCGCGCTCGGAACCCGCTGACGAGACTGGAAAGTTCGCATCCGCCTGTAAACTAACCGGATGATCCCAGCGGATATGGCCCTACCGCAACTCAGCGTCGTCGTCTGCACTTACAACCGCGCATCGTTCCTGCCCGCGTGTCTGGGGTCGCTTCGCGCAGCCGGTGTCCAACAGCTCGAAATCGTCGTAGTCGATGACGGATCGACCGACGACACCAGAACCGTCATCGATTCACTCAGCGGTCCCGACCTTCGATATGTTCACCAGACCAACAAAGGTCTTTCCACTGCACGGAACACGGGCATTCGGGCCACATCCGGCCGCACCATCGCCTATCTTGATTCCGACGATCTCTGGCTCCCCGGAGTTGCGCCCCGAATGATCGACTTCCTGGACAGACACCCGGATGTCGGCATCGTGTTCGCCGAAGCCAAAGTCGGCAATGACATCGAGGGGTTCACATCCTGGTCCGAATGGGCCGGCCGTGACGAATTCCAGAAATTGAAACATGACCAGCGCGACGGATTTCGCGTTTACGATCGCGCTGCGTTTCATCAACTGCTCATCCGTCGGAATATCGTTTTCACGGGTGCGGTCTTTCAACGGCGGGAAGCGCTCGACGAAGCGGGATGGTTCAATCCCAGGCTCAATGCGGCAGGGGACTGGGAACTCTACCTCCGCCTCGCGGCCCGCCGCGTCTTCGCGTTCTGCCCGGACCCGCTCGCGATCTACACGCAGCATCCCGCCCAGATGACTTCGAGCTGGGATAAGATGGCACTCGAATTCTGCGATACACGCCGGGAACATCTCGCCAGCGGAGTCCCGCTCGGACCCCGCGAAATCAAACTCCTCAAAGAAAAACTCCGAGACGAACTCTTCTATTATTCCTACCTCGCCTATGACCGCGAAGATTACCGTGAAGCCAACAAACGCTTCGCACAGCTCCTGCGGGAGTGCGGTACCGATCCCAAAGCCCTACTCTATTGGGGGCTGACCTGCTTACCGCGTCCCCTGACTCGAGCGGTCCGCTCGGTCTGGGGACTCTTTGTCCGTGACGACGGGACCCGCGTGGGTCCGCAACCCTGGGCACCGTCCGCCCGTGCCTCGCTCCGTGAGCGATCCTGATTTTTCCAGAGAAAGTTTTCGATCATGAGCCGACAGTCCATCGAACAACTCCGAGACGGAGACACCTTCGACGAAGTTTATCTCGTGACGGATAAACAATTGCGGGCAAACAAAAACGGCAACCTCTACCTGCAGCTCGAAATCCGCGACCGGACCGGCGGACTTTCCGCCCGCATGTGGAACGCCGGCGAATCGGTCTTCCGCACGTTCGAGAACGGCGATTTCGTCCATTGCGACGGAAAAGTCCAGAACTTCCAGGGCACGCTCCAAGTCGTGCTCAATCACATCGAAAAAGTCGAACACCAGAAAGTCGAACTCGCGGACTTTCTCCCACACACCGAGCACGACATCGGCAAACTCGTCGAGCGGCTGCGCACGTATCTGCTCCGCCTCGAAAGCCCGCATCTGCGTGCGCTCGCGGAATGCTTCCTCATGGATGATGCCTTCCTGCGGGCCTTTTGTGCGTGCCCGGCCGGCGTGAAACTCCACCACGCCTACATCGGCGGCTTGCTCGAACACACCGTCACGATGATGGACATCGCCGACCGCATCGTGCCCTTTTACCACGGCACCGATCGCGACCTCGTTCTGATCGGCCTTTTCCTCCACGATGCGGGCAAGACCCGCGAACTCACCTACGCACGCAGCTTCGGCTACTGTGACGAAGGGCAACTCGTCGGGCACATCACAATGGGCGTGGAGATGCTCAACGAGCAGATGCCCAAAGTCGAAGAACTTACCGGCGAACCGTTCCCGCGGGAACTTCTCATCCGCCTGAAGCACATGATCCTCAGCCATCATGGCACACTGGAATACGGCAGCCCGAAAATCCCCATGACACCCGAGGCGATGCTTCTCCACGCCATCGACATGATGGATACGCGAATGCACATGGTCCTGCGGGACCTGAAAGAAGACCGGCTCAATCAGACCGCCTGGACGCCGTACAACATCACGCTGCAACGCCGCTTCTACAAGGGCGGGCCAAACGGCGATCTCTTCGCCGACACACGCGACAGCTACGATTGATGTGTGATGGGAAACAAAGAAGCCGGAAGCGATTGCTTCCGGCTTCTTGATACCGTATCGCTGGAATTCATCCAGGAAGCTTTAATTCCTTATTATGGAAGTAAACGCCGCCATTCCCAACTTTGGCAGCACTTTCAGATTCAACGCCATTCGCATCTTCATCGTCGATCCGCCTTCATAGCTGATGGAGAAGATCGAAACCCGCTTATTGTCGTTGCCCAGCGCCGGCGCGATCATCGAACCGGCGTCTTCATTCACTGCGGTGATGAACGATCCCAAACGCATCGGGCTCCCGGAGACTTCGAAGACCTTCGTCGGCACCGCTTTCGCCGTTATTGCGGCTTGAAGCGATTCCTTCCAGTCCGGCCCCATCGCGAAATAAATTCCTTTTGGCCCGAAGACGAAGTATAACTCCGCCGCGCCGAAGATCTTCTTCGCCGCCTCCCCTTCGCCTTCCTCACTCGTTACCCGATGAACGGAAACCTTCTCAATCGTATCGACGTCGAACTTCACATGATCGGTCACGTCCTTCGGCGCGTTCTTCATCGCCGCCTTCAGGGCTTTCTCCAGACCGGTCGCGTCATCGAACGTCACCGCCGCGATCGCATTGAACTTTCCTGCCGTCTTCGATTCGTTCACCGTGGCCGCAAAATCGATCGCATCCGCCTTGATCGTCCGCTTGATGCCGGTGAGCAGTTCCCGCACAAAGGGCCGGATGAATTCCTCGCCTTCGTCCACATTCTTCTCGCCCTCCGCAATCAGCTTGTTGGCGATGTCGCGAAGTTCGGGAGCGAAAATCGGCAGTTGAACCAGCATCCCAGCGGCGGTCTGATCGGAGACCAGCGATCCGAACCGATTCATGTTCGGCTTGACGGCGGCGATCTCCGCGGCGTACGTGCTCCCCGCCTTGGGAATGGCATAACTTTCCATCGCAATTTCCGCCGTTTTCTCATCCAGCATCACTCGGAATCCAGACTCTTCGGTATCCTTGTACTGGGCAGTCATCCGGTTGATCATGGCGATGTAGCTGTCCATGATGCTTATACCCAATTCGCCAAAGCCAGGAAGGTTTTCAAGTTGCTTTTTGGCATCTTCCAGCTGTTCGGTTTGATCCATCATTTTCTCGGGATATCGGCTGGTGAAGATACGTACAAGCAGCAGGCTCGGATCGTTCGGTACGATCAGCGATTTGACCAGCGGCAGGTTTTTCGCGTCGAGGGTGCTGTCGGGAGTGTTGATCCCTACGAAAAGATGGCCGTCATGAAAGCGAGCACGGATGGGAATCGATCCTTCGCCATCGTTGGTTTTCACCGCGTACAGTCCGGCCTTGCCGGCGATCGGCTCCAGCACGAGCGGATCGTTCTCCGGAGATAATCGCGCGAGGAAGTCCTTGAATTCCTGTTCCCCCGTAACCGGGATCGCCACGACGCCGTTCAGATCCTTGGTGTCTTCGAGATCCTTGATCGCTTTGTTGGGCAGATTCAACCATCCCACGATCGGCTTGGTCATATCCAGACCAGCGAAGCCTTTCTCTCCCAGTTTGCCCTTGATTTGTCCATCGATCAATCCGCCGAAACCATCGCCGGCGACAAAGTTCACGATCTTCGTGATATCGGATAGCAGCTTCTTCCCGGGTGCGAGTTGAATCGTCACCGGCGGACCGTTGTTGCTTCGATCGGTTGGCACGGGCGCGGCGACGGCGAAGTTCGCCATCATCAGCGAGACCAGAAGTAAGAGCATCGATCGGTAATTCATGATTATCTCCAACAGAATTGAAGTTTGTATCTTATCCGAAACCATGAGAGATTCAACGAGGTATTGTAGACTCAGGATCGAGTTCGCATAACAGTTGCGTAGTCATTTCCTCATCCGGAGTCATCCCGTGTCGCGTCTTGTCTCCCTGTCATTCGTCCTGCTCCTGACTTCATTTGGATTGGCTCAATCTCCTGAGATCCCTCCCGATCTCGTGAATTACGTGAACCGGGCGGAGCCGGATTACCAATGGTCCTTCAAAAGCAAGGACGAGACGGAAGCAGGCGTCGTCTATCTCTATCGACTCGTGTCGCAGAAATGGCATGGCGAACTCTGGGAACACGATCTGCAAGTTTTCATTCCGAAAGAAGCGAAGGATCGATCGTCCATGGTGATCCTGAATACCGGCGGATCAGCGGGCGGCGGTACCACCGCACTCGGGCTGGAGATCGCGCGGCGCGTCCAATATCCCGTCGCGGTCCTGTTCCAGATTCCCAAGCAACCACTTTACGATGGCAAGAAAGAAGACTCCCTGATTGCGGAAACGTTCGTCCGCTATCTCGAAACCAAGGACAGCACCTGGCCGCTGTTGTTCCCGATGGCGAAGAGTGTGATCAAGTCGATGGATGCCCTTCAGGAAATTGGCAAGAAAGACTGGAACGTGGAAGTGAAGAACTTCATCATCACCGGCGCTTCCAAACGCGGATGGACGAGTTGGCTCTCCGCCGCGACCGGCGACAAGCGCATCAAAGCCATCGCACCGATGGTGATCGATACGCTCAACTTCCACAAGCAGATGCCTAACCAACTCAAGTCGTTCGGCCGATTCAGCGAGATGATCCACGACTACGAAGAGCGCAAGCTGATCCCGCTGCCCGACAGCCCCGAAGCCCGCAAGCTCTGGACCATGGTCGATCCATGGGTGTACCGCGAGCGGCTGACTCTGCCGAAGTTGCTCATTCATGGCACGAACGATCCTTACTGGACCCAGGACGCCATGAACCAGTACTGGGGGGATCTCAAAGGCGATAAGTGGGTACTTTATGTTCCGAATGCGGGGCACGATCTGCGACCGCAGGATAAGCCCAACCAGAAGGGCGCACAGAAGGATCTCTTTCCGATGAAGGCGGTGGACACGCTGGGAACGTACTGCCGGCTGGTCCTTTCCGGCAAACCGCTTCCCAAGGTTGAATGGGAAGCATTGGGTGAAAAAGGCGACTCCGTGATCGCCCAGACGAAGCTCGACATCAAACCGATCTCGGTCCAAAGCTGGACCACGACTTCGGACACCCGCGATTTCCGAAAATCGGTCTGGAAGAAGAACGCCGATGACGGGAAATTGAATCAGGCCTTCGCAACCGATTCCACGAATAACGAACCGCCTCTGACGGTGTTGAATCTGGAAAAACCCCAGTCCGGTTTTGCGGCAGGATTCGTCGAAATGACCTTCGAGATCGACGGTTCGAAATTCAACCTGTCCACTCCGATCACGATTGCGGAAGCGAAGAAGTAGTGGGTTGGAACTTCGCTCGAGAATTGGAGAAGTACGGCCCAACAGGCCCACGGTACGACCGTGGGCTTTCGCTTTCGCACGCGCGGTCGTACTGCGCTCGCGTGACGCGCACGCACTACGAGAACTTCACCGTCGCATCGGCGCTTCTGCCGCGCCGGCTCCGGCCGCATTTCGAGGCGGTGTATGCCTATTGTCGCTGGGCGGACGATCTCGCGGACGAAACCGGCGGCGGAGCGAACGCGCTGCGCCTCATCGACTGGTGGCGTCAGGAACTCAATACCGCATACGATGCGAAACCGCGCCATCCAGTTATGATTGCGCTGCGGGAAACCGTACGCCGATTCGCGATCCCCCGCGAGCCGTTCCTGAACCTACTCATCGCCTTCGAGCAGGATCAGCGAAAGAAATCGTACGCCACCTTCGATCAACTCCTGGGCTATTGCCGTAACTCCGCCAATCCGGTTGGCCATCTTGTGCTGTATCTCTTCGAATGCTTCGACGAGGAACGTGCGCGGCTCTCGGATGAGATTTGCACCGGGCTGCAACTGGCGAATTTCTGGCAGGACGTTGCCCGCGATCACGCGATCGGCCGCGTTTACCTGCCGGAGGAAGACCGCCATCGATTCGTTTACACGGATGCGGACTTTGCCCAACGCACGTTCACACCGCAGTTCCGGGAATTGTTGCGCTACGAGGTGGAACGAACCAAAGAATTCTTCGTTCGCGGCGAGCGACTGCTCGATACATTGCCGCGACGGGCACGAGTAGACGTGGAGCTTTTCCTGCGCGGCGGCGAGGCGATTCTGAAAGCGATTGAAGACCTGAACTATGACGTCTGGACCCGCCGGCCGACGGTTTCCAAGGGCCAGAAAGCGCGATTACTCATCAACGCCATCCTCTCGTCGTACGCGAAGCGGGACCGGTTCATACAAAAGGAGTTCAGCAGAACCACGAACTCCATTACCCACGATCCACCATGCTCGACGCCAATTTCATCAGGGACAACATCGACGCCGTGAAGGCGAACTGCATCAACCGCAACGTTCGTGCGGATGTCGATGCCGTCGTGCGACTCGATGCCGAACGCAAGCAGATCCAGCGACAGGCCGACGAAACGAAGGCGAAGCAGAACGAACTGAGCAAGAAATTCCAGTCCGCCAAACCGGACGAACGGGCCGCCCTCAAGGAAGAAAGCACAAAGCTCAAGGAACAGGTGGCGGGGTTCGAGGCGAAGTTGAAGGAAATTGAAGACGCCCTCCGCACCGCCATTCTGCCGATCCCGAATATGACTCACCCGGCAGCGCCGGTCGGCACCGATGCCGAGGCGAATGTGGTGGTGGCGAAGTTCGGCGAGCCGACGAAGTTCGACTTCAAGCCGAAGGATCACATCGAACTTGTCGAATCTCTGCAACTGGCGGATTTCGAGGCGGGCGTGAAGGTGGCGGGTCAGAAATTCTACTTTCTCAAGAACGAGGCGGTGCTGCTGGAACTGGCGCTCATCCAGTACGCCATTCAGAAGCTGGTCCAGAAAGGCTTCACGCCGATCATCACGCCGGACCTCGCGAAGGTGGACGTGCTGGAAGGGATCGGCTTTTCTCCGAGAGACAATGCGGAAACGCGGCAGGTTTATACGGTGGCGGATTCGGACCTGTGCCTGATCGCGACGGCGGAGATCACGCTTGGCGGAATGCATCGCGACGAGATTCTGGACGAAGCGAAGCTTCCGATGAAATACGTCGGCCTTTCGCATTGCTTCCGCACGGAAGCCGGCGCTGCCGGACGCGACACGCGCGGTTTGTATCGTGTTCATCAGTTCACAAAGGTCGAGATGTTCGCCTTCTGCACGCCGGAGCAGAGCGACGCGATTCACGAAGAGATTCGGGAAATCGAACAGGAAATCTTCCAGGGGCTCGGAGTACCGTTTCACGTGATTGATACGTGCACGGGGGACCTGGGCGGGCCGGCGTATCGCAAGTACGACCTTGAAGCCTGGATGCCGGGTCGCGGGACCGCCGGCGAGTACGGCGAGGTCACCAGCACCTCGAACTGTACGGATTACCAGTCACGGCGGCTCAATGTGCGCTACCGGCCGGCGGGGCAAAAGGGCACCAAGTTCGTGCACACACTCAACGGCACCGCCGTCGCCTGCACGCGTGCGCTGATTGCGATTCTCGAGAATTATCAGCAGACGGACGGTAGCGTGGTCGTGCCGGCGGTGCTTCGACCATGGGTCGGGAAAGATGTCATCGACGGAAAAAAATCGTGACAATTCATTAACAATTCTTCATACTGTTATCACTTTATTCTCATCGCGTATCGACATCACGTCGGTCCGCGCGTGACATGTCGTTGCAATAGATCCGAGGTTTCCATGTGCCGCACTCTCCCCGCGTGCATTGTCATACTGCTCGCTCCGATACTCACGATAACTGCTCGATCACACGATCAGCCGACGCCAAAAGAGACCCATTCGAAGTCAGCAGCATTCGATTGGATGGACGTGGCGCTCGAAGCCACCGCTCGCGAACACGACAAGTACAGCCCTCGACCGACCGTTGGCTCACGCATGCTCGGCCTCGTGACGATGGCCATCTACGATGCCTGGGCCGCGTACGACGATCGGGCCGTCGGCACCCATCTCGACCGCTCGCTCCGCCGGCCGAAGGACGAACGCACACCGGCAAACCGCGCCACCGCCATCGGCTACGCGACCTATCGCATCCTACTTTATCTCTTCCCCGAAGATGAACAGTGGATCGCCGACGAAGTGCGGAAACGCAAACTCGATCCGACCTTTGCGTCGGTCGATCCCGCGACCCCGGCCGGTGTGGGCAATCTCGTCGCCGCGAAACTCATCGCCTCCCGACGCACTGACGGCTCGAACCACCACGGGGACGAAGTCGGTTCCAACGGCAAAGCGTATTCCGACTGGACTTACTACCGCAGCATCAACACCCACGAAAAGATCGTCGATCCCGATCGCTGGCACCCCATCCCGTTTTCGGACGGCAAGGGCGGCACCGTGCTGGTCGATTTCCTCACGCCGCACTGGTACCGCGTGAAGCCGTTCGCACTCGGCCGCAGCGACCGCTTTCGCCCCGGACCACCGCCGAAATGGGACAGCGATCAGATGCGCAAGGAAGTCGACGAAGTGATCCGACTCAATGCGTCGCTGAACCCGGAGCAGAAGGCGATCGTCGAATTCATGCGCGACGGTCCGCGCTCGACCGGCCAATCGGGCCACTGGCTCCGCTTCGCTCAGGACGTCTCGCGGCGGGACAAGTACGGCCTCGACGAAGACGTGAAACTGTTCTTCGCGGTCGGCACGGTGGCGATGGATGCGTTCATCGCCTGCTGGGAGGCGAAGCGCTACTACGACAGTTCGCGGCCGTGGACGCTTGTGCGTGTCCTCTACGCAGGGAAGACGGTGAAGGGTTGGGCCGGGCCGGGCCAAGGCGTCAAGGATATCCCTGCGGAGAAGTGGCACCCGTACTCGCCGGCGACGTTCGTCACTCCGCCCTTCCCCGGCTATCCGTCCGGGCACAGCACCGTCAGCGGCGCTTGTTCCCGGATGCTCGAACTGGTCACCGGAGGCGATGCGTTCGGCACGACGGAGTTGCGTGTTGCGGGCAGCCTGACGGAGCCGGGATTCGCGTGCGAACTGATGCAGGCGTTCCAGGGAAAACCGTTGAAGGACGGGCTATTGACCTGCGACGTGGCGCTGAAGCTGCCGACTTTTTCGGCGACTGCGGAGATGGCCGGTATCTCGCGGATCATGGGCGGCTACCACATCCAGGCGGACAACGTGGAAGGATTGAAGATGGGGCGACGCGTCGCCGATTACAACTGGCCGTTGACCAAGGCCTATTTCGATGGCACGGTCGCGACGAAATGAATCGGATCAAACCAGGTAACGCTTCGGAATCTCGGCCCCGGCCACGTAGCTGAGCTTGCCGATTTTGCACATCTGATAGATGTTGATCCGGAAATCCGGGCACGTGCTCACCAGACAGTACGCATCCGTCGGCGTGAATCCGTGCTCGGTGATCAGCCAGTCCATGAGGTGGAATGTCGCGGTCTCGACCGCTACTTCCAGCGGACGATCGGCATGGAGAGCGATGAGCGCGTCCGGTTTTTCGATCCGCAGGTACGGCATCCGCTTCTGCTTCAGCACTTCGAAATGCAGGCGCACGGTCGCTTTCGTCTCCGCGGCCGTACCGGTGAATTCCGTATCGCCCTGACTGGCGTGAACATCACCGAGGTAGAACAGCGCACCCGCATGCGCGATCGGCAGGTAGATCCTGTTGCCCACGGCCATATCGCGCGAATCCAGATTCCCGCCCCACGGCCCCTGCCCGTCGAGACTCGTCACGACTTCGCGATCGGGTGCGCAGCCGAGTGTGCCGATGAACGGCGTGATCGGCCACGAGATTTTTTCGTTGAACTTCAGAGTGCCGTCGCGGGTCGTTCCGCTCGGCCCCGGCGTGTGCGGAAAGATCTTCGTCGTGTATTGGCTGGAGAGTTCCGGCCAGCGTGTCGACTCGCCCAGCGGGCCACGCTTCGGTCCCACCGCCACCCACGAATAGTCATCGACCTCAATCGATTCGAGATGAACGACGAGGCAATCCCCCTTCTCCGCCCCTTCGACGAACACCGGTCCGCCGATCGGGTTCACCAGCGGAGGCGAACGATCGAAGCCGGGGCGCTTGGCGGGGATGGCATGATCCTCCGCCGTGCGGAAGTAGCCCACGCTGGCGTCATACGTTTCGATCTCGAACGATTCGCCGGGTCGGACGTGGAGAAGCGGTTGATCGCGCCAGTCGAACGCGAATTTCCTGGCGTCGTCACGAGCGATGCGTTGCACGGGCGGCTCTCACGATGGTCCCGCCATTCTATGGGTTGTCGTCGAGCGTGAGGAACATGACCAGCAGATCGACATACCCGAGCGACCGATGGTGAAACGCCTTGGGCAGCGTCGCGACGATGCGAAAGCCGAGGCTCTTCCACAAGCGCACCGCCGGTTCGTTGGTGGCTACGACGGCGTTGAACTGCATCGCGCGATAACCTTGCCGCCGCGCTTCCTGAATCGAATGCTCACCGAGCGCGTACCCGACGCCCCTCCCGCGTGCGGACGGCGCGACCATGTACGCACCATTCGCGACGTGCGCACCGAGTCCGGGCTGATTGGGTTTGATCACATAAGCGCCCAATGCTTCGCCATCGTGCTCCGCAAGAAAGGAAACCGCCTTCGGCTGAAACCAGTACGCAAGCGCTTCCGCTTTCGTCGTCTCGGGCGAAAAGACGAACGCGTCCCCGCCCGCGATGGCGCATTGAAAGAGCGACCAGACCACTTCGGAGTCGTGATCGGTCGCTCGACGAAATTTTAAGGGGACTGGCACGTTTTTCATCGGCCGATTTTTGTTCTTGCTTCACTCACGGTGATCATCCCAGCAGCATCAGCGCCGTCAGCACCACCACCGCACCCGCAGCCAGACCTAGCCACATCGTCAGATACCCCTTCGTCCACTGATCCAGCCGCAGGAACAAGTACACCGCCGCAATCAGCGCGAAGAGCAGCGCACCCACGCGAAACGCATCCGTCACGCGCTCCGCCGAACGCAGCTTCTGCACCTGGCTCTCCGTCAGCTCCAGATCGATCTCCACCCAGCGGACGTTCGAATTCAGACCACTCGCGCGGATCGCCTCCTTCTCGCTTTCCGACGGCAAAATCTCGCGAACCTCGCCCTTGATGTAATTCTGTTTCATCGTGACCATCGACGGCTTCGTATGAATCGGCGGTTCGAGCAGATCCAACTGCTTCATCAACTCGGTGCGTGCCACGTTGAGCGCGTCCTGCAGCGCCAGCTCTTTGTTCGGATGCGGATTGTTGCTGCGAATCGCATTCAGGCGGATCACCGGCTGCGGTTTGATCGCATTCACCAAGATCATTTCGGCGGGTCGCGATGCCGCCATCTCCCTGGCCTTTCGAGACATCTCCTGAGCGCGGGCAACTTCCGGAACCGGAGGAACACCCGGCACAGGCGGCACCCCCTGCATCTCAACGACCGTTGTTTTTTCGTTTACTTTATCATTGACCTGCACCACCACTTTGCCCTTGGGTGGTCGCGGTTTTCGTTCGGATTGGCACCCCACCAGACCGAACGCAATCACGGCCAGTGCGACACCACAGAAGGATCGATACCAGGTGAAAGGAGTCATGGGAAATCCCTCAATCGTTCATTTCTCAGCGCGAGCGCCATTTGAGTTTTCGCGGCATCGGTGGCGGAGGCGGAACCCACGGGCTGACCCACTGCACCGCCGTGGTCGCAAGGATCAGCGGATACATGCCGTATTCCAGATTGCTTGCATTCCACGGCCACAGGAAGGACATCACTCCGCCCCAGAAGGCCGCGACAAACGGCGGGAACACGCTGAACCGATCCTTGCGATCTTTCGCCACGGTTCGCCACCAACGTGCCGCACCCAGAACGCACCCGAAGTACAACGCATATCCGGTGAAGGCCGGCACCGATTCCGGAGGCATCGAGACCCAGCCGAAGACATACGAATTCGCAACCGGCGAATCCTCCAACGGCTCTTCAATACTCGGTCCGATCCAACCCTCAAGCCAGAAGGCCATCAATCCCACCAGAACACCCAACGACGCATAGCGGAACCGTCGCGCCCACGAATCGCTCGCCTTGAAACCCGCGCGACCGGAACCCGCAAGCAACGCCCACGCCAGCGCCAGCGACACCAGGCTCATTTTACCAATCGAACCCCAATCGCCGGTTCGCGAGATCGCCATCCAGGGAATGATGCCCACTGCGATAATCACGGGCACTTGCAACATCGCCCCAAGCACATCCGTCAAGCGGTCGCGGAACGATTCCGCTGGAACAGCACGCGAAGCTAATTCCTGCGCCGGCTTCAGAACCGGTACGGTCTTGACGAGCGGCGGGCGGACTGCAGGCTGCGCGACCGGGACCGCTCTCCGAATTTCGGCAGCGATTGGCTCAGTGGTCGCAGCGACTGCCGGACTTTCCGCAAGAACTGCCGCAGGGGATGCCGGAAGCGGAGGCGGTTGGTCCGGGTTCGCCTGCGAAGCCGACCGCGCCAGCGGAGGCGGAGGAACCACCGGCTGCGTGGGATAGGCGGCGTCCACCGCCTTCGCCATCTCCGCCATCGTCATGTATCGCTTGAGCGGATTCTTATCGAGTGCTTTCTGGATCACGGGGCGGAACGGCTCGGGAACACCGGACAGGTCCGGTGTCGCCGTCAGGTGCTTCATCAGGATTTCGCCGTCGCTCTCGCCATCAAACGGCACCTTGCCGGTCAACATCTCCTGCAGGATCACACCGCAGGCGTAGATATCGATCGACTTCGTATAGTTTCCGCTGGAAATCTCCGGCGCCATGAAATGGACCGTGCCGACCGTGCGGGTCTGCTGCTTGTTGGTCTGGCTCATCGCCTTGCAGAGGCCGTAATCGCCAACCTTCAGGTTCCCGTGCTCAAGGAAAATATTCGCGGGCTTCAGATCCCGGTGAACCACGCCATGATCGTGCAGATACGCCACCGCTCGCGACAGCGACTGGAACCACTCGACCGCCAGATTGACCGGCAAACCGCTGGGATGGCGATCGATCACCTGAGCCATGCTCTCGCCGAGCACGTACTCCATGACCAGCCATTTGTCGCCGTGATTGTCTTCCTTGAGGTCGTAGATGTGAACGAGATTGGGGTGCTTGAGATTCAGGCAGTTCGCCACGCCGCGGAGTTCGATATCCGAACTTCCCCGCAGGAGCTTGAGCGCGACTTCCTTTCCGGAATCGCTGACGGCGAAGTAAACTTCGCCGAATCCGCCCTTTCCGACGCCACGCTTGACGGTATACCCGGCGAGCGGGCGTTCGCCTGATCGATAGGTGAACCGCATGGGAGGCCTCGTTTTCGGGATCTATTCGTTGTACTATTCGTGCGCGATGCGTGGGGATTTTGAAAAAAGGAAAGAAATGAATCGGAGCCGGTATGAGAGAGAAGTCTTGTTTCACAATTGCATGATGAACGAAACGACTTCAGAGGTCCGGCTTCGACCTCGGAAGTCGTGTTCGTCTTACGATATACCTCAATGTTGGACCTCCGAAGTCGAAACCGGACTTCAGAGGTCCCAATGTTTCTGGGATTTGAAAGAAGGAAAGCATTGCACGGAGCCGGTTCAAACGGCCGCTTTGGTGATACTGGTCATGACACGATCGGCGTAGTACATCCCGGTCATCATGCCACAAACGAGCGAAAAGATCAGCCCAAAAGCTGCTATTCCCAGCACAACCACCATCCGGTCAAGCACGACGTTCAAATCCGAGACAGGGGTAAATGTCGACATGTACCAATAAATCAACCCTGCAAAGATGGAACCACAAATGAGCGTACCTGCCACGAATCCGCCCAGCCCGGCCAGAGTGATCTTCACGCCGGACCGACTGGGCAGCAACCAAATCATTCTGTCGATAATGATGGACAACATCTTCCGGCAGCGCTGATGAAACGTGAGACCGTTCGTTTCGCGAAGCAGAAACAGAAACCCCGCAAGAAGCAGAATGACCGCTCCGCCGACTCGGAAAATCAGACTGTGATCCGGCGTTTCCGGCATTGGTTCACCCGCCAACTCGTGTGAAAATGATAAACGAGAAATGATTGTCTGAACAGGAGAATGCGGTGTTCGAGGACGTGAAACTGATACGGCACGTCGGCCTGACTGGAATGTCCACAATCTTCAGATTCGTGAAATTCGGGGTCTCGACCGTCAGAATGCGGTCTCAACGACCCCCTCACCCGAATCGTCGCTACGCTCCGATTCGACCTCTCCCCCGTAAACGGGAGAGAGGTAAGAAGACGCACTCGACCTTCTTGTTTTCCCAATTCTTTCAGCTCTGGGGAAGCACCGTGTCTTTTACCTCTCTCCACGCGTGCGGGGGAGAGGTCGGCGAGCGGCGCTGCCGGTCGACGGGTGAGGGGGCAATTTGCACACGAAAAAAAGAACCCCCTCACCCGAATCGTCGCTACGCTCCGATTCGACCTCTCCCCCGTAAACGGGAGAGAGGTAAGAAGACGCTCCCCACCTTCTTGCCTCTCACTACGTTTTAGCTTTTGGGAAGCAACATGCTTTTCACCTCTCGCCCCGCGTGCGGGGGAGAGGTCGGCGAGCGGCGTCGACGGGTGAGGGGGTGAAGTCTGAGCTAGTTGATACCACAAAATGGTTTCAGAAGGCGTTTGCTCATTTCTCAATCGCCTGGCATTCGATTTTTGACGCTCATCACGCTTCATGAATGACCCAAAAGGGGCAAAGATGATGCGTTCAATATCGCCCAAAAAGAAAACCCGCAGTGATGGCTGCGGGTTGTATCGATTCAAATTGTCTTCGGCTTACGCACTCGTTGCGGGCGCATCAGCCAGAGGTTTCACGTTCACTTTCGTGCTGTTGTTGCTGAAGTAAACAGTGCCTTCGCACATCGCGAAAAGGGTATCGTTGCTGGCTCGCTTAACGTTGGCTCCGGGATGCCATTTCGTGCCGCATTGCAATACGATGATGCTGCCGATCTTCACGCTCTCGCCCGCGTATTTCTTGATGCCCCGGCGCTTGGCGTTCGAATCGCGACCGTTCCGAACCGAGCCTTGACCTTTCTTGTGTGCCATGACCAAAAAACTCCAGACAATTATTTTTGAACAATTCTGACTGATAGAGATAGCAATCGCTCTCGGATTGAACAGAGCGCACATGGAAAATCTCGGTTTGACCCCATTCTGGTGTGGTTTTGGCGGTTGCTCCGCCAGGTAGGGGCGGTCATGACGTGCCTCGGATGAGTCGAGCGTGAAGGCCTGAAAAGCGTTTCATTTCAAAAATGAAAATCGACGTAAGTTGTTGTGGCGCAGAGGCGCTTCCGAAATTTGGGAACGGTTCCAGGTTAGGGTGTCGCAGTGGTGCTGGAGGAACGAACAGAAGGACAACCGTCAGAATAGATGGCTGAGAGCTTGGCCGCGGCTGACGACGAGGGGGCGGCCGAGCGGATCGATGTATTCGGTGTGCGATGGAATTCCGAGGGCGTGGAGGATGGTGGCGGTGAGGTCCTGCGGTTCGACTTTGCCATCGCGGGGATAAGCGCCTTGGCGATCCGAGGCGCCGTAGACCTGCCCGCCGCGGATTCCCCCGCCGGCGAGTGCGACGGAGAAGACGTGCCCCCAGTGATCGCGACCGGCGCGGCCGTTGAACTTCGGAGTGCGGCCGAACTCGGCCATGCAGACGACGAGGGTATCGTCGAGCATGCCGCGCTGATGGAGATCGTCGAGGAGGGCAGCGAAGGCGGAATCGGCGGTGAGTGCGAGGACGGTTTTGAGGCGATCGCTCTCGCGGGCGTGGCTATCCCAGCACGGCGCATCGGATGGCTCCTCCGGCCCGCGATACCAGTTCACATGGACGAGCGAAACGCCGGCTTCGATGAGTCGACGCGCGAGGAGGCAGCTTTGGCCGAAGTGGTGGCGACCGTAGCGGTCGCGCGTGGCGGGGAGCTCGCGGTTGAGGTCGAACGCCGCTCGCGCTTTCGAAGAACCGAGGAGCGAGAACGCCTGCTGGATGGTGGAATCGTACTTTTCGGCGGGCGACTCGGTGATCGAGGAAAGAGAGCGATCGAACGAGGCGAGCAGTTGACGGCGGTCTTCGAGGCGATCGATGGGCACGTCGGTGGCGAGCGTGAATTCGGGGATTTCGAACTTCGCATTACCGGGCTGACAGCGGAACAGCCAGGGATCGCTGGCGCGGCCGAGAAAGCCCGCATCCTGACCGGGCCAAACCGATTGATCCGTGTTGAAGATATGCATGGGAAGGCGGACAGCACCCGGCATGCCGGCGGAATCGCCACGCAGCCGGCGAACGAGCGCACCGAGATTGGGCCAGTCGTTGGGGGGACCGGGATTGACGTTCTCCGCATTTTTTGGCGCATGCGGCACACCGGTCAGCATGAAGTATCCGCTGGAGGAATGGGCGTTATCGTCGGTCGATACGGCGCGAAGGACGCAAAGCTTGTCGGCGTGTTGCGCGAGTTTGGGGAGCAGCGAACAGTATTGGATTCCGGGGACTGTTGTGGCGATCGGACCGAACTCGCCGCGAACTTCCGCCGGCGCATCCGGCTTCGGATCCCAGGTGGAATGCTGCGGTGGACCACCCATCAGGAAGAGAACGATGCAATTCTTGGCCTTGCCCGTGGAAGCGACGGCGCGATTCTTCAGGAGCATCGGAAGCGAGAGGCCGAGGGCCGAAAGGCCGCCTGCGCGGAGCATCTCGCGTCGGGAGACGCGGTCGATCAGGGAGAACATGCAACGTGCGTCCGGCGGTGGGAGGGTTGCTCATGATTCTCGCAGCGGTGAAGCGTGGTGTCAACACACTTTGGCCTAAGCCTTCAATTTCGCTTGGCGTTGGGCAGCTATTCAGCCACAATTTCTCCGCCGTCGGGAGTCACGAGACCACTGCTGTAAACATCTTTTTGCGTCGCAAGCCGTTATCATGATGGTATCTAGAGATGATCAGCTGCGTGACCGCAGTGGGATCATCTGGTCTCGTCAAGGAGGGCGGTCATGGAGCAGCAGTTTGCGCAGGCCGT
>JBGSJI010000095.1:0-23219 GCA_041742055.1 Limnoglobus sp. | reverse complement strand
CGGAATCGAACTCCGGTTCAATTGCGCCTGTGACCGTGGTGTGAACCAGCCGCCGCCTAACAAGTCGTTGAACCAGACCTCGCTACACAGTCCACTAAAGTAGGAAACCACTCAGCGAGGCTGGTTAACTATGATCGTTCGGCGGCGGAGGCGCAGGGGATGTAACTTTTCCGGCGGTTGGGTGTTCAACTCTTGACGCCCCCGCAAGCCTCGGAGCCGCAAATGATTGTTCGCACCCTGCCATTCCTCATGTTCTGCGTCTGTCTCACGACTGCCGTTGCTCGTGCGGACGACCGATCCAAGCCGGGGCCGCAGAAAGTCGAGGTCATCGAGGGCGAGTGGAAGGACGCGGATCGCGCCGCGCGGTTGGTTCTCTGGAAGTGTTACCTACCCGCGGGCAAGGACAAGCCTTCCCCCGTAGTCATTTTCTCGCACGGTGGCGGCGGGAACCGCGATACAAACGCGATGCTCGGCCACCATCTCGCCAGCCACGGGTTCGCCGCCCTTCATATCCAGCATGAGGGGAGCGACGATCGCGCCTTCCGGGCCAATCCGCGTTCTCTCCGCGATGTCAACGACCCCAAAGCCTCCGAACCTCGGTTCCGCGACATCGCCTTTGTTGTTGCCAGCCTCCAAAGCAAAGATCGTATCGGGGAGTTGAAGGGCCGTATCGATCCGGATCGTATCGGCATGTCCGGTCATTCCTACGGGGGCCTAACGTGTCAAATCGTAGCCGGGCAGAATGCCAAGGGCTACGAGCAGAAACTCGCGGTCCCGGCGTTGAAGGGCGTGTTCATCCTCAGCCCGTCGCCGCCACGCGAATCCTACGGAGACGCGAAGTCGTCCTTCACGAAAATGTTGATGCCGATGTTTTCGCTCACCGGCACGGCCGACGTTCCGCCGGACAAGAGCTTCGCCGCGAAGGAGCGCCGCGTCCCCTTCGAGCAAACCTCGAACGTCGATCAGTGGCTACTCATCCTCGACGGGGCAACCCACTTCACGTTCTCTGGACAGGAAAGACTGCCGAAGGTAGCCCGTTTGCTGCCCGGAATGGAAGCGGACCCCAACTTGGCCGAGAATCACGCCTGCATCCGCGCGGCGGCATTGGCATTCTGGCAGACGGTCCTGCTGGGCGATCCGGAGGCGAAGAAGTATCTGAGTGAGGGCGAGTACGCTCGGTTTGTGGGGAAGCGTGGTACCGTAGAGGTCAAGGCGGGCAAGCGGTAGTGGTTCGCCCAGACGCCGAACCGCTCTCATGGCCAACCGACTTGACTAAAAACGAAGATTCTGGGTCGGGCTGAACGCCCGTCCTGAAGCACTTTGAAGCCCAGTCTGCTCGCACTCGTTCACCACAGGGATCCCTCCTGGGATCACCTGGCCGCACCGGGATGGTTCTTTCGCCAGCATCTCGCCTTTTCCCGACAGTGACAACGGACGGTCACAGCCGAGGCGGTGCCAAACAGCTCTACGGGGTCGGTCAGCCATCACGTCAGTGACAACCGACTGTCACTCCACCAACTGACACCGCAGTGTCCGCGGCGAGCGACGCTGCTCAGAGGATGCGCGATCCTGTCAGCGGAGCTTCCCGCGGATCGCTCGAACCTCTCCGTTCCGCCGGACCGGCTCCTCAAAACGACGGCTCGACCCTTCGGGAGCGACCGTGAAGCCCGGCTTTGCGGGCGACAGGTCGCGAGTTCCTCCAGGTGACCACTGCCCACAGGAACTCGCAGGGGAATCGAGACCCCCGTCGAGTTTTCGCCCCGGAACAACGGCGTCGGCGTAGTTAGTCTTCGGCTCGGCCGGCGGGCCGCATCGGTGTACGCTTGCCAGTGACCGTGCGTTGGAACCAGAAGCCGGCGAGGGGGCCAATCCAAAGCAACGGGGTCCGGGACAATGCCGCAACGGGGCCAAGTGGAGTCGAGCTCCAAGTGGTAAGCCCTGACGAATGCGGTCGCCCTCTTCGCCCCAGTTCGGCTGCCAGCTCCCCTCGCCGGCAAGGGCGGCAGCGGCGACGAGCGTTTCATCGATTGCAAGTGTGTTTCGATGTCGCGGTCGAGCGTCGCGATGGATCGGCGATACTCGTTGAGGCGGTTGGGAACGTGTTGCAGTTTTGTCGTGGTTGCGTCGGGACTCTTTATGTAACAATTCATCGCGGCAAATCTGCATTGAGGAAATGCGGTGGCAACATCGAAGTTTAGGGCCAACGTTGCCGCTTCTGTTTGCTCTCCAGTGACACCAAAGTTTCTATCTCAATGGGGCACCATCACGGCAGAATGGTGAATTGCTCTTGACTATTTATCGTTTATCGACGATAATCAATTTAATGAGGAAGTTAACATGAAAACCCGTCGGCAAAAATGTTTGCCCTGCTCAGCGGGTGCGGGCTTAGAGGTCGTTTCGAGCGATCATGATGACGTGCTGGCCAAGTTGGCTTGGGCGATTGCCCATCCTGCGCGAGTGCGGCTCTTGAAAATCTTGTTGGCCAAGACGTCTTGTGTCTGTGGTGAGTTGGTCGATGCCATGCCGCTGTCGCAGTCTACGGTGTCTCAGCATCTCAAGATCCTCAAAGAAGCGGGGTTGGTCCAGGGTGAGATTGACGGACCCAAGGTCTGTTACTGCGTGAACAAGCAGGGATTCGACCGACTCAAGGAACTCGTTCGTGACCTGTAAGGGTCTTTTCTTTATGGAAGCATTATCGTTCATCGCCGATGGCCAATTTCAGGAGGCATCATGTCAGCATCAATAGTGGATCAAGTCCGTGCCAAGTATGCCGGAGTCGCCCGTAGCGGGCTCTCGAACGATCACGCGGGCGTGCAAGCTGTGGCCGAAGCGTTCGGCTATTCCGCCGAGGAACTCGCCGGCCTTCCGGCGGAGGCCAATATGGGATTGTCGTGCGGGAACCCCACGGCGACCGCCAATCTGAAGTCCGGCGAGGTCGTCATCGACCTCGGTTGTGGGGGTGGCATCGATGTGTTGCTCGCTGCACAAAAGGTCGGACCGTCCGGGAAGGCGATCGGCATCGACATGACACCCGAGATGATCGGACGAGCGACGGCGAGTGCCGTCAAAGCGGGAATCACCAATGTGGAATTTCACCAGGCGCGGATGGAGACTCTGCCGCTGCCGGATGCATTCGCCGATGTGATGATTTCCAACTGCGTCATCAATCTGGCCCCGGATAAGGCATCCGTGTTTCGCGAGATGTTTCGGGTACTCAAGCCGGGGGGTCGGGTCGCTGTGTCCGACATTGCTCTGAAACGAGCACTCCCTGACGAGTTAGCAAAAAGCGTGGCCGCTTACGTCGGCTGCGTGGCGGGTGCGATCACATTCGCGGACTACGAACGGTTGCTCGCGGATGCCGGGTTCGACGCAGTGCAGGTAATCGATGCGAAGAAGGATCTCAACTCCTACGCGAAAGTGGAGAACCAGTCTGGGTGCTGCGGGTCTGGAGAATCCACTTCGGGTGACCTGCACTCCGACCTCGCCGACCTGATCCGCCGTTACGACGTGAACGAATACGCCGCGAGTGTTCGCGTCTTCGCGGTGAAACCGATTTCTGCCCAAACTGTAACCCCTCAAGCTCAGGAGCTTAAAATGACGACTCTGCAAATTTTCGACAAACCAATGTGCTGCAATACGGGCATCTGTGGTCCGCAAGTGGATCCGGTGCTCCCGAAGTTCGCCGCCGATCTCGCCTGGCTCAAGGAGCAAGGCATCGCGGTCGAACGTTACAACCTCTCTCAGCAACCGCAAGCGTTCGTGGCCCATGCCGACGTCATGGAGGCCGTTAAGGTAGCGCCTGAGGAGGCTCTGCCCCTGATCAAAGTGGATGGCCGCATCGTCAGCAAGAGTGTCTACCCCTCACGCAGTCAACTGGCGACTTGGTGTGGCGTGTCGCTACTCAAGCCACTGACTGTGACCGAACCTGTGACGGCATCGAGTTGCGGCCCGACTGGCTGTTGCTAATGCTCACGAAATTCGAAGGACCAAAAGCGATGAACCATCTCAACAACACGACACGCATTCTTTTCTTCACGGGAAAAGGTGGAGTCGGCAAAACCTCCGTGGCCTGTGCCACGGCCATCCGTCTGGCCGATGCGGGCAAGCGCGTGCTGCTCATCAGTACCGATCCTGCTTCCAATCTGGACGAAGTACTCGGCGTGCGACTCGGGAATGCTCCGACGGCCGTTCCCGATGTTCCGAACCTGAAAGCCCTGAACATCGACCCGGAAGCCTCCGCCAAGGCGTATCGGGAAAGCATGGTGGCGCCGTATCGTGGCGTGCTGCCGGATGCGGCGGTGGCCAGTATGGAGGAGCAATTCTCCGGCTCGTGCACACTCGAGATCGCGGCGTTCGACGAATTCGCCCGCTTGCTGGGAGGTACAAGCACGACCTCGGACTTCGATCATGTGTTGTTCGATACGGCCCCGACCGGGCATACTTTGCGGCTACTATCGTTGCCGTCAGCCTGGGACGGTTTCCTCAGCACGAACACTTCGGGAACTTCGTGTCTGGGTCCGTTGGCGGGGTTGCAGGCTCAGCAAAAGCTCTACGCCGACACGGTGAAAGCGCTCAGCGACCCGAAGATGACCACTCTCGTACTCGTGGCCCGGCCGGAACTCTCCGCATTGCGCGAAGCGGAGCGGACGAGCGCTGAGTTGGCCGAGTTGGGTGTGAAGAATCAGCATCTCGTGGTCAATGGTGTCTTTCAAGCGACCGATGCCTCGGATTCTCTGGCCGTCGCGATGGAACGTCGGGCCGAGCAGGCGCTGGCGAAGATCCCCGAGCGGTTGTCCGCACTTCCACGCACGATTATCCCGCTCGCGCCACAAGGTTTGGTCGGAGTCGCGGCAATTCGGGAACTGGGTCAGGCATCGTCCGATACTCAACCGATCACCCCGAGTGATGATGCGCCGTCATTGCCGACGTTGGCGTCGCTGCTCGATGAACTCAGCGCCGCCCAGCATGGCGTGATCCTCACGATGGGTAAAGGCGGCGTGGGCAAGACGACCGTAGCAGCAGCCATTGCTATCGCGTTGGCCGACAGGGGTTTTCCGGTTCGACTCAGCACAACCGATCCCGCAGCGCATCTCGCTTCGACCTTGAACGGTGAAGTCCCCAACCTCACCGTGTCGCGCATTGATCCTAAAGCCGAGACGGAAGCCTATTCGGCCGAGGTGATGGCCACGGCGGGGAAAGATCTCGATGCCCAGGGCCGGGCGATGCTCGAAGAGGATTTGCGTTCACCCTGCACGGAAGAGATCGCCGTCTTTCGTGCGTTCGCCGCCGCTGTGGCTCAAGGCGAAGGCGGGTTTGTCGTGCTCGACACCGCACCGACTGGCCACACCATTTTGCTGCTCGACTCAGCGCTCGCCTATCACCGTGAAGTCACCCGGCAAGCGAGTGGCATGCCGGAATCGGTCGAGAACCTTTTGCCGCGATTGCGTGATCCGAACTTCACCCGAATTGTGATCGTTACGCTACCGGAAGCGACTCCCGTACACGAAGCGGCCAAGTTACAAGCCGACTTGGAGCGAGCGGAAATTCACCCCTTCGCCTGGGTGGTGAATCAGTCGCTCACACCGCTGACAGTCACCGACCCGGTGCTCCAGTCGCGCCGTGCTCATGAAGCGAAATACCTCCGTGAAGTGGTGGACGAGCATGCTTCGCGGGTGGCGGTGATTCCCTGGCAAATCGAGCCGCCGGTGGGTCCGGACCGTTTACGGGCGATCGCTCATGAAGAACTTCAAGGAGTGTTGGCATGAAGATCTCGGCTGGTTCTAGTGGGTGCTGTTTTGATCATTGCTGCCAATCTGGCAGGCGAGTTCGCCAACTTCGCCAACTCAAAACACACACCTCTTGGCGAAGAGACATTGACGAGCCGATATAATGAACATTTGTTTTTATTGAGCTGTCAGCTGTCACAAGCCCGCAGCGTCAGCAAGGGACACGACCCGCGCTCGTCGAAGGTCTCCTGACCTCGACGTCACAACCGACCGCAGGTCTCCTCTTCAATCCGCAATCGCGCGCTCGTCGCGGGTCTCCGACCCCGACGAAATCTCCGACCGAAAGTCGCCGGAAATCGCCCTTATTCGCTCCCAACATGCCGGATTTGACCCCGAAATAACCGGGTAGTCGCCGAAAATCGGACCGGAATGGGTCAAAATCGGGTCATAATCCGTCCCAAACGGCGCTCGTCGCGGGTCTCCCGACGGAATAGGTTTTCCCGGCCTGACGGGCCGCTTCTGCCGGCCCGGGGCAAGACGCGAAGCGGCGATGCCCTGGGTCGCGATCTGCCCCGATTGCGATCAATCACCAGACAGATGGTCATACTTGAATGCAACCGTTTTCTGAGCGGAAAATCGAATTCGATGGAAGTGACAGAACCCAATTCGTACGATCACACTACAGATCGGTTTATCCCAATTGTGTTAGCCCCAGAACTCTCCGCGACGAATTCTCTCGTGAAGGACTGATCGCAATGGTCAAACGCTGTTCACTCCCGGCGCTGGTCCTTGTCGCTGGCGCCTTGCTCAGTTGGTTCATCGCCACTGGGCAGTTGACCAACTTGCTCTACGCGCAAAACCGACCGGTCCCGTCCGAGCCGACTCCCGTCCTAGTCAAACTCGACCGCACCGTCCTGCCGATCGCCGAGCCGAAGCGCGACCCGATCACCGAGATCGACGCCCGCAAGGTCAAGGCTCCGCCGCCCTTTCAGGTCACGGCCCCCAAGGGCGCACCAAACGTCGTCGTCGTCCTCATCGACGACATGGGCTTCGGCCAGTCCAGCGCTTTCGGCGGGCCGGTCAACATGCCGACGGCGGAGAAGTTAGCCAACAACGGTCTGAGGTACAACCGGTTCCACACCACCGGGGTGTGCTCGCCGACCCGGATGGCCCTGCTCACAGGCCGCAACCACCACTCGTGCAACATGAGTTCGATCACGGAAACCGCGACCGCCTTCCCGGGCGCCACCGGCATGCGGCCGCAGAACATCGCCCCTCTCGCCGAGATGCTGCGGCTCAACGGGTACAGCACCGCCCAGTTCGGCAAGAACCACGAGACGCCGCCGTGGGAGATCAGCCCGTCCGGCCAGTTCGACCGGTGGCCCACCCGCAGCGGGTTCGACAAGTTTTACGGCTTCATGGGCGGCGAGACGAACCAGTGGGCTCCGATGGTGTACGACGGCGTCGCCAAGGTCGAACTGCCGAAGAACCCGAATTACCACTTCATGAACGACATGACCAACCAGGCGGTCGCCTGGACGCAGTACCAGAAGGCCCTGACCCCGGACAAGCCGTTCTTCGTCTACTTCGCTCCCGGGGCGACCCACGCCCCGCACCACGCTCCGAAGTAGTACATCGCCAAGTACAAGGGCAAGTTCGACCACGGTTGGGACAAACAGCGCGACATCACCTTCACCAACCAGAAGAAGCTCGGCGTCGTACCCGAGAGCACGAAACTCGCCCCCAAGCCGGAGGCGATCAAGGACTGGGACAAGCTGACGGCCGACGAAAAGAAAGTCTTCGCACGGCAGATGGAGGTGTTTGCCGCCTACGGCGAGTACGCCGACCATGAGATCGGCCGACTGATGAAGGCGATTGAGGACATGGGGCAGATGGACAACACTCTGGTCCTCTACATCCTCGGCGACAATGGGGCCAGCGCCGAGGGCGGCATGGTCGGGCTGTTCAACGAGATGAACTACTTCAACGGAGTCGAGGAGAAGCTCGGCGACATCAGTAAGCGGATCGACGACCTCGGCGGGCCGAAGTCTTACAACCACTACGCGGCCGGGTGGGCCGTGGCCGGCGACTGCCCGTTCACCTGGACCAAGCAGGTCGCCTCCAGCTTCGGCGGCACCCGTAACGGCATGGTCGCCCACTGGCCGAAGGGGATCAAGGCAAAGGGCGAGATCCGCAGCCAGTTCCACCACGTCATCGACGTGGCCCCGACGGTGCTGGAGGCGTGCGGGCTGCCGGAGCCGAAGGAGGTGAACGGCTTCAAGCAGCGCCCCATCGAGGGCGTAAGTATGGCGTACACCTTCAACGACGCGAAGGCGAAGGACCAGCACACGACACAGTACTTCGAGATCTTCTGCAACCGGGCCATCTACGAGGACGGCTGGGTCGCCATGACCGTCCACAAGGCCCCGTGGGAGGTGAAGCCGCGCGCCGATTCCTTCGACAAGGACCGGTGGGAGCTTTACAACGTCGTCGAGGACTTCAGCCAGTCCACCGACCTCGCCGCGAAGCACCCGGAGAAGCTCAAGGAACTCCAGGCACTGTTCCTGAAGGAAGCGGTGAAGTACCAGGTATTGCCGCTCGACGACCGGGTGATCGAGCGGCTCGACGCCTCGCTGGTCGGCCGCCCCGATGTGATGCAGGGGCGCACCTCGATGACGCTCTACGAGGGGATGACCGGGATGATGGACAACGTGTTCATCAACGTGAAGAACAAGTCGCACACGATCACCGCCGAGGTGGACGCCCCGAAGGGCGGGGTGGAAGGCGTGATCCTCTGCCAGGGCGGGCGGTTCGGCGGCTGGAGTCTGTACACCAAGGGCGGGAAGGTGAAGTACTGCTACAACTGGGTCGGGCTGGAGCAGTACACGATGACCTCCGACAAGCTCCTCCCCACAGGGAAGGTGACGATCAAGGTCGAGTTCGCCTACGACGGCGGGGGGCGCGGCAAGGGCGGCAAGGTCACCCTCTTCGTCAACGGGGAGAAGGCCGCCGAGGGTCGGGTCGAGCATACCAACGCCAACATCTTCTCACCGGATGAGACCGCGGACCTGGGCATGGACGAGGCGACGAACGTGACCGATGACTACAAGGAACACGACAACAAGTTTACCGGCAAGATTCACAAGGTGACCGTCGATGTGAAGTAATCTTCTTGAAGGAATGGTGGAGGGAGCTTTCCGTTCTCATCGCCCGCCGAATGGGATGAACGCGAAAATCCGTGAGCGACTGTTTTGGTCGCTCTTTGCGGCACGCTTCGATTCCCCGTTTGCCCCGGTGTCACACCTGGCACGAACATCCGGGCAAACGGCGAGCGGCTCTGTTATTTCTTACCGTTCCGGAACTCGAGACTCCCGGTTCCAACCCAGCTGTAATCGAACGGCGGCGTAAAACCCAATTCGTCGATGATCAGCGGGAATGGTGTACTGACGGCTAGCATCAGGAAACTCCCATCAACCACTTTGGCGAATCGGCCGGTGCATTTGGAAACGTCCGGGTTGAATTCCGCCAGGAAGACCACTTGGACAAGTCCATCTTCCAGAGGGACGATCTGAAACTGTCCGGGCTGCGCTGCGCCGTTCGATGTGTCGCCGAACGTGCATGCGAGCTGATCGCCGTTGGCGGCTTCGAAGGTGATCGAGCCACGGAACGTACCGGCCCCCGTGGCAAAGTCTACGCTCAACGCCTGAAAGACGCCGTTATCAGAGGAATATCTTCCCAGGTGCGTGGCCAGACCGGCGGAGTCGAATCCCGTCGGTACGCCCACCACGGAAATCCCATCGTCTCCACCGCCACCACCGACGATGGCAAAAGGCTTCACCTGTGCCTGCGCAGTCGTTGTCATCAATGCGAATGCGGCAACGGCAATCAAAGAAGAAAGGGGACGCATACTCAAACTCCCATCCGCCAACGGGTCATGTGATGCACCCGGCGGATCGAAGGCGAATCACAATGGCAGACATGATGACACGACAATCCGAGAATGACAAAATCTTTTCTGAGAAAAATTCAGAAAGGGGTTATTCTTTGATTTCTTTGAAAAATGAAGGGAACTCACGACATTCGAATTTCGTTATGACCTGAAAATACCAACGTCTTCTCCACTTCCTTCGAGTCGATTCCTGAGCCGACGGATTCTCCTCATCTCGGACGTTCCTCGCTTCTTCGGTCTGGGCCTGTGGCGTCGGTGAGTTGAGAACAATTCAAACAACTCGCATCATTCGCCAGACGAGGTTTTCACTTTTTTCCAGTTTTTTCAGTACGATGTCAAATGATTCACTAAGATTCTTTTCACTTCCAGATCAATACTCCGGATGGTGGATCGGAGACGCCCTATGTTGACCACACGGCGACCATTGTACGAATCGGGCACATCCTCCCTTGACACGAGACCGGCCTCATCGGCTACGCTTGCGCTGCTGAATCCCCCAAGCGAGCAAGCCATGGATGGCCGTGAACCCGCGCACCATACGTTTCCGCTCCTGGTCCGCGATCTGAATATCCCGGACGTTTACGTTCCGCAGGTCGAGGCGATTCGCAAGACGGCTCGCCTGCGGAGTTCCACCGATCGGCTTCGCTTCGATGAATCGATCCGGTTGCGGATCCATTTCGGCGGGATGCATGTGGCGTGTCTGGAAACGCCCGAGGGGACGAAGGTTCTGGCGGCGGGTTTTCCCGGAACCGGAGTTCTGGGTCGTGAACTCAGGCGGCAACCTGAGAGCGCCGCGAACGAGATCCGCATTGAGTCTCCGCGCCCCTGGAATGAACTGATGGAATCGCTGAACGAGCGCAGCCGATCCTGATCCGGGTCGTTTTCTGTATCCTCCGCCAACACATTCCTTTCTCGCCATCGAGTCGTGATGTCCATTTGGATTTCGCTTCAGGATCCCGATACGAATGAGCGATGCCGTCCCGAACTTCCTGTTCACCTTCGAACCCAATCGGCTGGTTGGCTGAGGCTGAGTCTCATTGTTGATACTGGTTCGGATCTTTCCATTATCCCCATCGAATGGGTCCATGAATACGACCTGACGATGAATCTCATCGAATCGAATGTTCGTTCGTTTCGAACGAGTTCGGGTGCGGAATCCTTTGGATTTCGTGGCAATCTCCAGATCAAAATCCAGAACGAATCGTTTTCCTGGCCCTGTTTGTTTTCACTTCCGTCCGGCGTCGATATTCATCAGGCCGAGGATTTCCTCCAGGATTTGCTTTTTGTGCCCGTCACCGCGAATCGCCCCAATCACCGCAACGGCCAACGTTCGACCACGGTCGAGAACTGGATGCGCCTGATGTTCCCGGAATTCCACCTGCGCCCCGCCCTTCTCGGTCGCCGAGGCTTCCTCGATGATTTTGAAGTCCTGATCTGTTCCGATCTTCTTCGGGTACGTCGGCGACGCGCCGGGAGAGAAGCGATCCGCTCCCTCAGTCATCGCCTGCTCCGTTTCCTGCGAATCGATTCCTGATCCATGATTTCTCCGCCTCGCGCATCTTTGGTATAACAAACCACCAGACGGATCGCCCTCACCCGCACATCAACTCCCGGAGTCCTCTCCCATGCGACTCACTCTCCTGCTCCTCCTCTGTGTCATTCCCACTCTGCACGCCGCTGACAAGCCGCCGGTCGTGAAGGAAGAAGGTCAGCCCGTGGCGGCGAATGTCGAGCGCGTCATCAAGTCGCTCGAATTCCTCGGCATGCCGCTTTCGAAGGAACTGAGCAAGACGTTGCAGGCGGCAATCGAGAAGCAGGATGCGATGGAGATTCAGAAGCTGCTGGATGATCGCGTACTGTATGTGGTGAACATCAATCCGGAGTCGCGGGTGAAGGTGGCGCGGGGTCCGGCGGAGGCGACGATCCAGCAGTCGGGCTGGACGCCGGTCCTTGTGAAGATTCTGAACGAAGCGACGACGAAGGAGCGGCTGGCGATCGGCAGCCCGCAGGCGGGTCCGGTCTATTCGGGGCAGGGCCGTCAGGCCCGCGAGCCGGATGCGGATCCGAATATCGTCAAGCGGTTCGCACAGCTGGAGATGTTCCAGCAACCGCCAATGACGCGGAACCTGAGCGGGCTGAAGGTGGAGTATGCGATTGCGCTGATCTATTCGAGCGAGGCGGGGCAGCGTGAGATCACGACGACGTTCGACGTGGGGCAGGGGAATCAGGATCTCGGCTTCCGGGCCGAAGTGCCGGTGTTGTTCCGGGTGAAGGAAGCGATCCCGGTCAAACTGAACGTTCTCGATTTCGATGGCACGCCGACGGTCGGCCGCTTCATCTTCAAGGATGCCGCCGGGCACGTCTATCCTCCGCAGGCGAAGCGGTTGGGTGCGGACCTATTCTTCCAGCAGCAGATCTACCGGCCGGACGGCGGAACGGTGCTGCTTCCGCCGGGCGAGTTCACGGTCGAGTACGGCCGCGGACCGGAGTACCATTCGATCATGCAGAAGGTGAAGATTGAACCGGGAGCGGAGCTGAAATTCAAACTTCAGCGCTGGATCAATCCGGCGGACTACGGCTATTGGAGCGGGGATCACCATATTCATGCGGCGGGGTGTGCGCACTACACGAATCCGACGGAAGGGATCATGCCGGAGGATATGTTCCTGCATGTGAAGGGCGAAGGCTTGAACGTGGGCTGTTGCCTGACGTGGGGGCCGTGCTACGACTTCCAACGGAAATTCTTCGATGCGAAGCCGTGGATGCGGAGCGAATCGCATACGGTGCTGAAGTACGATGTCGAGGTGAGCGGTTTCGGCTCGCAGTCGCTCGGGCATGTGAACCTTTTGAACCTCAACGATCAGACGTATCCGGGATCCGAAGGCACGAAGACGAAAGGCTGGCCGACGTGGACGACGCCTCTGATGAAGTGGGCGAAGGCGCAGGGCGGAGTGACGGGTTACGCCCACTCGGCGAACGGTCTGGGTGTGAACCCGGAGGCGAGCACACGCCGGCTCTTCAAAGCTCTGGATGCGGGGACGAAGGGATTCATCACGAGCGACGATGGGGACAAAGGTCCACTACCGCTGCCGGAGCCGTTCAAGAAGCTCGACGAGAACGCCGACGAGAAGGTGACGGAGATCGAACTCCGCAAAGGGACCAACCGCCAACTGAATCAACTGCCGAATCTTCTGATCCCAAATATGGACGGCATCGGCGCCCAGGAGATTTGTGTCACGTCGGCGCTGGGCGTGTGCGATTTCATCAGCGCGATGGACACGGATCGCGTGGCGGAGTGGAACTGCTGGTATCACATTCTGAATTGCGGTTTTCCGCTCAAGGTGTCGGGTGAGACCGATTTCCCGTGCATCACCGGCAGCCGCGTCGGTCAGGGTCGGGTTTATGTGGACCTCGGGAAGGTCGAGCTGATCGATTACAGCGCCTTCTGCAAGGGGATCGCGGCCGGGAAGTCGTATGTCTCGGATGGTTATGCCCACTGCTTCGAGACGCGGATCGGCGGCGGAAAGCTCGGCGATACGATTAACGTGAAGTCGGGAACGAAGCTGCCGATCACGGCGAAGGTCGCGTTCGATCAGCACATGTATCTGGGCACATCGAATGGCGGACGGCTGGCGCCGGCGCCCACGCGTCAGGTGGAATTGATCGTGAACGGGCAGGTCGTCGCGAAGAAGATGGTGCCGGCGGATCAGAAGCTGCATGATGTGAAGTTCGAGTACACGCCCGAGAAAAGTTCGTGGATCGCGCTGCGGAGTTTCCCGCAGATGCATACGAATCCGGTGTTCGTGCTCGTGGATGAGAAGCCGATCCGGGCGTCGCGCGACAGTGCGAAGTGGTGCGTGGGCGTGATCGATCAGCTCTGGCGCGTGCGTGAGAACAACATCAAGCCGGACGAGCGAGGCGAAGCCCGCAAGACGTTTCAGCAGGCGATCGAGATTTACAGGAAGATCGTGACGGAATCCGAGAAATAGTGGAATGTGAGAAGAGGCTCCATGTATTACCGCGTTTTCGGAACTACGGAAGCTCAGGTCGCACCCAGTCAGCTGGTCGAGTATCTGCATGCGCAGGGGCTACCGGTGGAGCCGCATTTCAAGGGGGATGATCTGGGCTGGACGCGGGGCGAGCTGATTCTGCCGGGTGGTCATTCGCCGATCATGCTGGAACGATACCTGACGGACGAAGATGACATTCGCGATGACCTGAACGCCTTCGCAGCGCTGGTGGAGACGTACACTTACAGCCCGAACGCCACCCTGCTCATGGAGCGGATCATCACCACGCAGCAACTGATCGTGTTCCGCCGACCGATCGATCATGCGAACGAATCGCGTCTCGATGCGACGTTGCAGGCGACCGTGCAATTTCTCGCCCAGCAGACCGAGGGCGTGTATCAGATCGATGGAGCGGGCTGGTATTCCGCGGACGGTGCGATTCTCATCACGGAATACTGATTGTGAATCGTTTCATCGGTCATCCGAATCGCTCCAGCTTACCGACTCCGCCTTGACCGGTTCCGGGAAATCCCTTATGACCCTTGATCGAGAACCGTATCATCGGCCGGTGCTGCTGCACGAAGTTCTGGTTCATCTGGATCCGCGGCCGGGTGAAACCTGGGTGGACTGCACCCTGGGTGCGGGTGGTCACAGCGCGGCGATACTGGCGAAGATCGTGCCGGGCGGTCGGTTGCTGGCTCTCGATCAGGACGCGGCCATGATCGAACTGGCCCGTCCGCAACTGGCCCATGAATCGGTCTCGCTGGTTCAGGCGAACTTCGATCAGCTGGCGAATGTGCTGGAATCGCAAGGGCTGACGGCGGTGGATGGCGTGCTGGCGGATCTCGGATTCTGCTCCGCCCAGATGGACGATCCGGCCCGTGGCTTCAGCTTTCAGCAGGACGGTCCGCTGGATATGCGGTTGGATTCGCAGGCGGGGACGACGGCGGCGGATCTGGTGAACACGCTGAGCGAACCGGCGCTGGCGGACCTGATCTTTGAATATGGCGAGGAACGACAGAGCCGGCGGATCGCGAGGCGGATCGTGGAGCGACGGCAGAAGCAGCCGTTCACCACGACGGCGGACCTGGCGGATGTGGTGAAGCACAGCGTTCACTGGGGTCCGGATGCGCGGCGGATTCACCCGGCCACGCGGACGTTCCAGGCGCTGCGGATCGCGGTCAATGATGAACTGGCGGCGCTGGATCGCTTGCTGATCCAGTTACCGCGAGTGGTGCGGCCCGGTGGCCGAGTCGGGATCATCAGCTTTCATTCGCTGGAAGACCGGCGGGTGAAGCAGGCGTTTCGTGATCGGCCGGAATGGAAGCCGCTGACGAGAAAGCCGATCGAGGCCAGCGAAGCCGAAGCGGCCTCAAACCCGCGATCCCGGAGCGCCAAGCTCCGCGTCGCTCAACGAATCGAACTGAACTCGGAGGCTCAGGATGAGCAGCGAACTCGAAAGACCCAGTTTTGACCCGATTCCGGTTTCCGCTCCGTCCCGTTCCGAGCTGCCGAAGATTCCCGAAGTTCCCGCTCTGGCCAGCTTCCACGCTACCGCTATGGCCAAACCCTCACCAACACCCACCACGCCGACTCCCGCGCCCGCACCAGCATCATCGCCGACACCGCCTGCGCCGGCCAAAGGTTCCTTCATCGACTACCTGAAGCCGAGCCGCTCGAAGGGGATCATCGTCGCGGGCATCGCCAGCCTGGTCGGCGGAGCGGCCACCGTGCGCTATCTGCTTCCGCCACCGGCTCCGAGAGCGGTCGTCGAAAAGGAAACTCCGGAACAAACGCCACTACCACCAGCTCCGAAAACGGAGCCGACCACGCTGCTTCCCAAAATCGAAGCGTCAACGCTCACCCCCGTCGTGCCCGCAACTGCGCCGCTCCTCACGGAAACTCCCAAGCTGGAAAATACTGCATTCCCGGAAGTCAAGCTCCCCGATCTCACGGGCGTGCCCGTCATTACCTCGCCACCGGTGATTTCGCTAACGGAACCGAAAAAAGAAAAGGAATCGGCGGGGGTTCTTCCGATACCCGATTTGATCCCGGCAGGCGCCACGGAGACGACGGTTCCCGCAGTGAAATCGGCCGAAAAGCCAGCCGAAAAGCCACCTGAGAAACCATTCGATATGAAGTTACCGGATCTCACCGGGACGTCAACCACTCCGTCGACTGATGTGAAGTTGCCGAGCATCACGGCACCCACAGTGGGTTCGGTACCCGCCGAAACGAAACCGGCTGAAGCGCCTGCCAAAGTCGAGCTTCCCGAAGTGAAACTAGATTTCCCCAAGCTGAATCCGACCGCGCCGCCCGCCGAAGCGCCCAAACTCGATCTGCCCAAAGAAGGCAAAATCGAACCTCTGTCCATCACTCCGGTTCCCGTCACGGGAACAAAACCGGATGCGCTCAAGCTTCCCGAAGTCTCCGTTCTGCCACTTCCGGGAGTGAAGCCAGCAATTCCCGCACCCGAAGTGAAAGCAGAGACTTCGCCTCTGCCCACGTTACCGGCGGTCTCCGTAACTCCGACACCAACGATCACTCCCGCATCGGTCCCGACACCCGCACCCGCTCCGACGATCACACCCACGCCAACATTAACGCCCACACCGACGATCACACCGACACTGGCACCTGTACCGTCTACGACGGCTCCGGCACCAGCATCAGCTACCAACACCCGCACCGAATATGACGTGGATCTTCATTACGTCAAAGCGGGTGACAGCTGGGCGACGATCAGCAAACAGAGCTACGGCGACGAGCGCTATGCCGAGGCGATCCGAAATTACAATCAGAATGCATCGCTTGGGCAATTGCAGCGCGTGGAACTGCCGCCGATCGCCGTTCTTCGCAAAAACTTTGGCAGCCTGATCAGCCGGAATCCGGAACGGCGTGATGAATGGGGCTCGATCACGCCGTCGTCGGCGACAGCGACGGAACCGAAGCGCACGATCACGGGCGGCGGTTACAAGGTTTATGTGGTCCCAGCGGGTGGCCGCTCGCTCAAGGAAATCGCGGCGGCGGCCTACGGTGACGAAGGGCGCTGGGGGATGGTCTGGGATACGAATCCCAAACTTGTTCCCGACAAGACGATCCCCGAAGGGACGAAGATCTATCTGACCTCTCAATCCAAAATCGGGGATTGACAGGAAATCCTGAAGTGAACGAGTGTGCGACCCGTGGAGTGTTCTTCGCGGGTCGTGCTGTTTCTGACTCAAGTTTGATCGGATTCCAGTTGACGGGACGGGACACATGCGTTAGAACCGCCCGACCCAATTGGCTCGACTTGGAAACGGAACACCGGTACGGGCTAGCGCCTGGCGGGAGATTCGAGGAACGGAATCTTCGATCGCCGCGCGAACGAGGGCAGAGGAGGCCTACAAAGTGAAGCGGATTTCCCTGTATGCATTGGCGGCGGCCGGACTGGCACTCGCTGCCTACACAACCAGCGGCCTGAACGCACAAGGTCCGGCAGCGACCCCGCCGTCGGCAGCGGCACCCGCCACCCGCGGCACCGTCGCCGTATTCAATGTTGCTCGCGTCATGAAGGACTTCCAGCGATGGCAGTACTTCGCCGCCACCATGAACGAAGAGCGCCAGAAGCGCGGTGCGGAACTCGCCAAGTTCCGTAATCAGATCCTGGAGAAGGAAGCCGCCATCCGCGGTGAGACCGTCGCGACCAAAAAGCAGCAACTCGAATCGGAAATGGTGGCCCTGCAACGCCAGTTCGAAGACCTCGAAAAGGCCATCCGCAAGGAAATCGACGATAAGTCCGCCAAGCACCTGCAGGAACTGTTCACCCAGATCCGCACGGTGGTGGAACGCGTCGCTGAAGTCAACGGCTTCCAGCTCGTGATGGCGTATCCCGATGCGATGACGGAAGAAGAAATGAAATCGCCGCTGTACTACGATCTCAAACTGCGTCCGCCAGCGGCCATGCCGTTCTACGTCTCGCCGAGCATCGACATCACCAAGGTGGTCGTGCTGACGCTCAATCAGAACTTCGCCGCACCCGGCCCGGTTCCGGCTCCCGCCGTGACTCCGACCGGCGGAACCGCACCCGCGACTCCGATGAAGTAACGCTGTCCGATCGGCCCGCCGCGATTCGTGGCGGGCCTTCTCTCTTATCTCAAATCAGGACCGGCGACCTTGCGAACCGTGGCTTACCGATACCAGCGCACGCTGGCCCAAACGGTCGATGTCTCGGGCATTGGCTTCATCACGGGAGCAACGGTCCGAGCACGCTTTCAGCCCGCGCCGGAAAACACCGGAATCGTGTTCGTTCGCAGCGATCGACCCAACGCACCCCGCATCCGCGCGACCGCTCAAGGTGTCAGTGATACACGGCGACGAACCACGATCGGCTCGCCTGACGATGGCGTGACGCTTGTCGAGCATGTGCTTGCCGCACTCTCCGGATTGCACATCCATAACTGTACAATAGTTCTCAATGGTCCCGAACCGCCGGGACTCGATGGATCGGCCATCGGCTTTGTCCGCGCGATCCGGAATGCCGGGATACAAATTCAATACGCGCTCCAGCCGATTCGAACTGTGAGCGAACCTGTGACGGTGGCTCGCGACGGTGCCTGTGTGACGCTTCATCCCGCACAGGACGAGCAACTTCGGATCAGCTACATTCTCAACTACGGAAACACGTCGCCGATCCCGCGCCAGATGGTGACTGCTGATATCACGCCCGAACTTTTTGAAAAGGACATCGCATCGTGCCGGACCTTCGTCCTCGAGCATGAAGCGCGGGAACTCCGGGCGCAGGGCGTGGGGCGAGGAGTACAGGCCAAAGATCTGTTAGTTTTTGGCGCAAACGGACCGATTGATAATCTGTTGCATTGTGCCGATGAACCCGCACGGCACAAGATTCTGGATCTGGTTGGCGATCTCGCGCTGACCGGATGGGATCTCGCGGGGCATGTTGTGGCCTATCGATCCGGTCATGGATTGAACGTCGATCTGGCCCGACAGATTCAAATGCAGGAGGAGAAATCGACGGCCCCTGCCGTGATCTCCTTTCCCGCATGGCGACGCGCAGCCTAGAGGCGCGTCTAGTTTTTTGCCAAGGAAGGCACCATGAATCGCTTACGAATTGCCGTCATCGGTGTGGGACACCTCGGACAGCACCATGCACGAATCCTGGCATCCATGCCCGATGTCGATCTCGTCGGCGTGGTGGATTCCAATATCGATCAGGCCAAGTCGATCGCGGATCGTCTGAAAACCCGACCTTATACCGCCTTCGAACCGTTGCTCGATGCCGTCGATGCCGTTTCGATCGTGACCCCGACCGTTCATCATCATGCCGTCGCGTCCGCGTTTCTTAAAGCGGGTGTGCCGGTCCTGGTGGAAAAACCGATTTGCCCGACGCTCGCGGAAGCCGATGAGCTGATCCGGCTGGCCGAACGCGCAGGCGTCCCGTTGCAGGTGGGGCATATCGAGCGCTTCAATCCCGCGTTCGAAGAACTGGTTCGCCGTCCGATCCGCCCGAAGTTCGTTGAAGCGGAACGACACGGTCCCTTCACCGGTCGAAGCATCGATATCGGTGCCGTGCTCGACCTCATGATCCACGATATCGATCTGCTACTGGCGCTGGATGGAACGTCGGTGCGAACGGTGGAAGCGGTGGGGGCCAGCGTGTTCGGTGGTCACGAAGATATGGTGAACGCACGGCTGATCTTCGAGAGCGGTTGTATCGCCCACGTGACCGCCAGCCGGATCACCCAGCGCCCGAAACGGCGCTTGCGGATCTGGGCTCCCGAGGGCTATGCGGGCATCGACTTCGTCACCCGCAAGCTGGTTCTCGTGCAGCAGAGTGAAGAAGTCCGCCAGTATGGATTGCGACCCGAAAAGCTGGACGCCGCCGCCCGTGCCCGGCTCAAGGACGAAGTCTTCGGCCGGCACTTGCAGATTCGATATGTCGATAGCGATCGCAAGGGCGATCAGCTGACGAGCGAGCTGCGGCACTTCATCGATTGCGTGCGGACCGGTCGTACGCCGCGCGTGACGGGCGAGGATGGGCGCGAAGCGCTGGCGGTTGCGGAGCGGATTCTCTCAAGCGTGCGGTGCCACGAATGGGAAGGTCGCGCGGACGGACCCGTCGGCCCGAACCGCATGCCACGCCCGGCCGGTTGGCTCTTCGAAGTGCCGAAGGCGGAAGCGGCGTAATCACAAAACGAAAACGTCTGAAATCTCAATGAGATTTCAGACGTTGAATCCTGACAGTTCAACCGTTACTTCTTTTTGGCCTTCTTCGACGTAATCGCAAAATTGGCCTGATCAGTTCCGCCCGCGGGCACGTCAAAGTGCTTGGGGTTGTTCGGATCGAACCATTCCGGTGGAATCGGGTCGACCTTGGCTTCTTTTGGCAGTTCGTCATCGCTGCCGGTGCCTTCTTCATTTTGCGGTGCTGTGAAAACCCCGTTCGTCACGATCCGGATCACATGCTTCCCGACGACCGCGCCGGGCTTCACGTTGTCGTATTTGAGCGTGAACTTGCCATTCTCATCCGTAATGGCCATCGATCCCAGGCCGGGGGCGTCGATGCCATTTGTCGCAACCGGTTGGAAATTCACCACGGCATTGGGGTACGGCTTGCCGTCGAGCGTCACGACGCCCGATACGGGGGCCAAGGTCGGGCCGCCTCCGCACCCGCCCATGAATACGGTAGCGAAGAACACCGTCACCAATGCGAAGCGGCGAAGGAGAGGGAGATGAGTGTTCATTGGATGGTACTGACCTCCCCACCGCTCATGGTCGCCATAAACATCAACTGGTTGATGTCGACGGTGTAGCTGATGAACCGAACCGAACCATCGCCCATCACGAAATTGGCGCCATTCGTGTGGCCGCTGTTGATCGCTCGCTTGCAGAGTTGATCGCCATTCTGGCCGGGTGTCCCCCAGCACGTGCCAACGTGGGTGGAATTATTGCCGTAGTGCTTGCCAAAGTATCGACTTTCTGGCCCGATCGATGATTGATTGTACGACGTGTACGTGTACGCCCAGAAGGTCGTCCGGCGGATCGTGCTCGTGGTGGTGTATTCGCCCACCAGGAGGGTATTGGACAACCCATCGGTGACGGAGGAGAACCGCTCGGGTCCGCCGAGTTGCGCAACGGAAGGCTGAGCCGGGATGCCGTTGTAGGATGCGCTTGTGGCGTGAAGCATGCCCTTGAAGGCGGTGTTCATGACTCGGTTCGGCCAGAGGGCTGGTTCGGAAGTGTCCCAAGCACCGTGGCCGGGAACCGAATTCGACCGACCGCTGATCGCACGGTAACTACCAGTCCTCCATTGGCGACGAATGGGTTCGGGCGGCGTCGGCGAGCCGACACGGATCCGCTGGTTACCCGATGCCGGTTCGAGCAGTTGGCCAATGTTCGTGTCCGAAGGGCATTCGTAGGTCTTGATCCGGGATTGCGTGACCACCAAGTTGTTGACGTGGTTGTTCAGTTGCGTCTGGTCGTAAAGCCGATAGACGTTATCCATTTCCATGTAGGGCAGGATTTCGATCGCCCAGTTCGTCCAGGTGTTCTGGCCGCAGCAGTTCCCGCCATTCATGCCGCCCGGCGGGAGCGTACCACGCGTGTCGTGGTGATTATGCAACGAAAGACCGATCTGCTTGAGGTTGTTCGAGCAACTCATGCGTGCTGCGGCTTCGCGGACCTTTTGGACCGCAGGAAGTAACAAACCGATGAGAATCGCGATGATTGCGATCACAACCAGCAGCTCAATAAGCGTAAAGCCGCGGCGGATCCGACCTAAGGGAGAGGAAAACATGATACACCTCTAATCAGAAATGAAAAAGTGGCGATAGAAACATGACAAATCATTAATGACAAAAGCAGAAACAAAATGCAACAAAAATTTTTATGAACTTTGGCATTTTAAGAACTTAAATCGGAAAATGTGTACCCTGATCCGGACTTGTGAAGTGAGAGACTCGAATATCACTGGGAGTTTGCAAGTTTGTCCAGAGAAGCTCCCGTCGTCCGATAGATGATCCACTCCTTTTTCGGGACAGCGCCCAGCGATTCATAAAAGCGGATCGAGGGCTCGTTCCAGTCCAGAACGGTCCACTCCAACCGGCCGCAGTCACGATCCCGAGCCAGTTGCGCGAGCTTCACCAACAAGGCCTTGCCCAGACCTCGCCCCCGGTATTCCGGCAGGACGAACAGGTCTTCGAGGTAGATTCCCGGACGACTCAGAAAGGTCGAATAGTTGTGAAAGAATAAGGCGAAGCCGACCGAACGCCCGTCCGCTTCTGCCATCAGCACTTCGGCATACGGCTTCGGTCCAAAAAGGTGCTCTTCCAAGCGCGTTTCATCGAGTACGACATCGTGGGTCAGCTTTTCGTACTCCGCCAGCGCACGAATGAGCGAAACGATGGTGGGTAAGTCGGACGGTTGTGCGGATCGAATCATCCCGACATCTTACGGAACAGGCGAAGGGCGTGGATCTGTCCCGCGAGCGGCAGCGGAAGATTCGAAGAGCATTTTTCGCAAAAATTGAAATGAGATCTTTCGGATCGGTTTTTTCGATCCTTCTGTTACTTTGACAGAAAGTCGATCCGTTTCGTGGGAACCGATACACAGAGCTGATATGAGAACGACCGTATTTCCCATCTTGCATAACCTGCGCGACATCTATCGTGTCGAGGGCGTGATGCCGCGATTCAAGGCGTATCTCTCGCTAATGCTTGGTTCGACTCATGACGAGCCTCTACCGCTGGGTGTCTTCAGTCCGATGGGATCTCGTCAAAGCGGCTACCTCGATGCTTTAATCGCCATGGATGCCGAAGGCGGCGCGGCGGAAGCGGCGGCGGAAGCAGCGGAACGACTCACGTGGTCAAGTGATCACTATCGCGTCCTGTTGGTGATCGCGGATGTAGCCCGCAATGGTTGGACCGAACGACACCTGACGGACGCGGAATGGCGGATTGAGAACAAATACGACGAACTGCCGAAGAGTGCGGTCCTTCGCGGATTCGACCGATGGGTGACGGTGCAGTTGTGGACCGACGTGGAACCGACCGCGGAGTATGTTCGCAGAGAAACTCAATCATCCGTTTACCGTGCATCGCATCGGAAACGATACGGAGCGCCGAAGACATTGGCGGAGATGATGCGCCAGGAAGGAATGGCGATGGCGTTCGCGGGATCAACGCCCAAGCTCGACGAAGACGATATCGATTATACCCGCGAGGTTCTCCGGCCCTTTGGTGACTGTACGGATTTCCCGACATGCTTCGCCGCGCTCTACGGCGATGAGGCCGCCCGAGCGGTGGGCCTTCCGCCTCTTGGGCTTTCGGCGTATGCGGGTTTCGATGTCGGTTTGGCTAACGCGATCGGGAAATCCGCGTTTGCCATGATCTGAATTTGTAACCCCTCACCCCTCTGAACGTGTGGCTTGCGGCAGCGGGGGTAATACGCCGGTCGCCACGTACGTCCGCAACGCCGACACGGTCGCCGCCAGTGGGTCCACGCCCCGCTGTTTCAGCGTCCGGTACACGCTCATCA
>JBGSJI010000094.1:0-35731 GCA_041742055.1 Limnoglobus sp. | reverse complement strand
CGTATCGTCGACGCTCGGCTCGCCGACGAAAATGGGCTGGAAACGCCGTTCGAGGGCCGCATCTTTTTCGATGTGCATGCGGTACTCGTCGAGCGTGGTGGCCCCAACGCAGCGCAGCTCGCCGCGGGCCAGCGCCGGCTTGAGCAAATTGGCTGCATCGCTACCCCCCTCGGCCGCGCCGGCGCCGATCACGGTATGCAACTCGTCAATGAACAAGATGACGTTGCCCCCCGCGGATTGCACTTCCTTGAGCACCGCCTTGAGCCGCTCTTCGAATTCACCGCGAAACTTCGTGCCGGCAATCAGCGCGCCCAAGTCGAGCGCGATGACCCGCTTGTTTTTCAAGCTCTGCGGAACGTCTCCCTGCACGATCCGCAGAGCGAGACCTTCGGCACTGGCCGTTTTGCCGACGCCCGGCTCGCCAATCAGCACGGGGTTGTTCTTCGTGCGGCGCGAGAGAACCTGAATCACGCGGCGGATTTCCTGGTCGCGGCCGATCACCGGATCGAGCTTGCCTTGCTGAGCCCGTTCGACCAGGTTGATGCCGTATTTTTCCAGGGCTTGAAACTTGCCCTCGGGATTCTGATCGGTCACCCGCGCGCTGCCGCGGACCGCCTGCAAGGCTTTGAGAACCGACTGTTCGTCGATGGCGTTGAGCTTGAGCAGGTTCTTGGCCTTGGTATCGACCTGCGCGAGCGCCAGCAGCAGATGCTCGGTCGAGACGAACTCGTCCTTCATCGCATCGGCTTGTTTCTGGGCCGCTTCCAGCACTTTGACGGCGCTGTCGCCAAGCTGGGGCATGGCGCCGCCGCTGGCCTGTGGAAGATGTTTCAGCTCGGCGTCGACGATCGTTTCGAGCTGCGCGCGGTTCGCGCCGATCTTGTCGAGAATCGGTCGCACGACGCCATCGGTTTCTTCCACGAGAGCCGCGAGCAAATGAATCGCCTCGATCTGCGGATTGCCCCGGTCGGCGGCCAGATTCTGCGCGCGCTGCATCGCTTCCTGAGCTTTGATCGTGAACTTATCGAAACGAATGGCCATGCGACGATCCTCTCCCAATCGAGAGACTAAGAACGTGGATAGTGGGACTACCTACCCGCTCCCGGCGAAAGAGCGGGGCGAAAAGAATCGGAAAGAACAATCTCTCATTGCGCAGCGAAAGCGCCCGCTCCCCAAGAGCGGAGAGCGGAGCGCCTGGTTCTCGCTCCCAGTGCAACTGCCAAACGAACGAATTAATCCTTCACTTCGAACTCGGCGTCAACGACTTCCTCGTCGCCCGGCTTGTTGCCGTCGGCCGCGGGTTGTGCACTGCCGGCTCCGGCCGCCTGCGACTCGTACATCACCTTGCTCACGGCGTGCGAAGCCTGTTCCAGCTCGGCCGTGGCACTCTTGATGGCGTCGACATCTTCGCCCTTGGCCGTGTCGCGGACTTTGGCGATGGCTGCTTCCAGCGGGGCCTTGTCGGCATCCTTCAGTTTGTCGCCATGTTCCTTGACCAACTTTTCGACACTGTAGGCCATCGAGTCGGCCTGATTGCGAGCTTCGGCCAAGGCACGCTTCTTCTTGTCCTCGTCGGCGTGCAGCTCGGCGTCCTTTCGCATCTTTTCGATCTCGGCCTCGTTCAGACCGCTCGATTGCTCGATGCGGACGCTCTGCTCCTTGCCCGTGCCCAGCTCCTTGGCCGAGACGTTCAAGATGCCGTTGGCGTCGATGTCGAATTTGACTTCGATCTGTGGAATGCCGCGTGGGGAAGGCGGAATGCCTTCCAAGTTGAATTGCCCGAGCAGCCGATTGTCGTCGGCCATCTCGCGCTCGCCCTGGAAGACGCGAATCGTCACCGCGGTCTGGTTGTCGGCCGCGGTGCTGAACGTCTGCTTCCGCTCGGCGGGAATCGTGGTGTTTTTCTCGACGAGCTTGGTCATGATGCGGCCTTCGGTTTCGATACCGAGCGACAGCGGCGTGACGTCGAGCAGGAGCACGTCCTGCACCTCGCCGGCCAATACGCCACCTTGAATCGCGGCGCCGATGGCGACCACTTCGTCCGGGTTCACGCCCTTGTGCGGCTCCTTGCCGAACATCTTGGTGACCAGTTCCTGAACCTTGGGGATGCGCGTCGAACCGCCCACCAGCACGACTTCGTCGATCTCGCTGGGTTGCAGCTTGGCGTCCTTCAGAGCTTGGGTCAGCGGACCGCGGCAACGTTCGATCAGGTGATCGACCAGTTGCTCGAACTTGCTGCGGGTGATGCTGATCTGCAAGTGCTTGGGACCGTTGGCGTCGGCCGTGATGAACGGCAGGTTGATGTCGGTGGTGCTGGCCGAGCTAAGCTCCTTCTTGGCTTTCTCGCACGCTTCCTGCAACCGCTGCAGCGCCATCGTGTCCTTCCGCAGGTCGATGCCGTTTTCCTTCTTGAATTCCCCGGCGATGAAGTCGATCAGCACTTCGTCAAAGTCGTCACCACCGAGGTGAGTATCGCCGTTTGTGGACTTCACATCGAAAACGCCGTCCTCACCAACTTCGAGAACTGATACGTCGAAGGTTCCACCACCGAGGTCGAAGACCACGATCGTCTGATCCTTCTTTTTGTCCATGGCGTACGCGAGCGAGGCCGCAGTCGGCTCGTTGATGATCCGCATGCGCTGCTTTTCTTTTTTGCCGGTGTTCGCGTTATCGACATCCCATTCGGTGTCGAACCCGGCGATGGCGGCGGCGGCGATCGTCGCCTGGCGCTGAGCATCGTTGAAGTAGGCCGGTACCGTGATGACAGCCTTGCGAACGGTGTGGCCGAGATACGCTTCCGCGGCTTCCTTGAGCTTGCGGAGGATCATCGCGGAGATTTCAGGCGGGGTGTAGTTCTTGCTGTCGATCTCGACCTTCACGAGGTCTTCTTTGCCACCCACGATTTTGTAAGGGACAAGTTTTTCTTCGGACTCGACTTCATGATGCCGCCGGCCCATGAAGCGTTTGATCGAGTAGATGGTGCGTGCGGGATTGGTGATCGCCTGTCGCTTGGCCGGATCGCCCACGAGCCGATTGCCGTCTTTGGCGAACGCGACCACGCTGGGCGTGATGCGGTTGCCTTCCTGATTGGCAATCACTTTAACTTCGTTGCCTTCCATGACGGCGACAACGGAGTTGGTGGTACCCAGGTCGATCCCGATGATTTTCTCGTCAGCCATTGTGAGCTCCTTGTTGGTGTTTCATGTTGGTTTTGTATCATCTCGGCGGGTTGTAAACCTCGGGTGGTGAAAGAGGTTTGCAGACTCGCAGACGAAGACGCGAAAATAGTAGCAATCATGATGCCGAATAACATTTTTTGCCTCAAGATATTATTTTGTAATAACTTATGTCATTATTGCATCAGGGGAAAACGAATCGGACTGTCATTATGGCACATCGCATCGGTCGATTGAATCAACTGACATTCACCGATCAAAGACAAAACCATGTTCCAATCGTTCTCGCCCGAACAACCCAACACCCAACGGGTTGCAAAAAATTGATGTTCAGACGCATTTCGTTGACTCTTCCTGCGTTCACCGATACATTGTGCAAAAATTTCCTCCCTTGCCAGCCTTGTTGCGTCTATCATGTCGAAAAAATCTGACACTGGTTCCGCTGATAAATCCAACCAGGATTTGAAAGCACTTCGTACCAAGATCGACAAGCTCGATCTCGATCTTCTTGATCTTGCGAACAAGCGGGCCGCGATTGCGGCTCAAATCGGCAAGATCAAGTCGGCAACCGGAGGCGACGTCTTCTCGGCTGCCCGCGAAGAGGAGGTGATTCAGAATATCCTCTCGGCAAACAAAGGGCCGCTTACGGAAGTCACGCTGAAGTCCATGTTCCGGGAATTGATGAGTGCCGCACGCGCACTCCAGCGTGTTCAACGCGTTGCGTTCCTCGGGCCGGAATACAGCTACAGTCACATCGCCGCCCTCGAACGATTCGGCGAGACCGCGGAGTATATGCGCGTCGGATCGATCGCGGCCGTGTTCGAGGAACTCAATCGCAAGCATGTCGATCTGGGTGTCGTTCCACTGGAAAATTCTACTGATGGCCGGATCGCGGACACGCTCGATATGTTCATTCGAATGCCGAACATCAAAATCTGTTCGGAAATCCGACTGCTGGTTCACCATAATCTGTTGGCAAACTGCGAGCAGACCGCGATCCAGCACATCTACAGCAAGGCGCAGGCGCTGTCTCAGTGTCGGAACTGGCTGAGCAAGAACATGCCGCATGCAAGCCTGCATGAAGTCGCGAGCACTGCAGATGCTGCGCGACTCGCGACCGGCTCGCCAAACGCCGCCGCCGTCGCGAGCCGCCAGGCGGCCGTTCGCTACGGCATTCGGATCCTCTTCGCCAACATCGAAGACTACGCCAACAACGAAACGCGATTTGCCGTGATCGGCCAGTCCGACAGCGCCAAGACCGGTCATGACAAGACCGCGATCATGTTCCAGGTTCCTCACAAGCCCGGAGCACTTGTGGATATTCTGGAACTGTTCAAATCCAACAAAATCAACCTGACATGGATCGAATCATTCCCGTATCGGGAAGCCAAGGGTGAGTATGTCTTCTTTGTGGATTTCGAGGGTCATCATGAAGATCCGAAGATCAAGAAAGCACTCGTCGCCGCTGAAAAAATGTGTGAGACGTTGTCTGTGCTCGGCTCGTTTCCGATGGCAAAGCTGACCGACGATTGATCAGAATTTGCGGCGTCACTTGTCATTCGACGACTCACAAGCGGATAATACTGCAGTATGCGGTTACGCTGACGACAGGGAGGGCTTGTGAGTCGCACAAATTTCTCGCTAGCGTTTCTTTTGTTCTTCGTTTCAGCTTCGATCAGAGCAGAGGATCGTTATTTCCTCTTGATGTTCGGCTCTCAGCGCCCGTCGAAAAGTCCGGATCACGCTCACACTTTCGCCACGTTCGTCAAGCGATCCGAAGGACCTCTTGGGATCCAACTGGAAGTTCAGACGATCAGCTGGCTTCCAGCGAAGCTTCGCGTACGCACTTTGAAGTTACGCCCCGAAACAGGTCACAATTACGAACTGTATGAAACGATTCGATATATGCAACGTGATGGGCAGCGAGTTTCGATGTGGGGGCCTTATGAGATCAAGACCGATTTGTATCACCGCGCTTGCAGGCAGGCTCAGCGACTCGCGACCGGGACCATTCGCTACAAGTCTTATGATGGCTTATTCCACAGCTCACGAGTGACAAATTGCATCCATGCGGTGGCAAGCATCGTAGAAGGAGATCGCGTGCGGATTTTTGGCCCGAACTGGGGCGACGGGGCGAGTTATCACGTCTTGAAATCGATGTCGCCATGGATCAAGGATCAATGCACGACTCACGATGGAATCGTCCATGAATTGGGACTGGAAAAGTTTTGCATCGCCTACCGCAAGGCATTTGAAAAACCGATGTTGCCTACGGTACTACCTCTTTTGATCAGAGATCGATTCCCTCAGCCCACACAGGGGCCTCCAAGGATTCGAGGACGACGATAGATCCCACCTGGAATTCAATCATCGTCCTCTTCATCATCGTCCTCTTCATCATCTTCGTCGTCCTCGTCTTTTTCTGTTTCGTCGGCATCCATGGCGCCTTCAACTTCCATGAATCCAGCGACGACTTTTGGGTTCCGAAGCATAATGAGTGCGAAGACACCCACTAATAACGGCAAAATTCCAAGCACTGCTCCGGTCATGGCCCAGGTATAAGACTCGAGGTTCTGCATGCGGCTGGCGCCCAGACAGATCATGGCACCCCAGACCGCAAGTAACACTCCGAATAGGATCAGAGGAATTTGATCGGCATAGTCATCTTCGCTCGGCGAGACATCGGTGAAGATCAACGGCCACATGCCCCAGATGACGGTTGCCAGTCCGATCACGAATGTGAGACCGCCTTCGGCGATGAGCAGGTTCGCCGGCATGACGAGCAATGACATGGCTGGTCCGCGGGCGCTGCGTTTTTTCTTGTCGTCCACGCCGTCGAATCGCACTTTCTTTTTGGCCGCCAGTTGTTCCTCGGTCTCTTTCTCTTCGACCAATCCATACGGATTAACATCGTTTTCCAGATCATCGATTACCGAAGAAGGAGCCTGCGTGTTCGGCACTGGTGCGGCGATCTCTTTCACTTTGGGTATGAAGGTCGCTTCGCATTGTTTGCAGCGGATCTTTTTGCCTTCAGGGGGCCGCTTCGGCGATTTGAACTCGGCCTCACACTCTGGGCACTTGAACTCGAACATGATCCACTCCACAGGCTGCAACCGAGAACTGGTGCAAGATTCATCCTATCCGGCTATTCAGGCTTCTGCCAGACGCTCATCGTCGCGAGTTGGCCGAGAACCCGGACTTTGAGTTCCTGCCGCTGCTGCCATCCGTGAAATCGGACGGCCTCGCGAAGAGTTACGGTTTCGGCGACCAGAAAGACCGCACGTCCGCCAGGCCGCAGGACGCGATTCCACTCCCGAGCGGCGGCCTGATACAGGCCAGGAATCTGTTCGATACTGGAAAGTTGCTTTCCGAAAGGCGGATTGGTGATGATGCGATCCACGGATTCCGATGCGAGGGGTAATCGGGTCGCATCCCAGCGGCACAGATCCACGGGGCCGAGTCGTTCGACGTTTGAATTGGCAGTGTGGACCGCCTGCGCGTCCAGATCGCCACCAATCACGCGGACATGACCCGCCCTCCGCCTTCGGGCCAGCTCGATCTGTTCGGCTAGGATCGTCCCGGCCCCGCAGAAGGGATCGAGCACAGTCATTCCCGGTGCGGCACCGGCCAGACGGACCATGGCGGCGGCCACTGTGGGTCGAAGCGAAGCGGCGATGTGTTCGCGTTTGTAGGTGCGGTGGCGCATGGTGCGGTCCGAAAGCCGCACACCGCACACCGCTGTTTTCCCGGTGATGGTCAGCCAGATCTCAAGCCAGGCGTTTTCGTCCTGAGGTTGAAAGGAGATCGGAACCTTGCCCCGGAGTCCTTCGGCCATGGCGTCGAGGGCATCGACACGCCGGTAGCCATGCTCGCCCTGCATCTGGCAAACGAGATGAAATGTCGGCTTGCCCTTGGGTGCTCCCTTTACGGCGCGGTGAAGCTCGAGCAAATACTTCCAGTCGGGTTGCTTGGCGGTCCAATCGCGAATGGATTTCAAATCCTGAGCTTTATACGTGAGCGTATCCGAACCCCAGGCCAGAATGTAAACGTCTTCGGTTGTCCGCAGGGTGATCACATCTTCGTCGATCGTGTTCAGTCGAAAAATGACGGTGCCTCGCTTGGTTTTCTTCACCTCGCCGCCAAGATCGCGTGTGATTTCATCCGCAACGACCGGTTCGAGTCCGGCATGGAGCATCGCATAGAGCGGCGGAAGGGGTTTTGTTTCGGCCGTACGGCGAGCCATGGATCCGTCACAATGAAAGGCAAACTCGGGAAACCGTCATTTTATGACGAATGCGAGTTTCGTCGTGTCTTCCCGGGCGGCAACACCGACCGGTTTGAGCAAATCGACCTCGAACGGCTCGCCGACACGGTTGCCACTGGGATCTTCGAGATGATTCGCGATGAATAACTGATGTCTTCCGACTTTCCATTCCTTCTTTGGTGTGAACAACCAGATTCGCTCGTTCTTGTCAAGCGCGATCGTTCCCTCCAGCTTTTGACCATCCGTATCGTTGACCCAGATCAATCGCTGGGCCAGTGCGGAATCCAATGAGCGTGTAAAAGTCACTTTTATCGATTCCCTTGATCCCTTTGACGGGATCTGGAGTTTCCAGAGATCGGGATCAATCGGTTCGCGGATCGGCTTGCTGACGCTATAAGTTTTCTGATAATCTTTTGCCAGCGGAGTCCCTTCTGCGTCCTTCCATTTTTTGGAAACGTGGAGCGTGAATGTCTTCCCCGCTTCAAGAACCGGACCCAGATCCACACGAGGTTTGACTTCGCGTTTGATGCGACCGGGATCGATGAGTAACGTCACGCGGGTCTGATCATTGGACCAGAGCTCTTCCTCCAGTTCCAGAAAGGGAAGTTCAACGGTTTTCTTATCGGTATCGTTGGTGAGTTTGATGTGCTTGTAAATCTCGCCTCGTGCCATGGGACGCGAGAAGTGGATGTAAAATCGTAATGTGTTCTCGGCCAGTTGATCAGAACTTGGAAAGAGATTTGTGACCTTCGCCGGTTCATGTTGGGGCTTGGGTAAACGAAACTCGGCATTCGTTTCTTCTGTTCCATCCTTGAACAGAATCTGATAACCAACACCAGGAACAAACGGATATTTGGGCTGAAACGAGAGGGTTCCATCACTCAGCGTGTACGTTCCCAGCAAAGCAGTGTTCGTCGAATTCGACGCCACCATTACCCGTAAGCTCTCTGCCCACTCAGCTTCCGTCTTGTGTTTGAACGATTCAGGAACTCCCGTCGCTTCGACTTTTTTGCCATCAACAACTCGGATTTTGGGAGATTGCGGATCGGCTGAAAGACAAAGGAGAAGTGCGAGGAACATGAGAAGACAACCAAAAAGGAGCGATCCCACGGACGGGAGTCCGTGGGACAAATCACGAAACACTTTAGGGCAGTTCGACGCTCTTGAGCGTGTAGCCTGCGTCGGTCTTCATGAGCACAATTGCGTGCGAATCACTGAGTTTGTCGAGTTGTTCGACGCCGGTCCACCCTTCGATCGTTTCATACTTGGAACCCGCTGTGGCGCTCTTTGGCTTTTCAACGATTCCGTCTTTGATTTCAAAGTTATCAGTTGAAATCTTCATCACGCCGCGGGCGCTGTTCGCCATCAGCACGAAATCCTTTCCGTCTTTTTTGTAAACGAACATATCCAGCGGACGGTTTCGGTTGCCGAGTTCCGCGATCGTGGTGCCAGTGACCTTATTGCCCGGTTGCAGATCTCCAACTGGGAATTTGACCAGCGGCGTGCAGGTGTAAGCCGCGACCACGTGTTCGGCATCACCAATCTTGTAAGTTGTGAACGTGCGAACAGGCGCTTGCGTTTCGAACTTGCCGTGGGCACCGTGGAAGATCTTTACACCGGTCGCCTTGCCGTCGCTTTCGAACGGGAAGGGAATGACGCGCAGGGTCGATGCGAACTCCTCGTTCGCAAGTCCGGCTACAATCAGTTTTCCGTTGGAGAAGCCCAGACTGGTGATCGCTTCGGCTCGCTTCTGATTGTTGGCATTGGGTAATTCGACCATCGAGTACATCACATCCTTCAAGCCGAATTCCTGGAGTTTCCCTTCGCTGGTCAATTTGATCAGAACTGCTTCGGCTGTCGGCGATGCACCGCGTCGGGCCGCGATGTACACGGTTCCGGAAACCGGATTCACCTTAACGTCTGCGATCGAAACTTGATCAGCGGGAACACCGATCATACTGCCGATCTGATCCGTCAGCTTTTCAACTTTCAAATCCACTTTGGCAGCGCCCTTGGCATCGCCGGTCTCGATGGCGTAGACCTTGGCGGCTACTGAGTCTCCAACGAATAACACACCGTCCGCATTGAATGCGAGTGCGGTGATCGATTTGATCTCAGGCGTGCCCTTCTTGGCAGGTGCAGCGACAGCGAATGAGGCCACAATGGCACTCAACGTTAGCGCGATCAGATAACGCATGGTAAAACTCCTGGAGAGAAATGGGCGAACCATAAAGACATCTTTGTCAAGCGGCCCCCATTAGGCAAATGAGAAATCAAAGATTGAACAATTCAATGGGATGAACCGATTCGCGCCCGGCAAAATCCCGGATCTGATGACGGCACGAAGTCCCCGTTGCGACAACAATCGAATCCGGATGCCGAGATAATGCCGGCAGCAACTCCAGACCCGCAATCCGAAAGCTCACATCATAATGCTCGACTTCATAACCAAAAGCACCGGCCATTCCGCAGCAGCCCGCATCGAGAACTGAAACAGAGCCCTTTGTAATGTATTTCAGTGCAGCGGTTGTGCCTGCGGTACCGATGAGGGCTTTCTGATGACAATGACCATGAAATACGAGCGATTCCGTCCGTGGCGCGAGATCGATCGAACACCGACCACCGGTGATTTCGTTTATCAGCCAGGATTCGATTAGGGACGCAGAGCGTGCGATTTCTCGAGCATCATCACCTGGCACCAACTCAGGCCATTCATCCACAAGAGTAAGAAGACAGCTCGGTTCCAATCCTAAAATTGGAACTCCAGATTGTGCTGCGGCTGAAAGTTTTGCGATCCCCGTTTCCGCTCGCGATCGCGCCGCCGACAAAAAACCTTTCGAGATCATCGCTCGGCCACAGCAAATATTTGCCAACTCAACCTGATACCCCGCCTTCTCGAGTACCGTGACCGCTGCGCGGCCGATCCGCGGTTCCTGATAGGTGGTGAAACAATCATCAAGCAGAATCACTCGCCGACCGTCAGAGCGCTTTTGCGACGGTTCTTTACGTGAGAACCACTTCCGAAAGTGATTGCGATGAAATTCCGGAAGACTTCGGCGGCGGTCGATTCCAGCGGTCCACTGAACCACGCGGCGAATCAACCCGCGGCGTCCCAGCCAGTTCAGCGGACCCGCAAACCATGATGCAATCGGCGAAAGTCGATCGATCTCTTTCAGCGCGAGGTGGCCGATCGGTCGCGGGCGGCGGCGGTAGTATGCGTGTTGCCATTCGGATTTCAGTTTCGCCAGATCGACGTTGCTCGGGCATTCGGATTTACAGGCCTTGCACGAAAGACACAAATCCATCACTGGTGCAAGCCAGCGGTTTTCCAAAGGAGAAATGGAATCAGGTTTAACGTTATTGTTTTCATCCAGCCCGATCCCCTGAATCGCGCGGCGCAGCGCGTTCGCGCGACCGCGCGTGCTGTCTCGCTCATCGTGCGTTGCACGGTAACTCGGGCACATCGCTCCGCCCTGCGTCTTGCGACATACGCCCGCACCGTTGCACAATTCAATGCTTCGAAAAAATCCGCTCTGCTTCGAGTAATCGAATACCGTCTCAGGTTCCTGGATCTTCTTCCCTAGCTCGATGCGCAGATTCTCCTCCATCGCGGGAGCGTTGACCACCTTGCCAGGATTGAGAACGTTCTCCGGATCGAAGACCCGTTTGATCGCCCGGAAATCCTCATACAATAGCTCGCCAAACATCTTCCGATTCCACTCGCTCCGCACTAGTCCATCGCCATGTTCCCCGCTCAACGATCCGCCGTATTCCAGCACCAGATCCGTCACGTCAGTCATAATCGCCCGCATGCGGACGATATCACTCGGATCGTGCAGATTGAGTACTGGTCGAATGTGCAGACAGCCTACGCTGGCGTGGCCGTAGAACGTGCCGTCGGTGCCGTGCTTATGAAAAATCTCGCGGAAGCGCGTCGCGAATTCCGGCAGCTTCTCCGGAGCCACCGCCGTATCTTCGCAGAACGTGATCGGCTTCCCATCGCCGGGCATCCCATACAGCAGCGGGACCGCGGCCGAACGCAGACTCCACAACGGATCTCGCAACTGCGGGTCCGTCGCCGTCACCGCCGCGAGCATCCCGCGAGCGCCGCGAAGCTTCTGCGAAAGCTTCTCAACCTTAGCCAGCACCTCCGCTGGCGTATCGCCGAGGAATTCCACCATCAGCACCGCCGCCGGCGCACCGCGGATCGCGCCCATCGCATGTTTCAGCGCCCTCTGCTCACGCGCCAGCTTCAAAAGTAATTCATCCATCAGCTCCACCGCCGACGGTAGAAACTCCAGACAGACCGCCAGCGCATCAAGCGCCGCCCGCAGCGAATCAAACTGCGGAACCAGCAGCCCACGCTCCCGCGGACGCGGTACCAGCGATAGCTCCGCCTCCGCCATCACCGCCAGCGTCCCTTCGCTTCCCACCACCAGCGGCACCAGGCTATCGTGACGCACATCCGCCAGGTTATACCCGCTCACCCTGCGAATGATCTTCGGGAAACGCTTCTCAATCTCATCCGCATGCTCAACCCGGATCCGCTCAACCTTCCGGTAAATCTCCCCCTCGCGATCGCGGCGCTCGAGCTTGCGCTGCTTCTCGAGTGCAGAGAGCTGCGAGAACGTCACACGCGTGCCATCCGCAAGAATCGTCGCCACCGAGCGCACGTGATCGACTGTCTTCCCGTACTTCACCGAACGCGAACCCGCAGAGTTATTGCCGATCATCCCCCCCAGCGTCGCCCGGTTCGCCGTCGCGACATCCGGGCCAAACAGCCGATCGTGCTGCGCCAACGTTCGATTCAGGTGATCGAGCACCACCCCCGGCTGCACGCGCACCGTGTTGTTGACCGTATCAATCTCGCGGATGCGGTTCAGATACTTCGAACAGTCAATCACGATGCCCGGGCCGATCGACTGACCCGAAAGCGACGTCCCGCCTCCGCGAGCGGTGATCGGCACATTCAAATCCGCCGCAATCTGCACCGCCACATACAAATCCTCCTCCGTCCGCGGCACCACCACGCCCAGCGGCTGAATCTGGTAATGACTCGCATCCGTCGCATACAACCGCCGCGACGTCTCATCAAACCGCACCTCGCCCTCGATGTGCCGCTCAAGATAACGAACCAGCGATTCCTGCCGTGCTCTCGCAAAATCAATCATGCCGTTGTTGTATCGAGGACTCCCCCACTGGCTGCTCGTGAGCTTGGCGGGGCCATGCTCAAACGATGGCTCGTCTTTCCACCGACACTGCCACACCCTACCGTGGAAAGACGCCAAAATTTCGGAAGCGCCTATGCCCGATAACGACTTACGTCAAATCTCGTGGTTCAACAGAAACGCGAGACAAGACAAAGAGACGCTACTTGTTTTCATGAGTGAACAAATGTTTATATGATATTTCGTAACAATTCTGTAAGGGAGATTTGCAAACGCTCTCAAAATCGCTTATGGTCACTCATGAAGGAATCGGCAAGCCAGGCGTTCGATACCGGGAGAAACGATCATGCGATTCACATTCGGATGGGCGGTTCTGCTCGTCGCCTCGGTGGCTCTGGCGACGGAAAAAACGCCCGCAGGTACCGGCATCATCGACGGCACAAAGGTCGTCTTTCCCGAGAAGAGTCTGGCGGAGGGAGAGAAAGCGGTCTCCGGCTTGCTGCAATCCTGCCACGACGAAAGTCTGTTCCGTGCGGAGGAACTCGAGAAAGCGAGGAAGGGGGACCACATCCGGCTGACATTCCCCAAACCGATCAAGGCCACGGTCATGAATGAGACCATCGAGTTTTCGGAGGTGGTGTTCCGACTTCCGATGAACACAGGCGTCTTCTGGGTCCGCTCGGGAGAGAAGTGGCGTCGCTTCAGCAAGTACGAGTTTCAGAAGGAGAAACCCTTCACGACCTGGCTGCGCCAAGCGAAGGCGGAGAAGTAGCGAGTGAGGTTGGATTGATGAACACAATCACGAGAAATCATGTTGGAGAAAAGGCTAACTGGTTTGCAATATGATCAAATCGGGAATGACTCCTATGGTCCCGTATGCATTCGCCGGGTAATGACGTTTACGACCATATCGTTTTCGTAAAAGACTCGATATTCAATCTCGCTGGACACAATGAATCCACGATCTGTAGTGATCATAAATCGGATCATTTTCTCGTTCTGATCATTCGAATGTTGAATGTTATTCGCGCTCAGGTGCTGCAACAAAATGCGTACAGAACTTCCATACGTCAAGTATTCGTTGGCGATATTCTCTTGTTCATCAGTGTCGATGTGTGAACCTGAAATTGTTTGATTCAACTTGCATCCTGTGTTTACGGCCATCGATAGCGACAGGATAGTAAGAAGAACGTGAATTCTCATTGAGCGTCGCCTGACTTCGTATTCACGAGAGGAAATATCTGCCTCTATGCTTTAGCTCGTGATTTATGCCAATCTCATTTTCGCGAAGATACGTTTGGGTGGCGTGGCCAACTTTTGGACTGTGTTGGAACAAACAGGCCGCCACCTGTTGTTATGGGTCGATGTGCAACCCGGCCTGACGGGCCGGTTCTGTCAGCCCAGGGCGAGACGCGAAGCGGCGATGCCCTGGGTCGCGATCGAATCCCCATTGGGTCCATTGAGCTTGGTTCTTTTTCTTCGAAAATGACCCACGCTCAATGGACGCATTTATCTGCCTTTAGACCCGGGGCTACGGTCCTTCGGACCTTGCCCCGGGCTGACAGAACCGACCTTTCAGGTCGGAAGACAAAGATAGCTTTCTTATGAATGAGTGGTAGTTGGGTGTCAGTCAGATATGTCCTGGAATCCTCGATGGACCAAGCTGTAAAGCATCTTTCGTCATTTATGCTATCCTTGCTATTCTTATCACAATGTCGCTCGTTGTTCTTGATCCCGGGTTTCACACGCTGATCGTTGATCAGGGGCGGCCGACGCGTCGCCATCTCGGCGTGCCCGTTGGCGGGGCGGCGGATCGGGCGTCGCTCGCGCTTGGCAACGGGCTCGTCGGCAATCCGCCTGAAACACCCGCCCTCGAAATCGCCATGAACGGCCCCACGCTCAAGGCGACGGAACCGACCGGCTGCGTGATCTTCGGTGCGCCGTTTCACGCCGCCATCGCGAACCGCGGGCGCATCGAGCCCGGCACCACCTTCACGCTCGAAGCGGACGATGTGCTGAAAATCGGCGGGACGCCGACGGGCGTGCGCTGTTACCTGTGCGTGTCCGGTGGCTTTGATACGCCCACGATTCTCGGCAGTCACTCCGCCTGGGAACCGTTGCAAGTCGATCAGATTCTGACGTGCCGGGAATCGCGAAAGTCGGGGCGGTCGCTGCCGTTCCTTTCACTTCCGCACAACGAGCCGGACGATCTGCTTCGCGTCGTGCCCGGTCCGCAGTACGATTGGTTCCTCGATCCGGATCAATTCTTTCAGGGTTCGTTTCAGGTTTCCAATGCGAGCAACCGCATGGGGCTTCGGCTCTCCGGGGTGAAGCTCGAACGCCGGCCGGGCGAGATGATTTCGGAACCGGTGGCGCCGGGTGCGATCCAGATCACGAACGACGGGCAGGCGATTATTCTGGGTGTCGATGGCCAGACGATCGGCGGATATCCGAAGATCGCGCATGTGATTCGCGCGGATCTGGATCGGCTGGCGCAGTTGCGGCAGGGGATGACGGTGCGCTTCCGGCAGGTGGTGGATGACGAAGCGGAGCTGGCGGCGCAGGCGCGGAGTTCGCTGCTGAGCGAATGGCTGACGCGCTTGCAGGTCGCGCCGTGATTTTTATGGGAACAATCCGCGGCGGTATTTTTCGATCGCGACTTTCTTGACGCCGAGCGCCATGGCGGCCATGCGCATCGGGATCGCGCGGTCCCGTGACATATCCCGCACGCGATGGAACGCACCGAGCATCAGCTCCCGCAGCTTTTCATTCACCTGCGTGTGGCTCCACATCAGCTGCTGTATATCCTGGACCCATTCGAAGTACGAGACCGTCACCCCGCCGGCGTTGCAGAGAATGTCGGGGATGATAAAAATCTCGCTGCGTGAGAGGATCGCATCGGCTTCCGGCGTAGTGGGTCCGTTGGCCCCTTCGGCGAGAATGCGGCATTTCAACTTGGGTGCGTTCTCGCGTGTGATCTGCCGCTCCATGGCCGCGGGGACCAGCACGGTGCAAGGGGTGGTGAGCAATTCGTCGTCCGGGATGGCGTCCGCTTCCGGGAAGCCGAAGATGGAGTGGCGTCGATCGGCTTGGACGTAGCGGTTGAGTGCGGCGATGTCGATGCCGTTGACGTTTCGAATGGAACCGTAGCGGTCGCCGACGGCGATGATTTTCGTGCCGAGTTTGGCGAGCTCTTCGCACGTGACGCTTCCGACGTTTCCGAATCCCTGAATGACTGCGGTGGCTTCGTGGGTGGCGATGTTGAGTTCCGAGAGCGCTTCGCGGATGCAGTAGACGACTCCGCGGCCGGTGGCTTCGAGTCGGCCGATACAACCTCCGAGTTCGACCGGTTTCCCGGTGACGATTTCCGGACAGGCGTAGCCGATCTTCATGCTGTAGGTGTCGTAGATCCAGGCCATCGTTTGTTCGTCGGTGCCCATGTCGGGGGCCATGACGTCGGTGCGCGGGCCGATGATCGGCAGAACTTCTTCGGTGAAGCGCCGCGTGAGGCGTTCTTTCTCCCCGATGCTCATGGTCGCGGGGTCGCAGGCGATTCCGCCCTTGGCTCCGCCGTACGGCAGGTTCATGATTCCGCACTTCCAGCTCATCCACATGGCGAGGGCGGCAACTTCGCCGATATCGACGTGGGGCGAATAACGAAGCCCGCCTTTGCTGGCGCCGCTCGTGAGCGAGTGCTGCACGCGATAGCCGATGAAGACTTCCGTTTCGCCGTTGTCCATTCGGATGGGAATCGCGCAGACGAGGGACCGCTTCGGCACCGCGAGGCGTTCGGCGACACCGGGATCGAGATCGATCAGACCGGCCACATCACGGAGCTGCTCACAAGCCATACGATAAACGGGACTTTGATCGAAGAGGTTGAGTGCGGACATTCCTTGCGGCTCCGAGTGGGGAGGTTACCGGCCATCATACGGGAAATTCACGGAGTGAATCTTCACGTGGATCGTCCTGACGATCGAAGTGATCCTGCCAGAAAACGCTGCTGTTTGTCATCATCAAAACCTACTGAAGTGTCATACTCATGAATCTGGCGATCCTTTCCCGCGGAGATGGCTGGCATGTCCAGGATCTGATTCGTGCCGCCCGGGAGCAGGGGCATCAGGCCGCCGCGCTGGATTTTCGTTTGCTGAAGTCTTCGAATGACGCACCGCTGATTGAATTCGACCGCGCGATCATCCGGACAATGCCGGCCGGTTCGCTGGAGCAGGTTGTCTTTCGCATGGATGTGATGCATGCGTTTCAGGCGAGCGGCCGGCCGGTGTTCAATCCACCGCGAGCGATCGAAACGTGTGTTGATAAATATCTGACCAACGTCCGCCTGCTGCAGGCCGGACTGCCGGTTCCGCCGACCGTGGTTTGTCAGCGTGCGGATGACGCGCTTCTGGCCTTCGAAGAGCTGGGGCGCGATGTGGTGGTGAAGCCGCTGTTCGGTGCGGAGGGCCGTGGGATGGTGCGGATCAGCGATCGCGAGTTGGCTTGGCGGACGTTCCATGCGATTGAGCAGACGCGGGGCGTGCTTTATGTCCAGAAGTTCATTCCGCATCCGGGGTGGGACGTACGGGTGCTGGTGATGAATGGTCGTGTGATCGCGGCGATGAAGCGGACCGGTCAAGGCGACTGGCGCACGAACGTGGCGCAGGGCGGCCGGGCGGAGCGCCATCTTTGTTCCCATGAAGAAATGGCGCTGGCGGTCCGCGCGACAGTCGCGACGGGAGCGGTGATCGCGGGCGTGGATCTGATGCAGAACGAAAAGGGAGAGTGGTACGTGATCGAGGTGAACGCCGTGCCGGGGTGGAAGGCGTTGGCTGTCGCGAGCGGTTGCGATATTGCCCGTTCGATCGTTGGGTATGTGATGGAGAGCGGAAATGGCGAGTCGGCGTAAAAATGTTCAGGATCACGGGGAAGCGCGGGATATTCAACTTCACATTCAGACGGCGTGTTTGTGGGAAGCGACCGCACGAAAGATGGGGAACGTCCATCGCTATGCGGACTTCGCCGGGACGACGTACCTCGATTTCGCGCTGAGCGCCGCCGCGGTGGCGCAGCCGCTGGATCGTGCGATGTACCGCTGGCCGTTCGGGCTGGTGCTTCAGGAGGCGGTGCGGGAAACGCGTCGCGTGTGCGGGCAGAACACGAACCTCGGGATCCTGCTGCTGCTGCTGCCGCTTTTGTATTGCGACGAGAATCATTATTCGATTCCGCGATTTCTGGCGAAGCTCGATCTGGCGGCGACACGCGATGTTTTCGAGGCGATCCGGCTGGCGAATCCGGGCGGGCTGGGCGAAGCGCCGGAACAGGACGTGCAGAACGAGCCGACGATCACGCTGGTGGAGGCGATGAAACTGGCGGCGGACCGCGATCTGATCGCGCGGCAGTATGCGAACGGGTACGCGGATATCTTCGAGCTGGGTGTGCCGGCGTTGTTGGAGGGATTTGCGGTTCATGGCTGCATCGAAGCCGCGATTGTCGAATGTCAGCTGCGCTGGCTGGCGGCGTATCCGGATTCGCTGATCGCACGCAAGAATGGCGTGGCCAAGGCGGAGGCGATTCAGGAGGCGGCGCGGGTGATTGTGGAGTTGGGCGGAGTGCGCACGGCGGAAGGGCGAGCGGCGGGGGTAAGGTTGGATCGCGAGCTACGCAGCGATGGCAACCGGCTGAATCCGGGCACGACGGCGGACCTGGTGACAGCGTGCTTGTTCGTGGCGCTGCGGGACGATAAGGTGAAACCATCGGATCCGTTCCGCTGGGCGGTGGACGATTGGTTGGGAACGTTTCCTGCTGATACTTGCTCCAACTAATAAGACCATGCCCACCGAACGCTATCATGTGCGAGTGACGAAGGATTCCTTCATCTTCAGTTGTGCGCACTTCATCACCTTCAACGGCAATCAGGGCGAACGCCTGCACGGGCACAACTACCGCGTCGCCGTCGAAGTCGAAGGCCCGCTCGACGAGAACGCCTACGTCTTCGACTTCATCGCCCTGCGCGACCGCACGCAGGCCATCTCGGCGGAACTCGACCACCACATGCTGCTTGCCACGAAGAACCGGCTGCTGCCGGTCGAGGTGAGCGAGGACCGCGTGCGCGTGCGGTTTGGCACTAAGGAATGGATCTTCCCCCGGGAAGACTGCATCCTGCTCCCGCTCGAGAATACCACGGCGGAACTGCTGGCCCGCTGGATCGCCCAGCGGCTATTGCTCGATCTGCAAACGAGAAACTTCGTACCCGCCGCCATCCGCGTCGAAGTGGAAGAAAACATCGGGCAATCCGCCGTCTACGAATTTCGCACGTGATCGGAGTTCGCGTGTCTTCGCCCGTCAGCGTCGTGATCCCCACCTACAACGGATCGAAGTACCTCGCCGAAGCGATCGAGTCCGTCTTTGCACAAACACTTTTGCCTGCGGAAATCATCGTTGTCGATGATTGTTCGAAGGACAACACGCTCGACATTGTGAAAAGCCTGCGCGGCCCGGTGGCGATCCGCATCCTGCAACTGGAGCGCAATAGCGGTGGGCCGGTGCTGCCCATGACCCGCGGGTTCGAAGCCAGCACCAAGCCCTACATCGCCACACTCGATCAGGACGATCGCATGGCGCCGGATCGACTCGCGCGTCAGGTGAGCGCTCTCGAACTGCATCCAGACGCCGCCGCCGCCTTCGGTCTGCTCGTGAAAATCGATTCCGAGGGAAAGCCGACCGCCGGCGATTTCGTGGCGGAGTGCCGGGTGAAAATCGGCGCCATTCCGCATCGAGACGGGAAAAGCTGCCGATTGCTCGAGCCGGCCGGCGTGTATGCCTACGTTCTTTCCTTCGGCACGCTCACAATCGCCAGCAGCACGACCTTCCGCAAGTCCGCGTGGTCGAAGGCCGGCGGCTTCGATGCGAGCCTTCGAGTCGCCTGGGATTCGGACATCAGCCTGAAGCTGACAACCGTCGGCCCGCTGGCGTACATCCCCGAGCCGATTGGCGACTACCGCCTGCACGCTATGAATACGAGTTCTCAAGGCACGACGACGCTTCGTGAAGTGCTGGCCCTCAAGCAGCGCCACCTCGACCGGCCGCTGCATCCGATTGATCGGGACGGGCTGCGACGAGAATTGCGCGAGGGATATTTTGGATTGGCGTACACGGAGTCGAACCGCGGGCATTTGCGTGCGGCATGGAAGGCGCTGTGGGCGGCGAGATGGAACGGGTTGGCAATGACGGTATTCGTCACTCAGTCCTTAAAGGCCATACTCCGAGTACAAAAAGCGAAGTTTCGTCGCTGAATGATCAGAGGGGATCGTGAGAATCACGTACGGAATCCTGTTCCTGATCATTTCCAGCGCACTGTTCACTTCTGCATTGGGAAGAGACGTCTGGATGCTGTTCTTCGTGTGGCCAGCTCTCAACTTCCTTGCCCTTGCATTTCAATATCTCTTCGGCTGGAGATGCGCCCTGCGCAAGCGATCCGACGGACTCTTGTCTTCATGGACTTTGGTCTTCATGTTGCCTTACCTGGCATTGAGTTACAGTGTTTGGCACTTACAAAGATTGCTTTCAAAGGAGCCATCCTGCAATGAAGTGGTCCCAGGTTTATTCATCGCCCGTCGTTTGCTACCCGGTGAGCTGCCTGCGAATATTTCATTGATCATCGATCTGACAATCGAATTCGCAGAACCGCAAGCAATCCGAAACGCGTGTGAGTATTCGTCGTTCCCGATTCTCGATGCTACGGCTCCCGACAATGTTGAAATGCTGAAAATTGTCCAATTCATCGTTGGGCATTCAGAAAGAATTGTCGTTCACTGTGCGAATGGCCATGGCCGTTCGGCAACCGTTGTGGCTTGTGTACTCATCTCAAAAGGATTGTCCCGAGATGCTACTGATGCCATCGCACAAGTTCGGACTGCTCGTCCCCGGGCACGATTGAACTCCGATCAACGTCGATCCGTTGAAAAATTTATTGGCACGTGACGATATCGCTCATTCTCTTCCGAGACGTTGATTTCATTTCGCAAAAGTGAAATTCTGTTCAGAGGTTCAGCGATCGAACCAGGATTCAATAAGCATCGAGGATCCATTCGCCTCCATTTTCTGGGCTTTTATCCACACGATGCTCCGCCATGTTCACGATGAGTTGCATGTGTTCCAGGGGAATCTGCCCAATCAAGACAGGACAGGAATCATCGACTTCCATGGCATCCAGAGTGATGTCCCGATCGAAAATCTTCAAGCGTACTGGGCCAAAGAGATTCACCACGTACGCACCAGTCGTGTTCCGTGCCGGACGCGAAGAGGTCGGTTGATCGAAGCCTAACTGCATAAGAATCTTTTTCGGCAAACCCAAAGTGGATGCGCCCGTATCGACGAGCGCATCGTTCACTGTCACCTGTCGAATGGAGCCCTTTGGTTCACGTCCGGATCTCACGAGCGCAGCATCGACGGCGTTCTCGATCGTTGCCTGACATGTCACGCGGCCCATGAGTTGATTCCCTGTCATGGATGCTGCCTCTTGTTGGGCAATTATTATCCATTGTACTCCATTCCGATCATCTTCTGTTCAATACGCCCGTGCAAACACCACCCGTTTGGCGCTCGGTTGGCCCGTCACCATGCACGCGCCCGGTGTCGGATCGCCGTCGAACGGGATGCAGCGGATCGTCGCCTTCGTCTCTTCCTGAATCTTGTCCTCGGTCTCGCGCGTGCCGTCCCAATGGGCCAATACGAAGCCGGGCTCCTCAATCAACTTCTTGAATTCGTCGTAACTGTTGGCGGTGCGCGTCGTCGCATCGCGATACGCTTTCGCCTTATTGAAGAGCGATTGCTGAATCTCGCGAAGGAGTTTGTCGATGTGATCGGCCGCACCCGTGAGCGCCACGCCGAACTGCTTGCCTTCCTTCCCCGGCACGTCTCGCCGTGCCACAGCGCAGGCGGACTTGTCCAGATCCTTTGGCCCGATCTCCACGCGCACCGGTACGCCGCGAAGCTCGTACTCTGCGAAGCGGAACCCCGCCTGCTTCTCAAACATCGTGTCGATCTTCACGCTGATCGGCTCATAGCCATAGAAGTCATCGCGCGGGCGCTCGCGCAGCTCCTTCGCCAGTTGCTCCGCCGCCGCGATGCACGGCGCACGCTCCGCATCATTGCGGCCCAGTGGACAAATCACCACGTGCGTCGGAGCCAAACGAGGTGGAACGACGAGACCGTTGTCGTCCGAGTGCGTCATGATCAGCCCGCCGATGAGGCGCGTACTCACGCCCCAACTTGTCGCCCACGCATGTTCGATCTTGTTTTCCACATTCGTGAACGTGACATCGAACGCCTTCGCGAAGTTCTGCCCGAGGAAGTGGCTCGTCCCGGCCTGCAACGCCTTGCCGTCCTGCATCATCGCCTCGATGCAGAGTGTGTAGATCGCGCCGGGGAACTTCTGCCCGTCGCTCTTCGGGCCGACGAGTACCGGCATGGCCATGTACTCCTCCGCGAACTGACGGTACACATCCACCATGCGCCGCGTTTCCTCCTCCGCTTCCTGTGCGGTGGCGTGGGCGGTGTGACCTTCCTGCCAGAGGAACTCGGCGGTGCGCAGGAACAGGCGTGTGCGCATCTCCCAGCGGACGACGTTACACCATTGATTGATGAGCAGCGGCAGATCGCGATAGCTCTGAATCCAATTCTTGTAGGTCTTCCAGATGATGGTTTCGGATGTCGGCCGGACGATGAGCGGTTCTTCCAGCTTGGCGGTGGGATCGACGTGAAGAGGCTGTCCTTTCTCGGCCTTGAGGCGGTAATGCGTGACGACTGCGCATTCCTTGGCGAACCCCTCTGCCATCTCTTCTTCCTTGGCGAGGTAGCTCATCGGAATGAAGAGCGGGAAGTAGGCATTGACGTGCCCGGTGTCTTTGAACAGTTTGTCGAGGCCGCGCTGCATTTTCTCCCAGAGGGCGTAGCCGGTGGGTTTGATGACCATGCAACCGCGGACGTCAGAGTTATCGGCGAGGCCGGCTTCCTGAACGATGTCGAGGTACCATTGAGGGTAGTCCTTGGCTCGCGGCGTGATTTTCTCGGCCATGATGGCTGTTCCTGTTAGTAGCGTCTGGAAGGATTGTTATAGGACCAACCGAGTTCACAGCACGCTTTGCGAACGCGGCGAGAGCACTCCACCTTTTTGGCAGAGGAACACCTGAGAGGATCGACGCCCCCGGCGTTTGGAAGTTAGTGTGCCCCACGCTTGGATTTTCTGTCATCTCGAAGATCTGTCACAAACTATTCGGGAGGTCCTCCTCCCGAGATGGAGGGTATTTTCCTCGAACGGAATAGAATAACGGAATCCTTTTCTGGAGACGTTGATGATTCACGAAGTTGCTGGCGACATTCTTTTGACTCAGTCATTGACCGTCGCGCACGGCGTTGCACCCAATGATCATTTTGATAGTGGTCTGGCACTGGCTTTGCGCGAGCGCTGGCCGGCCATGGCGCAGGATTTCCGCCACTACGTCCATCAAACGCATCCCAAGCCGGGCGAGATCTGGGTGTGGGGCGGCACCGGCGGCGTCCGGATTATCCATCTGCTCACTCAGGAGGGTGAACACGGTCATGGAACAAAGCCCGGCCGGGCGACGCTGAGCAACGTGAATCACTGTTTGAAGCGACTTCGGCACGAACTGGAAACGAGCGGAGCCAAGAGCCTCGCACTGCCGAAACTTGCGACGGGAATCGGTGCGCTTGAGTGGAAGGACGTTCACTCACTCATCATTCAACACCTGGGCGACCTGTCAATCCCGATCTTCCTGTACACGACCTACCATCCCGGCCAGAAAGCCGTTGAGCCGGGACTTTGAGCAACGATTCATCCCTGCGGCCATGAATTGAATCGTGGTCGCACCAGTTTCAAGTGATGTGATTAACAGTCATGCACTCAGCGAATTGCTCGTCCAACATCCGAAAACAGACGACAATAACAGGTCGTGCAATGCGTTTCGTCATTTTCTTCCCGCTGATCATGATCGGTTTCGTGCGTGCCGATGAACCGCTCAAACCGGACGTGGCGGGGTATGCGAAGACGGTAACGCCGTTCTTCGATGCGTACTGCGTTTCGTGCCATGCCGGCGAGAAACCGAAGGGCGAACTCGATTTGAGTGCGAAGGGGTTGGCGAACAACTTCAGCGATCCGGCAGCGGCGGCGAAGTGGAAGGAAGTCGTCGATGTTTTGAACAGCCATTCGATGCCGCCGAAGAAATCGAAACAGCCCGATGCGAAGGCCGTTGCCGCCGTCGTGGACTGGATTGTCGAACAGACGACGCGAGCGGAACTGGCGAAGCGCGAGCGCGGATCGATCCTCCGCCGGCTCAATCGTGAGGAGTATCGCAATACGATTCGCGATCTCGTCGGCATCGATTTCGATGTCAGTGGCTTTCCCCAGGATCCCGCTGCGGGCGGTTTCGACAACAACGGCGGAGCGCTGACAACCTCAGCGTTTCACGTCGAGACGTACCTCAACGCCGCCCGGCAGATCGTCGATCGTGCGCTGGTCGATGGCGGACGACCAGAGACGATCCGCTGGCGCTTCGAACCTCGAGTGGGCGATATCGACCGCCGCCGCGTGAAAGTCGGTTCCAACAACGCCATCGTGAACGGAGGGCGCAACCGGCAGGACGGGAACTGGGTCGTGATTCATCACGAAAGCTGGGACAAGCATGTCGGTGCGAGGGATTTCAAAGTACCCGTCGCCGGGAATTACATCATCCGCATCAAGGCGGCGGGGTCCGTTCCCAAACGCGAAACCGTGGTGAAATCGGCGGAGGCGATCCTTCGCAAACGAAAGGAAGACCAGGACAAGAAGAATCCGAATCGGGCGAAGTTTTCGCAGCAGCAACTCGAACGCGATCTCGAGCATTTCCGTACCGATCCGATGTACGACTACGGTCCGCCGCGAGCCAAACTCGTGGTGCAACTCGGTCCCCAGCCGCGAACACTCGCCGAATTCGATGCCGACGGTACGAAGGATCAGCCGAAGATTCACGAATTTCCCGTCCGGCTGACCACGGAAAAAATGGGCATCGGCCTCGAATACGCGTACTCGATTCCGCGGGAACTGGAAAACTTCTGGATGCAAACCGGAGACGCATTCGCCCGGCCGGAACTGATGATCGAATGGTTCGAAGTTGATGGGCCGATCTATGACGCTTGGCCGCCGAGTTCGCACTCCGCGATCCTTTTCGACAGCCCGCTTCGAGCATCGAACGAGCGGCAGTACGCTTTCGAAGTCCTAAAGCGCTTCATGCGGAAAGCGTTCCGCCGCCCGGTCACGGATGCGGAAGTCGAGGCCAAGCTCAAACACTTCACGGCGGCCCGAAAAGATGGCGTACCGTTCGTTGAACCTATCAAGCGGCCGCTAATCGCGGTGCTGGCTTCGCCGAGTTTCCTGTTCCTCGTCGAGCCGAACCGCACCTTGAACGATCACGAACTGGCAGCGCGAATGTCGTATTTTGTCTGGTCCAGTATGCCGGATGCGGAGCTTCGCCGGGCAGCGGATGCGGGGGAATTGCGTGATACGAACCAACGATTGAAGCAACTCGATCGCTTGCTGGCCGATCCGAAGAGCGAGGCGTTCGTCCGCAATTTCGCCGGCCAGTGGTTGGGGTTGCGCGAGGTCGGCAACAATCCACCAGCACAGGATCTCTATCCGCGTTACGATCGGCATCTGGAGACGTCGATCGTCGGCGAGAGCGAAGCGTTCTTCCGCGAGGTTCTCCGGAACGATCTCGATGTCCGAACACTGGTGAAGTCCGACTTCGTCGTCATCAACGAACGGCTCGCACGGTACTACGGCATCCCAGGTGTTCGCGGCGATCAGTTCCGGCGCGTTCCGGTTCCGCCCGGCGTGCACCGCGGCGGCATCCCGACTCAGGCATCGATTCTCACGATCACTTCGAACGGCACACGCACGTCGCCGGTCAAACGCGGAACCTGGATTCTCAAGACGCTGCTCGGGATCGATCCGGGACTGCCGGTCGCCAACGCGGGTGAGATTGCGCCAAAGGTGCCGGGCATCGACAAAGCGACCGTGCGCAAGCGACTCGAGATTCACCGTACGCTCGATCAGTGCGCTCGCTGCCACAACAAGATCGATCCGCTGGGATTCGCGCTTGAGAACTTCAATGCCGCCGGCGCCTGGCGCGAACGCGAAGGCTTCGGCTACAAGGGGCGGATCGGCGACAATGATCCGCTGATCGATGCGAGTTCCGAAATGATCGACGGTACGAAAATCAGCGGCGTTGAAGGGCTACAGGATGCGATTCTCAAACAGGAGGATCGCTTCCTCGAATGTTTCGCCGGCAAAGTACTGACCTACGCACTGGGTCGCGAACTGGGTCTATCGGATCGTACCACGGTCAAGCAAGCCGTTCAATCGATGAAAGAAAAGGGCAGAACCATCACGTCCCTGCTTCACTTCGTCGTGGAGAGTGAAGCGTTCCGGGAGAAATGACCGCCTCGCCAACTTCGACTTTCCGGAATAAGATGCCTGTCTGCCTGTCCGCCTCTCCGCTCGGGGTTTGAATCATGCCGTTCCGAAGTCTGGCGCTCTTGGTTCTCGTTCTCGCCGTCGTCTCCCAGTCACGCATCGCAACCGCTCAACCCAAACCGGCCGTTCCCAAACTGCCACCCCAGTTCCCGACACTCACCTCACCCACGCATCTGGGTGTCAAGACCGGTGCCGCAACCGAACTCACGCTCACGGGGACGAATCTCGCCGACGCTTCAGATGTGCTCGTCACGATTCCGAATGCCAAAGCGACCATCACCAAAGGGTCAGCGAAGCCGACGAGTGTCGCCCTATCGATTCAGGTTCCGGCCGAAGCTACGGTTGGCCTTTATCAGATTCGTGTCATCACACCGCACGGCATATCGAATGCCCGCAATCTCTGTGTGGATGATTTGCCCGCGATCGTGAAGAAAGCCGGCAACAGCAAGAAAGAGTCCCCCATGCAAGTGCCCGTTCCCTGTGTGGTGACGGGTGAAATCGCCGTGGAAACGAGCGATTTCTATCGGATCACGGTTCCGGCCGGGCAGAGGTTGACGATCGAAGCGCTGGCCCGGCGGTTGGGTTCGCCACTTGATCCCGTCATCGTTCTCCACGATGCGAAGAGCGGCCGCGAAATGCCCGCACTCTACGCTGATGATACGCCGGGACTGCAGTCCGACGCGCGGATCACCTACACCTTCCCGCAGGCGATGGACATCCTCGTCGAGATTCGCGATACGACCTACAAAGGCGGAGGTGAACACGCGTATCGCTTGCGCATCGGCGACTTCCCGAGTGCCACGACCGCCTTTCCGCTTGCAATCGAATCGGGCAAAACCGCACCGATCGGATTTGCCGGTCCGTTTCTGGACGGCGTTGCGCCGAAATCGGTAAAGGCAGAAGGACGGGTCCAACTGGTCGCGCCGCAGCGGTCCGGTGGTCCTCAAGGGTGGGGCGTGCCTGCGCTCGTCAGTTCGCAGCATCCCGAGTTGAGCGAAGCGGAGCCGAACAACGAACGCGCGCAGGCGAACAAGATCCCGGTGCCAGGCGGCGTGTCCGGACGGTTCGAGCAGAAGGGCGATCTTGATACGTTTGCGTTCCCCGGCAAGAAGGGGCAGAAGCTCGAACTGATCGCCCGCACCTACGACATCAATTCGCCGGCGGAGGTGCTGTTGAAAGTCGTCGATGCCAAAGGCGCAGAGGTGGCTAAGTCAAACCCGACGCAGCCGACCGCCAGGGCGGAGTTCACACCCGCTGCGGATGGTGAGTTTTTCGTCCAGGCTGAACATCTCAATTATGGTCACGGCCCCAACGAAATCTATCACCTGACGATCAAACCCGCCGCACCCGATTTTGAAGTGGAGTTGGGCAACGAGCGGATCGATCTCTCCGCCGGCGGGCAGGATCAGATCGCCGTCGTCGGACGGGCCAAGCTCAACGGTTTTAATTTGCCCGTTGAACTGACCGTGGTCTCCGATGCTCTCGAAGGCAAACTGACAATCCCTGCTGCTGCCAATCCGCAGCCAGCCGCGCCACTCCTCATGAGCGTAAAACTCAAGCCGGGTGCGAAACCGGGGTTGATCCCGTTCACCGTCCTCGCGACCGCGAAAATCGACGGTAAGGATGTGTCGCGAACTGCACACTTCGAAAACCTGGTCAAAGCCGGTTTCGCGGGTTTGCCGAACGTTCCGCTGGAAACGACGACACAGTTGCATGCGATGAATTCCGCCAGCCCGTTGTACATTGTGACAGCCACACTCGAGAAAGCGGCCTCGGACAAGGGGACCACCGTCAAAGGCAAGTTTCAGGTGAAACGATCCGCCGGTTTTGCGGAGGAAATCGCTGTGGCAATGCAGGGCTTGCCCGCCAACGTCACGGCGAAGGTGAAGCCGATCCCGAAGGATAAGAACGAGATCGAATTCGAAATTGTGGCGGCCGCTAATGCCGCACCGGGAGCGATCAATGCAACCGTACGTGCTTCGGCCAAGAGCGCAGGCCGCGATTTCGCATACGAATTCCCCATCCCGGCACTGACAATCACCGAACCGAAAAAGCCTGAACCCAAGAAATCTGAGCCGAAGAAACCTGAGCCCAAAAAGAAGTAAATCTATTCTTCTGCACGCGGATTATTTAGGTGCTACTTGGATGCTTGAGACAGGATCGAAAGTTGAATGTACGATTGGTCTCCAAAGGAATGGATTTTGGAAATCGATGATCAACTTGCGCAGTGAACTTTTTCCGAACAACAACGTATTAATTCAGAACGACATTACCTGAATCGGTCTGAATTGATCTTTCGTATTTCTTGCAGTAGGAGATTCGGCTTGACTGCGTGTCGTTCGTTCGAACTCGTTGTTTGACAGACAACCGGAGACCTGCATGCGAACTGTATTCCTGGCTGTACTGCTGTTGTTCGTAGCGTCTCCGTCTGTTCCGTCTCAGCAAAAAAGCGATCCTGAAAAAAAGACTTACAGTAACAAAGAGATTCGAAAAGCGATGACGAAAGCGCATCGCGGTGAGAAGTCGGCGCATTCCTTGGTTGTTGATGAACTCCTGAAGAATTCCCCGGACTGGAAGCAACTGGGTGAAAGCTCGAAGGCTTTCGTTGGTCTTGGGGAGATGTTCAATCGTCGTGAAGGGTTTTCATCAACATCCCCCAAGCTTTACATCGACAGCGCAGCCGAATTCACCATAGCCGTCAATGCGAAGGATCAGACGTCTGCCAAGAAAGCGTTTGCGAACTTGCGAAAGTCCTGTGCAGCCTGTCATCGGGATACACCGATCGAATTCACAAAGGAAGGGTATGTGAAATGAATCAAGAGAATCCGATTCATTTTCACGCCGAATCTGAATTTTGCAAGATTTCGCTCGTTTCAATCAAGTTTCTCCGCGTCGCGGCGAACGACCACTACCCGTTGTGTTCGCTTCGGCTAATTTGACCCGACGGCGAAACTCAAAGTCCCAAGGCGGGGTATATTCGCCATCGGCTCGTTTCTGGCCGGTTACCTTATCTGGAGATCCACATGCGTTTTGTTCGCAGATTGCTGGCGGCGGCGGCCATCGGAATTGGCCTGACGGCCACGCCCGTACGTGCTGCGGAAGTCGAACGGTTGATTCCGGCCGAAACGACCTCATATCTGCACGTAAACCTTAAGCAAATCATCGATTCAGACCTGTTTAAAAAGTATGCACTGGCCAACCTGAAGCAGGCGATGCAAGGCAACGAAGCTCAGGAAACGCTGAAAACACTCGGCCTCGATCCGCTCAAAGACATCGACAGCGTGACCGCCGGTATCTGGGGTGACGATCCCCAGAACATGCAGGCGCTCGTAGTTGTGCGTGGCAAGTTCGATCCCGCGAAACTGTTCGAAGCCGTCGAAGCCGCCGCCAAGAAAGACGGAGACAAGGTTTCAGTCGTCAAAGATAGCGGATACACGCTCGTCAAGATCACCGGTGGCAATCGCCCGGAACCGTTCTACGCCAGCGTCGCCAACGAAAAGACCATCGTCGGCGGAACCGACAAGAAACTCGTGACCGCCGCCATGAAGGCTTCGGACGACAACTCCAAGCCTGCCATCAAGAAAGAGCTGGCCGATCTGGTTGGCAAAATGGACAGTAAAGCATCCATGTTCGGTTGCGGATTGAACAGCGGCAAAGTTGGCGATATCCCCCCGATTCCTGGTATCGATGATCCTGAGAAACTGAAAAAGCAACTCGAGAAACTCGAAAGCTCCTCGATGACCCTCAAAGTCACGGGCGACGTTTCCCTCGAAATTATGATGACCATGAAGGACACTGCCTCCGCTGACGATCTCGGCGCAACCGTTGACGACCTTCTCGGCAAAGCCAAGGCCCTGCTTCCGCTGCTCGCGGGTCAGGCTCCGCAAATGAAGCCGATCGTCACCGACGTCACGAAGACCTTAAACAGCAAAGTTGACAGCAAAGACATCAAGATTGGTGTCAAGCTGACTGGTGGCTCGATTGGTAAAGCAGCCGGTTCCGACGATTGATTTTCGAGTTGAATTCACAGAACTGCCCGCGAACCTCGTGGGCAGTTTTTTCGTCTGAAAAGTTGATATCGAGTGGGGGTTGAGCTTTCGAAATCAGATCGCTATAATCACTCCACCATTACCCGGTAGTGTAACGGTAGCACAAGAGTTTTTGGTACTCTTTGTCAAGGTTCGAATCCTTGCCGGGTAACTCAGAGCAAACCACTGCGGACCGGTGCAAAACAGCGCCGGTCCGCTGTTTTTCAAGCACTTCCTCCGATCCATCCACCATTCCACAATCTTCGCCAAAATGACCCTCCGGTCCAATGCTGTCCTATGTCCCCTGTAACTGCATCCGCGACTGAATCCGTACTCGTGCGTGAGAAATCGAACGCTTACGGCAATCATCCCCTCTTCGGTGGTCAATCGAGGGAATGTTGATGTTACTTGTTGTCGAACCGAAGCAAAGATTCTCATTCGTGTACAATGCTTCCGTGTTCGAGGAAGTTTGGAATGAACGATTCGACCCCTTCCCATCGTCCCGATGACTTGGGAACGACCCCAAAATTGCAGTCGAATGAGATACCGGGGCGGACTCGTCATCAGGGGATGGACGAAGCCTTGCAATTTATCCGCCGGATGTCCGGTGCGCCGATAGAACTGCCACCGGGTTATCAGTTTGTCGCAGTGTTGGGTCGGGGTGGAATGGGTGTTGTCTATCGCGCGATCCAGACGGATCTCGGTCGCGAAGTCGCGCTCAAGATGATTCTTTCCGGGGAATATGCAAGTGAAGAAGAACTCTCGCGATTCGAATCTGAGATCAAACTGATCGCGGCGGTGAAGCATCCGAATGTGGTTCAGGTCCATCACGCGGGTCGTCACAATGGAATGCCATTTCTCGATCTCGAATATCTGCCAGACGGGAGTCTTTCCGATCTGTTGCGTGATGGCCCGCTGGCGCCGGCGGATGCGGCGCGGATCGTGGAACCTATCGCCCGCGGTGTGGCTGCGTGCCATGCGATCGGAATCGTACATCGGGATTTGAAGCCCGGAAACGTGCTATTAAGTATTTCCGGTCAGCGCTCGCTGGGACTTGTCGTGGAATCGAAAGTCGATCGATCATCGAAATCGTCGCAATCGATTCCGGCCCAGATTCGGATTGTCCCCAAGGTCGCGGATTTCGGTCTGGCGAAACGGTTGGACACCAACGATGGCGTGACGCGCGCCGGCATTCCCGTCGGCACGCCCAGTTACATGCCGCCGGAGCAGGCGCGCGGTGATACGCTCGACGCCCGCGCGGATGTCTACGCCATCGGCGCCATCCTTTATGCCACACTCACCGGACGACCGCCGTTTCAGTCTCCTTCCGTGGATCAGACCATCCGTCGCGTGTTGAATGAGGAACCGCTCTCAATCCGCGAACAACAACCGTCCACACCACGAGACTTGGAGACAATCTGCCTGAAGTGTCTGGCAAAAGATCGTAACAGTCGGTACGCCAGCGCCAGCGATCTGGCGGACGATCTGGAGCGTTGGCTGAAGGGGGAGCCGATCCGGGCACGGCGTGCGTCGCTCGTGGAGCGCGGATGGAAGCTCATTCGGCGGAACCGGGAGTGGACGGCGGTCTTTTTGTCGTTGGTTGTTGGTTTCGGCGTGGCGGTGCAGCAGGCGTTCGTTGCCAACCGCGCTCGACAGGCGACGGCGGTTGAAGCAAAGCAGAAAGGGGCGAACAGTTCGTTTTTCATCGAGGTGCTTTCGCAGTCGTCGGCGGCGCGTCAGGCGGAGACGGGTCGAGCGGTCAATCCAAATCTTTCAGTGAAGGAAGCGCTCGACTTCGCCACGAAGACGATCGGTTCGCGGTTCGAAGGCCAGCCGGCGATCGAGGCCGACGTGCGGGCGAATATCGGCCGCATTTATCACGAACTCGCACAATACGAGGAAGCCTCCACACAGTTCCGCCTCGTCGATGACCTGCTTTCGCAGACGCTGCCGCCCCATGATCCCCGGCGGTTGCGGATTCAGATTTCCCTCGCGGATTGCTTCCGGTTGAACGGACAGGTTAACGACGCGCGGGCTGTGCTGGCGACGGTGCTGATTCTCGAGAACAAAGATCATATCGATCCTATGGACTGGTATAAAGCCAAGAATAATCTGGGCCTGGTCGAACAGACACGCGGTAATACGGCGGCAGCTGAGAGCTGTTTTGTGGAAGCACTTGAAGGCCGCAGGCAACTTCGCGATGCGGCGACACAACCGGACGATCGCAGAGCAAAAGAGGTCGAAGTCGCCCGAAGCATGAACAATCTGGGTGTCTTCTATTACAATCACTCGCGCTACGCGGACGCTGAGCCGTACCTGAAGGAATCGTTTGCCATCCGGCAAAAGTATCTGAGCGAGAGTCATCCGGATACGATTTCCACCATGCGGAATCTTGCGGATCTCTACTACTGGATGGACCGCCCGGACCAGGCCGGACCAATGTACCGCTCAGCTTTTGAGATGACCCAAAAGATTCGACCGAATTCGGAGTTTGTTGCCGTCGATCTATTGCGACTTGCTCAGTTCGGTCTCTGGCAAACGAACTTTGATGAAACGGAAGCCTTACTGCTTTCGTATCAGAAATGGCGGAGCGGTTGGAATCGACCAATCGATGATTCGCTGCGCTCCGCCGTCCGCGATACTCGGGAAATGATCGACGAACGAAAATCGACGATCGGTACCGAGCGCTCACAACGATGGATCGGCTTGCTGGAGCCGAATTCCTGATGCAACATTTACGGGAGACCTATTCCATTACGGCTCAACGATATCGTCACCGGTTTCGTCCCACGATCGAGCCGCTCGATCCGCGTATCACGCCGGCGCTCTTCACCTGGACGAACGGCGGCACATCGAACCTCTTCAGCGATCCGGACAACTGGAAGGGCGGAGCGGTGCCCGATCTCGATGGCACGGCCGATCTGCTGTTCCCTCCCAGCAGCGAACTCGGCACGGGTACTAATGGCCTGCTCGCGATCAATGACCTCGCGAACGCCAACGAAACCACCACGTTCCAGTCGATCGTTTTTCAGGACAGCTACGATATCCGCGATCTGGAGGAGTTCGGAAATTTATTCCTGTTTATGGAAGTCACGAATTCCCTGATGGTGGAAACGGGACTTGTGCAAATCGATTCTCAATTGCAGCTGCCGGAAACGGCGATGGTGAGTATCGGTACGAATCAGCTCACGGTCGCCGCCGTGAACGGGTCCGGTATGGTCGATGTCGGCAGCGGCGTATTTCGGATCGATTCCCTTTTGGAAACGTTTGACGATCCGAATTCCAGCTTTGATGGCGAGATCACGGGTACGGGCGACTTCCGCATTTCCAATGAGGCATTCGTTTCACTTTCGGCGACGATCAGTCTGGGTGGTCCGGATTCCGACTGGATCGTCGGAAATGGTGGCACATCTGCGAATACATGTGTGACGTTTTCCGGAACGATCGCTCCACCCGACGGCATGCAAACGCCGAATATCGATGTCGAAAGCGGTGGCTTTCTGGGATTCGCCGGAGCGTCGGTCCCGGAGGATTTCGTAGCCGGCGCCAGCAGTGGCGGACAATGGGATTTTGGCCAACAAACCGTCAGTGCCCTGTCAGGAGGTATCACGATCAGCGGCAACGCGGATGTCACGATCAATGGTAAATCGAAGTCGAAAACGTCCAACGGATCGGTGTCTCAAGGCAACGGCCGACTGGTTATGAACGGAGAGGGAACGCAGATCATTTCATTCCTCGATTTGAACAACGGCGGCGAGGATACGGTCCGTGTCATGAACGGCACCTTGCTCCTCAATGGTACGATCACTGATAATTTCAATCCCGCACCGGTGTCCATAGAAGGGGGAATGCTCGGCGGCACTCCGAATGATACTTTCAATCTGACAGCGACGGGCGGGATGATCGATCCGGGCATGCCCGGCGAAATGGGAGCGTTTTCATTTGAGAACCTGACGGCGGGTCCAAATAGCACGTTCCGGATGCAGATCGCCGGCGCAAGCGAGGGACAGTTCGATCGATTGGTCATTGTCAACAACTTTAACGGCACGTCCGCCAGCGTCGATGCGGGCTTGATGATCGAAGTACCCGATGGCGCGACGCTGACTCAAGGGCAAACGATTAAGATCGTGGATACCAGCTCGAATTCGGGCACGTTTGCGGGGCGTTTCAAAAATCTGCCGGATGGGGCGACATTCACCGATACCTCGGGCGGATATCAATTCCAGATCAAATACAACTCCGGCGACAATACCGATGTCATTCTGACCGTGATGAACACTCCGCCGACCATCACGGAACTGGCCGATCAGGAAGTGAACATCAATACAACAGTCGGCCCGCTGACATTCACCATCAACGATGCCGAATCGCTGGCGGACGATCTCATCGTCACTGCGGAATCATCGAACACCGCACTCGTGCCGAATGCCAACATCCTGCTGGGTGGACAACAGAAGGATCGTGCCGTAGTCGTGAATCCGGCTATAGGGCAATCGGGTATGGCGATCATCACTGTCACCGTGACCGATCCCGACGGATCGAGCGTGCAAGAACTGTTCACCATTACTGTGAACCCACCCAACGCTCCGCCGACGATCAGCAACATCTCCAATCAGTCAGCGGTTCAAAACAGAGTGATCGGCCCACTGGCGTTTACGGTCAACGATGCCGAGACACCAGCGGGAGCGCTGTCGGCGATCGCGGTTTCATCGAATCCTGCACTCGTGCCGATCAATAACATCGTCTTCGGCGGAACCGGCAGCGATCGCACGGTGAGCATCACTCCCGTGGCGGATCAATCCGGAACCGCAACCATCACGATCACCATCACCGATGGTGACGGCGCGACCGCCACCGACGATTTCACTGTGACGTTCACATCCCCGACCATCAATACCCCACCGGACGCGAAAAACGATATAGCGACAACCGCGTTTCAAACCGCGATCACGATCCCCGTTCTCGCAAACGATTTCGATGCCGACGGCGACGTTCTGACCATCGCCTCGCTCACCAATCCCGTCAATGGTGCTGCGAAATTCACTGGTTCTCAAATCCTCTACACACCAAACACAGGATTCAGTGGAAGCGACACATTTACGTACACGATCAGCGACGGCAACGGCGGAAGCGACACCGCCAGCGTCAATGTCACCGTTCAGAAAGCCACTTCGCCGCCGCCAACCACGACCGACCGTACGGTTCTCGTCGGCTTCCGCCAGTTCGCCACGGGGGCGGACGCGGGTTCGTCCCTCGTGACGCTGACGAATCCCGATGGTTCGGTACGTTTCACGCTCACGCCATTCCCGGGATTCCTTGGCGGAATACGCACCGCCTCCGCCGACTTGAACGGCGATGGCGTCGCTGATCTCATCGTCGGCACCGGACCCGGACGCTCGACCCAGGTGCGAATCTTCGACGGCGTGACGCAGAAACAATTGTTCAGTGTCGATCCGTTCGAGGCGAGTTTCACCGGCGGGGTGTACGTCTCGGCGGGCGATGTGAATGGCGACGGAATTCCCGACCTCGCCATCACGCCGGACGAAGGCGGTGGACCACGAGTGGACATG
>JBGSJI010000093.1:0-126628 GCA_041742055.1 Limnoglobus sp. | reverse complement strand
CGGATCAAGCAGTATCGCCGCGTGGCGACGCGGTTCGACAAACGGGCGAGAAACTATCTGGGGTTCGTCTGGCTCGCCGCCATCGACCTCATGCTTACCTAAATCGCCAAGAGTACCAGTCTTCAATCAGTAGGGCCTAATCATCGCGATTTTTTCGCCATAACGATTCCATGGAGCGAAAAATCTCAGTCGTCGGTACGTTTAAACCCGTCGTGTCCAGTTCAATTTCGCCTTTCGATTTGATTGTCAGAAAAATGGTGGCATCGATCACATCTGAACCAATCGACTTTGTCATTCCTCGGAGGTGAGTGAGTGATTTCCAGAGAACATCGACATCACGGAATTGTTTGGCACGAATGAATGTTGGGTATAACTCGAGTTGTGGTGATTGATCGAAGAGACGCATCCAATAACGGCGAGCATGCAAAAAACAGCAAACAGAAACGATTCCCAGATAGATGCCAATCACGGGCCATTCACTTTTGCCCTTATCGACCGCCACCATCCAAAAGATCAGTGCGGGGAGTAGAAAGACGATCCCCCAAAATATGAAAGATATGATTGTCCGAAGGATCGCGAACCGTTTACTCCAGAAGAATTGATACTCAGGCATTCTTGACCCCAGTTAGACCTCTTTCTTACTCCAAACTCATAAAGGTAGCACGAAAATCGAAAAGCCAATTGAGTAGTTTTGCTTTTAAATTCCTTTTTGGAAACGAGTTGCGATCTTGAGGAGCCTCAGAATCGTATCCGGTATCCATCAGAAATCGGATCATAATCCCGAGGTCGGCAAGGGATCTTTTAGCTTGCGCTGTCGCAACCGCATTCCGTTCGTATCCTGACCGTTGATCGACTTCTCCCCGCCTGGGACTTTATGGACGGCAGTCATATGATTCTCGTGCTGCGACCTGATGCTTCGCTTGAACAAATCGACCACTGCATCGAACGTGTGAAAGAACTCGGATTTACTCCTCACGTGAGTCGTGGAGAATCCCGAACGATCATCGGCGCGATCGGCGACGAGACGAAACCCGATGCCGGGAACTTCGCCGCCATCCCCGGTGTCGAGCAAGTCCTGCCGATTATGAAGCCGTTCAAGCTCGCGAGCCGCGAGTTTCACAAGGAAGACAGTGTTGTTTATGTGGGGAAAGTCCGGATCGGCGGCGGGAGTCTGGCGATGATTGCCGGACCGTGCGCCGTCGAGAATTATGAAGTGATGGACACTGTTGCCAAGTATGTGAAAGCGGGCGGGGCGAATATTCTCCGCGGCGGCGCTTTCAAACCGCGTACAAGTCCTTACGCATTCCAGGGAATGGGCGAAGACGGGCTTAAGATTCTCAAAGATGTCGGACAAAAGTACGACATGCCCGTCGTCACCGAAGTGATGGACCCGCGGCAGGTTGAGCTCGTTGTCAAATATGCGGATATGCTGCAGCTCGGCGCACGCAACATGCAGAACTTCGACTTGCTGAAAGAATGCGGTCGAACGAAAACGCCAGTTCTACTGAAGCGTGGGATGAGCGCGACCGTGAAGGATCTGCTGATGTCCGCTGAGTACATTCTGGCAGAAGGAAACAAGGACGTTGTGCTCTGCGAACGCGGAGTGCGCAGTTTTGAAGACAGCACGCGGAATATGCTTGATATGAGTGCGGTTCCGAATGTGAAAGGGCAGTGCCACCTGCCGATGATTGTTGATCCGAGCCACGCAACCGGTCGCCCCGACTTGATTCCCAGCATGTGCCGCGCCAGTGTCGCAGCTGGTGCTGACGGCGTACATGTGGAAGTCCACAATTGCCCTGAGAAAGCGCTCTCAGACGGTCCTCAAGCGCTTTTGCCTCACCAGTTTCTGGCGCTGATGGGCGACTTGAGGCGACTGGCCGAAGCGCTTGGCCGACACTTCTGGTCACCGACCGAGGCATAAGTTTAACGAAGTTGAAGAATCGATCGGCTTGTATTTTCCACAAAGCCCGGTCCCATTAATTTGCGGTTCCATCGAGATATCTCCTCCTTGCCAAACTGGGTTGCTCATGGCCAAACGTCCAAAATTCGTTGCAGGCAACTGGAAGATGTACACGACGCAAGCCAGTGCCAAAGGGCTTGCTGCCACGGTTGCCAGCGGCCTTGGCGAGGATAAGCGCGTACTCGTGGCCGTGTTTCCGCCAGCCATATGGCTGACGACCGTTGCCGACGTGCTTGAGGGGTCATCCATTCTCCTGGGAGCCCAAAACTGTCATTACGATAAAGAAGGTGCTTACACCGGCGAACTTTCGCCTCAGATGGTCCGTGATGCCGGATGTCAGTATGTGCTCATCGGGCACAGCGAACGTCGGCATGGACTGGGAGAGTCGGACGAGTTTCTCAATAAGAAAGCGAAAGCCGCTCTGACGGCCGGACTTCGAGTGATTTTATGTATTGGCGAACTTCTGGCAGATCGCACCGCGACACGAACGGAAACGGTTCTCGATCAGCAATTGACTGCAGGTTTGACGGGTATTCCAGCCGAACAGATGGCGAATCTTGTAATCGCTTACGAACCGGTCTGGGCGATTGGAACCGGTCATGTCGCGACTCCCGAACAGGCTCAGCACGCGCATGCATTTATTCGTCAAAAAATCGCGGCACTTTTCAGCGAGAATATCGCTTCATCGCTCCTTATTCAGTACGGCGGATCGGTGAAACCCGAGAACGCCAGCGCCATCCTACATCAGCCAGATGTGGATGGGGCGCTTGTGGGTGGCGCGAGTTTGAAGGCGGATTCGTTCCTGGGTATTGTTCGTGCAGCCATCTAGACCACAGACCACTAGGCGATGATAGAACAAACCATACAAAATCAGTTATCGAAAATTGCGGAGTACCCAAAGTGAGCCTTTTCGCCGATGCCTCCGGCATCTCGTACATCCTTAATGTGATTGTGATTATTGTGAGCGTCCTGCTGATGTTAATCGTTTTGATTCAACGGGGTAAAGGCGGCGGTTTGGCTGGCGCATTCGGTGGTGCGGGTGGTTCGAGCGCGTTCGGTTCGCGGGCGGGCGATGCATTCACCAAAATCACGCTTTATCTTGCTGCTGTGTGGGTGCTTCTGATAATGGTTCATGTGAAGTTTGCGCAGGCGGACTCACGCGGAGTAGCCGCACCGCAAGCGCTCAACAGCAAATAGACATTCGACGCGTTTGAGGCTGCATCACGTGCTCTTCAGTATGACCGGTTACGGTGAAGCCTGCGGACAGTCGTCCACGACCACGGTCTCGCTCGAAATACGAACTGTCAACAATCGCCATCTTAAAGTTACTGTCCGTGGAACTGAACCGTATCCAATCCTTGAAGCGGAATTTGAAAAGATTATTCGGCGAGGGTTGAAGCGTGGTACGGTCCACATTACCGTTCGCGTTGATCGTCCACCCGGTTCACTCGGACCGAAGATCGATGGAGAATTGCTGGCCAGTTATTTTGATCAGATCAGATCCGCTTGCCCTGAAGCCAACGATGCGGCTGCGATCGGTCCGATTCTTTCGGGACTTCTGACGTTACCGGGAGTCGCTCCCGAAGTGGGTGGACGGTCATCGGCTCCCGAAGACGAATGGCCACTTGTCGAGGAATTGCTCAACGAGGCAATGAGTAAGTTGAATTCTGTGCGGCGTGACGAAGGCCGCTCGATGACCGAAGAGTTCCAGCAACTCTCCCGGAAATTGTCGGATGAACTGGCGGATATTAAGCAAATTCTCCCTCGTGTGGTTGAGGATTACCGCCAGCGTCTTGTCGAGCGCATTCGTCAGGCCTTGGCCAATACCGGTACCGCCGTCGAACCGGATCAGTTGATTCGTGAGGTGGCCATTTACGCGGATCGGACCGATGTCTCGGAAGAAGTTGTCCGATTGGAATCGCACCTGGTGCAGTTACAAGACGTGATGAATGCCGAGATCGAAGCGCCCGGGAGACGACTCGAATTCATCATTCAGGAGATCGGACGCGAAACGAATACACTCGGTTCAAAGGCCGGTGACGTCTCGATTTCGCGTCATGTTGTGGAGATGAAGGCCACTCTCGAGAAAATGAAAGAGCTTGTGGCGAATATCGAATGAACGCACCACTGTTCGTCATCTCTGGGCCTAGTGGAGTCGGCAAGACAACCGTTGTTGAAGCGGTTCTCGCCGATGGCTCGCTACCGTTGCGCCGTGCCATCACCGCAACGACACGGGCTCCGCGAGTTGGCGAGAAGGACGGACGCGACTATTTCTTCTGGACCGAGCAGCGATTCCACGATGAACTCGCAGCAGGGAAGATGCTCGAACACGCGATCGTTCACGAACGGGATTATTATGGTACTCCGCAGTCCGAAGTGACGGACCGGGAGGGGAAAGGCGTCCTGCTCGTGATTGATGTCCAGGGTGCCGCCAGTGTGCGTGCGGCACTGGTAGATGATTCATTCTCAATTTTTTTGATGCCACCGTCGCTCGAGTCGCTTCGTGATCGATTGACGAATCGGGCCAGTGAAGATGAAACGACTTTGAAACGACGTCTGATATCGGCAGAACGCGAGCTGAATCAGAAAAACTTGTTTCACGTCCGAATCGTGAATGATCAACTATCACATGCGGTCCAGGCTATCCAATTATTGATCCGGGAACAGTTTACTTTAAGGGGTATCCCATGCTCGACGAATTGAAAGAAGAAGAAATCGTTAACAAGGTTGGCGGTCGATTCAAACTCTCGACTCTCATCCAAAAGCGGATGGTCGCGCTCAACACCGGTGCCCGCCCGCTCGTGAATGTGCCCAGCGGCGATAAGATGACGATCGTCATTCATGAGATTCTTGAAGACAAGATCTTTCTGGATGTCACCGGCGAAATGCAATCCCGTAACACGACGGCCACCGCGAACATCGCGGGCAACGTCTTCGGTCCTCAGCGATCCGCGCCCATGCCGACCGAACAGGCGAAAGACGCAGATTGACACGGGACAGTTCGTGGTCAATCATGTGATCGACCACAAGATCATAATAGCCCGCTCATCCACCGGGTAGGGACAGGACATACGCTTCCGCTTCACTCGATGTCCGTAATCGCGATCCACAGCCGACTAAAATGGTTTTTCCATCTCTGGCGGGATCAATCGAATAGACTGGGCCAAAGGGCAAATTCGAACTTGCCTTCAGTTTTCCATCCGCTAGATTCCACACGCAAATCATCCCACCATTTCGCGGAGCCGTACCTGCGGAAATGAGCGATTTCGCATCCTCACTGAACTGAACAGAATGGATGAATCCGGATTGAGAAGGAACTGGTTGCCCCGGACCGGGCGACTTGAGATTGGGATTGGGGAAGTCTCGAATCAGATTTCCGTTACTCGGATCCCATAACTTGACCGTGCGGTCACTCGAACCGGATGCAAGTTGTTTCCCATCTTTTGAGAACGCCAGGCAAAACACCTGATCGCGATGACCCGGCGGAATCGGTTGTCCCGCTGCAGGTGGAGGTTCCGGAAATCCCTTGATCTCACGAATGAGATTACCGCTCGTGGCATCCCAGAGCTTGATCGACCGGTCATAACTTCCCGATACCAGCATTTTCCCGTCTGGTGACCATAGGACCACATAAACCGGATGCGACTGCGGTGTCGCGACATGGGCTTTGATATCCTTGACCAGAGGATTATTGGGTTTGGTGAGATCGTAGATTCGCACAACTCCATCATGACACGCAGTCGCCAATCGCGTCCCATCGGAATTGAATGCGACGCAATCAACAAGATTCGGATGCGGAATCGAGCGAGGTTGATCGGAGGCAACTTTCCAAAGTCGGATGGCGCCATCGCCTGAACCAGTCAGCAGTTTCTGATCATCCAGGATCGCGAACGTCGTGATGGAAGCCGGGTGATTCATCGATTGGATCATACTGCCGAATTCCTCGGGAAGTGGTTGACCCGGGTTGAATTGCACATTCCAGATTCGAACAGTTTTGTCCTCCTGACGACCGGCCAGAGATTGTCCATTACCAAGAAATTCAAGCTCTTTGACTCCAGCAGGACTCTTGAATGATCCTGCCATTTGACTGTTGTTCATTGTGTAAATCAGTATCGTATTGTCAGGACTTGCCGCAGCGAGCAATTGCCCGTTCCGCGAGATTGCAAGAGTCTTTGCGGGCGTCGCCAACTCAAAGGAATTTTCCTTCAGAAGGTTTCCGATGTTCACCCGGGTCACAGTTTTTGTGGATCCGTGGATCAAGACGGAATTGGTATTTGGAAGAGTCACAAGTGAACTCTTTGCCCATTCAGCATTACGGGCGGAGCGGACGGCGGGAACGCTGTGCTGAAGAATCGACTTCCCATCGGCCACGGTCATAAGCGGTTGACTGGGATGATAGAACGCGATCGGCTTCGCGAGTGTCCGATAGAAGTGCGTCGATAGGTTTTTTGCGATTTCAAAGATCGCAATTTGCTTATCCTCAGTCCCTGCTGCCAGAAATTGCCGATCAGAACTGAAGTCGATTGAAGTCACATGAGCGGTCACCGCAGGCAGAGGGAGTTCCTTTCCGTCACTCGTCTGCCAGAGTTTCAATTCCTTACCTGCCGCAACCGCAAGAAGGGATCCATCGCGAGTAGCGGAAAGGATGGATGCGGACTGACTCAGTGTACCGAAGTTCTTGATTTCTTTGCCGGAATTGAGATCCCAGGATTTAATGGTCTTGTCCATTCCAGAAGTGATCAATTGTCCATTGGGTAAAATCTGTAATCGCTGAACGCTTTTCGCGTCTGGAATCACGGCCTTCGCTGGTACCGGCTTTTTCGGATCGAAGGGAAACTTCCAGAGCTTCAATCCCTCATCGCCGGCGGTCAGAAGTTCAGTTCGATTGTTAGTGAATGAGACCGCTCGTACAGTCTTCGCATCCGCTTCGACCTCACCACGAGTCTTACCATCGGTCCCCCACAGCGTGACTTTCTTTCCAGAAGCCACAGCCAATGTCTGGTTATCACCGTTCCAGACCAGATCTTCGATTGTACCTGCCGGTGCCGGGAGCGTGGCCAGTATTTTTCCACCATTCAATTGAAGAATGGAAATTCGCCGATCGGCAAGGACCGTCGCAAGGTAATTCCCATCGGAGGTAACAGCAGCCCGAATGATCGCATCCGGTGTTTCCACGATTGATTTCTCCGCCTTCAACGTATTCGGCCACGTCTGCACCGTTCCATCCTCTGACAGCGTGATCACAGTGCTTCCTAAGGCCGAAAGTGAAGAAACCGAGTTCGACCCTGTGCCGATAGTTCCAATCGCTTTGCCGTCGGTCGCGTTCCAGTAACGCAGAATCCGATCGGCTCCACAGGTTACGACGGTTGGTGAATTGGGAACAAACGCGAGTCGAACGATTGGCGAACCCGTTGCAATTTCGTGCACGACTTTGCTGTCTGCCGTTGCAACAATTCGCAGTTTTCCTTCATCATTACCGATCGCATGGAGTTTGCCGTCTGAAGAAAGAGCAGAGAAGATCGTCTTGCCGCCAAAGACCGTTTCGGTTGTTGGCTTGAGTGCCGGAACATCCCAGATTTTGGTTGAGTTATCAGCTCCGCCGCTCGCCAGCAGATCACCTTGAGGTGAAAAAGCAATCGATAGTATGAGGCTTTGATGACCCTTCGCGCCGGCAAATGTGCGCAATTCCTTGCCGTTGGCGGTGTCCCATAATTTGATGGTTTTGTCGAAACTCCCTGTTGCTATGAACGTACCGTCGGGACTATAGCTAACGGCATAAACCGGATCGGTATGGCCCGGCAATGTCAGGAGTGGTTTTGGTACACTGGGAGACTGACCAGCCACCAGAAGACCGGTCAGAAAAATGGCCATCACGGAACAGGTTCGTGCGGTCATGAGAAACCTCGGGAAAGGCGTAATCGGCAGAAGGGCAGTTTCGCAAGTTCCGCCGCGAGAGTCAACAAGAGGCACGGCATGGATTTTCATAACCCTGTCAGTTCATTCAGTCATCTTTTTACTGCCGTGTGGATGCTTTATGTCGGACTTTATCTCCTCAGCTTAACGCGATTTCATCCGTTACCACACCGTCTGGGAATACTCTTTTTCGTCATGACGGCTGTGACTCTCTATTCATTGAGCGGTCTGTATCATGGTGTGCAACATCGATCCGAGGAAACCAAGCGAATCTGGCAACTCCTCGATCAGTCGGCGATCTTCTGGTTGATTGTCGGGTCAAACGTCCCGATCGCGATCTATATCTTGCCGACGAAAATGCGAAATCTTTTGCTCGGGGGAATGATCGCACTCGCGACTGCTGGCACTTTAAGCCTCTGGCTGTTACCCGTACCGCCTTATCTTCTCCTGATCACCCTTTATGTGGGCCTTGGAATCGTCAGCTTGATTCCCTTGCCGACGTATTATCAGAGACTGGGGGGGGTGGGATTATTCTGGATCTTTCTGCTGGCGTTTGGGTATATCGGCGGTGCCGCATGCGAAGCAATCAAATGGCCAACACTGATTCCTGAGATGATCGGTCCGCATGAAATGCTGCATTTTGGTGATATTCTCGGGACTCTCGCTCACTTAACGTTGCTGGTCAAGTACGTCTTACCGAAAGTGAACGTTCACATTACTCAGCACGAAGTCTGATCAGACTCTGGCATTCTGCACACATTCGAATATGATCGCCGTCACCTGCCTGAGGGCGCATCACGCGTCCTTCTCGTTCCTCTTGAGAGATCACACATGATGAAATTCACTCGGCTGACGCTCGCCTCACTCCTTTTGTTCGGGTGTTCCGTCTCGCTCTTCGCCGCAGAACCTCCCGCCGGATTCAAGGCCCTTTTCAATGGCAAAGATCTTTCCGGCTGGCACGGATGGGCGATCCATGCGATAGGCGCATCACCGATCGACATCGTGAAGCTCACAGAATCAGAGCGTGCGAAGAAAATCGAAGAATTCACCGCAGACGCGAAGAAACACTGGTCTGTTGAAAATGATGAGCTGGTCAACGATGGACATGGTGCCTATCTCGCAACCGATCAAGAGTTCGGAGACTACGAACTGCACATCGAATATAAGACCGTTCCCAAAGCCGATTCCGGAATCTATCTCAAGAGCACCCCGCAAGTCCAGATCTGGGATTCCACCGAAGCCGATCCGACTGGGCTAGGCAAAAAATTCGGCAGCGGCGGACTCTGGAACAACACCAAGTATAAGGAAGGCAAAGATCCGCTCGTAAAAGCTGATAAACCGCTTGGTGAATGGAACAAGTTCCGCATCATCCAGGTTGGCGCTCGCACGACTGTCTACCTCAATGATCAACTCGTCGTCGACAAAGCGTTGATGGAGAACTTCTTCGCCCGCGATCTGCCGTTGCCGAAAAAAGGTGCCATATTGCTTCAAACTCACGGTGGCGAAATCCGTTGGCGCAACATCTACCTCAAGGAACTCACACCAGCTGAAGCCAATGCATTCCTCACCGCGAAATACAAAGACGGTTTCGAATCACTTTTTGACGGATCGACTCTGAACGGCTGGAAGGGCGCAGTCGCCAATTACGAAGTTCAGGACGGTGCCATTCTTTGCAAGCCCAAGAAAGGCGGCGTGCTGCACACCGAGAAAGAGTACGCAGACTTTGAAGCAATCCTCGAATTCAAACTGCCCAAGAACGGCAACAACGGCCTCGCCATCCGCTATCCCGGTACCGGAGATACCGCTTACGTCGGTATGTGCGAACTGCAGGTTCTCGATGATGACTACAAAGGCATCGATCCCCGTCAAGCGCACGGATCCGCCTACGGAATGGCCGCCGCCAAACGCGGTTACCAGCGCCCCATCGGACAGTGGAACTTCCAGCACATCCGCGTCAAAGGTTCCACCATCCGAGTTGAACTCAACGGCAACCTGATTCTCGACACCGATCTCTCGAAGATCACCGAGTACATGGCCAAGTCTCCGCATCCGGGCAAGGAACGCACCTCCGGCTACTTCGGCTTCGCCGGCCACAGCGACCCCGTCGCCTTCCGCAATGTGAAGATCAAATCCCTGAAGTAAATCGTTTCCCCCGCCCACGGACATCGAATCCGTGGGCTTCTTTCCAATTCAAAAAAGGATCGATCACATGGCACGTATCACACGTCGCACCGCTCTTCGCACCATGGCCGCCGGTGTCGCTGCGCCCATGGTCTTCCGCACCCACGCCACCGCCGCGCCCAGCGAAACGCTCTACCACGCCAGCTTCGGCGCCGACGGCATGGCCGGCTCCGACTGGTCCGCACTCACACGCAGTCCGCATGTCAAACTCGTCGCCGTCGCTGAAGTCGACGATGCACGCACCGCCAAAGTCAAAGCCAAGTTCCCCGATGTTCGTATCTACCGCGACTGGCGCGAGCTCCTCGACAAGGAAAAGAATCTCAACTCCGCCAACATCAGCACGCCGGACCACATGCATGCACCCATCACCATGCGGGCCATGCAGGCGGGGTTGAACGTCTACACCCAGAAACCGCTGACGCAGTCGGTCTTCGAATCCCGCCAGCTGGCCAAAGTCGCCGCCGAGAAAAAGCTCGTCACGCAGATGGGCATTCAGATCCACTCCGCCGATGTGCACCGTACGGTCGTCGCCACCATTCAATCCGGTGTCATCGGCAAGGTGAAGGAAGTCCACAGCTGGAGCGGAAAGATGTGGGGCGACAACAAGCCGCGCCCCGATCGCAAGGACGAAATCCCTTCAACCTTCAACTGGGATTCCTGGCTTGGCATCGCGACTGAACGCCCATTCATCAAAGGCTACTATCACCCCGGCGAGTGGCGCAAGCGCCTCGACTTCGGCACCGGCACCTTCGGCGATATGGGCTGCCACATCCTCGACCCGGTCTTCGGCTCGATCATGCTGACCGCGCCTCAGTCGATCCGCTCCACCGGCGAAGCACCCATCGATCACAGTTGGGGCCTCGAAACTGCCGTCACCTTCACCTTCCCCGGCACGAAGTTCACCACGGACACGGTTACGCTGTCCTGGACCAACGGACCCAAACTTCCGCCCGAGCGCATTCTCAAGCTGCTCGGCAAGGACAAGCCGTCGTATCAGGGCAGCATCTACGTGGGCACCGACGGCGTGCTCTATTCGCCGTACGGCGGTATGCCGGTCATCCTCGGGGACAATGCCGCAGACAAGAAGCTCACCAAGCTCCCGTCGCAGGACCACTACATGCAGTTCGTCGAAGCCTGCCGCGGAAACGACAAAACCTCCGCCCCCTTCAGCTACGCCGGCCCGATGACGGAATCGGTGCTGCTCGGCTGCCTGTCGACCCGGTTCCCGGAGAAAACTCTGGAATGGGATGCGGCAAAGCTCACGATCACGAACGACAAGAAGGCCAACAGCTTCGTCCGCCGCGAATACCGCAAGGGCTGGGAAGTCAAAGGCCTTTAGGATAAACAGGACTCCGCCTCCGCCACAAATGCACGTGGCGGAGTCATTCTGACACTGACTCGTCTTTCCACCGACACTGCCACACCCTACCGTGGAACCGTTCCCAAATTTCGGAAGCGCCTATGCGCCGTAAGGGTTTACGTCAAATTTGAACAGTTACTGATATTATGAATACGTAATGCGAATCGCTGAATTTCTTGCCGAAGCTGATTAACGCGAGAGCATAAGCTCAGCTTTCGCGCGCGGCTCCGTTCTCCCAACCGATTCGCCGCAACGACCATAGGACTCAACTGCGAGTCCCCCTTTAGTAGTACAAAATCTTAGCGGAACTCCAAATTATGCTTGACAAAGTGCATCGCACTGCGGATTATGAGCGTATGAGCGTATGAGCGTATGCGGAGATTGCTTCATTGAAATCTACCCCACATGCCTATCGAGTTCTTGCCGTAATTTACGGAAGTATCCTCATTGTTGCCGCTGCCCTCAAACAGCTTTCGACGGTAACGGTTCCGACATCGCCGCTCACCGAACTGCTTCCCACTTGGGCTGTCGGGCTGATTCCCAGTGTCGAGTTCCTTCTGGGGATCTGGCTCGTTTCGGGATATTGTCGGTACGGCGCATGGGCGATCGGCGAATTGTTCCTGGTTCTCTTTGCGTTGCACGGACTCTTCCTCACGATGTCGCAACAATCGAGTTGCGGCTGCTTCGGCGATGTGGCCGTGCCGCCGGTTGTCGTCGTACTCTTCGACGTGACCCTGTTTGCGTCGCTGTTGCGGTGCCGGCCGAATTGGGCGGGTTGGCCGGCGAACTCACCCGCCTTGCGAAGTGCGGGTGTTGCGGCCGGTGTGATCGGGGTCCTGATGGCATTCGCCGCGATCTGGTACGGTTCAATCCATGTGGCAGTCGCAGCCGCGCGGGGAGAATCGTTGGCAACTCAGCCCGCGCGTCTGAATTTGGGACGGGTGGAAGCCGGGTCGCGTACGGAGCGAACTCTGCGTGTGGTGAACTTGTCCGCCGAATCGGTGCAGGTGCTGATGGCGACCTCGAGTTGCCAATGCGCTGATGTGGCCGGCCTGCCGGCGACGATCGAGCCGGGTCGATCGGTCGATCTTGCCGTGACCGTGACGGCCACCCGGCAACCCGGAGCATTTAAGCGAGTGGGCCGCCTGCGGACGTCGGCCGGCGATCTCGATTTCAAGATCGTGGCATTCGTGACCGCTTCGCAATCCGATCCGGCCGTCCGCCGGGTCCAACGGGAGGAAGACCGATGATCGCAAAACGATTGATCGACCGTCGGTGACGGCGGGCATGGCAATCGCACTCTTGGCCGTGGCACTCGTCGTCCAGCCGGTGAGGGCCGATACGAGCCTCTGCACGCAATGCCGCACGTATTGGTACTACTGGTTGAATTCGGGATTGAATACAACGGTTTGTCAAGGATTTCCGAATCCGAGTTATCAACGGAACCAGTGTTTCGACAATTACGTCAGCTTGCAGTGCGGGGACAAGCCAAATGACGATTCTTTTCCCTGCCCGGGACCGGATTCGCAAGGCGGTCTTGCGGATTGCGAGGATCCAAGCTGCAATATGTATCCCCCAGAGGTGGGTAGTATCTGCACTTGGGAATGCTGGAACAAGTCGTGCGATTCTGGCGATGCAGAGAAACGATGTTATGACGCCAAAGTGAAATGTGATCCTGCTAGTGGTGACCCATCGACCAAATGCTCGGAATGTAAATGCGTCTATTCAGGCTCGGCGAACTGGTAGCGGCCTTTAAATTGGGCATTCTCGTACATATCGCGAGTTAACTTTCAGATCTCGCAATAGCGTACGAATTACGCGAGCTTCTTGTTATCTTCTTATTCGCACGATTTCCATATTGTGGGTCTCACGTCCATGAATATTCTCTCGCATTCAATGGTACAATGCACTTGTGCAGTTCTGATGCTACTGCTGCAATTGCCAGAGAGCCATGCCGGAGATATAGAATCCGAATTTCTCGATAAGTATCGCGAACAGGAAAAGCTATTAATTAAGAAGTATGTTCATAACAGAAAAATCAAAGCCGTATTCAAAAACTTTACGGACGAGTCCTACTCCGGCAAGCTTCGCGCCGAAGTCGACGCTACCATAATTGCAACAGAAGACGCGATACGGACAATTACAAGCAATACGATATACGACGTTTCACCTCCTCAGAAATCGCAAGATGCATATCTTTGGCTCGGCGATGAAATCTATTCGCTGACTAAATCTAACGGAAGCAAATATGTCTTGGAATCGCACTATCCGGAGGCCAAAAACTTTCCAAGACTGGAGCAGGAACTTCGTGACACTCGTGCGTTTCTCCCGTTATCGTTAACTGGCGGATTGCGACTGTCTGGCTATTTCAAACTCATGATTTATCAGCGGACCAAAAAGTATCACTTCATCGTGAAATCGGTCAATTATGATGCCACTTTTGAGAATAGGCCCGCGGTGGAGCTCGTACATCAGAGCGGATCGGAAAACTACCAAGTTACTTCCTACCTCGACCCTAACAATTCGTACGCTCTCTTGCATTACAAAATCGATCATCAGGCGGCGGGCATAAAAGTAAAATCCGGCGAACATGCCAAGACTTTCGGGACCATCACCTACGCAGACGAGAAAGACGGCGTTCGCCTTCCAACGAAGTATGTCACCTGGTACGAAATGTCGGATGGCAAGAAGGTGCCGCGCGCCGAACTGACCTATCTCGAATACGAACACTACACACCGACGGCCGACGATTTCGACCTCGAAAAGCAGTTTGGCATCAAGCCCTTCCCGAAGGCACCCAAGCCTGCGGGGCCGCGGTCGTACTGGCTCTACTACGCCGCCGGCGGACTGGCGCTGGTGACGATCGGCCTAATAGTCTACCGCCGACGAATTGCGAGAACGCCCTGAACGGCCGCTCGGGTCATCACGTTGTCGTACTGGGCGGACGAATCGTGAGCGGAAACATAGCGACGAAGCAGTTCCGCATCGCTCGCGCAGGGTTTCACCGGCAGCGCTGCGTTCAACGCCCGAATCAGTGGTCTCTGGCCCTTAAATGACCCTCCACCGAATAAGAGTCACGTCGAGGCGGTTTGCATCCGGAAATCTTGCGGATGTTCTATCACCTTGAGAATGGAATGATCGCGGTTACTTCTGAAGTGCTTTGCAGATGAAACTATCAGCTGCTGCCCGGAATGTATTTGATGGCCCCCGCACGTTCCCCCAAGACCTTGCACGACGCCCGAAATGAACGAGTCCTCGGGTTGGAATGTGTCACTCTCACGTTTGCGCTTCGGATGGTATCGAACGCCGAGATCGCGTTGGAGATGCATGATCATCGCCTGGATGCGAAACTTCTCTTCAGACTCGGGATCGTCGCATATGTTCAAAATGTCACATGTGAACTTGTGTTCACGATTCGATCATGGCGTTCAGGGCGTCGATGGCGTCGCCGACCTCGGAGAGGGAGTCGATGACGGCGTCGGCACCGTGGTCGAGCACGCGGGAGCGGACGAGTTCGCGCTCCGCTTCGGTTGGCGGAGGGGTGGTGTGCTCATACCAGTCCGTCAGCCCGACGGCCCAGGCGCCGGCGTTCTTCGCCCGTTGGATCTCGATCTGACTGCGACAGAGCACCAGAACGTGCGATGGCGGGTAGGTGGTGGTCTGCTGCATGAGGCTGAAGACCGGCCACGGTAGGTCTGAGTTCGCCGGCGAAACGCGGATGTCGAGGTCGAGGGGCGTAGTGGCGGATGAGATGGCGGCGAAGGCGAGGGTGCGCGGTTGCAGTTGCTGGCGGAGGGCGTTCCACTGCTGTTGAAATGGCAGGTTGTGATGGAGAGCGTCGTCTTCGCAAATGATGATCAACTGAACCGGCATAGGGGGCCCGCCGTTAGCTCAGATAGCGTGGCAACATCCAGTCGACGACGAGCAACGCCATGATTCCGAGGAGGTAAACGAGCGAGCCGCGTAGGACGGTTCGAGCGGTGCGGTCGTTGCGTTGTCGAGCGAAGCGGAAGCAGCGCAGGAGAAACCAGATGCCGAGCAGGGTTGAGCCGGCGAGGAAAAGTTCGCGAGCGGAGCCGAAGGCGTAGGGCGTGAGGCCGACGGCGAGCAGCAGGAGTGCGGTGGATGCGGTTGCGAAGCCAGTCCAGAAGCCGTCGGGGCGTTCGATGCAGGGGAGCATTTTCATTCCGCCGCGGGCGTAGTCGTGGCGGTGGAGGTAGGCGATGCTGTAGAAGTGGGGAAGCTGCCAGACGAAGAGAATGGCGAAGAGCGCGAGTGCATCGGCGGAGAGACTTCCGCGAGCGGCACACCAGCCGATGACGGGCGGGAGTGCTCCGGGGATCGCGCCGATGACGGTGTTCCAGGCGGTGATCTGTTTGAGTGGAGTGTAGACAGCGACGTAGAGGAAACCGGTGAGCGCGGCTGCAATGGCGGCTTCGATATGCGGGACGGCAACGGCGAGGTAGACCACGCCAACGATCGCCAATGTCAGGCCGAACGAGAAGACTTCGGCAGGCTTCATGCGGCCGCTGGGCAGCGGTCGCGATTGCGTGCGATTCATCCGGCTGTCGGCACGGCGCTCCCACCAGTGATTGAGTGCGCTTCCGCCAGCGGCGACCAGGCCCGAGCCGATCAATGTGTGAATCAGGATCGCGAGATTCGGTGAAGGCGCAGCGCCGAGGAGATAGCCGACCGCGACCGTGACCAGAGCCATGACGGCAATTTTCGGTTTGGTCAGATCCAGGTAATCGGCGAACGTAGGCCCGAATTCCGAAATTCGATGCGGAGTTTCAATCGTTCGTGTCAGTGTCGCGGTCGCGGGCATAGAGAGCACCGTGAGTAAGAACAGATATCATAGCAAGGCGATTCCCGCTTTCAGGTCAGAGCTTCAATTTCTTGACTTTTCTCAGGATTCGTAGCTAATCCAATGGGCTTTCTTCCCAACCGGATTGCGGCCGCGGCGACGGCGGCTAGTAATCCCGCCCCGATCAATTGATGCGCAGTCCGCATTCCCGCTTGTTGTTGCGTGACGATCCGATCTTCGGGCATTACCTGCGCCTGCGGACCCGTTGTCACGAATTTCCCGAGATACGATTCCACACCGAGTAGCAGTTGAACCGCAAGAATGATGAGCAGGTGAATCGCGATTCCACGAAAGAGGCGCTTGGCATAGGGGGACACGAGGATCCGGACCGCCAGCCACACGAGCAATCCGGTCGCGACAAACGCCGTGAGAATATGCAGGCGTTGCGCGATCGGTGATCCGTAATGCCTCACCCACACCGCCCAGATAAGTTGAAGGAAGAGCGCAAGCAAGACGTAGTACGCGATGCGAATCAGCGGTGCGGATTCCGCATGTGAGAGAGCGTCATGATCTTTACGGGGCTGACAAAGCACCATCGCCGCGACGAGGACCGCGAACGTCACCTGGCCGAAGACGCCATGGATTGCAGCGAGATTCGTTCCTGCTAGAGCATTCAAGAATACTCGAAAGCCACCGAGCAACCCCTGAATCATGACAAACACAAGGCCGAGGCTGACCATGAATCGAAGACTTCCGCCGATCGTCCGTCGTGATGCGGAGACCGAACCGAAGAGAATGAGGCCCAATGCGAAGCCGGCTGTTCCGAGTCCCTGCGGGATCGGCCATTTCGTGACATGTTTCAGAACATCGGATTCCATCAGCCGTTCGGAAAAATCCGATTGCTGGGGATCGAGATGCTGTTGGGATTTCGCTTTTTCCTGGATCTCGCTCCACGCCTTACCCATTCCGCGATGAAACTCGCCATATGAAACGAGCAGACCTACGAGCGTGACTAGCCCGATCAGCCGCAATTTGCGGTTCGGTTCCACCGACCAGGCACCAAATGCAAAAATCGTAATCGCCAAACCGGTTAACCAGCCTGCAAGACGGTGCGTGTGCTCGATGAGGAAGCCGAATTCGAGCTGTTGCCAGTCCTGACCCAAGAGGAACCACGGTTCCGTCGGCCAGACGGGATCTGCCATACCGACGCGGAACGTCGTCACGAATCCGCCGAGTGCAAGCAACAGAACGCAGAGGAGTACGGTGATGATCCCCGCAATGCGGACCCAGCGTGGCGATGGTCGTTGAATCATGGTGTGAAACTGTTAACGATAAATCGAGGATCGGAGATCGGGCGGTAAGTGTCGCGGAACCGGAAGCGCTTTGAGGAACAGAATCAAATCGCTTACACGTTCATCACTCAGGGTCGTTTCATTCACTTCAGGCATACCAGAGGGAGATATTCCACATCGAATCCGATGATAGAGTTCTGTTGGTTCACCTCCGCCGCGATAGACACCCAATGTGAGGTTGGATGGTCTGACGGCGACTCCCCACACGTCGTACAGGTAGTGTGTTTCGCGGCCGTAATCCTTGTGACAACTCGCACATCCTGCGGTTTGAAAAGCGGCATGACCGCGACGAATGCGCGAATCATAGTCTTCGCTCGTTCCACCATCCTGAACGGTTCGCGATAGAAGTTCGGCGGGGACCGAACGAGCCTCGGCCGAATGCCATTTGGAGACCCAACGGGAATAGACCTGATCGACAAATTGATCAGGAATTTCAGGATAGCCATCTTCCGATAGCGCCGTTCGAATCAGTTCCGTTTCGACCCTCCCACGCAGCGAGAGAAAAACGGTGTACGTGACAAGGGCTTCGATCTGCTCAGGAGGCAACAGTGCGAAGCCCGGCATGGAATTCCCGTTGATGCCAACCTTGATCATCGTTGCGAGATCATCACGCGTCGGCAGTCCAACAGATGATGAGACATATTTGAATCGTGCCAATCGAAAATCTCGAGGGTGGGGATAAACCCATATTCCGGTTGGTCCGCGGCCGTCACCGTTCATCCCATGACATTGAGCACATTTGGTTTTGTAGAGTCCGCTTCCGGTAGCCAATTGCTGCGGCGTGATCCCAAACGGTTCACCGGGAAGTCTCGGCGCGGCGGGCGTCCCGAAGCGAGATTCGAGCAACGCCGTCAGTTTCTCGCGTTCGTTCTTTGAAAGCTCCTTCGGATCCGTCAGCACGCCTCCGAGATTCTTCAATTCCGCAATCGCCTCGAGGAGTTTGCCATTCGCATGAAGTTCCGCAGGTGGTGTTTTGGGTAACTGATCGACAATCGGATCCTCACGGAGAAGGAACCGTAAATGAGAGTCGTATCCAACCGAATCTGACGAGGAACAGCCACTCAAAACAATCAGGGCGAGAACGAGACCGATCATTATGGTCTTGTTCCCGCCCAATCGATGTTGAAGATGTCGTCGCATGGTCGTGATTCGACCGGTCCTCAAAAGGCGTAGTAATGCCGAGTGAGGTAATCGGTAAGAGTAAAGAGAAAGAGCAAGAAGGTCCAGAATACGGCTGCCATTGCGGTTAACCATGTGAGTTTGTCCGCATGACGGAGATCCATAAAAAATACGGTGAGAATGATACCTTGAACGCAAGCGATACCAAGACTGATCCAGACCTTAACTGCACCGAGGTCTGTAAATCCGATCATCATCGCCAGGCACGAAAGCCCCGCCAGGAAAAGGAAGGTCAGAGTGCTTGTAGCGACACTCGCCGGTTCGGCGTGATCCTGTTCGAAAACGATCGGTTTCTGGACATGATCTGACATTTCAAATACCCTGTTGGCCGTGCCGGTTTCGTTAAAAAATTCCATCCATCGAATGTTTCCCCGCCATGTACAGGAGCGGGAAAAGGAAGATCCACACCAGATCGACAAAGTGCCAGTAAAGGCTCATGACCTCGATGTAGATAAATCGCTCGGTCGGTTTGAAAAATCCCAGTTGTGCCAGCAGCAGTTGCCAGATGAGCAGGCCAATGCCCACGATCATGTGAAGAACGTGAAGCCCAGTCATACCGTAGTAGAACACGAAGAAGATCTGGGTGCGATCGCGTTCGTTCCACGTCATTTTGTCGCTGATCTCTTTGGCTTTTCCGCCTTTGTGCTCCAGCACGTGCTTAAGATTGACTGCGAACACGCTCACTTCCCGGAGGATCGGTTTGCCATTGGTATCAACATCATCAACTTGCGTTTTGAGTGGACCGGGGATCAATCCTTCTTCGTAATCACCGTAATATTCGCGGGCTTTGAAGCCGAGGAACACCGTTCCGAGAACAATCGTCGACGCGAGCCACAATCGCAGACCCGTGTGCTGGCCCTTGTAAGCGGCTCGAATCGCCAACGTGATTGTGAAGCTGCTCGTCAGCAACAGAAAGGTATTGATGCTGGCGATGAACGGGTTGAGGGCCGTACTGCCGGCTTCGAATTCCTTCGGATACCAGATCCGGGTCGCAGCGTACGCGCAGAGTACGCCACCGAAGAAGAGCACTTCGGTGACGAGAAAGATCCACATCCCGAAGCGAACCGAGGCATGCTGCTGTCGGATATTATTGAAGTGGTGAGCCACGATTGGTTCGCGGCTTTCCCCTTCATGCGGGGCATTAGTGGCCACCCGATTCTCCTTTCGTCACTTCGTATGCATGGCCCGATTCGAGATTGTACTTACTCGGCAATGCGTATTCGTAGGGTGCATGTGTTACAATGGGTAATTCTTCGAAGTTGTGTGGCGTTGGCGGGCTGGGTGTCTGCCATTCCAATCCGGTTGCCCTCCACGGATTCGCGCCCGCGTTCCGACCAAAGAACAAGGACAATGGAAGATAGACTGCTGGCATGAGATAGCCAAAACCCTGAATAGTCGCCCCGGCAGTACTCAGGATATTCATCATCTGGAATTCAACGGGGTAATACGGATACCGGCGTGGCAACCCGTGATACCCGGCGATGAACTGCGGGAGGAATGTCAGACTGAAACCAACAAGCATGATAACGGCAGCCATGCGGCTCCAGAAATCGGAGTACATCTTGCCTGTCATCTTCGGCCAATAAAAGTGCAGGCCAGCCTGCCAGGCAAACATCATCCCACCCACCATAGTGAAGTGGAAGTGGGCAATCACAAAGTAGGTATCGTGTAGGTGAATGTCGGTCCCGATAATGCCAAGGAACAGACCAGTCAATCCACCGATCGTGAATAGGACAATGAAGCCGATCACGAAGAGCATTGGAGCTTCATAGGTGATCTGTCCACCATAGAGAGTCGCAGTCCAGTTAAAGACTTTCACTGCGCTCGGAATCGCCACAAGCATGGTCAGTACCGAGAACACCAACCCCAGGTAGATCCCCTGACCTGAAAGGAACATGTGGTGTCCCCAAACCAGGAAGCCCACTACCGCGATCCCGACTGATGACCATGCAACTGCTTTGTAACCGAAAATGTTTTTACGGCTGAAGCACGTGATGACTTCGTTGATGACCCCCATCCCGGGCAAAATCATGATGTACACAGCCGGGTGGCTGTAGTACCAGAACAGGTGTTGGAACAGGAGCGGATCCCCGCCAAGCGTCGGATCGAAGATCCCGACTTGGAAGATTCGCTCAGTCGCCAGCAGGCAAACCGCCATTGCAAGAACGGGCGTCGCGAGAATCTGGATGATACTCGTGGCGTACATCGCCCAAACGAAGAGTGGAAGGCGGCCCCAAGTCATCCCAGGAGCACGCATCTTGTGGACCGTGGCAATGATGTTTAAGCCAGTCAGGATGGACGAGAAACCTGTGATAAACACGCCGAGGCCAGCGGCAAGAACATTCGTGTGCGAGTATTTCGAACTGTACGGTGGATAGAAGGTCCATCCAGTATCGAGGCCGCCAAAGAGTAATGCGGCGATGAAGAACATGGCCCCTGCCATCCACACATACCAGGAAGCAAGGTTGAGCTTGGGAAATGCCATATCCTTCGCACCGATCATCATGGGTACGAAAAAGTTCCCCAGCACACCCGGAATGACCGGAATGAGGAAGAGAAACAGCATGATCGTGCCGTGGGCGGTGAACGCCTTGTTGTACTGGTCGAGTTCGAGGATCGCGCCATAAGGCTGAATGAGATTTAGGCGAACGAGACCGGCTGCGATACCACCGCACATGAAGAAGATCGTGAGCGGAATGAGATAAAGTATTCCGATTCGCTTGTGGTCAACGGTAAGTAACCAGGACAACCAGCCAAATGAATGGTTGAGGTAATGGACTTTGGGTGGTCCATCGAGATCCGTGACCGGAGGCGCCATTTGCGGCGTGTAATCCAGTTCGAGGACGGATTCGGTGAGATTTTCAGTCGCTGCTGTGGATGTAGCCATGATGAATTACTTGCCTCCCTTCTTGGAATCAACCGGTGCGGAGGGCTTGGGTTCTGCCGGCTTCGGATCAGGTGGAGGTACGACCGGAGCGGTCTTTTCTCCCAGTGAATCGGGAACGTTTGGTGCACCGACGGGAGCGGCATCCTGTGATGTCCGCTTGGGTAGTTTGCCTTGCTTGAGATACTGGATGTAGGCGACAACCTGCCCCAACTCTTCCTCACTCACTTGAGCTTTGGTGTAGGCCGGCATGATCGGTTTCCAGCCGGAGTGCACTTTCGCCATCGGATTGCGGATCGATTCCCGGAGATAACCGGTATCAGCGGTGACCGAGCGTCCTCCTTCAACCGGGACAATCGATCCATAGAGCCCTTCGAGATTCGGCGCCCGATTCGACGAGTTGGGGCTTTCCGCATCATAGATGTTGTTGTGGCAGTTGATGCACTGAAGTTTGAAGAACAACTGCTGACCGTGCCAGGCGGCTGTACCGTCGGTCGGTCGATCACCTGGTGTACCGGGCTTATCGGTTTTGTGACCTTCCAGCCACGCCGTGTAATCTTCTGTGCTCATGACATGGACACGACCGACCATCTGAGAGTGACCCTGACCGCAGTACTGATCGCAGAAAATATGATAAGTTCCAACCTTGTTGGGTCGGTACCAGGTGCTGACATATCGACCCGGCACCGCATCGATCTTGTTGCGGAAGGCTGGAATTCCGAAGTTGTGGATGACGTCCTCGCTGGTGACGGTCACCTTGACTGCCGTGCCCTGTTGCAGGTGAAGTTCATTGATTTCGCGGACGCCGTTGGGATGCTGCATTTTCCACATCCACTGCTTGCCAACAACGAAAATTTCAGGCGCATCCGCTGGTGGGTGGCTCACCTCATCGAAAAGCGGAATCGAAAGGACAAAGAATGACAGGAAAAATGCAGCGGGGATCGCGGTCCAGATCAATTCCAGTTTGTGTGAGCCCAGAATGCGCTGCTGCTGACCGCCCGGCTTCTTGGCGAAGCGGAAGCAAAAGTAGATGAGTCCGGCGTAGACGAGCAAACCCGCAGCAGTTGTCACCGCCAGGACGTAAATGAACAGCCAGTCGTAATGGACTGCAAAATCCGTCGCTCGTTCAGGCCAGAGCGGTAATCCGAGTCCTTCTGCCAAAAGCATCGGGATAGTCCTCGTCAGTTAATTCAGGCCAGTTGTCGTCGTATTCGTACCATCCGCCTGGGCATCGGCGGGCGTCAGTTTCTTTTCCTTGCGCGATCGACGCCAGGCAGTCCAGGCGATCAGTCCAATCACGAACGGGAACGGCAAAGCCAAGAGACCCATGGCCCGCATCGTCGGTTTGTAATGTCCACTGGTGCTGTCGTATGCAAAGCAGAGCATAGCAAGGCGTTGAACAGCCGTACCCAGTTTGCCATCCGCCGCTGTCAGAAGCCCTTGCCGAATATCTTCTGGAGTCCATCCGTTTTCGATGGGGAGTTCCGGCGATCGCTTCAACCCTTGAAGGACCGTGCTCACCGTGCCATCCGGTGCGATGATGTACAATGCGCTGGCGTGCACGAAATCTTTAGTCTTCCGAACTGCTTTCTCCAACCCTCGCGGATCGCCGGCTGCGGCATCGATGTCTTTCTGGTTATCCGCTGCGTAGTGAAATCCCAGCAGGTCAGCCAATCGGTGAATCTTTTCACGTGTTTCGACAACATTCGTACCCTGACCGTGGTTCGCGGTGAGGAACCAGAACCCCGGCTCGCTGGGCGGTCGATTATCAAGCTCCGCAAGATACGATTCGCGCATTTTGCGGGAAAAGATCGGTGCTTCCTTGGGATCAATGCTGATACGAACCAATTGGTAGTCTTTGCCGGCAACCAAACCGAGTCGTGCAAGAGAGCGCAGAGCGGAAACCGTATCATTCAACAATTCATTACAAAGCTTCGGACAAGCGGAATACGCCAGAATGAGGACGGTTGGCTTGCCACCTATTGCTTGCGATAGCGTGATCTCATTACCATCGTGATCGTAGAAAACTTCATCGAGAGGTAAATGAGCACCAAGTTGAGGAACGATCTTGGCTTGGCCGGGTAATTCCGGATCGCGGACGATCATCGGCGCTTTGCCATAACTCATCTGCGCACGTGTCTCCGAAGTCGCTGTAACTGCGACCGCAAGACCGAGCAGAATGTGGCAAACATAACGCATGATGATCGTATTCATGATTCAGAATCCGCTATTTGGTCTTTTCCGCAAGCCCATCGCCAATCGCCTGACCGCCGTTCGAATGCTTAGGAGTATCCTTCATGCTCGATTCACTGCTCGGGGCATCCTTTTTCACTGGCAGCTTCAGCAATTTCATCGCTTCGGAGACTGGAATGCGAGCAAGACCTTTGGCCTTGTCGATGTACTCAAAATCCGCCAGTAACTTCTTACCCGTCAATGGATCGACATAACGATCCGGATAGAGATCACGAGGCGTGATAATTGGAGAATTTCCCGTGTCAGCCGACTGGAACGACCGTACGTACGGCGGATCGTCGGTCTTGCCGTTTCTTGAGACGTCAATGTTTCGGAAATATTCCAGCCGAGGCTCGGTGGAAGCTGCGCGAGGATCGTTCGAACTGATCGATGCGACCCGTTCGTTAAATGGTCGATCGGCCAATTCAACAGCTTGCGGATTGAGCACATTGCTCCGATCCGGAGCGCCAAAATCAAATTGGCCAAAGAGAACACTCACGATGACGTATGCCATAAAAGCTGTGGCGATGACAAGGAACGGGACCATGATGATTCCCTTCGCGTCGAAGCGATCGGGTTCATGGCCTGCTTTCTTGCTTTCATCGCTGGTGCCGACGACATCCTCGTGATGAGAGGAGGCGTGTGACGTCGCACCGGTGACGGCTTCATAGATCGTCGCCCAACGTTGAATGGTCTCGTTCGGTTTATCGCTCATCGGAGATCGCTCCGTTTTGTTTAACTCTTTCAACTTCATAACCGTCGCTGAAAGAGTGTCGTTAACCCGTTTACATTGCTCGAATCTTAGTGATGTCCCCAGTTCGCCAGGAACGCCGTATCTTTCTTCGGCAGGAGGTTCTGTTTCCGCAATTGACCCAGGAACGAAAGCCCCCAAATCCCACCGATCATCACGATCGCAGACAACGCCATCGGGAGATGGAAGAACTGGAATTCGCCACTATGCGGAATCGATGGGATAATCCACCAGATCACGTCAACGGCACAAATGACCAGTAACAGCGACGTCAACCAGCGCATCGACTGCGGATTTGTTTTCAAATCGCGAAACAGAAACAGCACGAACGGAAGGAACCAGTGCACGATCATCAGGGAGTAAGCCATGAACTCCCAGCCTCCGTTCAAACGGCGTCGGTAATACGTGATTTCTTCAGGAATATTACCCGCCCATACGAGCATGAACTGGCAAAACGATGCATAAGTCCAGACCATCGTAAAGCCGTAGGTCAGGCTCCCGATATCGATCCGGAACTTGTCCTTCACAATCGTCAGCACTGCCTGATTTTCGCCAACCAGCGTGTAGAAAATCAAGGCCGAGAACGCCATCGTCGTGATGAAGCAATTCATCGCGGCGACGACCGGGAACATACTTGAAGCCCAAGTCGGTTCGACTGACATGACCCAGTCAGTGACAGCAACCGTGAACAGCAACGCCCAGACGAGAATCCCCGGACCCGAAAGAGCTTTCAATTTGCCCTTATTCACACTGTTGCCTTCGTCCTCCGCCTGCGGTGCCCACTTGCGGATCGCACGGATGATCAATCCGAATACGCCGAAGATGATTCCCGCCCGCAGGAGGAAAAACATCGGGTTCAGGTAGATCTGCTGACGCACCGCGACTTCGTGTTTGACAACCGGGTCGCCGCCCGCGTGATCGCCTGCGAACTCAGCGGCATCCACCGCCCACCAGAACGAGGAATCGTGGCCGGCGAAGACCGCAAATGCCACCGGCAGGAACAGTACAAACATGAGCGGCCACGTTCGCGTTGCGGCCTGGAAGATCCGTCGGAACACCAGCGCCCAGCTCGTGCTGCACAGATAGCCGATCAGCAACAGCGTCATTCCGCCGACCGGTACGCTGAGCCAATAGACGAATCCCGTTTGATAGGTCAGGTACAAATCACGAATGCCGCCTTCTTTGGAATTGATCGACGCATTCGCAATGCCCAGACCGATAAAGGCCAGCGTGCCAACGATCGTGGCAAGCAGCGCCACACGACGTAAAGGCCCGTAGTCCACTTCGATCGGCGGACATTCGTAATCGCTATCGTGATGATGATCGCTCACGGGTCGCCTCGATTAATGATCGTTTTTGTCTGTCTTAGGTTTTCCAGCTTCTTCCAGATGCTTCTTTGCGTCCGGAGGAAGAGCTTCCACTTTCGCTCTCTGGCTCAACTGCAATGCACGGACATAAGCAATGATCCGCCAACGATCGTCCGGGGGAATCTGCGATGCGTGCTCGGGCATGCCGCCATAGCCCCACGTAATCACCTGATAAATGTACCCCACCGGGACTTCATCGATTGGAACCTGAATTCCGTAACGGAAGAACCCACGCGAATAGCCTTGTTTCAGTTCCGTTGACGGCTGACCGGTCGTCGACCAGTCGAACTTCTTGCCTTCAGGATCCTGGTGATAACTTGGTGGACGCAGGAAGCCCCGCTCGACAATCTTACCCCAGCCGTTGCCCGAAGCTCCGTGACAGATCGCGCAGAACACGTTGTATCGCTGCTGACCCCGCTGAAGATCAGACTGACTGATTTCGAGGGGGAACTCATTCACGAAATTCGCGATGTCGGTTGGCGCTCCCGCACTCGCTTGCAGATCTCCGACCGGATCAACGGTCTTTTTCCAGTCCGGATTCACTTTCGGATTTTTGCCCAGCGGCGTCAGCCAGGAAATCATGGCGTCGTCCGGAGATGGTTGACCACGATAAATCGTTCCCGGCTGCAGAGGTTGAGCCGACTGATTGAAGTCGAACACACCTTCACGGAAAGCATCGTAAGGTCGGGGCGAGGGTTGCTCCGCCATCTTCTGCTGGCAGCCAACGACAAACGTGATCGCGACGACCACCAGAAACTTTTCGAATTTCGTTTTTCGAATTTCGTGCTTTCTCACGCCGGCACCTCCTCGACGCTTTTCACGTCGGGCAGACTGAGCAGAAAAGCCCGAGTCTGAACCTTGTCGAATTTCGGATCTTTCGCTTCGACTGAAAGAAAGAAACCGTCTTTTGTCGCGCGGGCAAACGCCGGAACGTTGAACAGCGGATGATACGGCATCGGCAGCCCACAGAGCGCCAGAAGTCCGACCACCCCACTGACCGATGCTGAGAGCACCAGCAATTCCCAGGTGATCGGAATGAACATCGACCATGAAAAGTACGGTTTACCAGCAACGTTCAGCGGATAATCGACCCAGCTGACCCACGTGAGCATCAGGAAGCCCATCGTGGCGCCGACCATCCCGCCGATGAACATCACCGCACCGATTTCCGAACGGGGAAATCCGAGTTCATCCGCGACTTCGCCGATCGGATACGGGCTGTGGCCATCCATGCAGGTATAGCCGGCTTCCCGCGATTTCCGCGTCGCCATGATGAGGGCATCGGCCGTATCGAACTCGGCCAGCATGCCCCAGGTTGTTGGAGTTTCGGGTGCGCTCACTTGGCATTCTCCATAACCGCGTGGCCGTCACGACCACCGGCTGCACGGGGAAGCAGTTCCCGCATTTCCGTGATCGAGAGCATCGGCAGGAATCGCATGAACAGTGCAAAGAGCGTAAGGAACAGGCCCATTGAACCGAACATGACGGCATAGTCCCAGATCGTCGGCGCGTATCGACCCCAGCTGCTCGGTACGTGATCACGTGTCAGGGTGACGATGATCACATAGCGTTCGAACCACATGCCGATGTGGACCGAACCGGCAACGAGGAACAAAAGAAGTTCATTGGTTCGGAACTTCTTGAACCAGATCAGCTGCGGAATGATCGTGTTGGTGAGAATCAGCAGCCAGTACGACCAGCCATAAGGACCAAACATCCGCTGGAGCGTCGTATCCCATTCGTAAACGGAATGACCATAGAACGCCATCCAGACTTCGCTGAAATAACCGTAGCTAACGAGCAGACCGGTACCCAACATGATCTTGGCGCACACATCCAAGTGCTTTTCAGTGATCAGGTCCTTCATCCCGTACCAGTGGCGAATCGGAATCGCCAACCAGATCACCATCGCGAAACCGGCGAAAATGGCACCGGCGACGAAGAACGGCGGGAAAATCGTGGCATGCCAGAGCGGAACAATCGACACCGCGAAGTCGAAGGACACGATCGTGTGCACGCTGAAGACAAGCGGTGTGCCTAGACCTGCAAGTAGCAGATAAAGCTTTTCATACCGGCGCCAGTGCATCGCGCTCCCACGCCAGCCCATGGCAAGCATGCCATAGACCACCTGCTGGATCTTGCTCTTGGCATGATCACGCAGATAAGCAAAGTCCGGGATGAGACCGATGAACCAGAACAACAGCGATACGCTGAAGTACGTGCTGACGGCGAAGGCGTCCCAGCAGAGCGGGCTGCGGAACTGAGGCCACATGGCGATATTGTTCGGGAACGGGAAGAGCCAGTACGCCAGCCAAGGTCGCCCCATGTGAATCAGCGGGAAGATCCCGGCGCACATCACAGCGAAGAGCGTCATGGATTCCGCGAATCGGTTGAGCGACGTCCGCCACTTCTGGTGCATGAGCAGCAGAATCGCGGAGATCAGCGTCCCGGCGTGGCCGATCCCGATCCACCACACGAAGTTGACGATCGCAACGCCCCAGAAGACCGGCGAGTTGAGACCCCAGACACCCGTACCCAGATAGAAGAGCCAGCACAGACCGATCACGAGTGCCTGAAGAAGGGTAAAGCCCGTCAGGAACATGATCCACCAGCCCTTGGGCGTGGGAACCTCTCCGAGACAGACATTGCCAATCTTCTCGCCGATCGTGACGAGATTCTGCTTTCCGCCGATGAGATGCTCATCGTCGGTGAAGATTTCATGTTCGACCGGCGAACCGGTGGCCGGTGCGGTAACCGTTGCCATCAGCCGTGCCCTCCCTTGCCAGCATCGGCCAGCAGCTTCGGATTCGGATTCTTGATCGCCGCGAGGTAACTCGTTCGCGGCATCGTGTTCAATTCAGCCAACAAGCCGTAGTTCGATGGCTCCAGCTTCCAGCGAGCCACCTCGCTGAACGGCAGCCGCCGACCCGTCGGTTTCCATTCGCCCTTGGCATCTTTCGCCACGGGAACATATTGATCCTGATTCAGGTCGCCGAACGAAATCGCATTTGACGGACACGCCGCCTGGCAGGCGGTCTTGATTTCGCCTTCCTCAATGAGCGGCCGCACGCCCATCGGCGTCTGAACCTTCCGGCGGGCCGGGTTGTCGTGCTCGCGTTCCGCCTCGATCTCCGCCGCGCGAATCCGCTGCACGCAGTAAGTGCACTTCTCCATGACACCCCGCGTCCGCATCGTGACTTCCGGGTTGTTCACCAACTGCAGCGTGCTTTCTTTGTCATAATTGGCATACTGAACAAAGTTGAAGCGACGCACTTTGTAGGGACAGTTGTTGGCACAGTATCGCGTACCCACGCAGCGGTTGTAAACCATATCGTTCAGACCGTCCGCACTGTGAACCGTTGCCGCGACCGGACAAACCAGTTCGCATGGTGCCTTTTCGCATTGCTGGCACGGCACGGGCTGGAAGTGAAGCTTCACTTCGGCCGTCGACTTCGCAATCACCTCCGCACGTTCTTTCGCATCCATCCGCTGGGTGCCGCCGTGCTCTTCCGGAACGCTGAAATAACGATCGATTCGAATCCAATGCATGATCCGGCCACGCGTGACTTCCGTCTTGCCAAGGACCGGGATGTTATTCTCTGCCACGCATGCGATCGCGCAGGCATTGCAGCCGATGCAGGCCCCGAGATCGATCGCCATGCCCCAGCGGCGATAAAGCTTGTTGTGTTCGTGATCCTGAATCAGCGTTAGCGGCAACAGACGCTTGTCGTGTGCGTGATGATCACCGCCTTCTTCGCCTTCTTCTTCATGAGTATGAATGTTGTTCTTGAAGCCTTTGGCGAAGAACTTCTGCGGATGATGCTCGTCCGCCATCCACTCGCGTTCTTTGGGCGTGCCGGGAAGCAGCGCCCGCATCAGATCCTTTTCGGCGGCGGAGGCGGGGGGATTGTCCGCGAAGCTGAACGCGTCCTTCCCATGCACCGCCATGACCATGTGGCCGTGCTCGCTTTTCAGTTCTTTGGCGGCCTGCTCCTTGGTGCCGTGACGTGCGGGACGTCGGCCTTCCATCGCGTGCTGGCCTTGCGTGCTGGCGAGCGTGTACTTTTCTTGGGTCCGCTCGGCCGATCCGGGCTCGGGCTTGATCCCGCCAACCGTCCAGAGTGCTTTCGTGCTACGCAACGGATAGACGTTGAAGCCGACACCTTTGCCGACTTCACCTACAATTTCGCGGCCAAGTCCGAAGTGCAGAACGATCACATCATCGGCCAGACCCGGAACCACCCAGACCGGGACTCGCGCTTTGCGGTCCTCAATCGTGATCTCGATCTTATCAACATGGCTCTGACCGTGCTCGCCGGCGGTCCACGCATAGCTGACTTCGCACTTGAGCCGCTCCGCGGTTGCGGGGCTGACGAGCGCCGGGTTATCCCAGCACACGAGCGATATCGGCTTGGGCAATTCCTGAAGCCAGCCGTTGTTCGCGAACCGACCGTCGTAGATCGTCGGGTCGGGTCGAAACACCAGTTCGATATCGCTCGCTTTCGTTGCAGGAGCGGGGGATTTTTGTGTCGTGTCCGAGAGCTTGACGTCGCCGGCCTTGATTTCGACAGCCTTCGCTTCCGTGCCTTCGATCACGCCACGCTCGACACTCTTGTGCCAGAACAGATCGAAATCGACGGCAATCTTCTGAGCCGCGTGGAACTTCCGCCACGTGTCCTGGACGATCGATTCGGCCGAACTCGGCTTGTCCGCCAACGCCACAAGTACCTCGAGAGCCGAATGGCTGCCATACAGATTGAGCAGAGGCTGCTGAACCGTTGCGGTACCGTCATAGGCCTGAGCGTCACCCCAGGTTTCGAGTTCGTGGGTGCCGTTGATGTGCCAAGTCGTAAGGGCTGATGTTTCGTCTAGATAAAGTCCGAGATGAATGCTGTTCGGTACCTTCTGCAGTGCGGCACCGAACTTGAGATCCGCGGGGGCGGTGAAAACCGGGTTGCAGTTGAGGATGATCAGTGTGTCGACTTTGCCCGCGTTCATTTCGGCGGTCAGTTCCGCGAGCGAACCGGTGCCGTTGGCGGCGGCGTCTGCGTTCTTACCGGCCAATTCCGCGCCAACCGGTTCCACAAAGCTGACAGCACCCTTGGTCACCGCTCCGATTTTGTCGTTGATCGCGTGGACAAGGTTGTGGGCGACGACGGAGTAAGCATTACCGATCGTCACGACGCCAGTTTTCTTTTCGTCTTTCAGATCCTCAGCGACGACTGCGACCCACTCTTTCGCTCGCTCAGAAAGCGGGCCGGCAGCGGGAACATTCTGCACGCCCACCGCCTTCGCCAGTTCGCGGACAAACGATTCGATCTCGCTCGGTTTCAGCGGAAGGCGATGGTCCGCAACCCCGCCCATGCTCGTGACATTCGATTCGACAGCGTAAATCCGGCTGAGTTTCTCGAGCGAAACGCCATCGGCCCGACGCGAATCAGCATGAACGCGGACTTTTCTGCGGCTCATCGCATCGCGGGTGTAACGAATTCCTGCAATACCGTTCGTCAGGAAGTCGGCATCGATGCTGACGAGCGTGTCGGCTTTCTTGAAATCGAAAATTGGCGTCAGGTATTTGCCGTACGCTTCACGAACACCTGCCAACACGTTCTCGGTACCGACTGCCTCGTACTGAATCCACTTCATTTCCGGCAACTTGGCCTTCAAATCTGCCATCAAACCCGCGAACGTCGTCTTGCTTCCTGCCGGCTCGGAAAGAATGCGAAGTCCCGCACCTTTTTTCGAAACTTGAGAATCAACAACCGCCTTTAATGCGGTTTGAACCTTGTCCCACGTGCTGGGTTGGCCCTTTTCCGTGATCCCCTTGGAACGCTCCGGATCGTACACGCTCAGCATGGTCGCCTGCGCCAGCACATCCGTCGAACCGAGGCTTCCGGGGTGTGCCGGGTTGCCTTCCACCTTGATCGGACGGCCTTCGACCGTCTTAACCAGCACGCCGACCGCAACTCCGCCCAATGTCAGCGCCGTCGGGAAAAACAGCGGAACGCCCGGCACAATCGCTTCGGGCTTCTTGACGTAGGGAATGATCTTCTTCTGGGAAGCCGGCTTCAGAGACGGATTGCAACCGGCCGCGGCCGCCAGCGCAACCGATGCGCCCGAAAGCGTGAGAAAGCGCCGACGCGTCACCGGATCCAGCCATTCCGCGGCATCTTCCGGAAACTCGTCCTTCATCATCCGTTCGAATTCCGGCGAACCGAAGACCTGTTCCAAGGATTGAAACTGATCGTCCGGAATTCCGCCCGCGCCATTCGATTCGGCATTCGGATCAAAATCAAGAGCCATCATCACGCTCCAGTAGTCAGGTCACTCGTGCGCCGGCGGAAAATACGTCCTGCCGGAAGCACCGATCGTCGCGCTGTACTAGCGGTGACACATGCTGCAATTCGTCAGAATTTTTTCTTCACGTATGTGATACTTTTCCTTCAAAATCCGCCCGATCTCCGCCTGGGTTCCGGTCCCCTTCTCCAGACTGAACACTTCACCATCCGTATCGATCGTTCCATCGGAAGGCTTCCACCCGAGATTGTAAATCTCCGATTTCGGCCGGATGTTCTTCTCGGGATTGCGGTGGCAATCGAGGCACCATTCCATCAGCAGCGTCTTGGATTGGCGAACCAGCGGCATCTGGTCGATCCGCTCGTGACAGGAGTAACACCCCACGCCCTTGCTGACGTGAATGCTGTGATTGAAATACGTGTACTGCGGAACGTTGTGGACCTTCGTCCACACAATCGGCGTATTCGTGTTGTAACTCGAGCGGAGCGGATCGAGCAGATCGGCCCCGTTCCACACCTGCTGATGGCAGTTCATGCACGTCTTCGAAGGCGGAATGCCGGCATAGGCCGAATGCTCAACCGACGTATGGCAATACCGGCAATCGATCCCGAGTTCGCTCACGTGGTGTAAGTGGCTGAACGGAATCGGCTGATCCACCACCTCATTGCGACCGGTCGTGTAGTCCGACCGGAAGAACGTCGCCAGCGACACTCCGGCCGTTGAAATGATCAGCGGAATGCTCAAAAGCATAATCCGCGAGATCGGATTCATTCGCTTGGGAAAAACTTGGGGCATCGACTGCCTCCGGAATAATCACCATGAAATCGGCCACACCGCACACCAACCGCCTCTGTTACGGCCAGACCGGCGTGTAGCCTTCAAAGAAATATTGAACAATGCGATAACTCGTATACGCCGCTCCAACCGCGAGTCCGCCCAGCACCTGGCCCGCAAAAGCGAGATTGTCGCCGTTGCTCTCCGCACGCCAGCCACGCAAGTTCGCGACCGTACCCAACCCCAACGCGATCAAACCCAGCCACATCCCGAACGGATACCACCAGAAGGTCAAAGACCCCCACAATCCCAGACAAAACGATGCCGTCGCAATACCGCGACGCGTCGTGTGAAGGACCGGAGTCTCGGCCGATACTGTTGTCGGGGCTTCTGTCGCCATGCCCAAATACCCCTCTCGCGGATCAAACGGACCCGTTATGGTGTTATCGCAATGTAGGAACCGGATTGGCGAGCGTCAGCCAACCAGCCAAAAGGAATTTCAGTTTCCCAGAAATGAGAATATTAGCCGTTAGCCTGTCTCAGACTTGGGGACATCAATCGATGGAGTCACATCCCATTCTGGTCTTCATTTTTGAACTTTGAATTCAGAACTTTGAACTGATAGTCTGGTCCTACCACGAAGGCCACATCATGAACCGCATGCGCATCGCCCTGCTTTTCCTACTCGCGTGCTCGAACATCGCCCCGTCAGCGGATTGGCCGCACTGGCGCGGGCCAACCCGCGACGGGCTGAGCACCGAACAATCCGGCTGGCAGAACGGAACATGGATCGGCGAGAAACCGGACTGGCAAATCGAAGTCGGTGTCGGGTCGAGCAGTCCGCTCGTCGTCGGTGGCCGGTTGTACACACTGGGCAACCAGAACAACACCGACGCCGTCGAGTGCCGCGACTCCGCCACCGGCAAGCTTTTGTGGAAGCAAACGTACAAATGCGGCCTGTACGGCCGCCACCACGCCGGTGACGAAGGGTTGTACGGCGGGCCGTCCTCAACACCGGAATTCGACATCGAGACCAAGCGGCTGTACACCCTGAGCGTGGATGGCCACCTGAACTGTTGGGACACGCAAGCCGAGGGAAAGCGCGTGTGGGGGAAGAACCTGTACGACGAGTACCAGGTCGGCAAGCGGCCTAAGCTCACGCGTGCTCCGCAGCGCGACTACGGCTACACCACCAGCCCGATGGTCTACAAGGACTGGCTGTTGGTCGAGGTCGGTTCCACGAAATCCGGATCGCTGATCGCCTTCGACAAAGCGACTGGCAAGCAACTCTGGACATCCGAATTGAAAGACGAACCGGGGCATTGCGGCGGGATCGCCCTCATGACCGTGAACGCGATCCCCTGCGCCGTCGTGCTCACGCAACGGAACCTCGCGGTCATTCGGCTGGATGCGGGGCACGAAGGCAAAACGCTCGGCACGTTCCCGTGGGTGACGGACTTCGCAAACACGATCGCCAGCCCGGCGGTTCACGACGACTGCGTCCTGATCACGTCGGCCTACAACCAGAACGCCCTCGTGAAACTGCGGGTCAGCAAGGACGGTGTGAAGGAAGTGTGGCGGCAGAAATCGCCTTCGAAGGTGTGCACGCCGGTGGTGTACAAAGGTCACATCTATGTGTGCTGGCAGCGGATGCAGTGTCTGGACTGGGAGACGGGCAAGACGGTGTGGAAGGGCGGGGCGTACGGCGACCCCGGCTCGTGCATCGTCACCGCCGACGAGAAGGTGATCGTGTACGGTCTGAGTGGCCGCCTCGCACTCGTCGAAACGGCAGCGCACGCCGACGGCAAGTACGTGGAATTGACCGCCCGCGAGAATCTGTTCCGCACCCAAGCCTGGCCGCACGTGGTGCTGTCGGACGGGCGAATCTACTGCCGCGACCGCGCCGGCAACTTGGTTTGTTTCACGGTAGTGAAGAAGTGATGCGACGCGGGATGGGAGCAGTCTGTGGCTGAAAGGAGCTGTAAGGAGGTGGCGGAGAAGCTTATGGACGTGTGAAAGGAGTATTGAGACAGTGAGACTGAAATAGTAAACGAAAAAACAGTTCACTTAAGAGCCGCCATCCAGCGTTTCAAACCACAATTTTACACAGATGAGTGCTCAAGTGTGTCACAGTGGAGCGCATAAGGAATTCGCGATTTCAAGACCTTTTCGGGTTCATGACAGACTGGCGACGGGTGGCAGGCGTTCCTCGAACAGGCTTGCGGCCATCTTTCGGAGGACAGGGACGACGTCTCCGGGCGGGCGGAGGTGGCGTGCTGCGAAACCGCCTTCGAAGATCATCGCCAATTCACGTGCAAACGCCACCGGGTCATCCGCTCCCGCGGCCAGGGCCATGTCCCGGATCATCGCTTCGATGTTGTCTTTGGCCTCAAGTGCCGCCCGATGGATCGGGTCCGACTTGCTCGGGAACTGGGTTACAGCATTGATGAAAAAGCAACCGTGGAACACATCACCTTCCAGGACTTCGACGAGCAACCCTACGAACTCGTCAAGCTGCCGTCGGGCGTGCGGTCCGGCACGCTGCACGAGGAGCTGTCGGCAGTTATCCCGCCACCACCGGTCGTGCCAGTGGATGACCTCCGCAACCAGATCCTCCTTGCTGTCGAAATGGCGGTAAAAACCCTGCTTGGTGATCCCGACTGCCCGAAGGATGCGGTCGAGGCCGACCGCATGAAAACCTTCAGCATGAAACAGCGCCTCGGCGGTTTCGAGTAATTTCTGACGTGTCGGAGACGGATCACCCACAGGAACGCATAAGGGTAAACCGACGGTTTCGACGCGGGCCGTATGGGAAGTTCGAGTACTCACGGGATGCTCTGTGTCAAAGGTTTTCGTGTGGCCGTCTCTGCAGGGCGATGGAACCGTGTTGACCTCTAGTCAACCAGTTCGTTGACCGAGAGTCAATCTTTTGTTGCTCTTTGTGACGCGTAGGATTTGGCTGTCGCGGCACTGTTCGCCCTCATCCGGTCAAACTCAAGGAGCAAATGATGCCTGTATCCTCTCCCATGATGGAACATCCGTCTTCCGCAGTCGACCCCGAAACGCTGCAGGCGCTGCACGGCAAGGTGCTCGGCGATTGCAACGCCGGGATCGGCGGCTTACTCGCGTTTCTCGGTGACAAACTTGGCCTATTCCGCCTCCTGGCAGACGCCGGCCCACTTACGACAACCGAGGTGGCCGAGCGGGCGGGTGTGAACGAGCGCCTGGTCCGCGAGTGGCTGGCGGCCGTGGTGGCTGGCGGCCGTGGCGGCTGCCGGCTACGTGACGTACGACCCGGACGGAGAGCGCTTCGGAGTGACACCGGAGCAGGCTGTCGTGTTCGCGGCGGAGGGGCATCCGGCGTTTTTGCAAGGCCCGATCGACTTGATCTACAGTCTGTATCAGGACGAACCGAAACTGCGCGACGCATTCCGCCACGGTCGCGGGCTGGCCTGGGGGGAGCACAATGCCTGTCTGTTCTGCTCGACGGAGCGGTTTTTCGGCCCGCTCTACCGGGCGTCGATCCTTGACGAGTGGCTGCCGTCGATCAACGGACTGGTCGAGACTCTCCGGGGCGGGGCGGCTGTCGCCGATGTCGGATGCGGCTTGGGGACGTCGGCGCTGATCATGGCCGAGGCATTTCCGGCGTCTCGGTTTGTCGGGTTCGACAATCATATCGGGAGTATCGAGTCGGCTCGCCGGGCAGCACGCGAGGCCGGGTTGACCGACCGGGTGCGGTTCGAGACCGCGTCGGCAAAGGAATACGACGGCGAGTTCGACCTGATCTGTTTCTTTGACGCCCTCCATGACATGGGAGACCCGGTGGGTGCAGCAGCCCACGCGAAGGAACGGCTCAAGCCGGGCGGTGTCGTGATGCTGGTAGAGCCATACGCCGAGGACAGGCTGGAAGATAATCTTTCTTCGGCCCGTGCGCCCGTGTCGCGGTTCTTCTACGCGGCCTCGACGCTGGCTTGCGTGCCGGGGTCGCAGGCGCAGGAAGTCGGGAAAGCACTGGGAGCACAGGCGGGCCCGCGACGGTTGACCGCGGTCCTGAAGGAGGCCGGATTCGACCGGGTCCGGGTCGCGGCCCGGACTGCCATGAACATGGTCATTGAAGCCCGGCTCTGAAGTGGAGCGGTCCGAATTCCTGGCCGGGTTCGATCAGGATCGGGATTAACCCGAAACAGCGTCTCGGTACTCCCCGAGCCCGGGTACCGGGACGACAAGATTCAACCAGCCGTGATAGGATGAGATGCGATGAGATTTCGGGTGCAGGCAACGTTGTTGCCCTTTTTGTTCGCCACGCAGCTCGGCTACCTGGCCGGGTGTGCCGCGCCGACCACCAACCCCCTGCCCGCGACCGGATCCGGGTGCGGGTCGGTCGCGGCCACGTCATACGGTTATGGGCGGTGGGGGGATGGGGTCGCGATTGCAGTCTGGGCAGACACCGACGGGGGGCTGGGGGCAGGCGGTGGCACGTCGGCGGGTACGGCCCGCTACCACGGCTTCATGACTGCCCCGACCGGGGAGCGGATCGACTGGGTGTGTGAGACGGCCGAAGCGGGCCGCGGAAAGGTCGTTGTCAACGGGACGGAGTACGATCTGGCAAAGGGTTCGTTATTCCTGGTCTCGGTCACGGACGGCGCAGTCCGACAACTCCGCCGTGATCTGAGCCACGTGACTCCTTCGGCGGAAGGTCTGAAGGCCTTGGCCCGTGACGACCCGGATGTCGCGGCCTTCGTGGCGGCCGCCCGGGCTGCGCCTTGAGCAGACCCGTCAGCAGGACCGGTTCACCAGAAGCTTCTCTGGTCCCGGAGTCACGATGAAATGACGCAGTCGCAGCCACTCTGTGACGCCCATTGGAAGGCCGCCAAGGGAAATCATGAAACCTCAATCACTGTTCGTACGCCGGTTCCACCCCGGCGATCGACCGGCCCTCATGACTCTCTTCCGGGACACCGTCCGCCGCGTGAACGCCCACGACTATACCCCGGAACAGATTCAAGCCTGGGCTCCCGACGAGCTCGACGCCGCCCGTTGGGCCACCCTGGACCAGCGGTTCACAGTCGCCGCCGAATCGGACGGCCGGGTGGTCGGATTCAGCGACCTGGAGACGAACGGGCATATTGATCGATTCTTTGTCCACGCCGACTACCAGCGATGCGGAGTCGGCCGGGCACTGCTTGCGGCTGTGATCAATGAAGCGGTCCGCGTGGGCATCCGCCGACTGTTCGCAGAGGTGAGCGTGACCGCTCGCCCGTTCTTCGAGCGGAATGGATTCGTCGTCCTGGCCGAGCAGGAGGTGGCCATCCAAGGAATGCGGCTGACCAACTTCCGGATGGAGAGATTGCTCGAACCGACCGGATCTTGGATATGAATCAAGGATTCAATTAACTATCGAAGATACTTGGACTTAGAACAAAGCCGCCTTAGGGATTTGAACCCTAGACCCACGCTTTACGAATGCGCCGCACGTCGGTTCTCGTATCTCTCGTCACGTCTCGCCAGCACTCGACCACGTGCGACAAGCCTTTATTTTGTCTGCACTTACGGCTAGCCTGCTCTTTCATCACGGGGTCTTGACCCGTCTGCCTTCGCCACCCCGAGCCTAGAATGGGGGCAAACACGGGGGCAAACGGCCTCGAACCCCAACATAGGAGAGACAGCATGGCATGGCTACAGAAGAAGCTCACTACGGTTTACGTTGATCGAACCGGCACCCGCATTCAGCGGGGAGCGCCGGGGGCAATCAAGAAGCAGATCGAATCCGACAAGTGGTACGGGTGCTGGAAGGACGGCAAGGAAAAGGTGATGGTGCCGCTGGCGACCGACAAGCAGGCGAGTCAGGCGATGCTCACCGACATCATCCGGCACCGCGAGCGGGGCGAGGCTGGGCTTGTGAACCCGTTCAAGCCGCATCTCGACCGAGCCGTGGAAGAACACATGGGCGAGTATCTGGCGGCTCTGCGAGAGGAAGGGCGCACGCCGTTTTACATGCACGAGAAGGAACGCATCCTCAAGCTAATCTTCCGCACCGCCGGCGTCAAGAAACTCGGCGACCTGAACGCCGACCGCCTCGACCGCTACCTGACGCAGATGACCAAAGGCACGGGCAAGGTGCGAGGTCTTCCGGTCGCCGCCAGCACGAAGATGGTTCACCGCACGGCGGCGAACGCCTTCGCCGTCTGGCTCAAGCGAAAGGGACGGCTCCCCAACAACCCGCTCGAAAACGTCGTCAAGCCGCAGGGCAAGCCCGTGCGGGAGCGTCGATCACTGACCCCGGTGGAAATGCAAAAGCTGCTCGCCGCCGCGAGGGAACGCCCACTGCGCGAAGCCCAGACCAACACCGGGGGACGGCGACCGGACGGCGCTCCCAAGACGGCGGTGCGGGTCTGGACGGCGGACATCCGGGCGGAAGTTCAAGACCGCTATCGTCGCCTCGGACGTGAACGGGCGCTGCTGTACAAGACGGCGGTGCTGACCGGGTTGCGGCAGGGCGAACTCGCAGCCCTCAAGGTCGCGTACCTCAACCTCGACCGCAAGCCCTTCCCGGCGCTCGATCTGCCGGGCGAGTTCACGAAGAACGGCGAGGACGCCAAGCTCTTGCTGGTCCCCGCCCTCGCCGACGAGTTGCGGCAGTGGGTCGCCGACACGGGGAAGAAGCCGACTGACGCGCTGTTCACCGTGTCGGAGAAGGCGAACAAGATTTTCCGACGTGACCTCCGTGCCGCCGGGATCGCGTACCGGGATGACCTCGGACGGTACGCCGACTTCCACGCCCTTCGCCACTCGGCGAACACGATGCTCGGCATGGCGGGCATCCCGCCGAAGTTGCGGCAACTGTTTATGCGCCACAGCGACATCAGGCTCACGACCGCCACTTACGACGACGACAGCCTGTACGAGATGGAACCGGCGATCAAGGCACTTGAAGCGCTCAACCTGCGATAACCCCGTCCCGCCTCGCCCAAACTCGCCCTCCTTCGTCACCGCCGGTCGCTTACAATGGACAGGTGACGCGGAGGGCGAGTCACTTTCGGCCGCAAACCCCGCTCTCGACAACAACCAGACGAACGCGAACCGGTCGCGTTCATGCCTACGGCGCGCCAACAGTTCGGCGAAGGAGCAACGCCATGCACGACCCGACAGACCCGAAAAACTTCCTCGATTACACGGACGACCCTGACGAGTTCGAGGGGCGGAACGAGTACCCGCACCCGCCGGTCGGCATGACGTGGTGGGAAGGCCGGTGGCCGACCGGGGGCGTCAACGCCGTGAGCGATCTGGAATGGTGGGTCGAGTCGGCTTTGGAGGAGATGATTTCCCTTCAAGGGTACGACACGCTGGCCGACATCGGGGTGGGGGTGGGTGTCCAGGCGCTCAAGAACGCCGACCGCTACCTCGGTCAGTACGGGAAGGGCGACCACCCGCCCCGGCCCCCGGCCGACCAGTTGCAGGGCGTGGAGCAGGTTGAAGACGCTCTCGAAGCCGTCCTCCGCTACTTGCGGCAGCAGAGCCAGCCGGCCGCCACCGCCGTCGGGCAAGGAGCGCCGCCGCCGGCCACGGCGGAACAAACGCCGTCGTTGAAAAGTTGGACCCAGCCGAAGCTCGACGCCGCGATCCGCGAGTACGCCGCCCGCCGTGCGGGGGCGTTGAAGTCGTTGAGAGAGGCCGTGCAAGGCGACCGCAAGGGGGCCGTCGAGTCGGCCCGAGAGACGTTCGGCCGCAACGAGATCGCCAGGGCGCTCGGGGTGAAGTCGCGGGCGATGATCTCGAAGTCGGAGGCGTGGACCGAAATCGCCGACGACCTGCGCCTGCGCCCCCGGCCGGACGGGTATCGCGGCCTGAAACGCTCGGGGAAGATCGGGTTCGACAAAGCGGCGGACGACAAGGCCGAGGCCGAAGGTGATCCCGTGGCCGACGCAGTGGAGTGGCGCGAGGAGGTCGGGGGCGACGGCGGCGAAGTGACGGAGAAAGCCGCCATTGCCTACGTCCGCAAACACCTGACGGGTTATGAAGCCGACGCGATCATCGAAAACATCGAGAGCGGCGTCGTGCCGCCCGAGCGGGTCGGGAAGCTGGTGAAAACCCTGCTCGAACACCGCGACGACCCCCGCCCCCGCCGATCCCACTGACCCCGCCTTGCGCCGGTGGTCATGACCACCCCGAACTGGTCATGACCACTTTCTCACCCATTTCCCTCAGCGAATCGGCGGTCATTTCACTTTTTTCGTGACCGCCGCCCATCTTGTTGAGCAGTCCCGAGTTCGCAGTACGGCGAACGCGGCACGCAACAGGAGGGAAAACAATGTCACCACCAACCACCCCCGTCCCCACGGTCGGGGAAATCGCCCGGCGGCTCGGTGAGTCGCTGCACCGCATCGAGTACGTCATCCGGTCCCGCAACATCCGACCCGTCGGCCGAGCCGGGCACGTCCGCATCTTCGACGAGACGGACGTGGCGCACATCGCCGACGAGCTTCGGCAGATCGACGCCCGGCAGGAATTTGTGCCGGCCCCCGGAGAACCGCATACGGCGGCGGGAGGGTCGTCATGACCACGCTGCTGACCAAGACCGAAGCTGCGGATCGGCTCCGCATCTCCGTGCGATCCCTTGACCGGCTGCGGTCGGTCGGGGTCATCAAGACCGTGCGAATCCGGGGTTCGGTGCGAGTCGCCGACGCCGAGATCGAACGGTTCATCACCAAAAGCACGGCGAAAGCCGTGACCAAACCGAAGGAGCTTTCCAGTGAACAAAACTAGCACCAACAGCCAGCGGTACGACAAGCGGGCGATCAAGGAGTTCTTGATGCACGCTGCCGGGGAACTCCGGTTGCAGGAGTTCGCCCTTCAAGGCAAGCCCGTGCCGCCGAAACTGCAACAGGGGGTCACGCAGTTCCGGGCCAAGTTCGGCTCGGAGTTGCTGCCCGACGCCGGGTTGCTCGGCTTCCTCGCCAGCGACCCCGACGAAGACGACGATGCCCAACGGGACGCCGCCCGGCAAGCGCTCGTCAGCCGTCGCCAGAACCAGTTGAAACAGGTGGTGGGCATCATCGACCTGTTGGGCGAACTGGAGATGTAGCCGGTCGTCGGCGCTCGGGTGCAAGGGCGTCAGAGCGCCGACAACGGAGGGTTCTACCGGAGGATAAGAGGAGAGGGAACGCATGACCCGAAGCGGGACACATCATGTCCCCTTTCGGGACAGCGAAGGCGGTATTAACCCCGGTTAATAACCGCCCCAGCCCCCCCCCCCTCGCGGCACACCTGACCGCGTTAATACCGCCAAAAAGTGTTCACACCGTAAAGCCTTAAATTACAGTGGTTTAACGCGCTTTGTAGTAGGTGTGATCTACTTTTTCGCAGGGCTGGCTTGACCCCTTCTTGATACCGGGGCGGGGGGCGGTTCGGGGCGTCGGGTGCGTCTTCCGTGACGGCTGTGAGCGAAAACGACGCCCAGCCGCATAGATAGCAGCGGAGGACGACCATGACAGCGATTAACAACGAGATTCTTGACGACGGATTGGAGCGAGTTGCCGACGCCGCCCGGTTTTTGGGTGTGAGTCGGTCGCTCATCTACAAGCTGCTGAACGCGGGCGTGCTGCCGTCCGCGAAGATCGGCAACAGCCGCCGCATCCCGATCCGCGCCGTGCGCGAGTTGGCGGCGGCAAACTTGACGCAGCACCCCCGTCCCGATGGGCGGGGCGACGGAAACGAAGAAGCCGCCGGTGACACGGCGGCTTCTCCAGAACTCTTCAACTGACTGATAAGGAGCAAGACCGATGAACACGACCGACACCAACCTCACTCCCACTGAGGTATCTATCCACGCCGCCGGCGAAACTCTCAAGGCGAAGGCGACCGCCACGCCTCCGAAGCCGGCAGCGCCCGACCCTTTCGACCCGGCGAAGTTGCGGCTCTCGCAGGGTATGACCGCCGCCCACGGCGTCAAGAAGCACCTGACCACGATCCCGACGAGGAAGCCGTCGAAGGAGTGGTTCGTCCGGTGCCACGATGACCCGGCGTACCGGCTGGAAACGTGCGTCGTGGACTTGAAGGAGGACAGCGAAACCTACCTCGTCGCCCCCGACCTGTGGGATTACCTCGCCGGCGAAAGCACGTTCAGCCCCAGGCTGCTCGTCACCGCCATCAACAAGCAGGGGACGTTGTTCCTCTGGCCGATCCGCCTGCCGGGGCCGGACGGTCGGCACGACGAGTGGAGCAAGTCGGCGATGGAGGCGGCGAACATCGCCACGAAGGGCTGGGTGCGTGTTCAGTCGAACATGAACCTCGGCGCTTACGAGGCTTACGAAGCCGCAGGCAGCCTCGGCGACCCCGAATGGCCGAAGATGCCGTTCAACGAGTTGCTTCGGATCGCCTTCAGGGACCGCTACATCGACACGCTGGACCACCCGGTTCTCAAGCGGCTGCGGGGGGAGGCGTAACTATGAACCAGCTACACCACTACAAGGAAGTCTGGCTCGGGGACTTCGAGTTCAACGCCCAGGCCGGCGAACGCCCGTCGCCGGTCTGTCTGGTCGCCCGTGAACTCCGTTCCGGCCGGCTCCTCCGGCTCTGGATGGATGATCTTCGAGGGATGCCGCAACCGCCGTTCTCGACCGGACCCGACACGCTGTTCGTCGCCTATTACTCTTCCGCCGAATTGGGCTGCTTTCAGGCGCTCGGCTGGCAGATGCCCGCCCGTGTCCTCGACTTGTATTGCGAGTTCAAGTGCTTGAAGTCCGGTCAGAAAGTCCCGTGCGGCTTCGGCCTCATCGGGGCGCTCACCGAGTTCGGCTTCGACAGCATCGCCGCCGCCGATAAGGACTCGATGCGGGCGCTGGTCTTGCGAGGCGAGCCGTACACCGCCGACGAGCGCGTCGCCATCCTCGACTACTGCCAGTCGGACGTGGACGCCTTGACGAAACTGCTCCCGGCGATGGTCGGCGACATCGACTTGCCGAGGGCGCTCCTCCGGGGTCGGTACATGACGGCGGTGGCGCGCATGGAGTCGCGGGGCGTGCCCATCGACGCCGACGCGCTTGAGGCGTTCCGCCACAACTGGCAGTCCGTCCAAGAGCGGTTGATCGAGCGCATCGACAAGGACTACGACATCTACGACGGGCGGACGTTCAAACTCGACCGCTGGGCGGCGTGGCTGGTCACGAACAACATCCCGTGGCCCCGGCTGCCGACCGGCAGCTTGGCGATGGACGACGACACGTTCCGGGAGATGGCGCGGGCATATCCCGCCGTCGCCCCGGTGCGGGAATTGAGAACGACGCTCGCCCAGCTTCGGCTCAACGAACTGGCGGTCGGGGCGGACGGGCGGAATCGCTGCATGCTGTCGGCGTTCGGGTCGAAGACGAGCCGGAACCAGCCCTCGAACTCGAAGTTCATCTTCGGGCCGTCCGCGTGGCTGCGGTCGCTGATCCGCCCTGATCCGGGGACAGCGGTGGCGTACATCGACTGGTCGCAACAGGAACTCGCCATCGCCGCCTCGCTGTCCGGCGACCGGAAGATGCAGGACGCTTACCAGTCCGGTGACTTCTACCTCACGTTCGCAAAGATGGCGGGCGCGGTGCCGGCCGACGCCACGAAGGAGACGCACGCCGCAGAGCGGGAGCAGTTCAAGACGGTCGCGTTGGGGGTGCTATACGGGCTGTCGGCGGACGGACTCGCCCGCAAGCTGAACGTGCCGCCGGTGCGGGGGCGTGACCTCCTGCAAATGCACAAGACGACCTTCAAGCAGTTTTGGCGGTGGTCGGACGCGGTGCAGGATGAAGCCATCCTCACCGGCCGGCTGCGGAGCGTGTTCGGGTGGGCGGTTCACGCCGGCGACGACCCGAACCCCCGGTCGTTGAGAAACTTCCCGATGCAGGCGAACGGGGCTGAGATGATGCGGCTCGCCTGCTGCTTGGCGACCGAGCGGGGCGTCGGGCTGTGCTGCCCGGTCCACGATGCGCTGCTGATCGAAGCCCCCGCCGCCGAGATCGACGCGGCGGTGGAGGCGACCCAGCAAGCCATGTCGGAGGCGAGCGAAATCGTCCTTGACGGCTTCCAACTTCGCACCGACGCCAAGATCGTCCGCCATCCCAACCGCTTTTCGGACAAGCGGGGCGAACTGATGTGGGCGACGGTGTGCGAATTGAGCGGGAGGTCGCCGGCATGAGCGCCACCACCACCGACATCTACGCCGACCTCGACCGCCTGCGGCTCACCCCCGCCAGCTTCACGCCGGCGGGGTTGGTGAGGCTCGCCGAGGCGAAGGCGACCCCGAAGCCGAAGGTGCAGGCGAAGAGGATCGCCGGGGAGTTCCTGAAAGGACCGATCCCGCTGCCGTGGCTGACGGCGGTTACGAGGTTGTCGGGCAAAGCGCCCCTCGCCGTCGCCCTGGCGGTCTGCTTCGAGGCGGGGCGGCGGAAGTCGAACGAAGTGAAGCTGACGACCGCCATCTTGCGGCGATTCAGCGTGAAAAGAAAGGCGAAGTACAGCGCCTTGAAGTCGCTGGAAAAGGCGGGTCTGGTTCGTGTGCGTCGGGAGCCTCGTCGGAACCCGGTGGTTACGATCTTGGACGTTCAGGGCGAACCCGGAGGGATGGGGACGAGTCAGGGAGTAGCCCTCTCGTCCGTCTGCCCGGAGCAACAACAAAGTCCCGGATACGGGCAAAACGGAGGAACATGAGAGATGTACGAAACGTGAAAGATATGGAACGCATCCACGGGATTCGGTGGGCTGAATTGGTCGAAGCCGAACCCGAACTCAACAACCTGCTGAACGTCGCCCGCATGGTCGGCGACGGTTGCCGGACTTGGCGGGACGTGGAGCGTGGCTGGACGCAGTTCAAGAACGAAGTGGCCGGGCTGGTCGGGTACTTCGGGAAGCACCGGGGACACCCGACGCTCGGCACGGTCGCCGCCTACGACGTGGTTTACTGGCGGCTTCACAACGCCGTGGCAGGCGACAACCGTGGCGACCGCTGACATCGTATTGTCACCGAACGACGGGTATTCTCTTTCCAAACTTCACCAACCCCAACGGAGATGATCGAGAAGATGACCGTGACAACCGTGGCATACCTGAACCGCTGGTCCCACCTGTATCACCTGATGCTGGCTCAGGTGGACGGCGACACGCATCGCCGGCTCGACAGCCAGTTCGTCACGTCGCTCGGTGACGCCCGCCGGGTTCTGGCCCGGTGGCAGGAGGCGCACGCCATTCCTGCCCAACACGTCCACGACAACAGCGACATCGATCTCGACATCCTGTTCGAGCAGATGGACGTGGACTTTCACGACGTGACGGAGAGCCGGGAAGCCGGTTGCGTCTCGTGAATCGCAACAACCCCGACAAGGAGACTGTTCAATGGAAGTCGAAGAAACGCTCAAACGGATCGACCTCGCCGAAGCCCGCGACCGGATCATGGACCAGATACACGACTGCCTGAAAGCACCGGAGGCGGTGCTTTACCTGTGGGAGTATGTGCTGGGCGAGGGCGCGGATTTGGTTCGTGAAGGTGAGCTAACGTATTTGGAGTATCTGCCGTCTGCAATCGGCGAAGAGGATTTCAATGACTAATGCCCCGCCCGCGTCGAGCCTCAACGTGACGCGGGCGGCTTCGTTTTCCGACTGTCGGGCGTAACTACGAGATGAACTTCCCCACCTTCAGGCAGTACGTCGAGATGCGCGAAGGGCTACTTCTGTCCGACCGAGCGCCCGCGAAAGGCATCAGCCGGATCAACCCCTTCCCGACCACAGACGCCCACCGCCGCCGCTTCAAGCCGAAGCCCGCGAAGGTGGCGAACCCATTTCCGCCGACCGTCCGACCCGTGCCGCAAGTCGTACCTCAAAACCTCATCCCGAAGCCGGGTCAGTGGCCCGGTCAGCGTGCGTGATCGGGCGGCAGAGCGCTACTTGTTGCAGAATTAACAATTCCCCGCCCCGAACGAAAAACCAGTGAAAAAGGAACCCTTTGGCCGCGCCCCCATGAGGCTACGTCGGGTTCCTTTTGTTGTTGGTCAATAGCGGTACGTTGCAGCCAGCCCGGAGGCCGTCGGCATTCGCCCGGCCGGGACCACGACCACCTCGCCGCCGGTCAGGATCACCGCCTCGGCGATGTCGTCGATCAGGTCATCAATCTCCGGGTCGGCGAGACGGTCTTCCATGATGGCCCCGGTGGTGCGGTCGAGCCGGCCAGGGATTTCCCGGTCGGCCTCGACGAGCAGGATGCCGACCCGTCCCCCGACTGCGGCCCGCGCGATGTCGCTCAGGTCGCCGGACGCTTGCTGTCGGGCCGTCGCCGTCTGATGGTCTTCGACGAGCTTGCCCAAGCGGGCGAGGTACTGCGGCTCGATCACCTTCCACACGTCAGCCCGAAGTTGGTCCGCGTCCAACGGCCACGGGTTCTTCCCCACCGCTTCATCTTGCAGCAGCGGGTTGTGACTCACGCGGCGGAATTCGGCGTGATGATCGGTCAGAGCGGCCAGCACCAACGGCAACCCGGTCGGCTTCGAGAACCGGGCCGTCACCTCGCGGTCGATCACCCGGAAGAACCGCTCGCGGTCGATGTCCACCTCGTCGGCTTTGCCCCCGAGTCCGTGGACCGACGGAGTACCGCCCACCCCGGCCCCCTGCACCCCTTTCTGCAACTGTTTCTCGGATCGCTCTTCCCCGAGGGCGGCGGTGAGGGTCGCCGGCATGTCGCCCGCGTCCGCCTCGTCCAGCGCGTCCCGGTTGCCCTCGAACACGGTCGCTTTCTGTCGGTCGAGGCAAAGGACGTGGAAGCGGTCGGCGGACTGGACGATCCGCAACAGCGGCTTGAGGTGGAAGCTGTCGGCCACCACCACCAACTCCTTCACCGGCCGCTGGAGTTGGAACACCTCGAACGTGTCGCCGGCCGCGAGAATCGCCAGCCCGTCCCGCTGGTGCTGCCAGAACTTCGTGTCGTCGGCGAGTGCCTGGAACCGTTCGAGCAGAGGCCGCAACTCGCGGCCGGAATACTTCTCCCGCAGCGACCGCTCGGCGTCCCGGATCAGGTTCTTGTAGCGGATCGGCCCTTGCAGCGCCTCCGGGTTGGCCCGATGGGTCGGCTGGTAGAGGGAGACGCACGGGGTTTCAGTGGTCGTCAGGAACGCTTTCAGTACGTCCGTCGTGAGCGGCTTCATGGATTGTCTCCGGGGTTAAGGGTAGTGCTACGTCAAAGAAACGAACTCGAAGCAAGAACTGCGCCGCCCCGAACGGCGGAACAAGGTCGGGGACCGAACCGCTACTTCGCGGCACCGGCGGCGGTGACTTCGGGCGGGCGGGCGTCGTGGCGAGCGTCCGGCGTCGGGCCGCCGAGTTCGCCAGTGATGAGCCGGGCGGATCGGTTCCGGGTAAGGTAGTTCCAGAACCACTGCCACAGTACCAGCACCCGGTTCGAGAAGCGGGCAATGTACAGGATGTGGACGAACAGCCACGCCAGCCACGCAACCTTCCCGCTGAACCGCACCCACCCCATATCGACCACCGCCATCGAGCGGCCGATGGTCGCCATGCTCCCTTTGTCACGGTACTTGAACTCGTCCTCGGCCGGCTTCCCCCGCGCCAGCCGGTCGATCAAGCCGGCCACGAACCATCCTTGTTGCATGGCGACCGGGGCGACACCGGGCAGTGGTTTCCCGCCGGGGCCGATGAATAGGGCGCTGTCGCCGACCACGAAAACGTCGGGTTGGCCGGGGACGGAGCAGTTCGGTGCGACTCGGATGCGGCCGGCGCTGTCCGTCTCGACTCCGCTACCGAGCCGGGCGCTGAGGATTTCCAATAGCGGGGACGCCTTCACCCCGGCCGCCCAGATGATCGTCTCCGTGTCGATCCGCCGTTCGGCCCGGCTGGTGGAGTCGGTCACGATCACATGGTCCGGGGCAACTGCCGTCACCCGACTCCCGTTCACCACCTCGACGCCGAGGGAGGTGAGCGCCTCGCCGGCCTTGCGGGACAGCTTCTCGTGGAACCCGGCCAGCACACGCGGCTGACTCTCGACCAGCACGACCTTCGCGTCGGCCGGGTCGAAGAACCGGAAGTCCCGCTTCAACGTGTGGACGGCCAGTTCGCGGATCGCCCCGGCCATCTCCACCCCGGTCGGGCCGCCGCCGACCACGACGAACGTGAGCAACCGCCGGCGTTCTTCCGGCCCGGCTTGCTCGGCCCGCTCGAACGCCGACAGCAGTTTGCGGCGTATCTCGGTCGCGTCCTCGACCGTTTTCAGCCCCGGTGCGAGGGGTTCCCAGTCGGCACACTTGCCGAAGTAATGGTGGGTGGACCCGGTGGCGACGACGAGCGTGTCGAACGGCACCCGCCCCCCGTCAGCTAACACGACTTGTCGCGCAATCGGGTCGAGATCGACGACTTCGCCGAGCCGGACGACGCAGTTCTTCTGCCGGCTCAGGATGCACCGCAATGGGGTGGCGATGTTCGCCGGCGACAGCGCCCCGGTCGCCACCTGATAGAGCAGCGGTTGGAAAAGGTGGAAGTTTCGCCGGTCGATCAGGGTCACGTCCACTGGGCTGCGGCGAAGCCCACGGGCGCAGTACAGCCCGCCGAACCCGCCGCCGACGATCACGACCCGGTGCTTGCCGGGTGAGCGCTCCTGCGTCATCTTCCCTCCCCGTCCGTCTTGTTCGGCGGTGGCCCGTTCGACCCTGCGGCGTACTCCGTCATGCCGACCTTGCCCTCGGTCCACGCCGCCAGGATCGGCTCGACGATCCGCCACGACTCCTCGGCCTCGTCTCCCCGGATAGACAGCACGGCGTTGCCGTCGAACACGTCCAGTAGCAGCCGGGCGTAGGCCGACAACTCTTGCGGGGCAAGTTCGGCGGCGAGGGTGGCCGGGTCGAGGGCGAACGGGTCGCCGGGGCCGTTGATGTTCACCCCGAGTTCCATCCGGTCGGGGTTCAGCCGCAACCGCAGCACATTGGCTAACGGTGCCGCCTGCTCGAACGGCAGGTGCGGCACCGGGCGGAAGTGGACGACGATCTCGTTGCGGTCTCCCCCCAGCGCCTTGCCCGTGCGGAGGACGAACGGCACCCCGGCCCACCGCCAGTTGTCGATGAACAGCGTGACCTCGGCGAACGTCTCCGTCTGCCGACTTGCTTCTACGCCGGGTTCGTTCACATAGTTCGGAACGTCCCGGTCGCCGACCCGCCCGGCGGTGTAGCGTGCGCGGACGGTGTTCCGGCTCACCTCGTCCGCCGAGAACCGGCGCACGGCCCGCAGCACGTCAGCCTTGCGGTCGCGGAAGTCCCGCTCGGTGAACGACACCGGGGCTTCCATCGCCACCACGCACAACAGTTGGAGCAGGTGGTTCTGCACCATGTCCCGCAGCGCCCCGGAGCGGTCGTAGTACCCGGCCCGGCCTTCGAGCGCGACGGTTTCGTCCCAGACGATCTCCACCTTTTCGACGTGTTCGCGGTTCCACAGGAACTCGAACACCCGGTTGGCGAACCTCAGCCCGAGGACGTTCTGCACCGTCTGCTTGCCGAGGAAGTGGTCGATGCGGAAGACCGACCGCTCGGGGAACGCCGGTCGGATCAGTTCGTTCAACGTCCGGGCCGATGCGAGGTCGTGGCCGAACGGCTTCTCGATCACCACTCGGCTGTCGGCCGGCAGTTTCGACGCGGCCAGCGCCCGCAGGACCGGCTCGAAGACGGCCGGGGGTAGTGCGAGGTACACCGCGACCGGATCGCCCGACGTGCCGATAGCAGCGGTCAGTTGATCCGCATCGGTCACATCCGCCCGGCGGTACTCCAGGGCGCTGATGACGCTTTCTCGGACGGCGGCGGGGATGTTCGGGCGGTGCTGGGCGAGGCGGTCGGCGATGTGTCGGCGAAACTGTTCGGTGTTCCAATCGTCTTGACCGACTCCCAGGATCGAGCCGTGGGGGAGAAGTTCCCGCTGTCGCAACTCGGTCAGGGCGGGAATGAGATAACGGGCCGTCAAGTCGCCCGTCGCCCCGAGAATGATGAACCTAGTCGGCATGGCCGATCCTCAGCTTGCATGGTCATGGCCGGTGGCTGTTCCGTGCGACCCACCGGGCAGAGTGCTTCGGTGGCCGCTTCGGGAAGTAGAACTTACTATTACTCTATTCGACCGTCGCGTTTCCGGCGATGACCGACACGACATGACCCAGCCAGCAGCAATAATGGAGCCGTGAGCCGACGCCGTTCGGCCCGGCCGAACAGCGTGAGGAGATATCATGGCTTCGAGGATCGAAGACTATGCCCTGATCGGCGACTGCCAGACGGCCGCCCTCGTCGGCCGCAACGGGTCGATTGACTGGCTGTGCTTCCCCCGGTTCGACTCTCCCGCTTGCTTCGCCGCGTTGCTGGGGACCGCCGATCACGGGCGGTGGCAGGTCGCCCCCGCTGGCCCGGTTCGCAAAACCACCCGCTCCTATCGCGGTGACACGCTCGTTCTCGACACCACCTTCGAGACGGACGATGGCACCGTCACCCTGACGGACTGTATGCCGATCCGTTCCGGCCAGCCGGACCTCGTGCGGGTCGTCCGTGGCGTGCGCGGCCGGGTACAGTTGCGGTCGGAACTGGTCGCCCGGTTCGACTACGGCAGCGTTACCCCGTGGGTTCGCCCGGAGGCCGGCGGGGTGTACGCCATCGGCGGGCCGGACACAATTCACCTCCGCACGTCCGTCCCGTTGACCGTCGAAGGGTGGGCGGCGACCGGCGAATTCGAGGTGGCGGAAGGCGAAGAAATCTCCTTCGTGCTGAACTGGCACCCGTCGCATCTCGACCCGCCCCCGCCGGTTGATGTTCCCGCCGCCGTCCAAGCCACCGTGGACTGGTGGCAAGCGTGGGCCGCGAAATGCACCTATCAGGGCGAGTGGCGGGAAGCCGTCGTCCGCTCGCTCGTCACCCTCAAGGCGCTCACCTACGCCCCGACCGGGGGAATCGTCGCCGCCCCCACCACCTCACTGCCTGAACACATCGGCGGTCAGCGGAACTGGGACTACCGCTACTGCTGGCTGCGGGACGCCACGTTCACCCTGACTGCCCTCATCCAGTGCGGGTACAAGGACGAGGCGGCGGCGTGGCGGGAGTGGCTGATCCGGGCGGTCGCCGGCAAGGGGTCCGAACTGCACATCATGTACGGGCTGGCCGGCGAGCGGCGGCTGCCCGAGATGGAACTGCCGTGGCTGCCGGGGTACGAGGACTCGAAGCCGGTGCGCATCGGCAACGGTGCCTATGACCAGTTCCAACTCGACGTGTTCGGCGAGGTCATGGACTGCCTGCACCTCGCCCGCCACTACGGGTTGGAAAAACCGAGTGGCGGCTGGCGGGTGGAGCGGGAGTTGCTGGCACGGCTGGAAGAAGTATGGCAGCAACCGGACGAGGGCATCTGGGAGGTGCGTGGCCCGCAGCGGCACTTCACCCACTCGAAGCTGATGGCGTGGGTGGCGTTCGACCGGGCGATCAAAGACGTGGAGCGGTTCGGGCTGGACGGCCCGGTACAGCGGTGGAAGTCTCTATGTCACGAGTTGCACGCCGAAATCTGCGACCGGGGGTTCAGCCGAAAGCGGGACGCCTTCACCCAGTTCTACGGCAGCGACGAGGTGGATGCGGCGGTGCTGGTGATGCCGGCCGTCGGGTTCCTGCCGGCGACCGACCCCCGCATCGTCGGCACGGTCGCCGCCATCGAGAGTGATCTGGTCCGGGGTGGGTTCGTAGACCGTTACCGCACCGAGAGCGGGGTGGACGGGCTGCCGAAGGGCGAAGGGGCGTTCCTGCTCTGCACGTTTTGGCTGGCCGACGCTTACGCCCTGATGGGCCGTACCGCCGACGCCCGACGGGTGTTCGAGAACCTGTTGGCGATCCGCAACGACGTGGGGTTGTTGGCCGAGGAGTACGACCCCACGGCCAAGCGGCAACTTGGCAACTTCCCGCAGGCGTTCTCCCACCTCGGCCTCATCAACACGGCCCGCAACTTGACCCAGCGGGAGAAGCCGTCCGAAGTGCGGGGGACGGCGTAAGTGGTCGTAGGTGAGTATGGAAATTCGGGAGGGGCTGGCGTGGTCATCATCCTGATGGGCGTCTCGGGGACCGGGAAAACGACAGTCGGCCAACTTCTGGCCGCGTCGTTGGGCTGGTCCTTCGTGGAGGCCGACGATTTCCACCCGGCCGCGAACGTGGCGAAAATGCAAGGCGGCACGCCGCTCGACGACGACGACCGGCGGCCGTGGCTCGCGGCGTTGCGTGACCGCATCGACGCGGCTTGCGGGCGAAGTGAGAGCGTGGTCATGGCTTGCTCGGCGCTCAAGCAGCAGTATCGGGATGAGTTGGAACAAGGCTGCCCCGGCACCATCCGGTTCGTGTACCTGACCGGGAGCGAGGAGTTGATCCGCAGCCGCCTGGAGGCGCGGGAGGGACACTTCATGGACCCGGCGCTACTGCGGAGCCAGTTCGACGCGCTCGAACCGCCCGAAGGGGCGATCCGGGTCGATGTCGGCCCCTCGCCCGAACAGATCGCAGCCGACATCCGCCGCCGGCTCGACCTCCGACGAGTTGAGGAGCAATAGATGAACGCACACCATCGAATGGACGACACGGCTGAGGGCCGTCGGGTCGAGGAGTCAGCCGCCGATCCTTACGAGTGGAAGCTGTGGGGGCCGTTCCTGTCCGAGCGGCAGTGGGGGACGGTGCGGGAAGACTACTCCGAAAACGGCGACTGCTGGCGGTCGTTCCCGCACGACCACGCCCGCAGCCGGGCCTACCGATGGGGCGAGGACGGGCTGCTCGGCGTCACCGACCGGGAGTGTCGGTTAGGCTTCGCCCTCGCCCTATGGAACGGCGTCGATCCCATCTTGAAAGAGCGGCTGTTCGGGCTGACCAACCCCGAGGGCAACCACGGCGAGGACGTGAAGGAACTTTACTACTACCTCGACGCCACCCCGACCGCCAGCCACCTCAAGGCGCTGTACAAGTACCCGCTGGCCGAGTTTCCATACGCCGAACTGGTCCGCCGCAATGCCGAACGCGGGTTCCACGACACCGAGTTCGAGATCACCGACACCGGGGTGTTCGACGCCGGCCATGCCGACGTAACGGCCGAGTACGCCAAAGCCGGCCCGACCGACCTCCTGATCCGCGTCACGCTCACGAACCGCTCCCCGAACCCGACCACGCTGCACGTTCTGCCGACCCTCTGGTTCCGCAACACCTGGAGTTGGGGAGGCGGATACGAGGCCGCCTGGGGCAAGCCGGAACTGTGGCGTGACGGCGACGGCGTGACGGCCGAACACCCGACCCTCGGCCGCTACCGGCTGGACGCCGACGGGCCGCGACAGTGGGTGTTCACCGACAACGAGACGAACGCCGCCCGGCTGTTCGGCTCCACCAACCCCGCCCCGTTCGTCAAGGACGCCTTCCACGACTGGCTGATCGGCGGCCGGGCCGACGCCGTGAACCCGGACGAGCGCGGGACGAAGGCGGCGGCCGTGTACAAGGTCGATCTGTCGCCCGGCCAGTCGGCCACCATCCGGCTACGGCTGCGGTCGGCGGACATCACCGGCCCGGCGTTCGGGAAGGATTTCGAGAAGGGGTTCGCCACCCGCATCGCTGAGGCCGACGACTTCTACAGCCGGCTCGCCCCGAAGCTCTCCGACGCCGAGCGGCCGGTGTTCCGGCAGGGCAGCGCCGGGTTGGTGTGGTCGCAGCAGTTCTTCTACTACCACGTCCGCGACTGGCTCACCGGCGACCCGGCGCAACCGGCCCCGCCCGCCCACCGCACCCACCCGAACCAAGACTGGCCGCACCTGTTCGCCCGCGACATCCTGTCGATGCCGGACAAGTGGGAGTTCCCGTGGTTCGCCGTCTGGGACACGGCCTTCCACATGATCCCGCACGGCGACCTGGACGCGCCGTTCGCCAAGGACCAACTGCTCCGCTTCCTGCGGGACTGGTATCAGCACCCGAACGGGCAGATCCCGGCCTACGAGTTCAACTTCGCCGACGTGAACCCGCCGGTCCACGCCTGGGCCTGCCGCCGGGTGTACGAGCGCGACGGCCGGCGGGACACGGTGTTCTTGAAGCGGGCGTTCCAGAAGCTCGCGTTGAACTTCACCTGGTGGGTGAACCGGAAGGACATGACCGGCAAGCACCTGTTCGCCGGCGGGTTCCTGGGGCTGGACAACATCGGGGTGTTCGACCGTTCGCACGCCCTGCCCACCGGCGGCCATTTGGAGCAGGCCGACGGGACGGCGTGGATGGCCTTCTTCTGCGCCGAGATGCTGGTCATCGCCCTCGAACTGGCGAAGGACGACCCGGCCTACGAGGACATGGCGAGCAAGTTCCTCGAACACTACGTCTCCATCGCCCAGGCCATCAACACGCTCGACGGCACCGGGCTGTGGGACGACGGCGACGGGTTCTACTACGACCACCTGCACCTGGACGGGCGGATGATCCCGCTCAAGGTGCGGTCGATGGTCGGGCTGATCCCGCTGTTCGCCGTCGAACTGATCTCGCGGGAGGTGCTGGAGAAGCTGCCCGACTTCCGCCGCCGGCTCGGGTGGTTCGCCCGCCACCGCCCGGACGTGTTGGGCCACCTCGAACTCCCCGGCCCGGACGTTCCCCTCGACCGCCCGAACTACCTACTCTCCCTGCCGTCCCGCCAGCAACTCGAACGGCTGCTGCGGTACGTCTTCGACGAGGGCGAGTTCCTGTCGCCGTTCGGCGTCCGCTCGTTGTCCCGCACCCACGCCGACAACCCGTATGTGTTCCGAGCGGGGAACGCCGACCACACCGTTGCCTACGTCCCCGGCGAGGCAGACAGCGGCTTGTTCGGCGGGAACTCGAACTGGCGCGGGCCGGTCTGGTTCCCGGTGAACTTCCTGTTGGTCGAGGCGTTGCGGCGGTACGGGGCTTACTATGGGGACGAGTTCCGGGTCGAATGCCCAACTGGTTCGGGGAACATGCGGACGCTCACCGAGGCGGCGGACGAGTTGTCGGCACGGCTCGTGCGGCTGTTCACCCCGGACCCCGATGGGCGGCGAGCGTGCCATGGCGACACGCAACGGTACACCGACGACCCGCACTGGCGCGACCTGATCCTCTTCTACGAGTATTACCACGGCGACACCGGCCGGGGGTGCGGGGCCAGCCACCAGACCGGCTGGTCCGCCCTCGCCGCGAGCCTGCTCCGTGACCGAAAGGAGTCGTAATGGCGAACGAGACGACCGCAGCTAATATCGGTTTGCCCTCACCCCCGGTCGAGCGGTGGCTGACGCCGGTTCGCCGGTTCCTACACATCGAGTCGGCCAGTGGGGTTGTTTTGCTCGCCTGCACCGTGCTGGCGCTGGTGCTTGCCAACTCTCCGCTGGCCGGGTGGTTCGCCGCGATTTGGAAGACGAAGATCGAGTTGAACGTCGGCGGGTTCCAACTGGCCGGCGACCTCGGCCACCTCGTCATCAACGACGGGCTGATGGCGATCTTCTTCTTCGTCATCGGGCTGGAGATCAAGCGGGAGATCGTCGCCGGGGAACTCCGCGAGGTGCGGAAGGCGCTGCTGCCGGTCTTCGCCGCCATCGGCGGGATGGTCGTGCCGGCCGGCGTGTACCTCGCCCTACAATGGGGCCAGCCGGGTCAGCGGGGATGGGCCATCCCGATGGCGACGGACATCGCGTTCGTGGTCGGGTTCCTCGCCCTGTTCGGGAAGCGGGTGCCGTTCTCCCTGAAAATCCTGCTGCTGTCCGTCGCCATCGTGGACGACCTCGGGGCGGTGCTGGTCATCGCCTTCGTGTACACCGGGTCGCTGGCGTGGGGCTGGCTCGCCGCAGCCGCCGTCGGGATCGGCCTGACCTACGGGCTGAACCGGGCCGGCGTGCGGTCGGTCGGGGTGTATGTCCTCGTCGGGGCGGTCATCTGGGTGGCGGTCTACAAGTCGGGCATCCACCCCACGGTGGCGGGGGTACTCCTCGGTCTGCTCACCCCGGCGAGCGCGTGGGTGGGCGACAAGACGTTCTTGGCGGTCGTCGGCGGGCTGTGGGAACGGTTGCGGGGGTACGACGCGAAGGACGAGCAACGGTACGCTGACCTCGACCAACTCCAGTTCGCCGCCCGAGAAGCCGTGTCCCCGCTTCACCGGCTGGAAACCGCCCTGCACCCGTGGGTCGGGTTCCTCATCATGCCGGTGTTCGCCCTCGCCAACGCCGGGGTGCCACTCGAAGCGTCCGGTGTGTCCGATCCGGTCGCCGTCGCCATTGCCGCTGGGCTGGCGGTCGGGAAGCCGGTTGGCATCCTCCTGTTCTGCTGGCTGGCGATTCGACTCGGCCTGACGGCATTACCCGAAGGGGTCAGTTGGCCGATGCTCGTCGGCGGGGCGTGTCTAGCCGGGATCGGGTTCACGATGGCGCTGTTCATCAACGGGCTGGCTTTCCCCGTCGCCGACTTCCCGGTGAAGGAAGCGGCCGGAAAAATCGGGACGCTGCTCGGCTCTCTGGTCAGTGCCGTTCTCGGAGCGGGCATCCTCCTCTGGGCGTTGAGAGGACACTTGGGGGCAAACAGAGGGGCAAACAGCCCATGATCGGGAACTGGCGGTCAAGATGTGGCAACGGGTAGGAGGGAGTTGGGAGTAAAGAAAAGTGGATGCTTCAGGCGCACGATAATCGACGTAAGTTCCCGATCACCTTTTCGCTGATATGAAAAGAAAACGCTGCAAGGTATTACCCTTGCAGCGTTTAGGAAAGAGCCGCCTCAGAGATTTGAACTCTGGACCCCGGCTTTACGAAAGCCGTGCTCTACCGCTGAGCTAAGGCGGCGGTAATCCACTTTTTAGCAGTTCCAACCCGTCCCGACGATCCCGAACGCCGCACATTACGAAAGCGGTGCTCTACCGCTGAGCTAAGGCGGCGAAAAGGCCGGGCTTCGTGTGAAGATCCGACCTGACTGCTAATCTATTGAGACCCCTCGGACAGACAAGGTTCAGAGGGCCCGGTGATTGTACCTCAGTTCTCTGATCGAAATAGTGGAGATTCAGTCGTTCGGCGGAGTCTTTCTTGACGGAGCGACGATTCTTCCGACTCATGAAAATCGACGTAAGTGCTTATGGCGCATAGGCGCTTCCGAAAATTTGGCGTCTTTCCACCGTAGGGTGTGGCACACTCGGCGGAAAGACATGGACCCCGATCCGGCGTCGACTGCCGCTCTCGCCCTCGACAGCGGCGGTGGTGCACTTGAACTATTTCTGACCGAGCGGCTTGCGCTTGTCGTGGTAGATCGGGTCCTTCGGATCGTCGGACACCTTCCAGACGTTGCCGTCCTTCATGTACATCTTCCGCTGCTCCTCCGCATTGAGCGGTCGGGCACCGACACGACCGAAGACGCCGATCTGGTGGCCGGACTCGTCGACGGCGCGGTCGCGGTCGAGCGGTTTGCCGACGGCGAGCACTTTGCCGTGGTGCGGAACTTTGTAGGTGGCGATCAGCTTGGGGTTGGGCCGCGGGCTGAAGCCGTCGTTGCCGGGGTTCTGCGGCGAGCTGAGCTGCACGATGCGCAGTCCGCCCTCGCCATCCGCCACGTAGGCGAACGAAGTGTTGTAGGTGATGCCGAGCTTGATATCGCGGACGTCCTTCATCTGGCCGTCGGCGTTGAAGATCTGCTGAATCTTCGGCTCTTCGGCGTTGGTGATGTCGAGGATCATCATCCCGCGTTTGCCAGCAGACACGTAGGCGTAGGTGCGTGCGACGTAGATGTTGTGCAGTCCGTCGATCCGCATGAGCGCTCGCGGCTTCGGCTTCGCGATATCCGAGATATCGAGAATCTTGATCCCTTCCTCGTCGACCACGTAGCAATAGCGGAACTGGGTCTGCACCGCCTTGGGCTTGTGCAGGAACGGCGCGCCGATCACCGATTCCACCTTCGGCTCCAGTGGATTATCGAGATTCACCACGACGAGACCCGCATCGCACGACACGTAGGCATAGTGGCCGACAATGTGAACGTGCTGAGCGCCATGCAGCAGTCCGTCAGGGTTGAACGTCACCGCCCGCTTGAGGAAGTTGTTGATCGGGTTTCCGTCGATCGTCGTGCCGGCACCGACGAGGATGAGGCCTTCCTCCGCATCGGCGACATACAGGAAACCGAAGACCAGGTGGACGGGCTGTTCCTTGTTCGCCGGGTTCATCTTGCGGGTCGGGTCCACGGCCACGGATGTCGGGGCGGTGATGTACCGGGCGTCCTTGGTGGGTGCGTAGAACTTCTGGCCGACGGGCGATACGGGAGCGGTGGTGATCCGCTCGGCGAAGGCTTTATCGTCGATGAAGGCGATGTCATAGACGCGGATGCCGTTCTTGCCGCAGGCGGCGTAGAGATATTCCCCGCGTGCTTGCACCTGCAGGACTTCGTGTGTCTGAAACGGCTTCTTGAGGCCGTATCCCACGTCGCGGCCCGGGTGCTCGTGCGCGTTCTTGAGTATGAACTTGTCCTCGCAGAGTTTCTGGTAATTGTCCGGGTAGGCCACCTTGTGCAGGTCGCTGCCGAAGACCGCCTGCGGTTCGGTCTGCTCCGTGAGCGTCACGCCGAAGAGGCCTTCCTCGCCCGCCGCGATCCAGCCGACACGCGTCATGTGATTGAGGAACTGCGTGCCGTGCATGAGCAGTTGGCCCATGATTGCGTTGTTGTCGTTCTTGGTTGAAACGTGGCAATCCGTACACTGTTTTGTTTCGCGCCAGCCGCGTCCGCGCACCGTGTGCGGAACGTTGGTGCTGAACGCGGTCCCGCCGTAACCATCTGCCGAGATCGTCTGCTGCTGAGAGTAAATCAATTCGCGGTTATTGTTGTAACTGCTCACGTGGACCGCACACGACGATCGCGACGGGTTGATCTTGTTCCCCGTCACATCGCCATCGCGGGCGAGCATGAAGATATCTGATCGCAGCGTCTGCCAGCAGTAGGAGGTATAGTTTCTCGTCACATCGCCATCGTTATGAAGGATCGGCATCTTCATGTTGGCCCGTTGCGGAAGGTGGCAGCCGAAGCAGCTCGGATTCCACGACGTGTGGCAGGCGATGCAGCTCATGTTGCTGTTGGTGTGGGCAGCGCATTGTTCGTTGCCGGGTGGCAGTTCGCCCCAGACCATTTGCCCATTCTCGAAGCGCACGGTCTTGGCGAGCGTGGACTTCTCGTTGTAGCGTGCGCTCGTGCGGTCGATCGTGTCCTTGGTCTGCACAACTTCCCACCGTACGCCCTTCTCGACGCCCGAATTCTGGAAAATCCGCTTCTTTCCGCCGGGCAGTTCCTCGACTTCAAAGCGCGGTTTGCCGAACGGTGTGCGCATCGCGGCCAGGTTGCGCCCGCGACCCTCCGGATCGCTGGTGTAGCTGGCCGGACCGGACGTCCGCAGATTGGCGTATTCCGTCGGCGTGCCGTGGCAGTCCACGCACAGGATTTCCGTCGCGGCCCGCACTTCCTGGTGCAGCCGATTGTTCCCGTGTCCATCCTGTACAAAGTGACAGTCCACGCAGTGCATCCCCTTCTCCATGTGGATGTCCCGCAGGTGGACCGGTTCGCCCGCGCGAGCTTTGTCGAACTGATCCTCCGCCTTCCTCGCCACCTCGGAGGTCGGTTGCTTCGTCTTGTGGAAGTCCTTGACTTTCGTGGCGAAATCGGTCGCGTTCATCAGTTGCTGAGGTGTCGGGTTGTTGACGATGTTTCCGAAGTGATCGCGGTAGTTACCAACGCGGTCGCGCTTGTAAACGGCGCTGTAAAGCCAGCCGTGACTGTGAAAATCACCGAACTGCGCCTTGGTCATCTGGCTGTTGAGCGACGCCGATTCGGCGGTGAACTCTGGATCGCGCAGGTTGCTCTTGGCGGCGATTTCGTTCGGGTTCCGCATTAGCGACTTGATCAGTTGTTCCGGTGTCGGGTTGATCTGATTTTCCGGGTAGATCTTGTCCGTCTCGCTGTCTTCGTCGTGCCACATGTAGCCGATGTAACTGTTCATGACGGTCGTGCCCGGGTGAACGTGGCAGACCATGCACTGGCTCGTCGGAATCGAATTTGTGAAGCGGTGCTCGATCGGGTGGCCGGGTTCCCCCTTCGGAATCGTGGGGTCGGTATTGATCGTATGCCCGCGGTTTCCATGCTTCGCGTACGGCCCGGAGTGAACTGGTGAGCGGTCGTTCGCATACACGACGTGGCATGAGGAACATCCGCTACTACGGTAGTCGCCCGGGTTGTCGTTGGTGCCGAGGAAGTTCAATGTCGGGTCGAAGAGGCGGGTCTTGGTGAGGCCGATGAACACGGGGTCGGTCCGGTTCTGGGTACCGATTCCGCGTTCGCTCAGGCGGGTGCGCGGGCGGCCCGGTTCTTCCTTCAGTTCCGGAATCCCGACATCCGGGCGGAAGCGGCCGCCGGGTTCGAAGATCCGCAGGATGTTCCCCGGCTGACTGTTCTCGAAGCGCGGAAGCGGATCGAGGAACGGCAGCACCCCTTTCTTCTCCATCTCCTCTTCGGACGGCGGAGGCCAGGTCAGCATACGCAGGCCGGCTCCGTTCATCGAATACGCTTCGCCATAACGGGCCTTCTTGAACGGCACGGAACCGTTGTTGTACAACGCCGCACCCCAGAGCATGCAACCGGTGTTCATGATCTGCTTGCGGTTCACCTGAACTTCTTTCGGATGGCAGCCCGACGTTCCGCAGCTGATGTGCGCGATGCGGAAATCACCCGGATTCACAAAGCGGATGTACTCCGGCGATTCGAGATTGAGCAGCGTGTACGAACGCACCGGATTAGCGGACGACGCCCAGTATTGCGGATAGCGGGACTTCGGGTGCGCCTCTTCCTTAGTCGTGCATTGGGCGTTGCCGCCGTGGCAATCCGTACAGCCGAGGCGAACCGTTTCCTTGTAGTGCGGATCGTGAGCCGTCTGATGGCAGACAATGCACCCCGCACTCTTCGCGGACTTTTCCTCTTCCGTCTGCTCCATCAGCTTGACATTCGCCAGCTCGGGCGGCATCGGGAACGGGTCCGCAGGATCGGTGGACCACTGCGGATCACGCACATCACGTGTACCGTCGCCGTGCGGCAGCAGCCGTTCGCGTTCGGCCTTCTTGTCCGCCAGCGCCTTCTGCTCGGGCGTCATGCCGTTCACGACGCGTGCCGTACCGGGAACTCGCGGATCGATCGCATACGAGACCAACGCGAAGCCGGCGTACGCAAGTGCGACGTATTTCAGCGTCCGACGAAATGGGAACTTGTTGGCCGCTTCCATGTGCCATCTCCGCGAACGTACCGGTGCCGAGTATCAGGCAAAGAGCCGTCCTCATACCATCGGCACAGGATGTGTCAACAGATAAACGCGGTTTTGAGGAATAGGCGGATTGCCCGGATTCTGCGGGATCTGATCACTTTCGCCCTGAGCATAAACGTTTCCACCGACACTGCCACACCCTTCGGTGGAAAGACACAAAAATTTCGGAAGCGCCTATGCCGCATAAGCACTTACGTCAAAAATACATCGTGAATCAAAGACCATCGACGGCGAGATAATGGCTTCAAGTTCGGCGCGAATTGGGAATGTACGCACGAGAAACGAGACATGGTGAACTGGAGGAAATAGGCAAAAGAATATCATTCCTCCATGCCTCTTGACTAGCTGCGTACAATGCCGCGACGACGGGTACAACGTACCGGTTGAACTTGAAAATCCGCACCCCTGGCACGCTCGGTGTCTCCTTTCGGAGCACCGTGCGCGTCAGGGGTGTTTTCGTTTTCCCGCCGTCACCAGTCCGAACCCGCGTCCGGTTCGGCGTGTCCCACTGGCTCTGAAAATCCCGGAGATGGAATGACTGACCTGTTCGCTGCGATGGATACCACCACAATGTTCGGCCCGTACGCCTGGCTCATCGCCGGCGCCGGCGCCGTGCTCGGCATCGTTGCCAGCATGTGGTCCAAAATCAAAGGCGTGCTCTGGCGGTTCTTCAGCCTCTTCATTCAGCGGATCGAAATCCCGACCGAATCCGCACACGAGGCCGTCGTCGCCTACCTCATCCTGCACTACCAGCGCCTGCGCAACTACGACCGCATGTACGGCGCCAGCTGGGAATACCAGCGCGACGGACGCTACGGACTCATCCCCTACGAACTCTTCGGCAACCGCTCCCTCGTCTTCTGGAACGGCTGGTTCCCCTTCATCTACACCAACCAGATGGAAGCCAAGGCCGCCACCAGCAGCAAAGGCAACGGCGAAACTCCGTCCGGCGTCTCGAAGGTCTATTCCACCATCACCTTCGTCCGCGGAACGCTGCCCGTCGAGGAGCTGATCACCCGCGCGTGCGCCGCCCGCAACAACCTCTCCTGGTCCGTCGAGGATGAAGAAGCCGCCAGAAACCGCTTCTGCATTCACTTCATCCCCCAACGCGGCAGCCACGACGACGACTACAGCAGCAGCTCTGACGGGCTTTCCTGGTATCAGCAGGGCAGCTACCGCCTGCTCGCCCACACGCCCGAACAACTCGGCAAGGCCCGCACCCTCAACGGCAAGGCCCTCGACAACCTCATCTTCCCCCAGAAGGTCAAAGACCTCATCCGCGAGATCGAACTCTGGAAGAAGAGCAAAGACTGGTACATCGAAAAAGGCATTCCCTGGAAACGCGGATGGATGCTCTACGGCCCGCCCGGCACCGGCAAGACCGCCCTCGCCCGCGCGTTCGCCGAAGACCTCAACATGCCCATCTACGTCTACAACCTCGCCGAAATGGGCAACCACGACCTCACGAAGGCGTGGTCCGAAATGCAGGTCAACGTCCCCTGCATCGCCCTCATCGAGGACATCGACAATGTCTTCCACGGACGCGAAAACGTCGCCCGGAAGTCCAGCATGTTCTCCATGATGATGCCGATGGACCGCAAGGACGACGACCACAAAGACACTAAGCGTTCCGGCGGCATGTTCGGCCCGCCGCTGACATTCGACTGTCTGCTGAACTGTCTCGACGGCGTTGAGCGGGCGGACGGCATCTTTACGATTGTCACGACGAACGACATCACGAAGATCGACCCCGCCCTTGGTCAACCGCGGAAACTGCCCGATGGCACCAGCGAATTCATCAGCACGCGACCGGGCCGCGTCGATAAGGCGGTCGAGCTGACCTACATGGAGCCGGGCGACAAGAAGCGCTTGGCGAAGCGAATTCTCGGTGCGTTCGAACAACAGTATCTGGAGATGCTCGCCTTCGTGGATCAGTATCCGGATCTGCAGGAAACGCCGGCGCAGTTCCAGGAGCGCTGTGCGCAGATCGCGCTGCGGGCATTCTGGAAGGACAAATACGCCGCCGACCCCGCCAAGCCCAGCCCGCAGGAGGTCGCAAAAGAATTGCTCAGCCCCATCGGCAATAGTTCGCTTTGAAATTCGAAAGAGCCATGCCAACGCCGAACCGTGGGCATGCCACCCGCCAAGCCCAGCCCGCAGGAGATCGCACGCGAACTGCTGAAACCATCCTTGAACGGATCACATTGATGACGGTCAAGCTCCCCCGGGATCATCAGTGCGGGGAGATGGACGGGGGCTGACTGCGGTTTCGCTGTTCCGGTATTCAGTCAATTGGCCATAGATCATCCGCATCTGGATCTTCTCGCTCAATGCGGCACATTGGGAGAGAAAAATCGCGAATAATTGGTCGCCACGGACGGTTTCGCTTGTGAGTTCCTTCAGTGCGTTTTGTTTGATGAGTGTCAGTTGGCGGAGATATGGTCTCAACTTTTCCGGTTCTGTAACGGACATCTGGTCCAACTCGACCGTCAGAGTCTGCGCGATGAACGCATCGAGCTTCTGCTTTTGCAATCGATCGGCCTGTGCGGCAAAACGTTCCCGGCGTCGACGGAGCCAACCCCACGCAAGTATGGCGGCCGCGCCAAGCCCAAAAAGTGCTTCCTTCGATTTCGAAAGCAGTTCCATGGTTTGTGTGAGACGTTTGAATGCAACCGCCGGATCGTGATAGACGAGAACGGCAGGATGCTGACCGACCAGATCGGTTTGTCGTGCATTCTTTGCAGTCGGAACAGCGGGAAATTCACTCAGTAAATCAGACTCGTACAAGGCCGCCAGCGATTCCTGCACCAGCCGATCCGAAGCATCGGAACGCACACTGAGCAGTGCCGAGACCGAAATCGTTCGAATGGGTTCCGACGGGACGGGCCTGTTACCCGGATAAAGACCACGTGGGATCGTCGTTGGTGTGAACCAGGGGTAACGCAGCGACAACCCTTCCGGATCGGGTATGGATACCAATTCGAGATCGGGGCGGTGCAGGAGTTTATCGACGATCGGGTTCATCCACCCGGTTGTTACGACGGCGGCATCGATTTCCTGATTGGTATCCAGAGCGCCAAAAGGCTCCTCGGCAAACTGCAAATCCTCCAAAGGAATTTCGTAGTGGGCCAGCACGGTCTGGGCGTTGATGCGGATACTTGATCCACTCAGACCAAGCGCCACACGCCGACCTTTCAAGTCGGACGGTGAGCGGATGCCTTTTCCTTTTCGTGCGATCAAGTGGAGCGGCTCCTGAAACACTGGTGCGATACTGGCGAGTCCTTCCGGAGGAAGCGATGCGGTTTGGACGAGAGCCAGTTCGGCTTGTCCGTTCCGGAGCAACTCGATGTTCGCTTCACTCCCCACGCTTGTGAGAACGCGGACGGGACGACCAGTACGAGCAGAAAGTCGTTTGGCAAAGGCTTCTGCGAACGAGGAGTAGAGGCCGTCAGGCTGTCCGGCGGCGATTCGAATTTCCGGCGGGAGCGGATCGCGGGACAGATACCAGACCACGGCACTGGAAATCACAATGGCAACGAGGAGAAGACCAAACGCGACACGTACAAGCGAGCGCATCGAAAACTCCACGACACGATATGAGAGTCTGCATTTCCACACGAAGTCATTCGATCACCGGGATCGGATCTTGACCAGTCGAGGCGAATCGGGCGAGGAACCGCAATCGCTCATGCCGATTGACTTGATCGATCCTCAAGTATCCGCACACCGTCTCACCCGGAGAATGCCATGAAGAAGCATCTCTGGCATAGTGCGCTCGCCAGTTTCGTATTTCGTGCGTGATGCTTCTTGATTGTGATGGATATTATTTTTCGAAGCGCACGGGTTCGATGAGTCCGGAGGCTTTGCGGCGGTGGTAAGTGGCGACGAGGCGGACGGTGGCGCTGGGATCGTTGCGGGCGAGTTCGTCGACCCAGTCGGAGTAGAGGAGTTTTCGTTCGCAGGCGACTCGCGCCGCTCCGGCCCGGACCGCGGGTTCGGGATCGTGGCCGAGCCGTTCGAGCCACGGGCCGATATCGCGCTGGGTTTCGCGGGAGAGGTCCATGAGCAATTGCAAACGCTCCTCGGGCTTGGGATGCTTCAGGCGCCGGCCGAGATCGATTTCTTCGAGCGATCGTCCGCGGCTTTCGAGGACGGCGAGGCAGACGGAGCGGACGGTGGGATCGGGATCGCTCATCCAGCGGAAGAGTTCTTCGTCGGAGATGATGGAGGAATCGCCGGCGGTGCCGATGGTGGTGAGGGCGGCGATGCGGACTTCAGGGACCGGATCGAGAAGCATGGGCACGAGGAGTTCGGTCTGATTGAGCGCAGGGTGCGCCGCGAGTCGAACGGCAAGCACCTTGGCGCGGGTGGAGGATTGGAATCCGCAGGCGAGTGCTTTTATTGTGAGTTCGATCAGTTCAGGATCGGGATTGTTGATGAGTTCCGGCATGGCGGAGAGGATGGCCTCGCAGCCGGCCTGATCGCACTCGGGCAGGATCGTCAGGAGCGCCACGATCCGGTTGCGATCGGATGCGGTAGTGGGAAGTTCCTTTGCGATCAGCGCACAGATGGTTCGGTCGTTGGTTCGCAGAAAACTGAGGATTTTTTCGAAGCCGGGGTCGTTGAGCGCGAGGAGCGATTGGATATGCGTTCTGCGCTCGTTCTGGTCGGTCGCGTTGCGGAGCTGGCGAACGCTGTATTCGGCACGGATCCAGGTCCAGTTCGCCGCGATGAAGTAGCCGACGATTGCAAGACCCAAGAGTGCCGTTAGACCGTAACGAAATCGATTTGAAATCTTCATGGGATCCTCCCGATTCGGCCAAGGATAACGGGAAGCGTGATGATGGAACAAGTTCAAAATCGCGAAATGCGGGACAAATGCGATAACACAACGATTTCCGGATCAGAATCGATCGAGGAATTCTCTGGATTTCCTTGCGATATTGACTGCGTCGTAGCTGTGCCGGCTGAGCTCGACTGAGGCAATCCCTTTGAATTTGATCTCGCGCAGGGCAGAGAAAACATCCGCGAAATCCACGGTTCCTTCGCCGAACATCAGGTGATCGTGCACGCCGGGTTTCATGTCGTCGAGGTGCAGGTTCCAGAGCCACTTCTTCCATTTGCGGATCACGCCGCCGATGGGCAATTCGTTCATGCAGACGAGATGTCCGACATCGAGCGTCAGGCCGAAGTGCGGGTGGTTCACCTTCGCGTGCAGCTCTTCGAACTTGTCCATCGTGTCGATGAACATGCCAGGTTCGGGTTCGAAGGCGAGACGGACGCCCTTCTTTTCGGCGGCATCGGCGAGACGGCGGCAGCCGTCCACGAGCCGGGCCATGAGGACGCGGTGCGAGGCGTCATCGATCGAAGCGCCCGACCAGAAGCTGACGTACCGGGCATTCAAGCGCTTCGCGATGCTCAGGCAGCGCTGGAGAAACGCGAGCCGTTCGTAACGGCCATCCGCCGTCGACGAGATCAGCGTCGGCTGGTGTTTGTGAAACGGATCGAGAACGAAGCGTGCCCCCGTCTCGATGACGCAGTCCAATTGTTTCTTCCAGAGCAGCTTGTCGAGGTTCCTCAGCCGTCGGGGTAACAGGTGGTCCTTTTGGAACGGATTCAGGTGGTTCACGTCGGGTGTCAGAGCGATGCCGCGATAGCCGAGTTCCGCAATGATGGTGACGGCATCGATCAGGCGATGGTGTGCGAAGCCGTTGGTGTTGTATCCGAGGATCATGACGTCAGTATAAACGCGGAGGGGTTCGTCTTGCAATCGTGCCGCCAAACGCTTTACACTTCCCGAGATTCCGGCACGGAGGCCGATAGTGTATTTCCAGTCCCCGACGTTTCTGCACGCATTTTTGCCGATCGTGCTGTTGGCGTACTATCTCGTGCCAGCGGCACGGGGGACGATGCGTAATGGCGTGCTGTTCGCGGCGAGCGTGTTTTTCTATACATGGGGCGAGAAGGAATTCGTTCGGATCCTGCTCGGATCGCTGATCATCAATTATGGCATCGCCCGTCATCTGGAACGCACGAATCGACGTAAACTCTGGCTTTGCGTCGCAGTCCTTGGCAATCTTTCACTTTTGGGATGGCTGAAATACTCGGGGTTCATCGCCGCGACACTCGGGCTGACTCCGCCGAATGTTAACCTGCCGATCGGTGTATCGTTCTTCACGTTTCAAGCGATCAGTTATGTGGTGGACGTTTACCGTCGTGACGTCCCGGCTGAGCGCAGCTTCCTGCGCTTCGGCGTGTACGTGTTCCTGTTCCCGCATCTGATTGCGGGGCCGATCGTGCGCTATGCGGATCTCGCTGCCAGCCTGTCATCGCGCGATCACACGATCGAGCGCTTTGCGGATGGTGTGCGCCGCTTCACGATCGGCCTTGCGAAGAAGCTTTTACTTGCGGACACGATCGCGATCATGGTCGATCTGGTCTTCAAGATTCCGCCACAGGAATTGGCATGCTCCGCCGCATGGATCGGGATCCTCGGTTACTCATTGCAGATCTATTTCGATTTCTCGGGCTACTCGGATATGGCCATCGGCCTGGGCAAGATGTTCGGTTTTGATTTCGCAGAGAACTTCAATCATCCCTACTCGGCGAAGAGCGTCACGGACTTCTGGCGGCGTTGGCATATCAGCCTGTCGAGTTGGTTCCGCGATTATGTTTACATTCCGTTGGGCGGCAGTCGTGGCGGGCCGTTGAGCACGTACCGCAATCTGCTGATCGTGTTTATACTTTGCGGCCTGTGGCACGGTGCGAATTGGACCTTCCTCGCCTGGGGACTTTGGCATGGGCTCTTTCTGATTCTGGAACGGATGCTGCCCGGCCCGCGCGTTCCGGCGATCTTAAAACATTTGTTCACTATTTTTGCGGTCATGCTCGGCTGGGTTTTCTTCCGTTCACAATCGTTCGAACAGGCATTCGGAATCTTCGCTGCGCTCTTCGGCCAGACAGACGGCACCTACATTGCTGGCGACGTGATGACGAATGCGGCAGCGCTGGCGATTGCCGTGGGATGCATCGCCTGTTTGCCGGTCGTCTCCTGGCTCCCAAAACGGTTACACTCGACGGCATTGAGTGTCTGCTTCTTGGCTGTTCTGCTGTTTCTCTCCATCACCGCCAATGTTGGCAGTACCTATTCCGCTTTTATCTATTTCCGATTCTGAACCGATGGCGATTCGAACATGATCACGAACACGCTCGGCCGTCCCGTTGTGCTTTCATCGCAGCCTACGAATCACCATCCTCAACGTTCGCACGTGTCCCATCGAATCACGATTCTGGTCTTTCTTGTGATGATCGGAGTCCCGGCTATCGGTTCGATCCTGCGAAAAGCCCGATTGCCACAGAATGAAAATCGAGCCTTGCATCCCGCTCCGCCGTTCCCATCCAAACGCTGGCAATTTCAATCGTTTCCCTTCGTTTTTGATGCGTACTTCGCCGATCGGATCGGCTTTCGCAAGGAACTGCTGACTGTCCGCCGCCAGATCCTTCTGGATGGTCTGGGTGACTCAACCGCCGAAAATGTCTTTCTGGGTCGTTATGGATGGATGTTCATCAACTCCGTCGGCCCATCCGGTTTGCCCGTCATCCAGGCGGATCCGATCGAACGCGTGCAGGCGTGGTCCGAAGTCCTGAGGGAACGAAGAGACTGGCTGAAGGAACGCGGAATCAAATATCTCGTGATCGTGGTACCGGAAAAATCGAGTGTGTATCCTGAACATTTACCGGACTGGATGCGCCGGCATCCGCCTCCGAATCTGACTGCATTACTCAAGCAATCAGTGGAAATCGTCGATCCTCTGCCAGCCATTCGTGAAGCGAAAGCGACCACGCCCGATCTGTACTTTCGCAAGGATTCGCACTGGACTGATGCGGGTGCGTATCATGCCTATCGCACACTCGGTTCGGTTCTCGAACGTGAAATCCCCAACTTTCAGATGAAGCCGTTCTCGCGGTTCCTTCCCATTCCTCTCGTCACGAATCGCTGCGATCTCGCATGGTCGCTTGGCTACCCGGAGGACCAATGCCGGGAAACGAGTCCGTACTATTCCGTTCCGCATGATCCCATTGCGGTCTTGCCGAACGAACAGTTGAAGAAACTCACCGCGGTGCACAAGGATCGATTGAAGCACATTGAAGAGTTGGTCATCGAATGCGCCAGCGGTCACGGTTCCGCAGTCCTGCTGCACGACTCGTTCGGCGGAAATCTCGTGCGGATGCTCGCCTGCGATTTCCGGCGCATGATCAGTACGGGAACTTATGGCTTACCCATCAACGTGATTGAAAGAGAAAAGCCCGACATAGTCATTCAGTTGATGGTCGAACGGACCCTTACGATGGTCCGTCCGACCCGTCTCTCAGATTGAGTTTACGGTTTCGGTCCTTCGATGGTGTACCAGGATTTCCACTCATCAAGTGCGATCCGCTTGCGATCGTCGTTGGCGCCGGTCGGTGGGCCAAAATCCTTATTGAACATTGCTTTCAACGACGCACGTGCCGCACGAACGACGCTATCGTCGATATCGGTGACGCGCTCGATCAGATCCAGGGTCAACGATCGCTCGTCGATCATGGCGGTCGCGAGACAGGCGGCGCGGCGAAGTTCCGAATCGCGATCTTTCATCATTCGCGAAAGAGTCTTGGCGTTCATGCGGGTCAACCGCTCCGCCAGCGCATCGCGAGCGACGATGGTCCGTTTTTCACTAAGGAATGGAATCGCCTGCGCCAAGCCGACGGTCCACTGCCCGCCCTTGTTCTCCCGAGCGGCCTTCAGCTTCGCATCCCATTTGGCTTCGGATTGTCGAATGAGCAACCCCTGTGCGATCAGATCGGCTTCGGATGGCCCACGCACACGGCTCGCTTCCGGATTCTTGGGATCGGGCGGGCCTTCGGTGTTGAGATCGATTTTGCGTCCCATCGCAGCAATCGCAATCGGTCCGCCTTTCGACCCGCGGAGCTCGCCGTTGCCCGGATCTCGGACTTTGCCATCAATTTGTCTTGTCAGGTCAGCGACAAAGTTGGATTTTTTCAGGAATAAGACTGCGAAGGAGGTCTCGACCGTTGTTCCATGCGATCCATTCCAGGAACCATCCGCCTGCTGTGAAGGAAGGAGCCGTTTGGTTCCCCAGTCGTACCAGTCAACATCACCGATCGTTTCCAGCCCGTACCCCACGGCGACCCGTTCGAGTGACCACACAAAGTAAAGGTCTCCAACGCCACCCCAGTGACCAGCTTCAATTCCCTGCCCATTGCCGGCTTTCGCTCCAAGGATTCGACCGAGTGCCAACAGCGCACGCTCGATCGCCATATCGCGGATGGTCGGCGGCTTCTTCTTGGTTGTGTCTTCTTCTTCCATTTCGTCGTCAGGTACTTCTTCATCGTTTTTCGGTTTCGCGTCCTTGCCGGGTGGATTGAAGAACGGATCGTCATCAGCTTTGGGTTTCGGCTGCGGATTTCCAACGCCGACCAGTTTTTTCCCGGACTTCCGCGCTTCGTCCTGAGCTTTGCCGACCGCCAGTCCAAGAAGACCGGCGCAGGTCATCGCGGGTGTCGATGCGCCGCCGCTGCCTGCGGTGTAACCCCAGCCGTGATCGGTGGGACTTTGTGTGCGAAGGAAGAAGTTATCAATCGCCGTGATCGCATTGGTGGCGGGAACGCCGCGCCGCTGGGCGACCCAGCACCCGATAATCGCGAACTGCGTATTCGAGTTGTCTCCACCACCCGCCATCTGGCCCGCACCGCGGCCCGCTCGCAGAATCCGCGCAGCTTCCGGATGCAATCCGCCCGATGTCGTCGCTCGCAACGTGCCGGCCAACCGCAATTGCTCCGCTTCGCCCGGCGCATCGCCGCAACTGTATGTCCAACTGCCCATATTGCTCTGACCCATCACCAGTCGCGCGCCTAAAACTTGAATCAACGGCACATCGCGCGATTCGTTCAGCTTGTCCAGAAACAGAATTCCCAACGCCAGCTGATAGGTCTTGTTCTCGCCCAGCCCGCCGGTTCTGACCGCCTGCGCAATCGCCTGAATCGTCGGATCGCTCGCTGGCACTTCCGCTTCCAGCAGCGCCAAACCCGCCAGCGCTGCCGCACCCGTGCCGTAATTCATGCTCGAAAACGCATTCTTCTTCAGATACTCGACACCCTTTTTGATCGCGGCGTTGTTCTTTTCCGGATCCACTGCTGCCCGGCTTCCCGATGGAAGCAACACACACAGCGCACCGAGTGCAAGCGTTGAGAGAAAATGTCGCATAACGATTCATCCTTTACTGACTTATTGAATCGTGACTTCGACCGGGATCAGGTGATTGATCATGTACGTTCGCCGATCCGGGTCACGTGTCTCAGGTTGTCCTTTTCCATTGCTGTCCGTGCAGCGGCAGAGAAGCTTGACCGACCCAGCCTGTGCGGGTACTTCCCAACCCAACTCCCACTGCTGCCAGGAAAACGGTTCGGCTTTCCCTAATCGTTTCGCCTCGTTCCACGTCTTTCCGCCGTCCAGACTCACCTCGACTTTTCCGACACTCGCCTCGCCTGCCCACGCCGCACCGCGGATCGTGTACGGCTTGCCCGCCGGCACCACTTCACCCACCAGCGGACGCGCGATTTGCGCTTTCGGCTGCATCGCCGTCACCGGCTTTAACGTCGCAAGTCCGCCGTCGTGACGCTCATAAATTGAATAATCGAACGTCTGCCAAAACCCATCATGCGGCTTCTCAACGACCACAATCCGCGACAGCCACTTCACCGCCGCCATTCCATACCAACCGCCAATCACCGCCCGCAGCGGAAAACCGTGCGACGGTTCCAGCGCTTGCCCATTCTGCTTGTACGCCAGAAGCACTTCCGGCTTCTTCGCCTTCTCGATCGGGATACTCCGATCGTAATGAATCGGGCCCGGCGTCGGATGATCACCGCCGATCGTCCCCTGATCCGTACCCACAAGCACGACTTCTTTGGCACTCGCCTTCGCTTTCGCCTTCTCCAGTATGGCGGATAACGGCACGCCGGTCCACTCCGCATTTCCCACCGCACCAAATTGCCACTGCAAACCTCGCACCGCCGGAACCAGAAACACACGCCCATTCCCCGCACACTCCAGCGCGATCGGCATCGTCACCGACGCCATCCCCTGAATGTCATCCAGCGTCAGTTCCAGCGGGTTCTCCACAGCCCCTTCCACTTTCAACCGCCACGTCTTCGCATCGATCGTCGGCACCGCGAAGTGACTGCGAATAAAAAACTGATCTGTCGGAGTCAGCTGCGAATTTACACCGCCGAAATCGGATTCCAGATTCCGCGGCTGATTCATCCGCACCGTCAGGCCGGGCTTCGCAGGAGCCTGCGCTTGCGCCTGAGATTGAGTGGTGAGAATCGCGCCAGCGGCTGCGGCCTTGAGAGCGTCACGTCGGGACAGTGGTGTCATGATGATCTTTTGGATGATGAGGAAATTCGGTGATTTTACCTGTTTTTTCGAATTATCGTTTGAAATCATGAAATCGTTATCGAGGACTCCGCCACCTGATGCTCATTCACTTGGCGGAGTCCGATTTTGATCAAACCTGATAATAAGTTCACGATAAGAATAAATCACAAACTAGAACCCCAGCCCTTTCACTTTGGTCTTGATCCGGATCAGGTGATGGTTTGCACAAATGTACAAGGTGCTCCCGTCGTCACCAAAGCAGCAGTTGCCCGTTTTGTCGTTGGTCACGATTGTCCCCAGATGCTTACCATCCGGGCCAAACACGAACACACCGCCCGGGCCTGTTGCCCACACATTCCCGCTCTGGTCCACCTTCAGTCCGTCCGGCAGGCCGGGCCGCTTCGCCTTCACGAGGTCGGTGGTGTCATAAAGTTGCTTTCCGTCGCCAAGCGTGCCGTCATCCTTCACCGGGAAGCTCATCCAGATCGCCTTCTCCGGATCGGAGTTCGCCACATACAGCGTCTTCGCATCCGGTGACAGTCCGATCCCGTTCGGCCGCGACATGACCTTCGTGAGCAGCGTCAGTTCGCCGTTGGGCTTCAAGCGATACACGCCCTGGAAGTCGAGTTCCTTTGCGGGGTCTTCCATGATCTTCGGCAGGCCGTACGGCGGATCGGTGAAGTAGAGATCGCCGTTCGGGTGGTACACCAGATCATTCGGGCTGTTGAGGCGCTTGCCCATGTACTTGTCCGCCAGCGTGACGAACTTGCCGTCCACGAGTTTCGCCACGCGTCGATCGCCGTGCTGGCAGAGCACAAGATGCCCGTCCTTGTTGAACGTCAATCCATTGGAGCCGGGTTCGTAACCGGTGAACTTCTCTTTGCCGGTGTAACCGCTCGGCTCAAGGAAGATGTGCAGGCCGTCTTTCATCGACCAGCGATGGATACGGTTGTTGGGGATGTCGCAGAAGAGTACCTGCGAGTTCTTCTTGTCCCAGACCGGTCCTTCGGACCAGGTGAAGCCGGCGACGAGTTCCTCGATCTTGGCGTCTTTGCCGATGAGGTCATCGAACTTGGGGTCTTTGCGTTCGATGGCTCGCGCGGGTGCGGGTCCGTTGGGGTCCTCGGCGGGGAGGGTGATGGAGAACGAACCGAGTACGAGGGTACCCAGTGCGTATTGGAGGATCGTCCGACGTAACATGAGTCTTGACTCCGTAGGGCCGTTCGGATCGTGGGAGATTGGTTTGGAGGAATCATCCGGCGGCGAAAGTCATCGTAACGCAAATTGCGGGCGGGACAAGCGCATTTATGATCCGGAATTTTCCGAGTCGATGTGGACGCCAAATCTTAGTATGGTATGATCAAAACCCCTCCAACGCTTCTCCCGCGTGCCCGCTAACGAAAGGGATGAACTGTGCCTACCGCTGCCGAACTGCATGATGTGACAGCTCCTCAACCCGACATTTCTACAAACCACCCGATCGGATTCTGGTTTTTCTTCTGGGGTGAATTCGCGGAACGGTGTTCGTACTACGGCATGCGTGCTATCCTCGCGCTCTACATGACGGACCGGTTGGGAGTGGATAAGGGGGATGCGGGAACGTACATGTCGCTGTTCATCGCGGCCTGTTACTTCTTCCCGTTGATTGGCGGCTGGGTGGCGGACAATTTCCTCGGCAAGTATTGGACGATCGTCCTGTTCAGTGTGCCATATGTTGCGGCTCAGTTCATTGTGGGAATTGAAAATCGATACATCGTCTTCTTCGCCTTGCTCTGTCTGGCGATGGGTTCGGGGGTCATCAAACCGAATATCTCGACGCTTATGGGACTGACCTACGATCAGCAGAGACCCGGGCAGACGCAGTTGAGAACGAGTGCGTTCTCGTGGTTCTATATGGCGATCAACATTGGCGCGTTCCTGTCTCAGGTTTCAATGCCGATCCTCCGCACCAACTACGGCTATCAGATTGCGTTCCTGTTTCCAGCGGGGCTGATGGCGCTGGCGCTCATGATCTTCGCCGCCGGGAAACGATTCTACGCCAAGGAAAGCATCACGCGCCGAGTCGTGGGTGAGCCGGGAACTCAGGCCCCGGTCGGCAAAACCGTCACTGGTTTACCCGTTTACACGCACTATGTCTCGCCGGAAGACAAGGAAGCGGATCGTAAGCTCAAGATCGAAACCTTAAGCAAGATCGGCTTGCTCTTCCTCACCGTGATGTTCTTCTGGGCGATCTTCGATCAATCCGCCAGCACCTGGATTTTCTTCGCCAACACCTACATGGACTGCACGCTGTTCGGCACCCCGACTCCGCCCGACTCCATTCAAGCGTTCAATCCGCTGTTCATCGTGTTGCTGGTTCCCGTGAGTGTCGCGTTCTTCAAGTTTTACCCGATGAAGGCGACCAGCAAGATCGCTCTGGGATTCCTCCTCACGGGATTGAGTATGGTGATCATGAGTCTGGCCGGTTTCATGGCTGGCACAGCCGAGAAGAAGATCAAACTCATTTTCCCCGAAGGCGAAATCATCCTACCGATGTCGGAGAAAGCTCTGGATTCCATTTCCGCCGGCACCGCAAACTTCGGCGGAGTGATCATCGAAGGGAAAGACTGGAATTACAACAAAGACAACAAGAAACTCGAACTCGTCACCGGAACGATCTCGCTCTCCAATTCCAAAACGTTTCAGGTGGTTGGCGGGCATGCCGTTTCCTCTCCTCAGTCGATTGATTTGACAGACGGTGGAGTTCATGAATCCACCATCAAATATGGCGACGATCTGAAAGACGTGAAAGCGGACGCCGCGAAAGCCACGCTGGAAGAGATCGACTGGGTGAAACCGTCGGAACGCGTAACTGTTTGGTGGCAGGTCTTCGCGTATCTGATTCTGACGATCGCGGAAATCCTCGTTTCCATCACAGGGCTTGAACTGGCATTCGTGGCGGCTCCCGACAGCATGAAGAGCTTCGTCACCGCCTGCTGGCTTTCGATCGTGTTCCTTGCCAATCTGCTCATCAATGCACCGATCACGCAGCTGTATCCGCTGATGTCTCCAGGTGTCTACTTCGCCATGCTCGGCGGAGCGGTGCTGCTGATCCTCGTGTTCTATGCTCCGATCGCTGCTCGGTTCAACAGGATGATGTCTGAGAAGGCAGAAGCACCGACAGCGAACGGCTGATTGTGAATTGCTGGAAGTTGATCGGTTATTACCCTGCTGACCTCCGAAGTCCGGTTTCGACTTCGGAGGTCGAATCATAATTGAACTTGCCAAGCCCTAAACCTGAAAGACTCCGGTCTTGAACTCGCGGCCGTCATCGTGGCGTGTCGCGATCCTCAACGCCCGGTTCAGCACCGCCCGCGTTTCTTCAGGCAAAATGATCGCATCCACCCACAAACGGGCCGCCGCATAGCGGATGTCCGTCTGCTGTTCATAACTCGCCTTCACCTTGTCCCGCAGCTCCGCCAGTTCCTCCGCATCCGGTTCCTTCCCCGCCCGTTTGAGTGCCTGCACTTGCACGTCCAGAAGCGTATTCGCCGCCTGATTGCCGCCCATGACGGCGTACTTGGCGCTTGGCCAGGCGAAGATGAACCGCGGGTCGAACGCCTTGCCGCACAACGCATAATTCCCCGCCCCAAACGAACCGCCGGTGATCAGCGTGAGCTTCGGCACCACGCTGTTGCTGATGGCGTTCACCAGCTTCGCACCTGCCTTGATGATCCCCGCCTGCTCCGAATCGCGACCGACCATAAAGCCGTTGACGTTCTGAATGAAAAGGATCGGCACACGCGTCTGATTGCAATCCATCACGAACCGCGCCGCCTTCTCGGCGGAGTCCACGTAAAGCACGCCGCCGAACTGAAGCGCACCCGTGGCGGACTTCACGCGCTTCGTCTGGTTGGCCACAATGCCGATGGGAATTCCGTTCAGGCGCCCAGTCCCGCAGACGACGGTTTCGCCATACTCCGCCTTGTATTCATCGAAGGGACCGTCATCGAGAAGGTTCGCGATGAGATCGCGGACGTCGTCGGAATCGCTGAGCGGCGGACGTGAGTCCTCCGAGCCTTTTGTCTTCCTGAGCGGGGGACGTGAGTCCCCCGAGTCTGATAACGCGGGGGACTCCCGTCCCCCGCTCAGATTACTTTCTTTTTCGGGGGACTTACGTCCCATGTTCAGTGGAAGCATTCCAATCAATCGCTTCAGTCGTTCGAGACAGCTATCATCATCGTTCTCCCGATAGTCGATCGTGCCGCTGATGCTGGCGTGCATCTTCGCACCGCCGAGTTCCTCGCTCTCAACCACCTGACCTATTGCGGCTTTCACGAGTGCGGGTCCGGCCAGATACAAGCCGCTGCCTTCGGTCATCAGCAGCTTGTCACAGAGCACGGGCAGGTAGCCGCCGCCGGCGACGCAGTTGCCCATGATAGCGGCGAATTGCGGAATCCCGCTGGCGGAGATGACGGCGTTGTTGCGGAAGATGCGGCCGAAGTCGTCTTCGTCCGGGAAAACTTCATCCTGAAGAGGCAGGAACACGCCGGCGGAATCGACGAGGTAAACGAGCGGGAGGCGGTTCTCCATGGCGATGCGCTGAGCACGCAACACCTTTTTGCACGTCATCGGGAAGAACGCACCCGCCTTCACGGTGGCGTCGTTGGCGATAATCATCACGCTGCGGCCTTCGACCATGCCAATGCCGGTGACGACGCCTGCGGACGGCGCCCCGCCCCATTCGGCGTACATGCCATCAGCAGCCCAGAGGCCGAGTTCGAGGAGTTCGCCGTCGAGCAGTTTGGCGATGCGCTCGCGGGCAGTGAGGCGGCCTTTTTCGTGCTGCCGGGCGATGGCTTTCTCGCCGCCGCCCATGCGAATCCGGGCTTCTTCAGCCGCGAGATCGAATGGTTGCTCGCTCATCCTTGTTCCTTGGGTGGTTCGATGCCGAAGTCGCGGATGGTGAAGATCGGGCGGAAGTCGTACTTCGCCAGCGCTTCGCGTGCGCCCTGGAGCCGGTCGCAGATGCAGACGACGCGGAGCACCGTAGCGCCGAGCGCTTCGACGGCGTCAATCGCCTGAATCACGCTTCCGCCGGTCGTGAGCACGTCGTCGATGACGACCACGCGATCGCCACTCTGTACCTGACCCTCGACGCGTTCCTTGCTGCCGTGCTCTTTGGCCTGCTTGCGGACGAAGAAGCCTTCCATGGTGCGGCCATGGCGGTGGAAGGCAGTGAGCGCGGCGGCAGCCATGGGGATGGCACCGACTTCGAGCCCGCCGATGGCCTGAAAGTCGAGATCGGCGGTGGCGTCGTAGAGTGCTTCACCTAGAAGGGCAATCGCTTCCGAGTGGAAGAGCACTTTCTTCGAGTTGACGTAGTACGTCGATTTTTTTCCGGAGGCGAGCGTGAAGTCCCCGAACTGCAAAGCCCGCTCGCGGAAGAGTTGTTGGAGTCTCTGGTTCATGACGTTTGGGGTATGGGAGAATGGTCATTGAGGAAAGGCGCAGGTCATTCGTTCGTCGAAGTTTGGCAGATCCTCCGCTATGCTGGCGATAGAGGCGACCTGGAACATCTGGAGGATCACCGATGAGCAAGCCAATCTATTCTGATGCCGAAATTGTGGAAAAACTTCAGGAACATGGCCTGACGGAGTGGTATCTCGAAGACGGCTGGATTCGGCGCAAATACAATACGGACGGCTGGCCGCAGACGCTGATGGCGGTGAATGCCATTGGTTATCTGTGCGAGGCGGCGTGGCATCATGCGGATCTGGCTGTCACCTGGGGTAAGATCTGGGTGAAGCTCAAGACGCACGACGCCGGCGGAATCACGGACAAGGATTTCGCACTGGCCAAAGAGATCGAATCCGTGGTGCTGTGGCGGCCGAACGGCGGAGCGCTGGGCACCGGCAACCCCAAGAAATTCGTTTTCAGCAAGTGAGAACCATGAAACGCATCCTCTCCGGCACTCTCGTACTGCTCGCCGCGACGGCGTTCGCCGCCGAGCCGAAATTCCAGTTCGTCGAAACCAAAGGCGAACATATCGATGTGAAATATGGGGACCGCAATGTCCTACGCTTCGTCAATAAGCCCCGCGACGGAACGAACCAAGAATCGCACTACATGAGTTTCAAGCCGTTCCATCAGGTCTTCGATCCGAAGACCGGTCAGAAGAACCTCAGCAGCGGTGCCCATCCGCTCACGAAGGATTTCAAGTTCCCGCACCACCGTGGACTGTTTTTCGGCTTCAACCGCATCAGCTACGGCAACAAGAAGACCGCCGACATCTGGCACGGTAAGGACAACGTCTACAGCACCTGCGACAAGATTCTCAGCATGACGGCGGACGAAAAATCCGCCTCGCACACAGCCGCGATCAGCTGGCACGGCAGCGACGGCGCCACCTTTGCCGAGGAAGTCCGCACCGTCACCGTATCGTGCCCGAATGGTGGAACGCAGATCGACTGGTCCACCACGCTCGCGACCACGCTGCCGAAGGTTCGCCTCGACGGCGACCCTCAGCACGCGGGGTTCCATTTCCGTGCGAATCAGGACGTCGCCATGAAGACCGCGAAGCAAACGTACTACCTCCGCCCGGACGGTAAAGGCAAACCCGGCGAAACCCGCAACTGGGAGCCGAAAGGCAAGAAGGATCCGAAGACGATTAACATGCCATGGAATGCGATGAGTTTCGTCCTCGATGGTCAACGGTACACCGCCCTGCGGATTAATCACCCGGAGAATCCTGGCGAAACGCGCGGCAGCGAACGCGACTACGGCCGGTTTGGCGATTACTTCGAATACGACCTCACTCCGGACAAGCCGTTCAAGCTCAAGTATCGCGTCTGGGTTCAGGAAGGCGAAATGACTGGCGAGCAATGTGAAAAGATGGCGAAGGAATTCGTCGCGACCGGTTCGTGATCACGCTTCGGTCTTCGCTCGGGTGGCCCGGGCGAAGACTTCACTCAACGACAACTGAAAGCCCGGCAGAATCGCCTCCGCACGCAGCACTCCGCCTTTCTCAATCGCTTCAGACACCTCCGCTGCGGAATACGCCTTCGCCGTCTCAGTCGATGGATCGATCTCCCAGACTTGCTTCACACCCGCCGTGAAATAATCGCTCCGCTTCCGCGCCATCTCCGCCGGACGATTGCTTTCACTCAGAACTTCCACGACCAGATCAGGCACCACCTCCGGCACCTTGTCCTCACGTGCTGGAGGCTTCCCACCTGGCAAGCTAGACCATGCAATGAATGTCACGTCCCCTGCCCGGCCAACCGAAGGAAGTATCTTCAATACGCCTGCCTCCCCGGCAAGCATTCCCAAGTCCTTCTGCTTGAGGTAGTCCATGAATAGGGAATTGATGATCGAGCCAATCCATGATTCAAAAAATCCCACAGCTTTCTCCACGATTGTGCCATCGATCCATTCACAGACGGGGCCATCGCGATGCTCATTCGCTTCAATCAGATCCTGAAGTGTGGCTTTGCCAGGAGATGGGATCAAGCGCACGCGCTCCGGTGGAATGTCCCCGAGATCGTGAAGTAGATCAGCAACCGATCGGGCGCTGCTGACCCGTGGATTTCGAGTAGTCGTCATGGTTTCACGCTCATCAACTATGTCACCATCTTAAATCAATCGCCTCAGAATCGCGAGAGCGAATACGCGGCCGGATCGATGTGCGGTCGTTCCCCGTTCAGCAGTTCCCGTACCAGTTTCCCCGTACCCGTCGCCATCGACAACCCCAGCATCCCATGACCGGCCGCGATCAACACGTTCGAGTACTTCGGCGAACGGTCGATGATCGGCTTGCCGTCGTAAACCATTGGTCGCCAGCCCCACCACTCTTCCTGCACCGGTTCGCACGTCGGTTCCTTCAGATAAAACTCCGCCCCTTCGATGAGAAGTTTCAACCGTTCGCGGTTCATCGAATCATCGTACCCCGCGAATTCCATCGTCGAACCGATCCTGTACCCACTCTGAAACGGGCTCACCGCCACGCGATGCTCCTCGAAGATGAGCGGATACACAGGGCAGATCGCCGGCCGCGGCATCGTGATCGAAAACCCTTTCCCCGGCTGAATCGGAATCCGGCAGCCAATCTCCGCCTTCCACTTCGGAGTCCAGGCTCCTGTCGCCAATACGAATGCATCCGCCTCCAAAGTTCCCGTACTCGTTTTCACCGATCGCACATTCGAACCGGTCGCCTCGAATCCCTCGAACGAACAGTTCTCACGGATCGTAACACCTATCCGTTCAACGATCCCCCGCCATTGCGCCATAAGTCGGTCGGGCCGCAGTTGCGCATCGGATCGGTAGAGATATCCTCCGGACACGCTGCCCGGTTTCAGCGCCGGTTCCAGCGCAAGCAGTTCATCCATCGAATAACGATCCGCCGGCATGGCGAACTGTTTCCGCAGCAGTTCGTCCACATGCGAATAATGTTCGAAAACCTTCGCAGAATTGAAGACGAAGAGTAGTCCCTTCGTTTCCCATTCGCAGTCGATGGCTTCCTTCGTCAGCAGTTCCTCGTAGAGCGAACGGGAGGAATCCAGCAAGGCCTGAATGCCACGGCCAGCAGCGAGCATGTCTCGTTCGTTGCACTTGCGGGCGAAACCGAGAAACCAACCGAGATTCGAAAGCACCGTTCCCGGTCGCACCTTCAGTGGTGAGTTTTTCTGAAAGAGCGTCTTGAGCGTGCTCCAGATCGCACCCGGACCCGCATGCGGAAGGACATGGCTTGGGCAGACATATCCGCAGTTACCGTGCGAACAAGCACCGCCGACGGTTCTCTGATCGATGAGGGTTACGTTCCATCCCGAGCGTGCCAGTTCATACGAGCAAGCCACTCCGACCACACCCGCCCCAACAATCACCGCGCTCCGTTCCGCCATAAAATCCTCGCTCTGTTCTCACTCCAAAACAAAAGACGGTGAGTCGGAGACTCACCGTCTAAAGTATTATCACTGGAAATCTCACAATCGGCTATCAACCGACTTCGACTCCATTCATCACCCAGGTTGAGAATCCCGAAATCTCGAAATCCAGGATACCGTCATTGTTGGTATCGCTGCCGAGGACATCGAAGACTGCGGGAACCGTCAGGCTGGTCGGCAGCGTTTGCTTCGCTCCGCCTTCGGCCGTAACCGTCAGATTGCCCCGCGTGCTGTAGGCGTCGTAGGCGTAGACGCGGATCGGCACGTTGGTCGCACCGGCTTCCACCAGAATGCGGAACGCTCCGGTTCCCGAACCCCAGGCCCCGTCGCGGAAGAGGTCGGGCGTGGCCGTAGCTCCGACATTCGGGAACGAAGCGGGATTGCGATCGAAATCGCCCACCGCAGTCTTGAACCCAAAACCGGCAAGGGCGTTGAATTTGGTCGAACCACTCAGACCCTTGAAACCACCGGCAACCGGTGCGGCGAGCGGACCAAAATCGAAGCTGGTCTTGGACCCGATGTACTGTTGTGTGAACCCACCCGCATGCGAGCCGTTCACACTCACGAGACCAACGGCTGAATCCAGAGTACCGAACGCGACGACTGGCGACTTGAGGGCGAAGGTTCCATTTCCGCTGCCATCGAGCAGAATCTGGAAGCCATCATAGAACGAGGAGGCATCTGTGCCCTGGATGGCACCGAAGGCCGAAGTGATCGTAATGAGTCCACCCACCGCACCGCCCGAGACACTGTAACTCATAATGGTGGTGCCATCGCCCGCGACCGCAGCCGTCGGTGTGATTCCCAACACGCCCTGATCGACAAGACGGCGATACTCGATGCCCTGCACGCTCCAGCCGTTCTGCGGTCCACCGAGATCGCTGAACCGCAGGCGCACCTGGAAGTTGCCGCCGCCGATATCCACTGGTGTTGCGGTGAAGGACACGCTGGTGGTTCGTGTCGTTGCGATTTCGGTCGCGGCGATGTCGTAGCTGGTGCCGTTGAAGACTTCCACCTGCAGTCGATCCCGGCTTGTGATCGGATCGCCGAGGTAAACCGTAATGACCTGCTGGTCACCCGTCGGGAGATCGATGTTGAATTCACCTCGTGCCGCAGTGCCGATGGAGTTAAAGGCGAAGTCGCGGAAGAGGTTGCCGTGTGCCGCTCCGCGATCGCCCAACTGAACAGGCTGCAACCATCCCAGACCGTTGGTCGCGGAACCGCCATAGAGGGTTTTGGTGAAGCCAAGGTATCCGGTTTCGGTCGGCGTGGTGAGTGTATTGAAATCGATCTTCTGACTCGGAGTCAAAGTGAACGATTGAGTGAATGATCCGATAGCGTCCACGATCACCGCCGCGTTGGCCGTGATCGTCACATCGGAGTTGCCGGTCGGGTGCAGCAGTTCGAAGGTTGCCTTACCCGTGCCATCGGCCAGGACCTGGACGCCCACTAGGAATGCATCCACATCCGCAGTGGTGATTGCACCATTCGTCGTCGCTACAGTAACCACCGAGTTCGGGAAGAAACCGTGGGCGAAGTATGTGGTCTTGGTCAGACCGTCAGCGACCAGCGCGGTCGTCATGCCGTCGGCACGGGTGATGGTCACGGGTGAAACCAGGCTGAGCGGACGCACATCCAGGGCATTGACGTGCCAGTAGCTGTGAGTTCCGCCTTTATCTACGAAACTGATATCCAACTTCCCGTCATTATTCACATCCTGTCCGACCCCGGCGATCGTGATGAACTGATTCTGGAAGACCGTCGGAACGAGTTGTTGAGCCGATCCTTCGATCGTCACGTAGACGTTGTCCATCACCACTGCCGTATCGCCGATCGTGATACTGACCTGGTAATCACCGGCAGCGATCGCGGCGACGCTGAACGTCCGGGAAACATTGACCGGTCCGAACCAGTTGCCGTCTCGCAGCAGATTCTGGAACGTCGTCTTGGCGGGATTCGGCGAATTGTTTCCGCGGTCGTAACTGTTGACCGGCGTATTCCAGCCATAGTACCCCTTGGTGGGATACGTGTTCGCACCGTTGACTCCGATCCAATAGCTCGCCGGCGGAGGAACGACATACGGTCCGGCCTGCACAGGCGAAGTCGCGGTGCCGAATTCGAACGAACCGCCCAGACCGATCGGCGTGGGGATTGTTTCGAAATCGACCCAAGTCAGCAAATTGTGCGACGTCGAGGTCACGCTGCCGTCGGGCGTTTTGATATTCGCCGTCGAAACGCCGGTCTGGCCCGTCACATCGACAATCAGGATATCGCCCGGAAGCGGAGTCGGATTCGACGGGCTGCCGCCATTGAGGTTGACCACAGGTCCGCCACCCGCCAGCGGCACCGCCCTCGTGTAGACGACATCATTGCCCGCCTTGGAGAAGACGTTGAGCGTATCGAGCTTGCCGTTTCCGTATGTCACACTCTCCGAGCCGAGATTCGTTGTGCGATCGGCGGTGTAATTGGCGTCGATGACATCCGCATTATCGGTCCCGGAAATATTTGCAACATCGCCTGCGGTCACACCGGTTTCCACGATATTGACCAATGCCGGAAGGAACGATGTGCCACCTTGAGCAAACCAGATATTGAACGTATCGTCGCCCACTGCGCCATCGAGATTCATCACTTCGATCGTCTTGGTGTAAGTGACGACCTGATTCCCATTCACCTGGACCGTGGCATCACCGCTTGTCGCGGTGTTCACTTCAAAGGTATCGCCAACCGCCGTGCCATTGACATTGAGCGTATCGGTGCCGCCGACTCCGCTATCGACGACACTTACCGTGGCATTCAGTGTACCGACATTCACTGTATAGGTATCGCCGAGGGCCCCTCCGTCGAGCGTCAAAGGTGCGGTGCCGGACGCGCTGACGGTGAAGTTATCGACGCCTCCGTCACTGGTGATGGAGGCCGAGGTTCCATTTATGGGTGCGGTCACGGTCGCTGAGCGGCCGGCATCATCGAGACCGAACGAGAACGTCGCGGTCGTACCTGCTGTAACAGAGCCTAAGATCAGGAGACTCTTCTGGCTGGCGAAGTTCACCGATCCGCTGGCGCTTACTGTACCGCTAGCGGTAACCGACGCGGTTCCGGAGACGGTCCCCGTCACATTGCCGCCGTTTGTCGACAGAGTGTTGGAGATGAACAGATCGCCGCCCGACTTCGTCGTCACATCGATCGATCCGGTTCCGTCGATCTGCACCGCTCCGAGGAACGTCGTATCTCCCACGCTCGACGTCGTGATGGTGCCACCAAGGCCAAAATCGCTGAAGATCTGCGCTGAGGTTGAAAGCTTACCGCCGGAAGTAATCGAGATCGGACCTGAGGAGATCACCTGGCCATCGAATGTCGTATTGCCGCCGCTAGTCGTCGTGACGGATGTATATCCGGCCAGTTGACCCGCTGCACCGACAGACAGTGTCGTGCCGGCATCGACAGTGATCGTCCCGGATCCGGTATTCACTGTTAATACCGTACCGTTCGCCGTCACGGAGCCGTCGGCGTCGATATCGATGTTACCGGTCGTGACTTGGATATTACCGTTCGCCAGCAGGTTACCGGTCAGGTCGATCGTAATGTCCGTACCCGCCAACAGGCCAGCCGACGTCGTCAGATCGACCGTGTTGATTGAGATTGTGTTGCTGAAGTTCGCCCCACCGGTCACGTTGACGCTGTCCGCGCCCGCGCCGGTGTTGATGGACAGATTTGCATTGCCGTGGGCGTTGTCCGCGCTGGCGATCGTCATGGTGTCGTTGCCATCGCTGCCACCGGTTACGGTATTGATGTTCACCAGTGCGTTGTTCCGCAGGTGGACCTGTTCGAAACCAACGCCGCCCGACGTCCCGCTGACCACGATCGCATCGAGTGAGTTCGTTCCCGAGTCTTTGCCGTTGGCGATCGAGATCACCTCGTTGCCGTTTGCGAAATTGACGTTCACGATCGCCAAGCCGATCAGGTCGACCGGTTCAAGACCGGTGAAACTGATCGTCGCTTCGCCCAACACAGCGACCGTACCGGCGAAGCCATTGACTGGCAACGTCGCGGCGCTGGTATAGGTCGCCGTATGCCCGGCCGTATCACGGACCACCAAAACATCGCCAAAGACCGCATTCGCACCTGCCGTCGCAGGCGTATCCTGATTGCCACCGTCATAGATGATTGTTGGGATGTTGAACGCGTTCAGGTTCACGATCATGGTGTCGTCGCCATCGAGGCCATTGAACGTGAGCGGCGCAGTGCCGACAACGCTGACGACCGGGTTGGCATTCAACTGGTAGTTGTAACCTGTCACCGTCGGCGTGACGACGAGCGTATCTCCGCCGGCCGTGCCGTTGACGACCGGGTCGAAATTCAGCACGACATCGTTACCGTCACCACCCATGTAGGTGATGTAAAGGTCACCGCCGGCGAAAGAGACCTTCGCACCTTCCGCCAGGCCAGCGAAGGTGCCGACGACCGGATCCACGCCGTCGTTGTTCACGATGACGAAGCTGTTTCCCGACACCGGAATGTGGGAACCGCTCAATAGCAATTTCGAGCCGGTGATGTCGATGCCACCGGCGACGTTCAGTTGCTGGTACTGCGTATCGACAGTCGTGCCATTGATGGCGATGCCGAGCGTATTGTTGGTGCCGAGCGAGGTCTTGTTCGCGGTCACGTCCACGCCGGTTCCGGACGGAACGATCGTGATCGCCTGATCCACAGTGATATCCATGCGGAACACGAGCCCGCCCGAGTCGCCGCCGTCGGTATTTCGCACCGCGACAACAAGTTCGTTGGTTCCAGCGATCCAGTTCGTGAAGTTGAACGTCGTGTCGAATTGGACGACGTTGTCGATGCTCCCGTCCGGATTAATGCGAAACTGCGGGTAGTTCGGGCCATTGAAGTTGTCTACCGTAAGAGTGACTTCGCGTGCGACTTCCTGGCCATTGATGAAGACCTGGGCATCGTTGTCCACGGAGAGCCGAATATTCGCGGTGATGCCTGTCGCTGTCGGCAGCGTGAACGTTGTGCGGTAGAAATACGTACCCGCGAACGAGCGGATCGGCTGGGCTCCGCCCCCGATATCGGCGACGTCCGTACCATCGATCCCCGCTTGATTGCCGATCGACACAGGAATCGTGAACGTGGCCACTGCGGGTGGTGTGAACCGCGTCGGTGTCCAAGTGCCATTGCCGGTCGGCCCGTCGATCACGGTGCTCTGGAGCCAGGTGCTATTCGAGACGACGGAAACAGCCCCGGTTGCGCCCGTGAAGGTCACATTGCCGGTGCCCGCGTTGATGCTTGACCCGAGGGTAGCGGTCTTGCCGCCGGCGGCGGTCAAGTTCAGGTTCGTGCTGATCGTGATCGGCGACGAGACGTTGATATTGCCGGTCGAGGCGTTGCCGACTTGAATGGTGCCGGCCGTCACGCGGTCGAGTTCCGCGTCGGTCAGACCGAGCGTCAGCGGGCTGCCGGCGAGGACGTCCCCGCCGCCGAGGTCCACCTTCGTGCCGGCCGTGCGTGGTTGGAGCGTCGTCGTGCCGGTGCCGGAGTTGATCGACGTGCCCGAAAGCAAATCCACGCTATCGGCGGTGATGAAGATGGATGCGTTGCTGCCAGACGTTATGGAACCGTTGTTTTGCACAGCCAGGGCCACAGCCGGATTCGTCTTGGAGTTTCCGGTCGCTGAGACAAAAATTTGACCGCCGCCGGAAGTGATCTTCGAATTGCTCTCGAGAACCCAAACCCCAAAGTTGCTTATCCCATTGCCGGTGCCACCGGTTCCCGTCACGGTAACATTACCTGTTCCGCCAGAGGTGATCTGAGCCGCATTCAACACGAATACGCCGTGGTTGAAATTACCCGATCCGGATCCGCCGCCGCCTATTCCGGTCACGCCGACCGTGCCCGCACCACCTGAAGAGATCTTGGTGGAATTTTCTCGAATATAAACACCAACGTTGCCCAGTCCGGAGCCGGAACCGCCAATTCCCGTGACTTGGACATTGCCACCTGACGAGGTGATTTGACCGGAATTCACAATATATAGGCCAAAATTGTTATCGCCGTTGGAGGTACCACCCGTGCCCAGGACGGTTACTGATCCACTGCCGCCCGACATGATCGTATTGCTTGAAGTAAGATAGACGCCAAGGTTGCCGATGCCGGAGCCGCCCGTCCCACCAGTCCCGCCTACGCCCGTGACGGAGACGTTGCCGCCGCCAGTGGTCATCTTCGATCCGACACCGTCGATCCGAACACCGTGGTTCAATCCACCCGATCCCGTTCCGCCTGTGCCCTGAATGGTCAGCGTTCCGCTTCCGCCTGCGCTCACGATCGCATTGTCCAATCTCAACCAGACACCGTTGTTGTTCGCGCTGGCTCCGGAGCCACCTCCCTGGCCGATGATCGTTACATTGCCATTACCGCCCGAAGTGATCCCGGGTTGCCCTGCATTCACATTCTCAACCAGCACACCCATATTGTCATTGGTCGCACCGGGTCCCGATGTCCCATTGACCGTCACATCGCCGCCACCGGACGTGATCTGGGAATTCACGAACACCCAGACTCCTCGACCGGAACCAGTTGCGATCCCCGTCACGCTAACCTTTCCGGAGCCGCCCGACGAGATACTTGACGCTGCGTCCAATAGCACGCCGACGCCATTGCTCGTGTTAGAAGTTCCCTGCACGGTCACGGTCCCGGTGCCGCCGGATGTAATCTGACTGCCGGAAAAAACATAGACGCCTGTGGAACTAGCGCCATTCCCAGTCCCGGTCACGCTGACATTCCCACCGCCCGAGGAAATTTTTGAACCAGTACCGGTCACTTGAACGCCGAAATTCGAACTCGCGCCGGCGCTGCCGGTACCGGTCACCGACACGGCACCCGCACCCGTTGCAGTCACTACGGCACCGCTTTGGACTTTCACACCGATCGTGTTGAGTGCCGCCGTACCGTTGGCGGAGATCGTCGTGCCACCGGTTCCGCCCGTAAGATTCGCACTCACCAGAATGTTCTGTCCTGCGGTCAAGTTAATCGCACCCGTACCGCTCAAAACTTGAGCGGCCGCAACGTTGATCGTTTCCGCAGCGACGGTGAGGTTCTTGCCTGCGGCGAACGTGACAGCGGCGTTCAGGTTGACCGTGTCACCCGTACCCGCTTCGCCATCGATATCGAGAGCCGCTCCGAACCCCGTACCGAAGCTATTGACGTTGATCGTGTCGGTTCCATCGCCGGAATTGATCTCCAGCAGACCCGTCGGGTTGTTGAACGTCACGATTTCACCGGCTGTCGAATCGACCGATGTCTGTGCGCCGCTGGCGGTGACGGTGATCGTCTCGGAAGCGCCGCTGTAATTGAGGACGACGTTTGTTGCGTTGATCGTGGACGTAACGGGTTCGAGACCGGTGTAATTGACGGTGCCCGCAATCGCACCGGCGAGTACGACGCTACCGTCATTCTCGTTGGTGAAGTTGAACGTCTGTGTCGTAGTGCTACCACCCGTAATAGCCAGCTTGTCGGTAATGCCAGTGCCACCATTGAAAGTCGTTGTTGGCAGGTTGCCACCGGTGAAGTCCGCGGTGAGGAAGTCACTGCCGCCCATAGTATTCAAGACGAGAGCGGTGACGGACGCGAGAGGAATCGTCAAGGTCTTGTTGCCGTTGCTGAGCGTTCCTCCGGTTGGAGCACCGGTAAACGCTTCGGTCGCGTCAGTGATGACGAGGTTCGTGCCCGACACGACGGCCGTCAGTGTGTTGTCGAGACCGGTCGCGTCGGTGTCGGTGACCGTTAGAGTCGTGCCGACGAGAGTTGCGGAGAGCGTGCCAACGATGACCGGCGGGCTGCTACGGATCTGGAGGTTGTCGAAGGTCACACCGTCAGACGCGCCGAAGAACACATGCGCGTTCGTTGCGGTGAATCCATTGTCCGCCCCGTTGACCATGGCACTGGAAAAATCGGTGACGAATGCGCCACCGACATAATTCGCGTCCACGAACAATTGTCCCGTTTGTGCCGTCGCGTCCCAGACAAACCGTAGTCGGTGGGGACCAGTGCTGGGAATGTTCGCAAAAGTCTGCGCTCCTGAACCAGTGTCGTAAATGTCGATACGGCCCGTCTGAATCGAGGGCGAATGGAATCGTGAGTGAATGCTTGGGTCGGTTGGCTCAGTTGCCGGTACAGCAGTACCAAAGCCGAAAAACGAAATATTGTTGTTCGTTGTGACATCAACTTCGGCCACAAAATCCCTGCCGAAGTAACTGCCTTCAATGGTCCGGAGGTTCGTCCGGTTTGCATCGCTACCGCCGTTGAACTGGGCCTGACCGGCCGCGAACGTGACCGATGGCCCCTTTTGCTCCAGGAACGCCGGCAGAACACCACCCGCAAAGTCCTCGGCAATGACGGTTTGGCCGGCCAGGGTTGCGATTTCGGCGTCGCTGAGTGCGGCATTGTCGATCCGCACATCATCGATCAATCCTGGGAAATACCGATTATTGACTAGATCGCCACCAATCACCAGTTTGGCACTGGTCGTCAATGGTCCTCCATTTGCGGCGTTCAGACTATTCTCGAGCTTGCCATCGACATAGACACTAATCTTGTTTCCCTGACGTACAGCAGCAACATGGTGCCACATTCCGTCAACGACATCCGTGGTCGATTGAATCGTCTGATCCGGATTGCCAACGCCAAACGCAAATCGTTCATTGATGATCGTTGTGCCGAAGTCGTTGGTAACTCCACCAACTTCGGCCGTGACTACGGGATGTCCTTCAAAAAAGTTGCTTCCGCCGCTGGTAGCGGTCGAAGTCTTAATCCAAGCCGCAATCGTGAAATCATTGGCAATTTGTCGCGACGTCAAAACGTGATCGTTCGCGCCATCCAGACTGAATGCCTGACCAAACTTCCCGGCTGCGAATGTGGCACCGTTCTGCAGCGATCCATTGTTCAGAAGGTTGAAGTCATTGGCATTACCTTCTGCCGGGTAGTAACTCAAAAGCGCCGGTGTCACCCGGTCTTCAAGTTCCGTCACACGTAAAGCCGAACGATTCTTCGCTTCGGAGTGCGTTCGTCGTTGCTGACGATTCTTTTTCTTGAGGAGGCTCGTCCACTTGTGGCGATCAGCGGCAGAACTCATCGTGTTACCCGGATTGTTAGTGAGAGAATAATTGTCAGGATAAATTTCAATTTCACGAAATTGACGACTCGAACGTGTTACGACAAGCGTTATTCAACCTGAATACGCGGGAATGTCGTTAAACATCGTGTTCGAGGTGCATCATGCGTGAGTTGCGTAAACGGTCAATTTCAACCAGCTTACGCATTCGTTGTACTCGGAAGAGCCTACCGAATTGCTAAAAACGATTCAAGTAATTCCTCAAAAACTTCGTGCATCACATCAACGATCCAAGTGGAATAATCGTCAGCTTGACGGGAAAAGTGTCAGTTTTTCCACCAGTTCTTGCTCACGATCCGCAAGATCGTTTAATTCGTAACTATCGTTCGGATAAGCATAAAGCCGTGCGGAACAATCGGCAGAGATTGCATTTGCGATCGAATCGTTACCGTCATCAGCCAAAAGAAGTGTCCAATTCGATGTCCGAATCGATCCGACATGTGTCGAATGTCCGAATGTGACTGCCCGATTTTCATGCGCCATCAAAAAACCATTAAATCTCTCCAATAAAAGGCTTTGGGACGAACTCTCGACGAGACAACTCCAGAATTTTGATGGTTGAGACATTTCGCAAACTCGCTCACCTGCAGACACATTTTCAGGACACCAGATGAGCAACGGAACGTGGACCAACTCCGAATACATCCGTGAATGTGCCGGCCCGATCACACCGTGCTCACCGAGTGGATAGCCACGATTTGAAGTAACGATGATCGTCCGACCCTCGCTTCGCCATATATCCAACAATTCACCCACTTGCTCGTCACACTCTTCCAGCACAGCGCCATAGCTCGCGCGCACGATCGCCCATTGGTCAAAATCGCTTACACTGCGAGTTAACAATGGGTTCGAAATGCTCTCCGCGTTTTCAATGTCAAAGCCCGCGATCAAGGTCACAAACCGTTCCTGAGGTACGTCCCACGGAGGCTCGAGCAGCGTACACTCCACCACAACAATTTCTTCACCGGCCGTACGGACTTTGAACCCTTTCCCCAACCCTGCGTAATAATCGGAACAGGAATCCCAGCTTTGGCGACCTTTGAATGAGTCTTGAATTGTGTGCATCACAGACTGTTCGTCGATCCGATCCAGAATGTGCCGTTCAATAACGATTCCCTCAGCCGCCAACCGGTCCAGGTTCGGCGTTGAGACCCACTCGTTCCCGTACGAACCCAGCCAGCGGGCGGAGAGGTTGTTCAGGATGAGGACCGCAAATTTCATGCGAAACGGATTCCCAATGACCGGACAGGTTCGCCCTTGGCGAATAAATTAGGCGGATCGAATCGAAGCGTCAGATGCGGAGGTGCTGTGTGCTTGGGCCGATTTTCATGCGGGAACTCGCGACGGTACCACGTCGCAAGGGACACTTCCCGACCCGCACGGCCCTCCTCGGCCTGCTCACAATCCTCGGCGTAACTCTCTGGCAGGCCACCATCGGCTTCACACGAACCGCTACGCTGGGCGAAACCGCCCGCTTCGGTCTGTTGTATTTCCAGATCGTTGTTTATGTCGAATTACTTCTCCTCCTCTTCTTCGCCGCGCTCTCCGCCGCCAGCACCGTCTCGCAGGAAAAGGACCGCCGCACCTTCATCCTCCTCCTGCTCACCGACATGCGGGATTACGAAATCGTCCTCGGCAAACTCCTCGGCAGTCTGCTCCCGCTCACGGCGATGCTCCTCACAACCGTCCCCGTACTCGCCATGCTCCTCCTGCTCGGCGGCATCGATCCCACGCAGGTCCTGCAAGCCGCTGTCGTCCTCGCCACCGCCGCCTACGCTGCTGGCTCCCTCGGCGGGCTCGTCGCCCTCTGGCGCGAGCGCACCTACCAGGCGCTTGCGCTCTCCGTCCTCGCGCTCGTGCTCTACATCTGCGCCGCACTCGCCGTCGGACAAATCGGCGCACTCTTCACCGACGCCGTCAACTGGACCATCGTGCAAGCCTGGTTCGATCCCTTCCTCGCCATGCAGTCCGTACTCGAACCCCCCGCCAACGGATGGAAGTTCCTGCCCCCCGCCTACGGGTTCGCCATCGTCATGGGAGGCTACTTCCTGATCCTCAACTTCCTCGGCATCTGGAAGCTTCGCAAGTGGAATCCCTCCGGCGAACCGATCATGCAACGCGAAGGGCCCAACGCCGACCCGGAAGCCGACCTCAACTCCGAAGAACTCAAAGCCTTCCGCGCCAAAGCACACGCCGCTCCCGGCACCGTTCGTCAGGTCGGCAAAAACCCCATCCTCTGGCGTGAAACCAAAACACTCGCCTACGGACGCCGGCCACTCCTCGTCAAACTCGCCTTCGCCATCGTCCTCGCCCTCATCCTCTACTTCGCCTACACCGAACTCACCGCACCCGGTGGTCGCACCGCCTACGCCGCCGCATACGGACTCGTCCCCGTCACCGTCCTCAGCATGCTCCTCATCGCCGCCCAAGCCGTCACCTCCATCACCTCCGAACGCGACGGCGGCGCACTCGATATCCTCCTCGTCACCGATATTTCCCCCTACGAGTTCGTCTTCGGCAAACTCCTCGGCGTCATTCAAAACTGCTGGCAGTTCATCGTTCCGCCGATCCTCATGGCCATCGGCTACGCCTTCGTCGGCGCACTCACCAAAACGCCCGATACCCTCGGCACGTTCGAACAATTCATCTACAACCTCGCACCACTCATCGCCACCGCCGGCGCCATCCTCCTCCTCTTCGCCTTCGCCGTCGTCCTCGGACTCCACGTCGCGCTGCGCCTCTCCAACAGTCGGCTCGCCATCGTCAACACCCTCGGCACCGTCTTCTTCCTCTGCGTCGGCACCCTCATCTGCATCTACACCATCGTCATCAACGGAGGAAGCTTTGCCAACCAATGGCTCTCCTTCATCGCCTTCCTCGTCCTCGGCATCGGCGGTCTCATCTGGGTGCTCAGTGCGGACCGGCCCTCGACCGCGCTTACCATCGGCAGCGTCCTTTGCCCACTCGCCATGTTCTACTGCGTCACCAACGTGCTCATCGCCAAGCCCGGCACCGACGAATCCGCCGATCCCCTCGTCCCCTTCCTCACCCTCGCCGGCGCCTTCGGATTCACCATCGCCGCGATGCTGGTGCCACTCCTGAGCGAGTTCGACGTAGCATTGGGTCGAACGACGGCAGCGAACGAAGAATAGTGATACTTTGTACAAAATCTGACGTTTGATTTGACTTCCTTCTTAACACTCACGACGACACAGCCACCCAATGCACTCGCTAGTGGCGGGATCCTCGTGAGTGAATCACCGCACTCAGAATTTCCATTTTTTTGAAAAAATGTTCAGATGATAAAAAATGTTGATTTTCCAGAGCCTTTTCAAATTCGCTGCCAATCTGGCAGGCGAGTTCGCCAACTTCGCCAACTCAAAACACACACCCCTTGGCGAAGAGACATTGACGAGCTGATATAATGAACATTTGTACCAATTCGGTCCCGAAGTCGATCGATGCCCGAGACACCGTGTGGAGATTTCGTACCATTTGCTTTTTTCCTGTTTCGTCATTGCACTTGTCGAGATCGATCGCGAGAATGAGACGGGACTCGGGATTCATGCTGCGCCTCGAGGTGCGGGCATGCGTGTTTGGTACCGATGGCGCGGCATGAGTGCATTCGTTCGGCTTCATGAGGGGTTCGGCTTATGGAACCGTGGGCGATCGTCGCGGCCAATGTACTCGGGGTCGCCACGTTCTTCGGCGGTATCGCCCTGTGTGTGCGGTTCGACCAGCAGGGCAAGACCCGCCGCCGAGAGCTGGAGCACGCAGAGCGGATGCGAGCCATCGAACTTGGGCGGCCGCTCGACGACGCGGTGGTGGCCCGGTATCAGGCGCTCGGGGCTGTCGGGGTTGCGGTCCCCATCGCCTGCCTATCGGCCGCTGTCATCGTTAGTTGTTTTGCCATGATGTTCAAGGAACCGGAGTGGAAGTTTGGTGCGATGGCTGTGGTCTGGATGGTGTGCGGAGCGGTGTGTCTGGCTGTCCTGCCGGCGGTCGCCGCCCGGCTGCGGGAGCCGCTCCATAGCCCACCTGCAAACTCCGACCCGCTCTCAGAATCTACGAACGTGAGTCAAAACGAAACTCCGTGAGCGGCCTTCCGGAATGTGGAATGGGGAATGAAGAGGGAGATCTTCGGTCCGATGAACGGCTCAGTCAGGAGACTTTCGCCGAGCACTGAAAGCGAATTGACCCAGTGGAGAATCGCCTCGACGTCCGATGTCCGGCTTCGACCTCGGATGTCCAAAGGTGCACCATTGTCCGAATCCCTGCCGCTTACGCAACTTAAAACTTGCGAATGAAAATCGGCGACTGGTATGATGTGATCTGGGAATTGGGATAAACATCTGTTCGGCGGTTTGGGACACTTTATGACCGATCCAATTCCATGCCCTCAATGCGGCCGCCTCTACGTCTGGAACGGCACACGATGTTGTCACAAGGAATGTCGATTCGGTTCGACGGAGATACCCATTCAGCGACCCAAGACGCACATAAAGGCCGCGCCGGTGTTACCAGCGAGTTTTGACGTTCGGTGGCAATCGGTTTCTCGGATGGATGGCGCGGCGATCGCGCATCTACTTGAGGGGCTCGAACCGACCCAATACGGTTGGCGAGTAACGCTGCCAAGTGAATTTGGGAACTTCTTCGGCGTCCAACTGTCTCTCGAATTTCAGACGAGACAAGTACCAGAACGGCGTCCTCCTCCCGAGGTCAACGAGGGTGAAAAGGACCTTGCAAAAATGATTCTTCTCCAATTGCGCGACGTGGTCCGAGAAGCGGAACAGCATTTTGAAAATTACAACATGACGAATCCGGATGCCAAGGGTCTTGTGTCGGAACCTCATATTTGGATTGCCCGAGACGCGATTGAAGAACATGGGCCAAACCGTTGGGCATTTGTAACTGGTACCAAAAGCGCCCCTGATTTCGGGTGGCATGTCGAATTCGATGGCACCGAGTTTCGAGAAATCTGGGCCGGTGACTGAAAGTTGGCGTCAGTCGACCCCTCACTATGATGTTCCTGAAAGTGGGGGCGCCGCAGAACAAACGGATCAAGCTGACCGGGGCCGCCATCCTGGTTCCGCGTGGTATGAAGGTGTTGTAGGCGGCCCTGGCAGTTGATCCTTATCTTTCGGCTGCGGAGAGCCGATGAGTGTGTCCAACATCAACGCGTAACGAGGGACGACACCATGCGAGTAGGAATCATTTCAATCACTGCGGCACTTGTCGTCGCGACGGGCTGGCTGGCGGTGGCAACCGCGGACGACGGGAAACCCGCACGTGTGACGGTCGATAACTTCCGCCGCGCCGAATCCGACATGTACTTCGGCCGGTTCCTCAAGGAGGGCGGCTTCGGGAAGTTCCATCACGAGCGCGAACTCGCGGAGATCGACCGCCAGACGGTGATCCGGCTGAACCGGGACACCTTGTATTCGTTCGGGGTGTTCGACCTCGACGCCGGGCCGGTCACCGTCACGCTCCCGGACGCCGGCAAGCGGTTTATGTCGGTGCAGGTCATCGACGAGGATCACTATGTACCCGATGTGTTCTACGCACCGGGAACACACACGCTCACGAAAGAGAAGATCGGCACGCGGTACGTTTGCTTGGCGATCCGGACGTTCGTGAACCCCAACGACGCGGCGGACGTGAAGGCGGTCCACGTCCTCCAGGACGCGATCAAGGTCGAGCAGAAGGCGGCAGGCAAGTTCGAGGCGCCGGACTGGGACCAGGCGTCGCTGAAGAAGGTCCGCGAGGCGCTGCTGGCCCTGGCGTCCGCCAACGGCGGGATCGACTCGGCTCGGATGTTTGGGCGCAAGGGTGAGGTCGACCCGGTCCAGCACCTGATCGGCACAGCCGCCGGCTGGGGCGGCAATCCCCAGAGCACCGCCTTCTATGTGGGCGGCGAACCGAAGCAGAACGACGGCAAGACGGTGTACCGGCTGACGGTCAAGGACGTGCCGGTGGACGGGTTCTGGTCGGTCAGCGTGTACAACAAGGACGGCTTCTTCCAGAAGAACGCCCGGAACGTCTACACCGTGAACAACGTCACCGCCAAGCCAAACCCTGACGGGTCAGTAACGATCCAGTTCGGCGGCGACGAGAGCGCGGCGAACTGCATTCCCATCATGCCGGGCTGGAACTACCTCGTCCGGATGTACCGCCCGAGGAAGGAAATCCTGGACGGCACCTGGAAGTTCCCGGAAGCTCAACTGGTGAAGTGACTTGTCACGCACGTGAGTCAAAACGAAACTCTGTGAGCGGCCTGCTCGATCGCGAATCAAAGAGGAGACTTTGGTCCGATGAACGGCTCGGTCAGGAGACTTTCGCCGAGCGCTCGTCGCGAATCGACCCAGTGGAGAATCGCCTCGATGTCCGAGGTCCTGCTTTTTGCTTGTGAATAAAAAATCCGCAAATTAAAAAGGTGCCAGTCCTGCCAGTCCCCTTTAATCTCGTCCCACTTTATTGAATTCCCAAAAAATCCTGTCACGCCGGTCTCCGTTTGCTCAATAAGAAGGAAAAGCCCCTTGTGGAGGATCACGCCGCCATGAGCGTTTCGACGCATCCCCCGCCGACCCAAACGCCGGACGACGATCCGGTGGCGCTGGTGCTGGCGCAACCGGCCACGCGCGAGAACCTGCTCAGGCAAGTCCTCGCGCTCCTTCATCGGAAAATGGCGGGCAGCCCGATCGAACGCCGCAGGCAGGAGGCGGAGGAGATTGTCGATGAGGTCGTGGCGCGTGTGCTGTCGAAGCGGGCGAATTACCATCCGGAGATCGCCAGCGTGATGGCGTGGATCTCGGGGTTCGTCAACCGCACGATTCTGGAACGCTTTCGCCAGGCGGCCCGCGAGCGGAAATTCAAAAGCAAATTCCGGCACGATTTCGATGAGAGTTCCATCGACATTACATTCGATGAATCGACGTTCCACGATATGATTCAGAAGATCCCGGAATCGGAGCGGACCATCATCACGATGTTTTACATCGAGGAACTCAGCCATTTCGAGATCGCCGAACGGCTGGGCATCACGGAAAGCAACTCGCGGCAGCGCCTGCGGCGGACCCTGGCCAAGGTGCTGCCGATCGTACAGGACCACTACGGGGAGGGCCAATCATGAATCCCATCTCCGAACGCATGCGGTACGAACTTCTGGCGGCGAAGTATCTGCTCGCCATCGAGACGGACGACTTCGCGACACAGGAAGCGCTCTGGCACCTGGCGGAAACCGAACCGGATCTGGTAACGCTCTTCCAACAGGTGCATGACGACTTGCTGGAGGAAGAACAGCAGGCCGAGGTGGAGAAGGTGACGCAGGCGATTGAGGAATCGGTGGAGCAGCATCTTCCGGGTGCGGCGGTGGTGAAGGAGCCTTCGCAGGCGGTGTCGTTCGCGGATGTGGCGGCGGAACTGCTTCGCAGCATGCCGAACGAGTTTTCCAGTGATGAACTTCAGTACAATGACAGCTTGCGGTCGCGGGTGGTTCCGCTGCCGGACGACTTGGGTTTGTCGAATCTGATTACTCATGCGGAGGCGGCGTTTGGCCCGGCCCCGCGGGAGTATTGGCAGGCGTTTCAGAAGCTGGCGATCCGGTTGCGGATGCGTCATGCGGACGCGGAGAACTTGCAGTTGGCGGCCCGTCGTGAACCGAAGAAGGAGAATCGCTCGTGAGTGCGGATGCGATTGCGGAGCTTCGGACGCGGTGCCGGATGCCGGTGGATCCGTCGCGTCGCGGTCCGATTCTGCTGAAGCCGTTCTTCGAGGAGTTGTCGGTCGATCCGGTGACGCTGCCGAATCTGACGTGCGGCGCGATCAATGAGTATCTGGCATCGCAGGGAATTTCGGCGGAACCGGTTGGCGAGCCGGAGATGGCGTTAGCGGGGTTTCTGACGTGGCGAATGGGTGCGGGCTGGGCGTTTGTGAATGGGAGCAGCATTCTTTCGCGTCGGCGGTTTTCGGCGGCGCACGAGCTGGGACATGCGGTGCTGCATCGGGATTCGATGAGCGGATTCATTCGCGATGTGACGGTGAGCGAGACGGATGAGGATGAAAGTCAGCGTGAGCGCGAGGCGAATCGGTTTGCGGCGGAGCTGCTGATGCCGGAGGCGGTGTGCCGGGCCCGCGAGGCGGAGTTGCGTGAGGCGCATGGGGCGTGTCCGCGGCTGGTGCTGGCGTATCGGCTGGCGAGCGAGTTGCTGGTGAGCACGGAGGCGATGCGGTACCGGCTGACGAATCTGGGGGTGGGAGAATGAATGATGCGACTTCGCGCTTCCTGAGGAACTATGGCGCTGCCGCGGTCGGCCCCACGCCTCCGCAACCGGCGATCCCGGTTCCGGATGAGAACGAGGAGCGGAAGACGATCATCGATCGCACCATTGAATCGAAGGATGGCGAATGGAAGCCGCTGCCGCTGACGGAAGCGCCGGCGAAGGACGGCGAGTTTCCGCTGCGCTTCATCGACGGTTCGCACGCGAGCCAGCCGGTGCTCTGCCTGGAGACGCGGCCCGATCGCTATCCGATTCCGCTTCTGATCGGCGAGGTGGGAGCGGTGGCGTTGCGGACGGATGGCCGGCGGTTCACGCGCGAGTTCGCGGCGGTCGAGCGGGTGTTTTCGTTCGTGGTCGATCCGTTTCCGTGGGAAGACGTTGAGGAATTCGCCAGCGATATTCTCAACAAGTCCGAACTGAAGCTGCGCCTGTTGCCGGCGAATCTGCCGAGCAGTCCGTATCATCCGTTCGATTACGAGGCGATGCGCAGCCAGGCGTACAACCGGATGCAGCTGGAGATGAAGTATCTGGAGCGGTTAGCGCTGGCGGTGGACCGCGAGGTTCCGACGCTGGTGGACGGCGTGCTGGATGATCTCATCGGCAATCCGGAGCCGGATTCGCCGCTGATGATCGGCGTGACGAAGCGGCAGTTCGGCGATTACCTGCACGACGAGGGGCACCGTACGCTGCTCGCCCTTCGCCCCGCCCAGCGCACGCCGGTCATGAAGCTCAAGCGGCCGGGCAGCCCGGACGTCGCCACCTGGTTTCTCAAGCTGTCGTCGAGTTCGCAGCTGGCACCGAACTGGGGACATGTCCGCGTGGAGATTCCCTGGGGGCAATTTGATCAACAGTTCCGTAGTGATTTTTCGTTCATCAATCGGCTATCGCGGTGGCTGGTCGATGCCCGATGCCGGGCGGAGAGTTATGCCCGGATGCCGGTATCGCTCGAGCCGATTGTGCGGGCGGAGGAAGCGCTCAAGCCGCTGTTCACGCCGCTGCAGATTCTCGTGAATCGCCTGTATCGGCAAGCCGGATTCTTTCGGAGGGATGAAGCGTGAGTGGTTCCGCACTGGGCCGCGTGGCCGCTCCGCCGGAGCACGAATCCACCAGCGGCGTGTTCTACTTCTGGGTCGATCGCGACAAGTCGGTCGAGCGCACGCAGATCGTCACCGTGAAATGCACCGTCGGCACGCGCGAGGTCACATTCTACGGCATCGTGCAGGAGGTCTATCGCCGGAGCCGGCAGAAGGATATCGGCGAGGAGGCCGCCCGCTTCGACGGCCGCAGCGGCGAGAAATCGCTGTTTGATTCCGAGGGCGTGACGTATGCGGAGGTGGCGATTCTGCGGACGGAGCCGGTGGCGCACACGCCGCCGAAGGAAGAGAGCGAGGTTTACCTTGGCGACGAGCTGGCGGCGTCGCGCGGCTATGGCATCGACAAGATGAAGGCGAAGCTGCCGGTGGGACTGCTGCGCAACGGTGGCGAGGAGCAATTCGCGGGTAAGGCGGTGATCGATCTCGCGTTTCTGCTGGGGGAGAACGGCGGACACCTGAACGTGAACGGTATCGCGGGCCTCGGCACCAAGTCCACGCTGCTGCTCACGATGAACTGGCTGCTGCTGCGCGAAGCGGAGCGCCAGAAGCGCGAGCGGCCCGCCGATCAGGAGCGCCTGCAGATCGTGCCGGTGGTCTTCAACGTCAAGAACTTCGACCTCTTCCACATCGACAAATGGAACAAGGAATATCGCAAGGACGAAACACGTTACCGCGACGAATGGCGGATGATGGACGTGCCGGAACCGAAGCCGTTCGAACGGCCGCAGTTCTTCGCTCCCCAGTTGAAGAACGCCGCCACGCCTGTGCCGACCGGCGGCCGCATCGATGGTGTGAAACCGTACAGTTGGTCGCTTTCGGATATCATCGAACAGGGGCTCTTCAAGTTCCTCTTTTCCGAAGACGAGATCGGCACCGCCAACCTCGGCGGCCTCGTTGGCGAAGTGGAAGAATGGCTCACCGCCGGCACGCCGGAAGAGCCGAAACTGCGAATCTCGGACGGCGCACCGCAGACGTTTGAAAAACTCCTCGAGTGGTTCAAGGAGAAAAAAAACGATAAAGGCTTCTTCGACGATTTCATGGCCGGGACCAAAGGCAGCTTCTACCGCCGGCTCAAATACATCGTCAACGAAGGCGACGGCATCCTCCGCAAGAAAGACCCGAAGGGAAGCCCGCTGCGAATTCCTTCGCAAGGAATCGACGCACCCTTCGTCGTGGACCTGCACGGCATCCACCGCACGCCCAGCCTGCAGCGATTCGTCGTCGCATCCGTCTTCCACCAGATCATGACCACGCAGACCGCCAAGCAGGTCAAAGGACTCAAGTATCTCATCACGCTTGACGAACTCAATCGCTTTGCGCCGCGCGGCAGCTCAGACCCGATCACGCAGCAGATCGAACTCGTCGCCGCCGAAGGCCGCAGCCAAGGGGTGATCCTCTTCGGCGCCCAGCAGCAGGCGAGTCTGGTTTCGCCGCGCGTGATCGAGAACGCGGCGGTGCGGGCGGTGGGGCGCAGCGGAACGCTCGAGCTGGGAATGGATGTGTGGAAATTCCTCGGCCAGTCGGCCCGCAGCGCCGCCGTGCAGTTGCAGCCGGACGAAAAACTGCTGTACCAGCCGAGCTTCCGCGAGCCGATGCTGGCGAAGATCCCGTTCCCGCCGTTCGCACTCAGTGAGAACGATGTCTCCACGGAACCCGGTAGCGGAGGCAGCTTCCGGCGTGCGGAGGCGGATTTTTAATTGCCACGCGGGATGCGCCCTTCCGTCTGATGGCAATCATGGCCTCGATGGACCTACCAAGCTGGAAACTTTTCGATTTTCTGTCACACTCGTTCATTTCTCAACAAGAGAATAGTGAGTAGTCGCTCTCTCACCACAGGCTGAACCGCATGCGAATCCTTCACACCGCCGACTGGCACCTGTGCGATCGTCTCGGCCGCATCGATCGCACCAGCGATCTCCGCCAGCGCGTCGAGCAGGTCGCATCGTACTGCGAACAGCACGCCGTCGAAGTGCTGCTCGTCGCCGGCGACCTCTTCTACGAGAAGGCGAGTGCGGAGGAAATGTCCGACGCCTTCCGGCACATTCAGAAAGTCTTCACGCCCTTCTTCGCCCGCGGCGGAACCATCCTCGCCATCACCGGCAACCACGACGACGACGCCAAGATCGAACTCGTCCGCTCGGGCATGAAACTCGCGGATACCGTCTCGCACACGGGCGACCTGCCGACCGGTAGATTGTACCTGCAAAACGGCCTGTCCACCTGCACATTGAAAACACCTTCGGGCGAGCGTGCGCAGTTCGTGCTCGTGCCGTATCCGTTCGCCAATCGCTACGAACTCCCGGACGACTACCGTACGCGCGAGGAAGAGTTCCGCCTCTTGCAGAACAAACTCGCAACTTGGGTCGCGGAACGGCGTTCAAGTGAACGGTTCGACAAAACGCTGCCGACGATTCTTATGGCGCACCTGCACGTCCGCGGTGCGAACCTGAACACCTCGCTCTTCCGCTTCTCCAATCCGGCGGACATTCAGATGGAGGCGGCGGACCTGAAATCCGGCTGGGCCTACGTGGCGCTCGGACACATTCACCTGCCACAAGCGCTCGATGGCGTGGAGACGATCCGCTATCCGGGCCCGCTCGATCGGCTCGATTTCGGCGAAAAGGACGACACGCGCGGCGTCTTGCTCCTGGATCTGGGGCCAACGGGATTAACGGGCTCTCCGCAGTGGCTGCCGCTCGAACCCACGCCGATGCTGGAAATCACCATCGAGAACCCGGATATGGAGCTGGAGGTCTTACCGGAACTGTATCCGGACAAGGATCGCTCCATCGTGAAGCTCACCGTGGCGCAAACGCCGGAGACGAAACTCACGCGCGACGAAATCGGCCGGCGGTTGAAGGTGCTGTTTCCGCGATTGCTCAGCATCGAGTGGAAGGGCGAAGAGGCGGAGGAAGCGGAGGCGGAGTCGCTGGCGCGGTCCGCAAGCGGAGGGAAATCCTTTGAGGAGACGGTTCGGGAGTACGTGAAGACCGCTCTCGGAAGCGATCCGGATCAGGATGCCATCATGCAGATTTGCGAAGAACTGCTGGCCACCGAATCGAAAGGAGCGACAGAGTGATTCCCAAGCGCGTCGTGCTGGAAAACTTTCTGAGTTTCGGCGAGAAGACGGAATTCACCTTCGAGGAGAACGAACCGCTCTGGGTGCTGTGCGGGCCGAACGGCGTGGGCAAATCCGCGGTGTTCGATGCGATCACGTATGCGCTCTTTGGCTGTCATCGCGGCGGTAAAGGTTCGGGCATGGACAAGCTGATTCGTCACGGGACGAACGGTTTTCACATCGAATTTGAATTCGCGTTTGCCGGGAAGGATTACCGGATCCAGCGGAACTACGGCAAGAAATCGGTCGAGCGGATCTGGAAGTCCGTCGATGGCGGATGGGACGAGATCAAACTCGAGACTGGTGCGCACAAACTCCGGAAATGGACGGAGCGAGAACTGGGCCTGACCTACGAGCAGTTCACGGCTTCGGTCTTGCTTCGCCAAGGCGAAGCGGATGCAATCATCACGAGCACGGGTTCCGCCCGCCTTGAGATGCTTAAGAAGATCATCGGTGTTGAGCGCTACGAGCAACTATCCGCCCGTGCTCAGGAGCGAACCAAGTCGGCCGATCAACAGCATCGGGTGTACGCGTCGCGGCTGGAGCAATTTCTGCCGGTGAGCGAGGAGCAGCTAGCGGAGGCGGGTCAGGAGTTGGAGAAGGCTCAGGCGAACCGCGATGCGGCCGTGAAGAATGAAGAGCGGGCGAGCGTGGGCGTGGCGGAAGCGAAGGAGTTTCAGCGGCTGGAGCAGGCGCTCGCAGAGGTTTCGGGCAAAGTGCGGACGGCGGAAGTGCGCCAGAAGCGTGCGGCGGAGATAGCGCAGCAGCACGCCCGGCTGAACGAACTGGACGGTGTGGTTCCGCAGCTGGGTCAGTTGATCGAGGCCCGCACCAAACTGGCGGAACTGAAGCCGAAACGCGATGAGCTGAACCGGCAGATCGAGGAGCGTTCCAGGTCTTTGGATGAACTGAAGGTTCGTCGCGATCAGTCGCGGACGGATGCGGATCAGCATGAAAAGCGTGCGGAGCAACACGCGAGTGCCATCCGGGAATCGTCCGTCACATTGAAGAGCGATCGGGATCTGCTGAAGCGGGCCGATGATGTGGAGGAGATCGATCGTCATCTGGCGATTTTTTCCGAGGAGCTGGACACGGAGCACGCGACGGCTCAGGCGGAGTGGAATCGTGCGAAGGACGAATGGCAGAAATCCACCGAAGAGCGATCGTCCATCGAGGGGATCGGCAAACAGAAGCGGAAGGAACGAAAGGATTTCGATTCGATTGAAGTGGGCGTGACCTGTTCGCGGTGCCGTCAGCCGGTAGATGCGGAGCACGCCGAGCGTGAGAAGGCGGCGCTGGATGCCGAGTTGCAACGCTTGCAGAGGGAATGGGAAGAAGCGAACGCCAACGAGAAACAATTGAAAGACCGGAAGGATGAGCTTGAGAAAAATCTTGATCGACTCACCAAGCTGCTCGAACAGCGAAAAGACTTGGTCAGTAAACGGCTGGCGCTGACGCGGTATGGCGAGCTGCCGACCGTTTCGGAACTTTCGAAGCGCATCCGGGATCTGGAGGCGAAGCTCGGCGAGTGGACGGTGGCTGAAGCGGAAGAGCGGAAGAAAGCCGAGAGTGCCCGCAAGATCTTCAAAGAGAGTGAGTCGGCGTTTGTCTCGCGGGAGCGCGAACTGAAAGCGCTGGAAGCGTTGTTCAAAACGACCGACAGTGAGACGGTACGCGTCGAGACACAATTTCAGACGCGGATGACTTCGCTTGCGGGAGACTGGGCGGAGCGAGCGTCTTCGATGAAAACGGAAGATGTCACGAAATTGCACCGAGAGTTGAAATCGCTGCAATCGTCCGACGTGGCGGAGCAGTTCCGCAAGCTGCAGGAAGACAGCGCTTTGCGCGCGGAGTGGGACCGGCAGATGCGGGAAGCGCAGGCGAAAATCGCGGAGATTCCGGAAGCGTCCCGCATCGACATCAGCGTGGCGGAGCAGCAGCTGCAGGCTGTGAAAGCCGCCATCAAAGTGTCGGGCAGCGCGGTGCTGGCGGCGGAGCGGGTGCTGGACGACCTTCGCCAGCGGCAAACGGAGCGGCAGAAACTGCAGGATGAAGGTCGCGAAGCGGAGGAGCGGCTGCGGCTGAATGAGAAGCTCAAAAAGATTCTGGGTGCGGAGGGGCTGCTTCGCGATCTGGTGCGTTCGGCGGAGAAGCAGATTGTGAAGTTCGCCAACGATACGGTGTCGAATCTTTCGGATGGCGATCTGTCGATTGAGCTGGAGGACGATACCGACGGGCAGGATAAGGCATTCACGTTGAAGGTGCGTCGGATCGATTCGGAGCCGATCGGCGTGCAGTATCTTTCGGGTTCGCAGAAGTTCCGAGTGGCGGTGGCGGTGGCGCTGGCGATCGGGCGCTTTGCGGCCTCGGGTACGCAGTCGTGCCCGCTGGAGAGCGTGATCATCGATGAGGGCTTCGGCTCGCTGGATCGCGACGGCCTGCGTTCGATGGCGGAGGAACTGACGCGGCTGAAGGACAAGGCGGCGCTGAAGCGCATCGTGCTGGTTTCGCACCAGGATGAATTCGTGAAGGCGTTCCCGGTGGGGTGGCAGCTTTCGCGGGGCGAGAACGGGACGGTGGCCACGCGATTCCGAAGGTAACATGCGCGTTGAAGACGGTTTGCGGATGCTGTAAAGTAGTTCGCATGCACGATTCGCAGCCGCTCTCCACGATGGATCGCGACTCCCGCAGCCGTCTGCTGCCGAATACGCCGGTCACGCTGTTGGAGCGGATCCGGAATTCGCAGGACGCAACAGCGTGGGACGATCTCGTGCGGCTGCTCGCTCCGCTCGTGGAGAACTGGATTCGGCCGGTCCTTTCCGATCGCAACGATCTTGCGGACGTCGCTCAGGATGTCTTTCTCGAGCTTTCCAAACGATTACCGGTCTGGGATTACGATTCGTCGCGCAGTTTCCGTGCGTGGCTGCGCACCGTGACGCGAAACAAATGCATGGACCTTTTCCGTAAACGCGGTCAGCGGCAGGCCGAGGTTGAGCTGACGCAAATCGTGGCCAAAGAAACGCCGGACGAACTGGAACTCCGCGAGCGGCAACTGCTTACGAAAGCGGCGTTGCGGCTGCTGCAATCGCAATTGCGGCCCGATGTCTGGGACTTGTTTCGGCGGCATGTGCTGGAGGATGAGCCAGCGGCGGCGGTTGCGGCGTCCTGTGGCGTGGAAGTGAACTATGTTTACCTGGTCCGCAGCCGATTACTTGCGAAACTCCGGGGGTTGCTTGTGAATCTCCGGGACTGAAGATTCAGCGGTTTCGAGCATCATGTGAAAAATGGCGTGTCAATTTTGACAGGTTTTGGACACGGTGGACGTATTGTTGGCGTGAACTTCCCGGGAGACATGCCGTGGCCCATTCCCTGACTTGCCCAAGCGAGGCGGAACTGCGGGATCTACTGCTGGGTCGCGGTACGGATGCGCAAAGCGAACATCTGCTGAATTGCCCGCACTGCGGTGCGAATGCCGGACGGCTGGTCTCCCGCGATCCGCTGCTCTCCGACCTGCGCGTCGCCAACGATACCAGCGAACTCGGTTCCGATGGCACCTTCGTCGAGGAGCTGCTGCGCCGCGTGAAGGTCAAATCGGCCGCATCCACCGTCTCCGAAAACGAGCTGAGCTTTCTGGACCCTCCGCTCGCGGTTCATCCGGGCGATCTCGGCCAGTTCGACCGCTATCGCATCGTGGAGCAGATCGGGCAGGGCGGAATGGGGATGGTGTTCCGCGCGATCGACCCGACTCTCGAACGCACCGTCGCCCTCAAAATCATCATTCCCAAATACGCTTCGAATCAGAAGCTCCGCGACCGCTTTCTGGAGGAAGCCCGCGCCACGGTGAAAGTCCGTTCGCCCCACGTTGCGGAAGTCTACGATTGCGGTGTCTGGAAAGACGTCCCGTATCTGACGATGGAACTGCTCGTCGGCACGACGCTGGACAATAAACCCCGACCGATGGCGCTCGATAGCTGGCGGCGGATCGGCTACAGCATCGCGAAGGGGCTGGCGGACGCGCACCGCGCCGGCATGATCCACCGCGATCTGAAGCCCAGCAATATCCACCTCGGCACGGACCAGCGCACCGGCAAGCCGACAATCAAACTCATCGACTTCGGCCTCGCCCGACCGGTCGATCGCGCGATCGAAGTCACCAAGTCGGGCGAACTGCTCGGCACGCCGGCCTACATGTCGCCGGAACAGGCCCGCGGCAAAAAAGTGGACCACCGCACCGACCTTTATTCGCTTGGCGTGATTCTCCATCAACTCGCCACCGGCAAACTCCCCTACGATGCCGCCGATCAGGGCGTGATGGCGATTCTCACGGAACTCGCCGTGCCCGAACCGCTCACGAGCATCTCCCAGCGGACCAGCAAAGTCCCGGCGAAACTCGCCAAGCTCATCGATCAACTCCTGGCCAAGAATCCCGACGATCGACCCGCCTCGGCCGCGGACGTGATGAAGGTGCTCCGCGAAAGCGTGAATGCCAAAGCCGATGCCAAGTCCGGCAGCGGAACGGAGGTCGTCGAGTCGGCGCCGTATGTTTCGATTTCCGAAGCGACCGGGAGTTATCATCCGGAAGCGCAGGTTTCCACACCGTTCGGCGAGATGGCCACGAGCCCACTCACGGCGGAGGCCGCACCGGGACTCGCGACCCCCGCTCCGCCTCGCCGCCCCGGATGGCTCTGGCCCGCCGTCGGCCTCGGCACCGTGCTCGCCGCATTGCTGATCGCGCTCGGTCTGGGCGCGTTCCGCGTGAAGACGAAGGATGGCATCATCGAACTGACGGACCTGCCGGAAGATGCCGAGGTGTTTGTTGATGGCAACGTGGTGACGGTGACGTGGGACGACGGCGATGAGACGGCGGAGATCAGCGTACCGGCAGGAACGCGAAAGGTGGAAGTGAAAGTCAATAATGTGGTGGTGAGCGGAGAAACGGTGGAAGTGGCGGTGGGAGAGCGGAAACCGATCACCGTGCAGTATGAATCGATTGAGAAGCCCGATGCTCCATTGGCCGTGCCACCCGTCGTCGCTCAGGGACAGGTGGAATCGGAAGAATTGGTGGCAAACGGTGATTTTGATACGCCGGTTCGTTTGAGCTGGGTGATCGACAGCGGCAGGTGGCACCAAAAAGGAACCGCGCCGAACGCGATCCTCTGCGCCGGCGAATGCCGCTTCGGCCAGCTTCATCAGAACATCGATGTTTCGAAGTACGGTAAGGAAATTGACAAAGGACGAGTGAAGTTCAAGGTGTCGTGTCTCTTGAGCAGTTTCGATGCGGACCGCAGCCGCCTGCAGCTGACCTTCCACGATCAAGACGACAAGCACCTGTCGATCGGGTACGACACGGGCGAGAAGGCTCATCGCATGAAATGGGTCGAATACGGCGACACGGTCACGCCGCCGATCGGAACCCGGAAAGCGCGCATCACCTTGAGAAGTACGCTCACACCGCGGCCGGGGAACAAGGAGAACAGCGGCTACTACGACAAGATTTCGCTCAAGGCGCTGATCGAACCGGTCAAAATGTCGGACGGGCGAAATCCGACAACGATCCAGGGAGGCCAATGGGTCATTTCAGGAAATGTGTTGAAGCATACAACCGCAGCGACACCGGCCTGTCTTTTCTTCGGCGATCCTCAATGGGCGGAATACGACTTCTCGGTGGAAATGAAAACTGAAGGGTCGGCGTCGGTGTTCTTCCGCGTTCAGTCTCTCGAGAAAAAGACGCAGGCCTTTCTCCGGCAAGCGGAGCGTAATCGTGACCTGACGGCCGTCGAAATCGAATCACATGATCCTGATGATGGCAAAGGGTTCAAGAATAACCCGGACGGTTTTAAGCACGAGGTCTACGATCACCCGATTTCGAAGATCAACCGAACGGATTGGTACACGGTCAAAGTCCGTGTGCGAAATCAGCAGGTCACTGTGACTGTGAATGACAAGGACACCGTTCGTTATGGTCCGCCCAGACACTCATCCGGTCGCGTGGGGCTGCGAAGTTGGGGTGGCGCATCCGAGTTCCGGAACATCCGAGTGACCGATCCGAATGGAAACAAACTGTTCGAGGGGTTCCCGAATCTGGACACTGAAGTTTTCGTCGCGAGCGATCGGTTGAGTCCTGGCAGTGTCTGGATTGGTAACCGCATCTACGAGAAGGGAATCTATTCGCCCAGTACGGTGCCGTACGAGTTGCACATCGTCACGCGAGATGGTGCGAAATTTTCCGGTCATTGTTTTGATAACGGTACGGGTCGCAATCGTGCCGAAGTCGAAGGTGAAATTGTCGGAACTGCGATGAAATGGACCGAACGACCGAGACACAATCCCGAATTTCATTATGAGTCCGTTGCCACGATCACCGACAAAGCGATCTCAGGAACACAAATCAGTCATCACAGAAATCGGAAAACGGGCGAAACATCGATCAAAATCATTCTCTCCGATACTCCCACCAAAACGGAAAAAGGGAAACCCGTTGAACTCCCTCCTGTCGTTCCGACCTCGCCTGCTCCTGCGTCACCCGCAGTACCCGGTCTTGATCCAAAGATGACCGCACTCTTCAACGGCAAAGATCTGACCGGCTGGGAGCAACTCGGGTCAGACGGCAACACCTGGATCGTCGAAAATGGCGAACTGGTCGGTTCCGTTCCGTCGAAAAATGCCAATGATGCGAACGAGCCTGGAACCAAGAAACTCGCGACGACGAAAGACTATCGGCACTTCCACATGCGAATGCAGGTATATCTGCCGGATCAGGAGGATCGACGCCGCGCGAACCGGATCGTCTTTCTCCCAGATCCCAGTACCCAGCGAGGGAACGGTTATTTCAAGCTGACGGTTGGGTCGTCAACGGATGAGAAGAATTCGGATGTTGTCCAACTTTTGCGTGGAGCTGCCGAATTACTCCCCACGCTGGCCCAGCCGAAAATCGAATCGAAAAGTTGGTACACGCTCGAAATCATCATGCAGGGCAACCGCTGCCGGGTACTCGTCAACGGGACAACGACCTCGGACGTCACCGATCCGAACTTGCCAGCAGGTAGTCATCCGATCGTATTCATTTGTGCGCCAGGTAGCTCGTTCCGGCTGAAGGACATCGGAATTCACGAACTGCCGCCCGTCGATGAAAAGCTCGATACACCTCCGACTGCCGTCGTGCCGGCGCTCGATCCGAAGATGACCGCACTCTTCAACGGCAAGGACCTCACGAACTGGGAAGCGGTCGGGAACACCAACGCTCAATGGACCATCACTGACGGCATCCTGAAAGGCAGCTGGAAGAATTCCGATTTCGTCGGCGGTAGCACGCTGGCGACGAAACGCAAGGATTACCGGAACTTCCGCCTGCGCGTGGTGGCGAAGCCGGTAGAGAATTGGGCGTGCCGCATCCACGCCTTACCCGGCATCAACCCGCAGGGCGTCAACGGATACTTCAAAGCCTGGATTGGTACGAATCCCGTGAGCGTGGGCGGAGAAACCGGTCGCCTGACGATGCGCGACAACGAAGACGCACCGCTGCTCGCGCAACCGGAACTGAAAGCGGACGAGTGGTTCGTTTACGAACTGATCGTCGAGGGAAATCGAATTCAGACGATCGTCAACGGCACGAAGACCGCCGATCAGACGGATGATCGCTTACCCCAAGCCGGACATTCGATCGGGTTGCATCTGACAGGCGGAAGCGTCTGGCACATCAAGAGTGTGGAGATTGAGGAGTTGAAAGCGGAGCGGATTCGTAACGACTACGACGCACTGGCGACGGGAAAATGGCAATCTGCTCTCACGGCCAACGCCGATATCGTTCGCCGAAATGCCACCATTTCCAATGGTCTGATCGAGGTCCAGAATGGTCACGCCTACGATAAATCGGTCAAGGCAACGGATCTCATTGTCCGGGCTAAAGTCCAAAAACTGAGCGGTCAAAATGTCTTGATCACTTTGCGAGACGAACTGGGAGTTTACTACTCCGCGTTTTATGAGAACGATGGGGTCGAACAGTTCGGGATCGGAATGCGCGGCGTTCGCTTCGTCTATTCAATCAAGCAACGCTTTGCGGGAGCGGCTCCGGTTCGCGAGGGGGAGTTCTTCGAACTCGCGTTCTCGGCCGTGGGCGACACGCTGACGGTTTACGTCAACGGTAAGCGGATCGGGTCGATGCGAGATACCGCCATCTCGCGCGCGGGCGGAGTGGCGGTGCATACGACCAAAGGCAAAGGCGTATTCAAAGAAGTTGAGTACATCAGTCTTGATCGGATGAAGTAGTCACTTGTTTTCGGGGATCGTTGGAGATGGTGATTCGACTTCCGGAAATGTGATGCCCTGATAGATGTCCGCGAGGTTGATGTCTTTGGCGTCGACCGAAGCGAGTGAGAGGCTGGCCTCCAGTCCCACGAACGAATCGTGCGTCCAGCGGCCGTCGTCACCCTTGATGAACCGATCGATGCGCGGTTCGTCCTGCCCCACGAGGAGATATTCGCGGGCGGATTCCAGTTGTTTGTATTGGTCGAACTTGGTGGTGCGGTCGTAGTGTTCGGTGGACGGCGACAACACCTCGATGAGTACCCGCGGATTGATGAGCGTGTTGGCGTCGATCGGATCGTAGGCGGGTTCGCCGCAGACGATGACAATGTCGGGATAGGTGTAGAGGCCGGTGGCGGAGACGAGCACGCGCTGATCGCTGGATGCGGTGCGGCAGGGACTGCCTCGCAAGCGCAGATATAGCTCGCCTTCGAAGTTGCTTTTGACGCGATTGTGTGCCGGCGACGCGCCGGCCATGGCGAAGATTTCGCCCTGATAGAATTCACTTTTGTAAGTGGCGTTCGCTTCCAGCGCAAGGTAATCGCGGGCGGTGATTCTTAGTTTTTTCGGTAAAGCGGTCATATCGCTATTCTAATCGAACCCGGAGACTCAAAGGAAGTCTACCGCCCGATGAAATCGGTCCCTGTTCGGGGAACGATCTGTTCGTGTTTGAGGACAGCCGGTGGTTGAGTCCGCCAATCGGCACCCGATCCGCCTTGTAATCCGACACGCCGCCCTTCATCGTAAAGCTTCATGAGCATCAGTGGCTCGAAGGAAAGCGAAGTGCCCTCATCCGGGAAGTTCTGGCGCAGTGCGGTGAACTGGAACTGCATCCCGGTGAGCAGCGAGAGCGTGTAGATACGCGAGAGATCGTTTTGCGTCATCGCGGAGACGAGCGAGGTGATGGCCCCACCCAGAATCCCGAACAGACTCGGGTTCACGCACTTCGGCTCCGCAAAGACCTTGCCCGAGACGATCGCATAGATGTTGGATCCGGAGAGTGGTCGCGGACCGGCCTTGTACTGCTCCGTCGAGACGTTCAAGTGGGAAAGCCGAACGAAAATTTCGCTTGTGGCTCCGCCGTCCACATGCAGTTCGGTGTAGCGGCGGCCATTCACGGTGATATCGAATTTCACGGGGGGGAACTGGCCTGGCACGGACGTTGAGGCGAGAATAATCTTGGCGATGAGTTCACGTTTATCGGGCCGATCGCCTGCTGCGATGGCGCTCACATCCCAGACAGCCAGTCGCTTGGTATCGAGGTTGGTTGTGCCGATGAGAAGTCGACGGCCTTCGTTGTGGGCGGCGGCCAGATCGGCGACGATTTCAGGAGTGATGGCGCGATCGATCCCGCGTGCGAGCGGCTTGGACGAGGCGATTGAATTCCCGAGGAGCGCGAGCAAAATCGGTTTTTTGCGATAGATGTCCCGATCGGTGACGGTCGTGTAGAACCGTTTGACGGTCTCGTCGTATTTGGGTCCGAGGAAGGCAAAGATGGCTACAATGGCACCAGTGCTCACGCCGGTGACGATATCAAAGTTTGGCCGGTTGCCGGATTCCGTCCAGCCACCCAGAACGCCTGCGGAGTACGCACCGAATTTTCCGCCCCCGGAGATGGCGAGGACGTTGTACATTCGGGTGCCATCGGGCATGGGTCGGGGCGGCCCCTTCAATCCTTCTGCCAGCTGGTGAAAAAATTCGGCGGAGGGTGTTTGGTATTGGGCAGTACTTTCGGTTGATTCCGTCCAGGTTTCGGGGCACGGAGGAGCACAATTTCGCGGCGGGCGCAGCGATCGGCAACCCGCCAGAATCATGAGAGCCGCGCACAGGATCGCGACTCCCCTTGAAATTCGTCCGGGGAATCCGATCCTTTCAACGAAGCTTCCTCTCGTTCCAAAATTTCGAGGCGTTTTGTTCATGAGCAGTTCGACACCCCGCGGTCGGTTAGCCATCGTTGTCGGCGGCGGTCCCGCCCCGGGCATCAATGGCGTGATTTCGTCCGTCACCATTGAAGCCATTAATCAAGGTCTCGACGTTTACGGTGTCCGGGATGGATTTTCCGATCTCATCAACGGCGACACCAGTCGCGTGAAACCCCTCACGATTGCCGAAGTTTCCCAGTACTACACACGCGGCGGATCGATGCTCGGCACCGCCCGCACCAACCCCGCCAAGAAAGACGCCGACCTCAATAACGTCATCGGCGCGTTCCAGAAAATGGGCGTCGGCTATCTCGTCACCGTCGGCGGAGACGACACCGCATATAGTGGCTCGCAGGTCTATAAACGAGCCGCCGGAAAAATCAAGTGCGCTCACGTACCCAAAACCATCGATAACGACTTGCCCCTTCCCCCCGGAATCCCCACCTTCGGATTCGAGACCGCACGCCACCACGGCGTCGAACTCGCGCGGCGCCTCCACGAGGACGCCAAAACCACCGGCCGATGGTACATCATCATCAGCATGGGACGCGCTGCCGGGCACCTCGCCCTCGGCATCGGCAAAGCCTCCGCCTCCGCCATCACCATCATCTCCGAGGAATTCGGCGGAAAGAAAATCAAGCTCGATCACGTCTGCGATCTCGTGATCGGCGCGATCGTCAAGCGCCGGGCACAGGGCAAAAAATACGGCCTCGCCATTCTTTCCGAAGGTCTCCTCGAGAACATCGGAGAGGACGGATTGAAAGCCGCGCTCGGCGATGAACTCAGCCGCTATGGCGAAGTCGAACGCGACGATCACGGCCACCTGCGGCTTGGCGAGATTGAGTTCGGACGGCTGATCAAGAACCGCGTCGGCAAGCGCCTCAAGGAAATGGGCCTCAAAGTCACGCTGATCGACAAAGACCTCGGCTACGAACTCCGCTGTGCCGATCCGATTCCGTTCGATGCGGAGTACACGCGAAACCTCGGTTACGGGGCCGTGAAGTTCCTCATGTCCACGGATGCGGACGAGTTCGGCGCCATCGTCAGCTTCGTCGGCGGAAAGATGGTGCCCTTGAAGTTCGAAGACATGATCGATCCGGCGACGTCGCGCATGCGGCCTCGACTGGTCGATATTTCCAGCGAAAACTACGAGTGCGCCCGCCGCTACATGATCCGGCTGGAACAACGCGACTTCAGCGATGCGTCGCGGCTCAGCGCTCTCTCCGACGTCATCACTCTAACGCCGGAACAGTTCAAAGCCAAGTACGAGTATCTGGTACAGTGATTCGGTTGACGTGAGGGCGGGACGTGCGACACCTGGAATTAACGGGTAACAAAGTCGTCGCGGACCTGGCCCTCACGCCCGACGGCCAAACGCTCGCCATCGCCCATCGCACCGGTGGCATCGGCCTCTACGATGCCGTCTCCGGCAAACTCCGCCGGAAGATCCCCGGCTATTGTTCCCACCTCGTCATGCGCTCAGACGGCCGCTGGCTCCTCGGCCTGCGGCCGGGAGCCGTAGTTGTCGACCTTTCTCCCGTTTCGGATCTTCACGAACGGATTCCGCATTCAACGATGATTCTCTCTGGCGAATTCCCGGACGCGGAAAGCGTTGCCGTTGTCACGTACGATACCTGCCACCGCCTCAAGCTCCCGGATCGCAAAGGCTGCTATGCCCGTTTGAATCGGCGGAACGAAGAGTATTGGTTCGATGAAGCGCAGATCCGTTCCCCACTTGCCATGCATCACATTCAGTTGATCGGGATCGGCCCGAACGGTTATCTTTTCGGTGTTGAATACGATTACTCGCTCGCGAAAGCACAGGCGGCCATCTACAACCTTGCTTTGGATGAGGTCTTTGCGCTCGCCGAGATACCAAATCAACCAGTCGGCCCTCGAGTGATATACCGGCGCTCGAACGACTGGTTCGTCATCTGCACCCCCGGCGAACTCCGCTTTTTCAACTGGTCGGATCTTTCGAAACTGACCCAGCGTCAACGCGTTCCACAAAAACGAAGCTTATTCACGAAGGTTCGCGAAACGCTGATGGGTCCTTCACGAAGCACGCAACTGATCGAGCGCTACGAATCGCTCCCGATCCTGCCCGTGCGCCAGGTGATCCCCTGCCGTGGCGTGCCATCAACCGAACCGCTGCCGATGGCGTTCCATCCGGACGGGCAGTCGTTTCTCTGCCGGGGCGAGCGATCGACGGTGGAATGGCGCGAGTTGAATACGGGAAGCGTTCGCGCATCCTGGCAATTTGGCCGCGCTTGGCCTCGTGCTCTGGCATTCGCAGCCGATGGCATGAGTGCGCTGGCGGCAACGAACAAAGGAACGATTGTTTTCTGGGATCTGGAATAGAAACGAGCGGTACGCAAGCGGTGGTGGAAAGATTTTTTCAGCAATAGTTCCGAATGTCGGAAATCCCGATAGGGGAATGTGCGATCAAAGAGGGCTTGGATATTCGCGCCCGTTCGAAAACGTTTCGCACGGTTGCGCACCATGGCGCGAATTGTTAACGGCAACGAGCGCGTCGAATCATGCCAGAGCCTCAAAATGTCGGATTATAGTACTCAATTTCCCCAATGCAAATCAATTCTCACCGCAGTTTGGGTCGCTGGCATTTGTCTTGCTTGAATTCATTGGTCGACGCAGAATCGTGACAACAGTAACAGCATGAATTTCCGATTGCTTCTGTGCTCAGAAGTGGATAATCTGTTCTTGCTGGAATCGTTCTACGGTTCATTGCGAACTGTGCGGCCTGTCCCGATTGTTCGGGTTGCTACTCTGGATTCGTTCCACCGCATAGTTTCGCCGTCGCTGTCAGGAGTCTCAACGTGACGTTCCTTCGAAAAGATTTTGTTCGCCGAACAGTGATGGCACTGGCTGTTGTGGCATTCTGTGCGATTGGTCAGACTCGCGCGGATATTCTGATCGACGACTACAGCATGCCCACGCCATCGGTCGGTTATGCGATCGCTCCCGATGCGAATCCCACCGTGATCACAACGGATCTCGGCGGCGGAACCACACGCACCGTGACGCTGACCGTGACCAACCCCGCCTCGGCCGGTACCAACGCCCTCACCGGCAGCATCGGCAGCGGCCTCTTCAGCGCTTCGTTCGACGTTTTCAGCTCCGGAACGGTACAGGTCGCCTATACCTTCGCAACCACGCTGGACTTCATTCCCAATGTTCCTTCCGGTGGGGAACCCGGTTCGCTCCAATTCCGGGGCGCTGGCGACTCCGGTTTTGCTGCTGAGATTCCCGTGACGATCACGATTGCAACCGCAACCGGCAATCTCACCGGTATGACCACACTCCCCCTCTCAACCACCTTCACACCCGTCGATCTGCCGTTCACAGGGTTGTCCGGCACGGGCGACCTGACTCAGGTCAACGGCGTGACCCTCGACTTCACCGCCGGTCAGGCCGCGGACCTGATCTTCGATTCGCTCAACGTCACCACTCCGGATGCTCCTCCACCATCCGATGTGCCCGCTCCGCCAGCGATCTTCCTGGCTCTCGCCGCGCTTCCGGTTCTCGGCCTCCGCCGCATGCTGGCGAAGAAAGCCTAATTGACTTCGGTCCCGTCCGAAGCCCTTCAGCACCCCAGTGGCCCCACCACTGGGGTGCTGCTTTTTTCACACATCTCCGGGTTACTTCTCAACTGTCAGCGTCCTGACACCATTGAGATTCTGCCCCTCGCACGTTCAGTCTCGCACGTTCTTCCCCGTGGTGAATTTTGTGAATGTTGGGAGAAGGCGTCTTGTCGATTAGTATTACGAATATAGATTTCGTAACACGGAGCGCGAGATCAGTCATGCGGTATCGGACGGATCATTCAACGGTTCCGTTCCGCTTCTGGAACGCAGTATTTGCCGTGATCGTTTTCGCTCTCGCCGCCGTCCTCTCCCGTTTCTTCGCTTCATCCCCTTGAGGGCATGACCATGCCTATCCCACGACGATCCGCCTTCACACTGATCGAGTTGCTGGTGGTGATCGCGATCATCGCCATTCTCATCGGTTTGCTGCTGCCAGCCGTGCAAAAAGTCCGAGAGTCCGCCGCCCGTTTGAAATGTCAGAACAATCTCAAACAACTCGGACTCGCACTGCACAACTACGAGAGTGCCCTCCAGAGTTTCCCGTCAGCATACTGGTTTAAGGACTGGTCCGGCAACGCCGCCCTGCCCTCAGGTTCGAAGGTCCCGTTCGCCCACTTCCGCTGGTCCAGCCTGGCCCAACTGACACCGCACATCGAGCAGTCGGTCGTTTATGACAAAATCGACCTGAGTGTGCCGATGATCTGCGGCGCGTCCGGACTCCCCGAGACCGGCGGCTCCGCCTACGCCGTGTTCCTCCAGAACCGCAAGGCATTGCAAGTGATCATCCCGACGTTTCTCTGCCCGTCGGACACGATTCGGGGCACGATCACCGGATCCGGCTTGGCGTCGAAGGGGCCGAGCAATTACATGGCGAGTGCCGGGTCGGTGGCGGATGCCAGCATCGGCAACGGTCTCTTTTACCAGAACTCGAAACTGCGCGTCACGGACATTTCTGACGGCACAAGCAATACCGTCGCGTTTTCAGAATCGATCCTCGGCTCAACCCTTGCCGCACCAACCGGCAACGTGACGGACGAGTATGAGGATGTCGGGAGCCAAACGCTTTCCGCGTGCAATGAGGATCCAACGAATCTGGCCGGATACGTCGGCCGGCGGAGGTTCGATCGCAATTTCATGTGGGCCGATGGAGCGTACAACGCCGGCCTTTACAATCACCTTCGCCAACCGAACGACAAGCGGATGGACTGCGTGCAGCACAACACGCCCGGACTCAAAGCCGCCCGCAGCCGGCATACGGGCGGAGTGAACGTCTGTCTCGGCGACGGCAGTGTGCGGTTCGTCAGCGATTCGGTGTCCATCGCCACCTGGCAGGCGGTCGGGACGCGAAACGGCGGCGAAGTGCTCGGCAACGACTGGTAACTCATCCCGTTCCATGACCCATCCGAGGCTCTCACCATGTTCCGTCTCGTCTGTTGGTGTGTTGTGGTTTTTGCGGCGGCGACTGCTTCCGCCCACGAAATCAAGGTGCTCGTCAGCCGTCCGGTGCTGCCCGATGGCGGCGGCAAGACGACGGTCTACCTGTCCTGGGGTCACCGTCAGCCGGTGGATGAGTTGGTCGATGCCGCTCCGCTCGAGCGATACGACGTGATTGCCCCGGGAGGCAAAGTGACGGCGTTGAAGAAGGAGGGGGTATCGCTTCAGGCGAACGCGGTGGAGGTGACCGGTGCGGGTGTTCATACGGCGGTGGTGGTGCGGAAGCCGTCTGTGTTCACGTATGTGATCGATGAGGACGGCGAACGACAATTCAAGCGGGGGGCGAAGTCCGAACACTCCGGTGCGAAGATCGACTCCGCCGTGCGCAGCGTTCAGACGGGCGCGGCTCTGATCGTGGTCGGCAAGCCTGGCGACGCCGCGCCGAAAGCGGTCGGCCTGCCCGTCGAGATCGTGCCGCTGGACGGGCCGAACAAGTGGGTCGCGAATGCCGACGTGCGGTTCCAACTGTTGATTGACGGCAAGCCCGTATCAGGTGCGGATGTGTCGGCCCGCCCGGTCGGCTTCAAGCCTGATGACGCCTGGAGCTACGCCACCCATTCCGGCTCGAAAGGGGAATTCGCGATCCGACCGAACACGGCCGGCACTTGGGTCGTGAAAGCCGCGGTCAAACAGCTGACCAATGGAAAAACCCGCGACGAATACGACTACGAATCCTTCGTGACGACGCTCAGTCTGGAAGTGCTGCCGTGATCCAAGAAGGAACAATTCCGTGTTGATCGCGTTCCGTTTGGGCAGAAAGACTCTTCAGAACTTATGACTCATAATTTGAAAAGAGAGAAACGAGTTTTGAGTCATGAGTTCTGAGAAAAGAGAATCGATCACTGGACGAGGCGTATGAGCTAACCCGCCTACCGAATCAAGTCTCGCTTGGTGAGTTCCTCACACCAGCCCGGTCAGGGTTCCCGTTGAGTCCGCGAATTTGCCGGATTCCACACCCAGCTTCTGAATCACGCTGAGCATCGCGTTGGCCATCGGCGGGTGCTTGTCCGGGTTGTGGGCGAGGTGCTGGCCGAGCTTGATTCCCAATTTCGATCCGCCCGCCACGAGGAGCGGCAGATTCTTCGGCGAATGATCGCCGCCGGCGCCGCTGTTCATCCCGGAGCCGTAGAGGATGGCGGTGCGGTCGAGCATGCAGCCATCGCCTTCGGTTGTGGACTTGAGCATGCCGATGAATCGGCCGAGCCGCGCGAGGTGGAAGCGGTCGATGGTCGCGAGTTTGGCGAGCATGCCCGCATCGCCACCATGGTGCGAAAGCTCGTGGTGGTTTTCGCCCCCGCCGCCGTATCCGCTCGCTTCCCGGCTCCATTCGAACGCGATCACTCGCGTCGTATCCGTGGCGAACGCCAGGTAGCACAATTCCAGCATGACATCGAGCCACATCGGCCGATCGTGGCCATCCATCGGCTTGCTGCCGAGTTGCAGCCCCGTCTCGGCGACCTTCGGCTTGGGAACATCGATCCAGCTTTGCATGCGCTCGACCTGCTTTTCGGTCTGCCGCACTCCGCTCAGGTATTCCTCCAGCTTGCGCTGATCGGCGGCGCTGAGCTTTTTGTCCAGCTTGGCGGTCTCGGCGGCGATGTCGTCGAGGATGGATCGTTTTTCGGCGTAGCGCTTGAGCGCGGCGGCACGGTCGCCGGCGGTCTCGGGCACGAACAGTCGCTCGAAGAGGCGCCGCGGGGAGTTTTCACTCGGCAGCGGCGTACCGTTGATGTCGAACGAAAGCGTGTGGCTGTGGCCGGCTCCGCCGGTACCGCTCATGTCGCCGAGTTGGAGCGAGGCGAAGCGCGTGTGCTGGCCGTGGAGTTCGGCAGCGACCTGATCAACGGAAATGGAATTGGAGTAATCGGCTCCGGGTTTCGCTTTGAGATTGGCGGCGGTGAGCCAGGTATCCGCCCCGCTATGCCCGCCGGTGCAGGCGGGGTGGCCGAGTCCGGTGAGCACGCTGAAGTCCTTGCGATACTCCTTGAGCGTTTCGAGCGTCGGCGAGAGCGAAAAGTTTGCTCCTTCGCCCTTCGGCATCCATTCGAGGATGTTCACGCCGTTCGGGACGTAGTAGGCGATCATCCGCGGTACGGCCGAAACGGCGGACTTGTCCCAGGGTTTGAAGGTCGACGGCGCACCTTGCAAGCGGGGCAGCATCGCATCGAGAAACGGCAGCGCAACCGCCGCGCCGGCCGCGCGAAGAACAAACCGCCGCGAGAGATGTCGTTTCATGGGTGCTCCGAAGTATTCCGCAATCGAGTTCTATTTTCGACCGATCGGCGTCTCGAAACAATGGCAAAGTTGAAATGAAAATCGTGAATGCCGTCAGACCAGCCGCTCGCCTTCCAGTTCCTGAAATTCTTCCCGGCTGATCCGCTGGAACCGCACGCGATCACCAACCTGAAGCGGAAAGAATTCGTCAACGACATCCACGAGGACCATCGGCGTACGGCCCACGAGATTCCAGCCACCCGGACGCGCGAGCGGGTAGATGCCGGTTTGCCGTCCCGTCAGCCCCACGCTGCCCGGTTCCACACGCAGCCGCGGCGATTGCAGCCGCGGGACGCCGCACAGCTCCGCTGGCAGATAGCCAAGATACGGGAACCCCGGCACGAAACCGATCGCGTACACCGTGTAGTCCGTCGCGAGGTGCGCCGCGATGATCTCGTCCGGCTTCAGCCCGGTGTGATCGGCGATTCGCGGAAGATCGAGTTCGAATTCGTAGCAGACCGGAATGGTGAACTCGCGCGGCTCCGCCGGCGCCAGCGCACGCCGCCCCGCCTGCTTCTTCGCCCACGCGATCACGTCCGCGGTGCGAATCTGATCGGCGTCAAAATAGATTCCCACACTCGCGTACGCCGGCACGACATCCTGAAGCCACGGCGGATCGGCCGTCCGCACCGACTGGGCAAACCGCACCGCCGACGCTTCATCGGGCAGATACGCCAGCAACGCTTCTTCACCCAGTGGAGCAAACGTCATCTCAGATTCCCATGCACGAGCACCCAGATCATCGTATTCGCAGCCAAAAAAACGGCGGAGACGCGCTCGGAAAACTCGCCTTTACACAAACGAGATTCGCTGGCATATGTCTCGCAGTCGGATGGTTCCGTCGGGGAAACGGGGCATCCGAAGCGTGGGGGAATCCGATGTACCGATCTGCCGCCGGGGGGCTGGCGCTCTTGCTGTTCGGCTCCGTCAGTCTCGCCGAAGAGCCCAAACCGAAAACGCCACTGCGTCCGCCCGTCATCATCGCACCCCTGAGTGCCGAGGTTCTTGCCGCCGCCGTCAAGGACGAGCAGTACGCCTGCACGCGGCGCCTCGACACCTGCGCGAAACTCCGCGAAATCGCCATCGAAAAAAATGACGACGCCATGCTCCGGCGTATCGACGAACTCGAACGCCAGGCTGTCGAAATCTGCCAGGCCCGCGTCTCACGCATGGGCATCCGCGGTTCCGCCTCGCGGGCACTCCGAACATCCACGACCGCTGAGCCGCCGCCCAGCGTCGATCCCGCGAACGTACCACCACCGGTTCCCGCAGGAGATTCACGATGATTCGCTCTCTTCTCCTCGGTCTCGCTCTGACTGCCGGAGTCGGCTGCGTGCACATCAAACCCGTCGGCCCGCTCGCGGACTGGCAAGGCACCGCCCCCGACGGCAAACCCGTCCCGGAACAAGCCCTCGAACCGATCGTACGCGAAGCGCCGCGGCCCACCGCACCCGCCGTCTACGTCACGCCTGGCGAAGTGACCGCCACCAATGCCGACGAAGCCATGAAACGCTTATCTCAGGAACTGGACACCGATCGCCGCACGATGGAAGCCTTCCCGCGCTACGCCGAAGTCTCCGTCGTGAAGTGAACGCCATCATGAAGCGCTGACGCAATCAGCACGCCATTCACGCCGACCGCGCCCAACGCCGCGCGGTCGGCATCGTTGCGAATCCCGCCGCCCGTCACCAATTCAATCTCCGGTGCGTGTTCTCGAATCCGCGCACACAATTCCAGCGTGCTCGGGCCCGCCGTCTTCCCAATCGCCGCCAGATCGAGAACGATCAGCGTACGCACCCCGCGATCCAGCACACGCTTCACAATCCCGCAGATATCCCGCGCATCCGCCACGCCCCAGCGCTCCCAATCCCCCATCAATTCGCCGTTCATCAGATCCAGCGAAAAGATGACACGGTCCGAAAGCAGATCCATCGATTCCAGTGATTCAAAACTCACGATAGGCCGCACGCTCGGCCACCGATCCAGACCCGCAAGATCCTCCAGCGTCCGAATCCCGCAATCCAGCCACACCGGAACCTCAACCGATTCCAGCAGTGCATCGACACGCCCCGCCCCCAGACGCGTGCGCCGAATCGCATCCAGATCCGCCACATAAAGCTCCCGCGATCGCGACGCCTTCAGGACGTCACGCGCCACTTCGACAGGAACAATCGACGACGTGATCCGGCTCACAATCGGCCGATATTCGTCACGCCGACCGCCGAGCGCACGTACGACCTGGCCAAAAAACACGTCCACTACGGGAATGATTCGCGGAAGATTCATACCGCCATTCTACGTCCATACAATCACAGAATGAACCTCGAACACGAACTCAAAATCGCACTCGCCGCCGCAGACCTCGCCGGACGCTTCATCCAGCACGAATACGAAGCGTTCACGCCCATTCCCAACGCCCCCGCCAACATCAGCACTCATGTGGACAAAGGTTCACAAGACATCATCCTGAAGTATCTTCAGCAGGCCTTCCCGCTCGACGGACTCTGTGCCGAAGAAGACACCGAAACGCCGCAGACCGATGCCGCTCGCGCACCCGAACGGTTGTGGGTTGTCGATCCTATCGACGGCACCCGCGGATTCGCCATGAAAAACGGCGAGTTCTCCACCATGATCGGACTGACAGTCAACCGTCAGCCCGTCCTCGGCGTCGTCCTCGAACCCACTTCCATGACCTACACCTACGCCACCCTCGGCGAAGGATGCTGGACCAAAACCGGCGCCAACGGCACCCCTTCACGCTGCTCCGTGCGCAACACTGCCCACGCCGGCTCCTGCGTCCTCGTCCAGAGCCGGCCCAAACCCAGCGAGTCCCCCACCGAAGCCCAACGCGCACTCAAACCCACGCGCACGCTTGAGATGTACTCCGCCGGCGTGAAGCTTGCCGTCGTCGCCCGCGGCGAGGCGGATGTTTACGTCAACACCTATCCCAACTTCCGCGACTGGGACATCTGCGCCGGGCACATCCTCGTCACCGAAGCGGGCGGAATCGTGACCGGCCTTCGCGGGGAACCGATCACCTATGGAGAAGAAAGCTTCGCCCAGAAACTCGGCCTCGTCGCCAGCACCTCCGGCATTCACTCCGCCGTCATCGAGCGGCTGAAATTGATTGCCTGAGCGATGATAATTGCCAAGTTTATTGTGTCATCGTGTGCGTATTGCGATTCCGAGTGAACCTTTTTCCGGCGAGCACCTCATTGACAGCACCGCTCATCCGGGCGACGATACAGGTCCGTATCCTCGGTGGATGAAGGAGAAGTGTCATGCCCGTCGATCCTCATCAGCGTGCGATGCGTGAACTGAAACGCGCGATCAAGAAGCGTGGCAACAAGCACCGCCGCCACGCCCTCAAGCGCCAACTCGCCGAGAACCCGGAGGAAGCGGGTCTTGCGGTGGAGGAATTCGGCCGCCACGAATCCCGCAACTGGAACGGCCAGGACAACGACGCCACCCGCCGCAAGCCCGACTAAAGGGGACTGTCACCTTTTTGATAGGCGGATTTTTTGAGCCGGTGGTTGACCGGGGTCGTTTCTTCCACAAGCCCGCAGCGTGAGCAAGGGACTCCACCGCGATTGCAGGTCTCTCGCTTCTTCTTAATTCCGCATTCTCAGTGGTCACTCACAGAGTTTCGTTTTGACTCAAGTCATTGGGCGATGAAGGCGGTAAGGCTTCTGGGCTCACCAAGATCGCGGTGAAGTCGTCTTGCAACTCGCTGGTACGAGGCAGGCGGGCCAACTCCCTTAGTTCCTCCAACACCGCGCGGCCAGATAAATTCCGAGTTGTGCTGATAACCCTGTTCCAACCAACGTATTTCCAAACACCGTCCGTCATCGCCAACACCCGCCACCCATCGCCCAACTCCGCTGTGAACTCGGTGAGCACGGCCGACCCAGACCCGACCGGTGGATTCTTGGCCTGGCCATCGGTCAGGATCGCATCTCTCTCCCGGTTCAGCAGAAGAACCGCACTGTCCCCGCTCGACGCCCCCACGATCCGCCCAAGGCGGATGCAGAAACCGATCAGGGTCGTGAACCCGGCCTCCGAATCGGCTGCTATGGACTGATCGGCACCTTGGAGAAGGAATCCCCACGCACGTGCCCCAACGAGCATCCCGACCGGGGTGCGGCAGGCGACCTCTATGACGGACTGGCATGCGAGTTGTGCGGCTCGCGCTCCGCCCGCCCGGCCGCCCTGACCATCGGCCACACAGCACAGCCAACAGCCCGCGTCCGTCGGGTGAGCATTGAAAAAATACGCATCCTCGTTAATTGCATGGCCACCTGGTTCCGAGATCGTGTGAACCTCGACCATCCGTCGCCCTCCCTCGCCGAACGTACGAATCCATACGTGTCGCGCGATCGGTCTCGCTCACCGATCGCCCGTTCCTCTCACTTCGAGGCGCACCACGAATCCCATTTCCTCACCCATTCTCGCCATCGATCTCGACGAATACAACTCTGAATTTCTCACTTATCGATGGGTCTCACACTTGTCGTCAGCGATCAACTCTACTGATCGCTGTGAGCTGATGGCTAAGTGCTGAAAGCTGTCTTTCCGACCTGAAGGGTCGGTTCTGTCAGCCCGGGGTAAGGTCCGAAGGACCGCAGCCCCGGGTCAAACGACACACATTATTTCGCAGTGAGAGCG
>JBGSJI010000092.1:0-14423 GCA_041742055.1 Limnoglobus sp. | reverse complement strand
ACTTGCATGCCTAATCCATGCCGCCAACGTTCGTTCTGAGCCAGAATCAAACCCTTCAAAAGTTTATTGGTTCCGAGGTGCCACCCCGGAAACTTTCGAGAATCGATCGGCTCGTTGCTCGGTGTTGATCACTCAAAAATTGTCAGACAGAAAGGTTGCCCCTTCCACCCGACTCTGAGCGAGTCATCACCGTCCAACGGCAATGTACCCGCCCATTCGCAAGGCTCGTAATTCAACTCACTTGTCAAAGATCAACTTGGAAAACCTCGCCAGACAAGCCGGCTCAGCTTTTCAAACTTTCACAACCGCATCACTACGGCTGTGTAACTACTTTACACGCAGGTCGATGAAGGTCAACGGTGGGAGAAAAAAAAATGGGAAAAACTCTCTCGGCCGTTCCTTAAAAGGTTAGAACGGCTCCACCACGAACAGGACTCGCGCGTTTGCCCACTCGACTGCGGGCGATCTTTCGTTATGAAAATCATGACCGCTCTCCCTCCAAAGATCAAGCGCAAACTCTATTCAATCGGGAAATTTCATCATGCCGCAACCCAATGTTCTTATCCTCCGCGGCCCCGGAACCAACTGCGATCACGAAGCCGCCTTCGCATTCGAACGAGCCGGCGCCACTACAACCAAAGTCCATATCAACCGACTCTGCGAATCGCCCGGCCTCCTGAACCAATCGCAAATCCTCCTGCTTCCCGGCGGATTCAGCTATGGAGACGACGTCGCCGCCGGGAAAATTCTCGCAATCCAGCTCGAGCATTTCCTCGCCGATTCCATCCGCGAATTCCGCGATCAGGACAAACTCATCCTTGGCATCTGCAACGGTTTCCAAACTCTTTTGAAATCCGGCATCATCGTTCCGCCGGACGAAGACGGACCGCTCGCCACACTTGCGCACAACGTCTCCGGACGCTACGAAGACCGCTGGGTTCGCCTCATGGTTACGCCCGGAAAATGCGTCTTCCTTCGCAAACTCTCTTCCATGGAAGTTCCGGTGGCGCACGGAGAAGGGAATCTCGTTTGCCGCAAAGAATGGATTCTTCAAGGATTAGGCCAATCGGGCCAAGCGGTCCTGCGCTATGTTGGTCCAAAAGGTGAACCGCCAGTCTATCCGTACAACCCCAACGGGTCTCAAGGTGATATTGCCGGTTTGTGCGATGCGACAGGCCGCGTGCTCGGCCTGATGCCGCATCCGGAGAGAAATGTCCTTCCCACCCATCACCCCCAATGGACTCGACGTGGCCATCTCTCTGAGGGCGATGGTTTCGGCATCTTCCGCAATGCCGTCGAATATTTCAAATAAGCATCGCCGCGATCCGCTTCAACACACGCTCTTTCCCGAGGATCGCAAGCGTATCGAACAGGCCGAACCCGACACCCGTGCCCGTGACCGCCACACGAACGGGAAGCTGAATCGCGTTCATCTTCACCCCCTTCGCAGCCACGAAGTCGTGCATCGCCTTGTCCGTCGTCGCCGCATCGAACGGCTCGCAACTCTTCAAAACTTCTGCGAACTCACCCAATAACGCCTTCGTGGCGGGGTCTTTGAATGCTTTCTCGACCGATTTCGAATCGTAGGAAATCTCGTCCTTCAGAATCGGCGCGGCAAAGATGATCACATCGCTGAACAGCTTGATCCGGTCGCCGGACGAATCCACAATCTTCGTCAGCACGTCTCGCGTGGCGTCGTCGAGCGCTTCGCCGATGAGCTTCGCCTTCCGCAGAAATGGCACGCATCGCTCGACTTTCTCGGCCGTCGGCACCAGCTTCATGTGCTCGCCTTGAATCCAGAAAAGCTTCTTGGCGTCGTAGTTCCCCGGCGCATCGGTTACTCGCTCCAAACTGAAATTCGCTTTCAACGTGTCGAGCGTCATGAATTCCGTCTCGGCATCCAGACTCCAACCGAGTCGGCAGAGATAGTTGATCAGCGCTTCGGGCAGGTAGCCGATTTCCTTGTAGAACGCGACCGCGATGATGTTCAGATCGTCACGCCCCTCAATCTCCTCGTCCGACCAACCGCACGCTTTCAGCTTCGCGATCTCATCCGCGGTGAGCTTCGGCGTCTTCCGTTTGCTCATCTTTTCGCCGTTGTAATACACCTGCGGAACGTGGCCGAAGGTCGGTAGCGCTTCACCCAGCGCCTCGTACATCAGAATCTGCGTTGGCGTATTTTCGAGGTGTTCGATCGCCCGCACGACATGCGTGATCTGGAAGTCGATATCATCGACCACCGTCGCGAAGTTGTAGACCGCCCGGCATAAACCCTTTTCATCCGGCCCGCGAAGCAGCATCGGATCGCGGATCGTGTCCGTGTTCACCTCATGCTTGCCCTTCACCGCATCTTCGAAGCGAACCCATTGCCCCGGCTCCACTTTCAAAAGCAGCGGAGCCTTCTTCGCCGCATATTGTTTGACGTTCTCCTCCGCCGGCACATCGCGATTCGTGCCGCGGTGAACGTACGGTTTCCGTGCCAGTTTCGCCTGCTCACGAGCGGCATCCTGCTGCGCCGGCGTGGTGTAGTCTGGGTAGGCTTTACCTTCCACCAGAAGTTTCATGGCGGCGGCTTCGTAGATCGGATTGCGCTGCCCCTGGTAGTACGGCTTGTGCGGGCCGAAGCTCTCGCCGCTGGCGTCGTCCGTCGGGCCTTCGTCCCAATCAACACCGAGCCATTTGAAGCCATCGATGATCGGCCCAACCGCTTCAGCGCGATTGCGGGCGTCGTCGGTATCGTCGATGCGAAGGACAAATTTTCCGCCGGTCCGCTTGGCGAGCAGCCAGCAGAAGAGCGCGGTTCGAACTCCGCCAATGTGGAGATAACCCGTCGGAGACGGGGCAAAACGTGTCCGTGTCGTCATGATTCGCTCGGTGTACTATGCCGGTGGAGATAAAACCGATCCGTTGGCAGTGATATGAGAAGTGGCGGTTTCGGACATCATTCGCGGGCGGGGCCGGCATTCGATGAGCGTGATGATGCGGCCTTCCTGAACGATCTTGTCATCCTGATTCACAATGCAGCGGTTCCAGATCACTTCGCCCCGTTTACCCCGACCACGCAGCGTCTTTTCGACCACGGACGAACGCACTCGAATCGTATCGCCGGAAAACACAGGAAGTATGAATTTCCAGTCGCGCACGCCCAGCAGGGCGATCGTTCGTACTGGTGGAGACTGGACTCCCAGGCCACTGGCGATGGAAAAGACCCCGAACCCATGCGCGATCGGACGGCGGAATGGCGTCGTGGCTGCAAACGAATGATCGACGTGGATCGGATTGAAATCGCCGCTGAACCCTGCGAAGTTCGTAATGTCCGACTCGGTGACGGTGCGGCCACCGGATTCCCAGACTGTGCCGATATCCAGATCGTCAAAATACAAGTGAATCGACGAATAACCCATTGAGGCCTCGGTGTGGTTCCGACCCGTGTTCGGAGCACTGGCTCGTAAGTGGATTATACGATCCCCATGAAGAATCCAAGGCTCGCCGCCGGGGATTTCACGCGATGGCTAAGGGGCAACCGGCAGAAGCGGCACGGGTTCGCGCGTCGATCCCACGGGCCGGACGCCCACATAAACCACTTCCGCCTCCGTCACCGGGATGACGTCGCTGCCGCGCTCCGCCAGAACGTCGATATGCATCGTGATGGACGTTTTGCCGATCCGAACGCACGTCGCCCGGAACTTCACGACGTCACCCACGAGGACCGGTTTTTTGAATTCCACGCGATTGACCGCCACGGTCACGTACTGCGTTTCGGTGCTTCCACCGCGGAGCGCGATCTCACGCCGGGCAGCGATCGAACCCGCCACATCGATGTAGCTGAGAATGACCCCGCCGAAAATCGTGCCGTACGGATTCGTATCCTTGGGCATCATGACGACTTGAATCGCCGTGTAGGGCTCGTTGGTTTCCATGGGGTGAGTGTAGCTGAGGATCGATAATGAACACAGCCCCTTCGAGATTTATGACCAGGAGTACGCAAATCATTTGAGATAGGTGAAACGTACCCGATTCAAAATCATCTCAAACTCGTGACCATCTTCTGTTAAAATTGACAGAATCCTTTGATCAACTGTTGAGGCCATGTCCGATGCCGTTGAGAGACCATTTCCGTCCACCTGTTTCAACTCAATGCGGTTGGCCGTCGATTCACATGACCTGGGCGGTGGATGTCATCGAACAACTCAACGGTCGTCTATTGCCTGATGGCTATCGTGCCGAGGGAGAAGTCTCTCCTGCCACCAATCAATCCTTTGATCTCTTCGAAGTTCGTATCCTCGATTCGCGATCCGGTCGGCCGCTCGTCGCAGCCATCGAGTTCGTTAGCCCCGGCAACAAGGACCGGGACGATGCCCGCTCCGCGTTCGTATCCAAAATTTCCGACCTGCTGCACACCGGGATCGTTGTCGTGGTTGTCGATATCGTCACGCACCGATCGGCCAATCTCCACAATGAGTTGGTCGCGGCGATGAATCTGGCGGAGACGTACGAGATGCGGCCTGACGATCCGCCGTATCTCGTGTCGTATGCGCCGTTCCGAAGTCAGGGCGGAGGAGGTGTGAACTGCTGGCCGAACCGGTTATTCGTCGGCGAACCGATACCGGAGACGCCGCTCGCATTGCGTGGCGGACCGATCCTCCGCCTCGACCTGGAATCGGCGTACGAATCAGCCTGCCGCAAGAATCGCCTCGTGTGATTTCGTTAGACGGTTTACTACAGAAGATCGTTGATCAAGTTCTTACCCAAACAGAACATGGATTGTCATCAAAAAATAATCGATCTATATTGATTGTAATGGAGGCCGTTGCATGGAAATCACAGGAATCCAAGCGGGTCGAAAAGCCGTCCTCGTGGTTCTCTTCATTCCTAGCGTCGAGCGAGATGGGGTCACGACTATCGACCAGGAGTATTGGGTCGATGCCGCGGTCGAAGTATTAGGTCGGCTTTATGGAGGAGCAACCGCGTTCCCAAGAGCGAAAGGTGTTTGGAGGGATGACGAACTGGGCGGCACTCTGATCAAGGATGAGCCAGTGATCATCCATTGTTACACGACTCCTGCGGATCTCTCGGATTCCGATCGTCTCGGACAACTCGGAGATTTTTGCAGGCGAATGGGTCGCGAGGCCAAGCAAGGCGAGATCGGAATGGTGATCGGTGACGAATACTTCGCATTCCGCGATTTTTCGGAGGGATGAATTGTGAGCACACCACTTGATCTGAACCAGATCGCTCAAGATCTCGGCGCAGAAAGACGGGGTAAGGTATCGTCTCGAGGCGGGTATTTTGGTGCTCTTCAATTGGCCGCCGAGGTCACTGCTCGATTCCGCACGCCGGAGGGTGGAGGCCGACCCACCGACCCGACTTGGAATGAACAGCGTCTCGTTCGGCTTTCGAAGGCCACTCTTGAACAGCTCGAGCAACTCGCCGAGAAAGCGCATGCCAGCCCGATGCAGGTGGCGGCATTGCTTCTCGAGCAGGCGGTGCAAACGGCGGTTGAACAAGATTGAAAAAAGGGGACGTGACTCTGATTCGGAAATGAGCTGCGTCCCCTTTGTTTTAGCCCACGAACACGCCGCCGGTGTAGAACGGCGAGAAGGCCATGAAGCTGCGGGCCAGGCCGCCAAACGGCGAGAGCACGCGAACCTGCGAAACGCCCATTCCACCACCGACGATCAGTTCCGCACGGCCGTCCCGATCCAGATCCCGCAGCGCAACCGGCACTCCACCCGGTTCGGTGTTGGTGAAGCCGAACGCCTGATAGAGCCGGTTCTGCAGGCGATGACCCTGGAATACGGAGACCGTGGCGCGGGTGCCCACCGTTCGGCCGACGGCGATGTCCGCTTTGCCATCGTTGTTGAAGTCCCCGGCCGCGACAAAAACGCCGCCGCGATCGGTGGAATTTCCCACCGAGAGCGTTGATTTCGAAGATTGGAATGTCGAGGGCGACGTATCGCCCCAGGCTTTTGAAGTCACATAGGTGTGAATGATCGGCGCAGTTCCTGCTCCGGGAGCGGTGACCAGATCCGCGATTCCGTCGCCGTTCAGATCGCCCACCGCCACGCGAACGCCGGACTTATGGGCGGCACCGTAGGGCTGGAGTTCCGCGGCGATGCGGGGCGTACCTTTCCAGAGATCCTGTCCGCGATAGATCCGCACGGAGGTTTCTCCTCCGGCGACGAGATCGACGCGGCCATCGCCGGTCATGTCGCCGATGGCGATGAAGGTGCCGGATTTCGAGCCTGCGAAGGCTTCGAATTCGCCGATGAGTTTCTGACTCGCGCCTTCGAACAGCGCAATACGAGACGAGCCGTTGGTTGCCGCCACCACGACATCATCGATGCCGTCGCCGGTGAGGTCGCCGGTCGCCACCGTTACTCCGCCGGTGTAGGCGGAGCCGAATGGCTGGAACATCGTCAGGAGGGCGTTGGTTTTGCTCTCGTAGACGCTGACTTGCGTGGTCTGCCCCAAACCCGAGGCGACGGCGAATCGATGGGGGTGCGTGGGTGGGGTGATTTCCGAGACGGGTGGTTCCGGCGCAACCGTGCTGGGGACTTCTCGTGCTTCCAGATGATCGAGTTGCAAACGCGAATGATTCTTCGTGGTATTCATGTGAGTTCTCCGAATCGCATCCTGCTGCGGTTGCAAAATCGGCAACCGTTCGGGGCCTGCGGCCACACTCCTGACGCTTGTATCGGATCTTCTTGCGCGAGATTTTTGAATCTCCCCTACCTGAGTTGCCAAAACTTTCTAAAATCTCGAATCGCGACACGTTGAACGCGCGACAAAAACACTGAGGAGTGAGACCAATGGGGAATCCCGCAGGCGTGAGGCGGAAGAAAAAAGAAAAGCGGCGAGCCAAGTTCGAAAAGCGGCTCGGCGTGCTGGCTTATGTGCCGAAGGAAATTCAGGAAGAAATCAAAAAAGAACTCAAGAAGTAACCACCAACCGCCGATGATCCGGCGGTTTTTCATTGGAAATTCGGCTTTGCATCCAGATCCGCCGGCGCGAACTCCCCGCGCTTCCACTTCTCCACCGCCATCGCCGCCATCGCCGCGTTATCCGTACACATGCTGAGCGGAGGAATGAACAGTTCTACGCCCTGTCGATCGCACATCGCCTGAAGGCTCGCTCGAAGCACGCCGTTCGCGGTCACGCCTCCGCCCACCGCCAGCCGCTTAAGATTCAGCTGCGCGAGCGCCTGCCGGCATTTGAGCGCCAGAATCTCCACGACCGCCTTCTGAAAGCTCGCCGCCAGATTCGCGCGAATGGAATCTGACGGCGCCGGCGCTTCGCCCGTCAGATTCTGCCCGCGATACGCATAGAGCACTGCCGTCTTCAACCCGCTGAAACTGAACTCCAGTTGATTCGTGTTCGCGAACGCCTTCGGAAAGTTGAACGCACCCGCATCTCCGCGCTTCGCCTCGCGCTCCACCGCCGGGCCGCCGGGGAAGCCCAGCCCGAGGATCGCCGCGACTTTATCGAACGCCTCGCCGGCGGCGTCGTCGCGCGTGCCACCCAGAAAATCGTAGCGCAGGGCGTCCACGCAATGAAACAGCGACGTATGCCCGCCGCTGACCACCAGCCCCACGCACGGAAAAATGTCCCGGCCCGCCGCCATCCGGCACGCGAACAGATGACCATGCACGTGATTCACCGCGATCAGCGGGATCTCCAGCGCCAGCGCCAGCGCCTTCGCCGCCGACACGCTGATCAGCAGCGCTCCCACCAACCCCGGTGTATTGTGCACCGCAATCGCACTCAACTGTTTGAGCGTTACGCCCGCCTTTCGCAGCGCTTCATCGATCACGGGAAGAATGTTGCGCAGGTGCGCCCGAGATGCGATCTCCGGCACCACGCCGCCAAACCTCGCATGCAATTCCGTTTGTGAAGCAACAATATTCGAAAGGATTTGCAGATCGTCCGTGAACACCGCCGCGGACGTTTCATCGCACGACGATTCCAGACCCAGAAACAGGCGGCTCATGACTCGCTGATCCGCGAATGATCGTCAAGCATGCTCGGCAAACGAATCCGACCGAATTGTTCCGTGAAATACCGCACCGCCAGATCGCGCAGCTCGTTCGGAGCCCCGATCAGGAACAGCAACCGCTGCGGGCCTTTCGTTTCTTCATCGTCCTTCGAATCCGAGATCCGCTTGATCCGATCCGGGTGAATCACATCCTCGGACGCGAAATCCGTCAGCATGTTCGTCGGCGGTTCCGAATCCCACGGCACGAATACCAGCGTCTCCGGCGACCACGGATTCACCGATTCCTCGATGTCCGGATTCGGGAACACCGTCATCTCGATCTTGTACCACGTCTTGCCCAGCACTTCCTCGTTGCGCTCGCGCTGCGTATCCGGATCGTCGTCGTCGAATTCGTCCTCGTCCGTCAACTCACGCGGCGGATCGCTTCGCTGAACCTTATGCACCTGAATCGTCGCATTGCGCAGCACCAGCGACTGACCGGTCGTCATCCGCGTCAGTTGCTCGCCCCAGCTCCGGATCGCGGTGCGCAACAAATACTTCCCGCCAAGGAACATCATTGCCAGAAACGACATCGACGCCAGAATCGCCTGCCACCACTCGAGATTGACGAAGGCGGCAACCGTCACGGCGACGAACGCACCGATGGAAAACAGAATGATGAAAAAGATTCGGCCACACATGCTCGGGTTGGTTCTCGTCAGGTGCTCAGTCCATCCTCACTCTTTATGATGCCGCGTCCGATTCGGATACCGGGAAAAGCATTCTCATCGGCAATCGAAATCCCGGCACCACATCCCCGCCCGTCAATTCGCCATCGCTCCCGATGATTTTCACCGCATCCGGCGAACTAAAAATGTAAGCCTGCTTGATGTTCGACAGAATCAGCCAGACCTGCCGCACATCAGCTTCAAAATATTCCTGCACTTTATCAAACACGTTGAACACCGTATCCGTCGGGCTGACGACCTCGATCGCCAAGTCCGGCACCACCGGCCACGCCTGAACCGACGGCACCACGCGGTTCATCGGCCAGCGAGCGCTCGAGACGAAGGCGACATCCGGCTTGCGATCATTCCCGCGGCTCGGAATGCGAAACATCATCTCTGAAACCGCAATGCCAATCCCATGTTCCAGACAATACTGATCCAAACGGCCATGGATCCGACTGCCTAACCAAAGTTGAAATGCACTCATCGCCTTCTCCACACGCACGCCCTGCACCACCTCAAACAATCGCTCGTTCAGCGCGTCCGCGTGCGGCTCTGCCTTGCGGGGACCGACAGTCGGTGCCGGAGTCATGCCGGCGACGGAGATCGGCTCGACGATCGTCATTTCATCCCCTCCCAGTCCACCCAGCGATTCGACTGCTTCCAGAACGCAATCGGATTATCATACACCACTTTCCGAATGTCAGACTCCTTGTGCCCCCGCCGCTTCATCTCCTGAATCATCTCCGGCACCGCCAGCGGATCCGACTTCCCCCAGTCCCCCGCCGAATTCGCCATGATCCGGTCCGTACCCACCATCTCGATGATATCCACCGCCCGCGCCGGCGTGCATTTCGTCGTCGGATACAGCGTCATCCCGCACCAGAAACCGTTCTCCAGCGCGATCCGCACCGTGTGCTCTTCCACATGATCGATGCAGACCCGGTGCGGTTGAATCCGCCGGTCGTTCTTCAGCATGTCCACGATCATCCGCGTGCCTTTGTACTTGTCCTCAAGGTGCGGAGTGTGAATCAGAATCAGCTCGTTCAGCTTCGCCGCCAGATCCACATGCTCCTGAAACACCGTCGCCTCATTCGCGGTGTTCTTGTTCAACCCGATCTCGCCGATCCCCAGCACGTTCGGCTTGTTCAGATATTCGGGAATCATCGCGATCACTTCGCGGCTGAGCGAGACATTCTCCGCCTCTTTAGCGTTGATGCAAAGCCACGAGTAATGTTTGATGTGAAACTGCGCCGCCCGCTTCGGCTCCACGTCCGTCAGGTGATGGAAATAATCGCGAAACCCTTCCGCCGTCCCGCGATCGAACCCCGCCCAGAACGCCGGCTCGCTGATCGCCGCGCACTGAGCGTACGCCATGCGCTGATAATCATCCGTGGTCCGGGAGATCATGTGAATGTGCGGGTCGATGTACTTCATGGTTTCGCATTCCTTGGCCAGACGCTTCGCGCGATCCGAACGCCCATCGCCGACACCGGAACCCGCGAAGACTCGCTAGAGTTATGATACCGAATGACCCGCCGCCCCGTTAGCCGCTGAACGCAGCAATATCGTTGCCATGACTTGGCGAGCCGAGCCGCGTCAGCGGCCGGTTGTTTCTGGCCAATAGACTTCCGAGGTCCGGCTTCGACCTCGGAAGTCCAAGTGATCCTTCGACCTCCGAAGTCGAAACCGGACTTCGGAGGTTAAGTCAACCTGCTCTTCTTCCACAAGCCCGCAGCGTCAGCAAGGGTGCACTCTCCCACAAGCCCGCAGTGTCAGCAAGGGTGCACTCTCCACAAGCCCGCAGCGTCAGCAAGGGACCACTCTTCCACAAGCCCGCAGCGTAAGCAAGGGTTCTCTCCGGCGAAATTCGTCGCTGAACAAAGACTTCCGAGGTCCGGCTTCGACCTCGGAAGTCCAAGTCAAAATCCGACCTCCGAAGTCGAAACCGGACTTCGGAGGTCAAGCTGGCATCGCTCGTCGCGGGTATCCGCCCCCGACACGTACTTGGCGAGCCGTGCCGCGTAAGCGGCCGGTTGTGTTTTTTCCCGAGCTCGGCTCCGGACTCCCGACCGAGCCGCCGCAACGACCGCAGGTCTCCTCACGCTCGTCGAAGGTCTCCCGACCTCGACGAAATCCACGACCGCAGGTCTCCTCTTCCTTTTCACTCTCGCACTCCGCATTCCCCAACCAAAGCTGGACTCCCATAATCGCTATGATCTAAAGGAGATCTTTCTTGACCTACAACTATGCGAGCGGTTTGAATGGAGATATCAGCCGTCTGTCATCGCTGTCCGATTCGGGCGGCACGCTCGAAAGTTACGATTACCTGGGGTTGGGCACCGTGGTCCGCCGCAGTCATCCACAACCCGATCTCGATCTCACCTTCCTCGGCACAGGTCCGGGGACCCGGCGAGCCGCGAGAAGCTCCGCTGACAGGCTCGCCACCATCTCCGCTGGAGATCAATATGTCGGTCTCGACAGTTTCGGTCGCGTGATCGACGAGCACTGGAAGACCACGAGCGCGACGACGGATCGCTTCACATACACCTATGATCGCAACTCGAATCGATTGACGAAGGGGAACAGCGTCGATTCGGACTTCGACGAAGCCTACACCTACGATAATCTGAATCAACTCACGAGCTTCGATCGCAATACCGGCGACCGGACTCAGGCATGGGACTTCGACGCGCTCGGCAACTGGGACTCGCTCACGACCGACGGCGGCAGCCCGCAGACGCGGACGCACAACAAGCAGAACGAGATCACGGCCGTGTCCGGAGCGACGAGTCCGACGTTCGACGCGAACGGGAACATGACGACCGACGAGACGGGCAAGCAGTACGTCTACGACGCCTGGAACCGGCTGAAGGTGGTGAAGAACTCGGGCGGGACGACCTTGAAGACGTATGTCTACGACGCGCTGGGCCGTCGCGTGACGGAGACGGCGGGCGGGGCGACAACCGACTTCTACTACTCGGCGAGCTGGCAGGTGCTGGAGGAGCGGGACGCGGCGCGGACGAACGACACGAAGGTCCGTTACGTATGGAGTCCAGTGTATGTGGACGCGATGATCCTTCGCGACCGCGACACGGCGGACGACGGCACGCTGGAGGAGCGGCTCTGGGTGCAGCAGGACGCGAATTTCAACGTGACGGCGTTGGTGGACGACAACGGCGACGTGGTGGAGCGGTATGTGTACGACCCGTACGGCGAGGTCACGGTGCTGGACGAGACGTGGAGCGTGATCGGCAGTAGTGCCTATGGCTGGCTCCACCTGCACCAGGGCGGACGGTTGGACACGGTGAGCGGGCTGTACCACTTCCGTAACCGCGACTACTCACCCACGTTGGGGCGGTGGGTCACAAGGGATCCTATAGGATACTTCTCATCGGATGTGAATTTATATACATATAACAACAACGCTGTGACTATTTCTCAAGATCCCAGCGGACTAGTAGGCAGTACAAGATTGTTAGAAACACATCTTAATCTTGGCTGGACTGAGCCTGATACTAGCAACCCCCGGTCTAGAGAACTAGGCAGATTATCTGGATCGACAGCTGACGTTGAGAATTCTATAGGCAACATAAATCAAAATGGACTCCCATCGAGTTTAGATTGTGAAGATATCTTAGACATGTATGAGTCTGTTCAAGAAAGTGTGAATAATCGCATTTCAAACGCCGCACTTGGTATGGCCGGGGCTCCTGGGTTAAACAGAGCCCATGCTAATCCCGGCCATATGTATAGAATTGCATTAGAGATGACGTTATTAGCAGTACTTAGGACAGAGCTTGAATTTTGTTATAATAGAAGAAGAAATCCTAATAGCCCTAGGCCGAGACCTCGAACCAATCAAGAGATACAACTGTTGATAAGCCAAAATCGAGTGAACGGATCTTCTGAAGTTATGAGGTTATATCAAATATATGCTCCTAATGATCCCAGTAATCGACTAAATCAACAGCCGTCACGAATACTCGGAGAGTATTTATACCCTAAACCTCAACCTCAAATACTCACTAGACCTGGTATTCCAACACCAAGTTACCCTAGTATGAGTGCAACACCTGACCGTGGGGCGCCATTTTATCCACTTCGATTGCCAACTCCAGGCGAGAATAATCCACGCGTCGGACGTGAAACAGAAGAAGAAAGGGGACGGAGGTGGGATCGAGAATTCGAGGAGCATCGTAGACAACAGCGCGAGAGAGAATTAGAATTACAAAGGCAGAGAGATATTCGGATTGGAAGAATATTTGGGGGAGGGGTTAGAGTTAGGAGATAACGTGAATTGCCAGCTTCTTATTATGATAATGAATTGTCAACTATAATAATTGCCGTTATTCTTACTTTTTGAGATAATAAATGAGTAGATTGCAACATTTGGTATTTTCCTTAGATCAATTCAGCGCTTCTAGTCTAGATGATCTTAATAATTTTCTTACAAAAAAACTCTTTGGTGTAAATCTTAACGAGGACCACTATCTTGCAATCAGAGTAATTGCACTACTTCTTCATCCTGATCACCGAATCCGCTCTCTTGCCGAAGAAATAATTATCGAAAGTAGTCGATCTGAATTTGTCAATATAATAATTGAATGTATTGCAAAATCTACTATGTCTGAAGATTTGTTGAGACTGTCTTCATTTATTGCTCCAAAGTAATAATTCTTTTTGGTGAGTCGGGCATAATATTCGTTATGTTTGCATTCGAACTCCTCCGGGCTAACATACCCCAGAGTCGAGTGATGGTGATCGGCATCGAATCCTTGTCAGCCTTTTTGCGTTTCCCGCCAGCAGCTTTCCCGCCCGTGTTCTTGTTTGCCACGAGTCGCCTCCCGCTCACCCCAACCCTTGAACCGGCAATCACGCGAGCCGTCACCGTCACAAAGAAATGCCTTGTAACTAAATAGATTCTATTTATTTCTTGGAATAGCTACAGCGAACGGGTTGCCCGAGTCTATATTCAATTTGTTTTGATTCTGGACTAGCTGTGGCGCACCGAACTGTCATCGCATTTGTTCCCAAATTAGCGGTGTAAGGATTTCGCTCTCTGTGCGGTCGGTTTGCCGAATTGTTGAGAAATTTGGAGAGCGTGGGCGTGGCGATTCGGTCGCACTGACCGAGGGTGTCGCTACTGTGCCTTTGGCGTCGGGTGAACTTTGGGCAGTCGGTCGAGATGCCGTTCCAACAGTCCTTCGAGCACGGTGACGGCGGTGGGGAAGTCGTAGCCGAGGAGCATGAGCAGGTCGATGGTGTTGAGATTCTTGTGGCAGGCGAAGCAGTGGGCGAGGTTGTTGCGGGGGTTGACGGCCGCTTGCATCTCGCCGCAGTGGGGGCAGAGGAAGACGAAGCGTCCGTCGCGTATCTTCGACGGCGGGCCATCGCGACCCAACGCAGCGATGAGCAGCGGCATTGGCAGGTCGTTGCGGATGCGGCGGCGAAAAAGTCGCATTCGGGCGCGATTTGGGGCGGATTTTGACCCATTTCGGATCGTTTTTCACCGAATTCCGGTCGGTTTCGGCGCCATTTCCGCCACGTTGGGAAGGGAGACCTGCGGTCGGAGATTTCGTCGGGGTCAGGAGACGTCAGGAGACCCGCGACGAGCGCGTGAATGCGTTGAGACCTGCGGTCGTTGCGGCGGTTCGGTCGGGAGACCTTCGCCGAGCGCGACGGGCACAGAAAATGCGCGAGGAGGAGGGCGTGGCTGA
>JBGSJI010000091.1:0-15086 GCA_041742055.1 Limnoglobus sp. | reverse complement strand
AGTTCCTGGGCCTGGGCTTCAAGTTCGGGCGAGAGGGGTTCGGTCATGGCGGAGTCCTGCCGAGGGGGAATTTCCTTTCCACGTTCAAATCTACACCGAAGTGAACAAATTTGCTACCAACTTTCGTGACGCGTACCCGGTAGCATTTTAGTGCAGGCGAAATATTCGCTACCAGTGTGCATCGCTGATATCATGACGGCTGAGCATGGCGAACCTCGGTAAGGAAATCCACCCGCCCGAAATCGCAAATTACCCATGTTCCGTCAATACGGCCTAAAGATTTGATCAATTCTTTTACCAGCTCACTATCACCGGTTTGAGATAATGAATTGAAGTTGGCCTCAAATTGATTTACATACCGATCGTACATTTCGTTACGGGGTTCCGAATTGGAATAAACTTTTTTTGAGGAAGACTCCGGAGTCAAGAGGCTCAGATGAAATCGATACCAAGCCTCGAGAAGTAGCTTCGCGTACTTGGAAATAGATTTGTTTTCGGTTGCCGCGCCTGGGGCGAAGAGGCGGGTCTCGGCCCCTGACACGAGCAAACCGACGGAAGCGGGTCGTTCCCACGACCACCCGAATGCCATTGAGCGATGTGATGAACACGCCGATCATCACCGAACAACTCTGGGGCCGCGGGGTCCAATGCCCCTTCGACGACGTGATCGACGTCCGGTCGCCCGGCGAATACGTTGCGGACCACATTCCCGGTGCGCTCAATTTCCCCGTATTGGACGACGCCGAGCACGCTGAGGTCGGGACGGTATACCATCAAGAGGGCGCGTTCATTGCCCGCAAGGTCGGGGCAGCCTACGTCTCTTCGAACATCGGTCGACACCTCCGCGAGTACTTTGCCGGAAAGTCCAAGGAATACCGACCGCTGGTCTATTGTTGGCGCGGCGGGCAGCGGTCGGCCAGCCTCGCGACCGTGCTCTCTCAGGTGGGCTGGCGCGTGGCGTTGCTCCGAGGCGGTTACAAAACTTACCGCCGCCACGTTCGACGCGAATTGGAAGCACTCCCGCGGATGTTTTCCTACCGCTTGCTCGCCGGCGCGACCGGAACCGCCAAGACCCGACTCCTTCACGCATTGGCCGCGCGCGGAGCTCAAGTGCTCGATCTGGAAGGTTTGGCGCGGCACCGGGGCTCAGTCTTGGGCCGCGAAGGACCGCAGCCGACACAGAAGCACTTTGATTCGTTGCTCTTGGCCGCGCTCGACCAGTTCAATCCGGCCGTCCCGATTTGGATTGAGGCGGAGAGCAATCGGATCGGCGACCTCTACTTGCCTCCAGCACTGTGGGCGATGATGCGGGCGTCGGACGGCGTTGTCGTCCAGATGCCGATCGTCGCAAGGGTGCGCCACCTCCTCGCGGAGTATTCACACTTGCTTGCAGACGGCGAAGGACTCAAGACGAGGCTGAGACTTCTCACCACCAGACGGGGGGCTCGCCAAATCGTTCAGTGGGAACGCTTGATCGACTACGCGGAATGGGACGCACTCGTCACATCGCTGCTCGCCGTACACTACGACCCCGCATACTTGGAATCCGCCCGGCGGTGTCATCCGCACATAACAGGCTCCATACAACTCGGGAACGAGAGTTCCGATTCGATCGAGGCATTAGTCGGCGAATTGCTGCGGCCGAGCGTTTCGTAGCCTCGACACCACTCACGGCTCGCGGGCAGCATGTCCGCGTTTTCAAGACCACAATACGCTTCCGCCGGATGAGCCTCATTTCCGATTCCAATCTCGAACAAATGCGTAATGCTCCAAAGAGATTTCCTTCTTGCATTCAGTCAGGTTCTTGGAAGAATGTCGAAAGGTCTCAGGCGTTGAGGGTACTGTCATGAAGTCAATCGTATGGGTTGTTTGTGTATGCTTGATAAATCTCTTTGCTTCAGGATGCGGCAGCAAGCAATCGGAAGCAGAACGAAAAGCAGCAGAGGAGGCGGCCAGAGCTCAGCAGTTGATCGAATTGCTCGACAGTGAAAAGAAAGCGATGGAGGAGAAGCGTTTCGACGTCGCCGTGAAGGATCTGGAGTCGGCTGTCAATCTGAAGGACGATCCTGAAGTCCGAGCACTCCTGCAGCAGGCCCAAAAAGCCAGGGACGCCGCACACAAGGCAGCGTACGACCAATCGATGATCATTGGTAACGAGGCGCTCAAAGCGAAGGACTACTCTGCGGCCGTCAAGGCTTTCAAAGACGCACTCGTTCAAATGCCGGATGACAAGGTCGCTGCCGTGTCACTGAACGAGGCAGAGTATCACGATTTCCTCTTTGTAAGGGGAGACCCGATCCGCGCGGCCCTGGGGTGAATCGTGTGAGGACGGAAGCCAACCAGTACGTTAGAGGTGTGCGAAAAAGCGAGAATACGACCATGACCCGATCACTGATCTGCTTACTCATGCTCCAGTTCGCCGGACCAATAGCCGTGGGCCAAGAACCGGCCGCACCCACGAAAGAGCAACTCGACTTCTTCGAGTCGAAGATTCGGCCCGTACTCGTCGAGCATTGTTACAAGTGCCACGCTCCCGAGACCAAGATCATCAAGGGCGGGCTGCGTCTGGATCATCGTGAAGGGCTGCTCAAGGGCGGCGACACCGGGGCGGCTATCGTGACCGGACAACCGGCCAAGAGCCTGCTGGTGAAAGCGTTGAAGTACGATGGCCTGGAGATGCCGCCGAAGGGGAAACTCGCGGAGTCGGTCATCAAGGATTTTGAAACCTGGATCATGATGGGTGCTCCGGACCCACGCAAGTCGGACGATGTTCCCAAAGCACGCACGATTGACATTGAAGCCGGCCGGAAGTTCTGGGCGTTTCAACCAGTAGCCGATCCGACGCCGCCGAAGGTGAAGAACACCGAGTGGCAACGCGATTCGATCGACCGCTTTGTGCTCTCGCGACTAGAAGAAAAGGGCCTGAAGCCGGTGACCGATGCGAATCGCTATACGTGGCTGCGTCGCGTCACCTTCGATCTCACCGGTCTGCCGCCGAGTACGAGGGAGATCGATGACTTTATCCGCGACCCTTCGCCGCAGGTACGCGAAAAGGTAGTTGATCGGCTGCTGGCATCGCGAGCCTATGGCGAACGCTGGGCACGCCACTGGCTCGACCTCACCGGTTACGCGGACATGATGGGCACATCGAACAACGTCTACGCTGAGTTCGCCTGGCGGTATCGCGACTACTTGATTGAAGCGTTTCACAAAGACAAGCCGTTCGACCGCTTCATCCGCGAGCAGATTGCGGGCGACTTGATGAAAGCAGACACGATTCCCGAACGTGCGGAGAACATCACTGCGACGGGCTTCCTCATGGTCGGCGATGTCGAGATCGTCGAGCCAGACAAAGCGAAGTTGGAAGCGGACCACATCGACACGCAGGTCAGCAAGATCGGCACGGCGTTCCTCGGCATGACACTCGGCTGCGTGCGGTGCCACGATCACAAGTTCGATCCAATCGCCTCGACTGACTACTACGGCATCGCCGGGATGCTGCGAAGCTCCCCCTCGACGCACAAGATTCCGTTCGGTGTCTGGAGTCTGCTCAATTCAACCGAGTTGCCCGAGACGCCCGAACAACGAGAAGCTCGCCTGAAGCTCGAAGCCGAGCACGAAAAGAAGATCGCAGCATTGAAGACCGAACAGACCAAACTCGCAGCGGAGCAGAAAACCGTCGAGGCGGAACTTGCGAAAGTGATGAAGGACGATGCGAAGAAAACTGAGTTGACGAAACGGCGAGATGAACTGGCCGGGAAACTCAATCCACTCGCCGGATTGATTCACCACGCCGAGTTCTTTCGTTCGAGATCGCCCCGAGCGTTCGCCATGCACGACGGCGACAAGCCTGCCGACATGCCGATCTACATTCGCGGCAATCCGTATGCACCGGGCGCCGTGGTTCCGCGCGTCGTCGTCCAAGTTGCATCGTGGGGAAAGCTGCCGGTGATCCCCAAGGGGCAAAGCGGCCGCCTGCAACTGGCCGACTGGCTCGCCGACAAACGCAACCCGCTCACCGCACGAGTGACCGTCAATCGTGTTTGGCAGAAGCTCTTCGGGGAAGGCCTGGTTCGCAGTGTCGATTACTTCGGAGCACGCGGCGAAACGCCTTCGCATCCGGAATTGCTCGATCACCTGGCAACACGATTCATGAGCCACGGCTGGTCGCAGAAGAAGTTGATTCGCTCGATCGTGCTCAGTCGCGTCTATGGCCTGTCGGGAATCAATGACGAATCGGCGACGAAGATTGACCCCGACAATCGGCTGCTCTGGCGGATGAACCGACAACGGCTCGAAGCAGAGGCGATTCGTGATAGCTTGCTGGCCGTGAGTGGCGAATTGCAGTCAAGTGAAGGAGGACCCGGTCTGGTGCTTGAAGAGCCAGCAAACTGTGGCGACCTCGCGTTGAAAGGCGTGAACCCGCCCAACTATTCGCACCGCAAGCCGCGAGCGAACCAGGAATTTCAGCGGACGATCTACCTTCCCGTAATGCGGACGAACACGACGCACACCGATCGCATCCGCAACTTCTTCGACTTTGTGAACCCGGCTCAGATTGCCGGCCAGCGCTCGCAGACTGTCGTGCCCACGCAATCGCTGTTCCTGATGAACAACGACGTGTTCCGCCAACGATCGCGCGTCGTCGCGGACAAACTGATCGCCCAACACGCCCAACCGGAAGAACGACTGAAACAGTTGTGGCTCACGATCTACAACCGTCCGATTACGAATGAGGAACGCGACCACGCGTTGAAGTTCCTCGCCGAACTGAGCCCGCTCGTCCAAGCCAACGAATCGCTCCTCTGGCAGGAACTCTGCCACGGCCTGTTGGCGTCTAACGAATTCGTGTTCCGAATCTGACGAGAAAAGAAATCCACCGAATTTGGAGACGCGAAAAATAGGATAGACTACATACTGCCTGCGATGCAACTGATGCTTGAGATTTGAAGCTGATTCCTACCCCCACCCGATGCTCTGACAATCCAGAGCGGTTTAACCGAAACCAGGCTAAGATGTTGAACCTGGCTGCTGACAGAAAAGCTCACCCATGAAGCCATTCAAGATCACAGTTCTACTTGCACTCGGCATCGTCTGCGCGATTTCCGTAGCTGATGGGCAGGAGTCGTTGGAAGCGGCCAAAGAGCAAGGGCGGAACAAGTCCCGCTACTTGAAAGAGATCAAGGCTGCGGCCGATACCAGCGATGCGATCCCGAAGGGCAACGTCGCAGATTTTCAGAAGTCGTTGGCGCCGATTTTGACGAAGAGTTGTGCGGGTTGTCATGGCCCGAAAAAGGCCAAGGGCAGACTTCGAATCGATCAACTCAATCCCGACCTGCTGGCCGGTCCCGATGCTGAGAAATGGCGAGAGGTTTACAGCGCACTCAGCAAGTCGGAGATGCCACCTGCGAATGAGCCGGACTATGCACTCTCCGACGCCAATCGCGCCGTCGTTGTGGATTGGCTCAGTACGGAACTGAACAAGGCGTCTCTTGTCCGACGCAGCAGCAAGGAGCATTCCTCGTTTCGTCGGCTGACGAAGTACGAATATGACTATGCTCTGCAGGATTTACTGGGCGTGCCCTATCCCTTGGCGAACAAACTACCGCCGGAATCCACGACGGAAGACGGGTTCAAGAACAGTTCGGAATTGCTGCAGATATCGGCCATGCAGTTCGAGACCTACCGAGAGATTGCCCTGAAAGCTCTCAAACGAGCGACGGTGAGCGGTCCGCGTCCTCAACCTGTCACTTACATCATCTCGATGCAGCACGAGATGGATAACGCTGGCAAGAAAGCCAAGTCATTCGAGACGAGCGGTGCAAGCAAGGGCAAGTACAAGAATCAACAACATCTCTTGAATCGCGAGACCGGCATGGGAATTCAATTCTCCCCTGGAACAGCGAAGCTTCAGGCCGGGGCGGTTGCTGGACAAACTCCTGCTGTTTCACCCGTCGTGCTCGTACTTCCCGGAGAGAACGAACTGAAGCTGAATCTGGATCGCTTTCTTCCCGACGATGGCATCATGCGAGTTCGCATTCGAGCGGGGCGCTCGGCGATGAACCCGGACGAGTACGCTAGCCTGCGGTTGATGCTCAGTGCCCACACCAGCAACGATGCCAATTTCACGCAGGTCATCAGTCAGCGAGACATCCCGGTGACGGCGGCAGGCGACAAGCCGGAATTCATTCACTTCGATATCCCATTGAGCGATATTCAACGCAACCCGTTTCGGAAACTGGCCACGACCTTTCCAAGACGGGACGAGTTCCTGCATATTCGCAACGTGTCCAACGCAACCGGAGGGGAAGAGCGTCTCAAAGTCCTGATCGACTACATCGAAATCAGTGCTCCGTTCTACGAGCAATGGCCGCCGAAAACGCACATCGGCATTTTTTTTGAGAGCAAGAGCAAGAGCGACGAAAACGTCTATGGTCGAGAGGTGCTGAATCGATTCCTCGGACGAGTCTGGCGACGCCCAGCCACCTCGCAGGAAGTTGACAAGCTCATGGCCCTGTTTGCGCAGTATCGGCCGGAGTTCTCAACTTTCGAAGATGCCATGGTGGAAGTGCTGGCGACCGCCTTGGCTGCGCCCGACTTTCTCTACCTGACACAACGAGCGACGACCGACGAGAAGAAATCGCCGGCCAAGCTCAGTGAATTCGAGTTGGCCAGCCGACTCTCCATATTCTTGTGGTCGAGTATCCCGGATGACGAACTGCTGAAACTCGCGGAGCAGGGGAAACTCCGGAAGCCAGAGGTTTTCGCGGATCAAGTGAAACGAATGCTGGCAGATCCGCGTTCGAGACGCTTCTCTCAAAACTTCGTCGAGCAATGGTTGGGTCTGGATGGCCTGAACAGCGTGACGCATCTCCCGGCTGGACCATTGAAAGATGCGATCCAGGAAGAACCGATCGCCTTTTTCGAGGAAGTCCTCAACCATAACTTCAGCATCATGGACTTCATTCATTCGGATTACGCCCTGGTCAACGAACGGCTGGCGGCCCACTATGGGCTGCCGAAGGTTTACGGCCCGCATTTCCGAAAGGTGTCCATCACCCCGCAAATGAATCGCGGGGGCGTTTTGACGGGGGCTGCCATCCTCGCCATGAACTCTGACGGCAAGGACTCGAATCCGCTGAAACGGGGCGTATGGATGTTGAAACGTATCCTTCACGAACCGCCGCCGCCACCCCCGCCGGATGTCCCGGAAGTCGATTTGACGAACCCGGAAATCCTCAAACTGAGTTTGAAAGAGCGCATCGCCGACCATCGTAACAAGGCGGCCTGCGCTTCGTGTCATTCCCGGATCGACCCATGGGGAATCGCGTTTGAGAACTACGATGCACTCGGGCTGTTCCGGACGAAAATCAATAACAAGCCAGTCGATGCGACTTCAGAACTTTTTAATCGGCAAACGCTCGCTGGGATGGATGGCCTCAAGCAATATCTGCTGAGGGACCGACAAGATCAATTTGCCCGAGCGATGGTGCACAAATTGACGGCCTACGGACTTGGCAGGTCACTCACTTTTGGCGACCGTGCGGAAATCGAGGATTTGACCGCGCAGTTCCGACGACGTGGTGACGGCATGCGCGACCTGATCCACCTGATCGTAACCAGTAACCTCTTTCACGCGAAGTAAGTTTGAGGAGCGAGCGATGAACTTGAAAGCCCTTTCGCTGAGCCGGCGAACGTTTCTTCGAGGTACCGGGGTGGCTCTCGCACTGCCATGGTTCGAGACGTTTGCGACGGGCGCTCCCGGTTCAGACGAAACTCCGAAACGGTTTCTCAGTGTCTATCATCCGGATGGTGTCGGTTTGCCGCTCAAGTCCGATCCTGCGTGGAAGGACTGGTGCTGGTTTCCGCGTGGCGGCGAAAAGGATTTTGAACTGACGAAAGTGCTCGATGTGCTCCAACCCTTGCGCAGAGACATCACGATTTATTCGGGGTTGTCGCATCCCGCCGCACGACAGGTCCACGGCCACTCGAATGCCGATCAATATTTGACGGGCGCCCCGATCGGCGGTTCGGGTCCGTACCAAAATACGATCTCGGTCGATCAGGTCTACGCGGAGTACGCCGGCGATTTCACTCGGCACTCCTCCTTGGTCATGTCGACAAACGGAGGCGTTGGCGGGCCGCGCGGTGCCCAGACACAGTCCTTCAATCGGGAAGGTCGGCCCATCCCGGCGATGAACAAGCCCAAAGAGATTTTTGACATGCTGTTTGTGACGAGTGGCAAAGACGCCGCCGCACGACTGGCGAGAAGCAAAAGCGCCCTGGACCTCTTGATTGACCACACGCGATCTCTGTCACGCGAACTCTCCAAAAAGGATCAGGAGACCCTAAAACAGTACCTTGACGCGGTTCGCGATACGGAGTTGAAACTCGCGAAGGCCCAAAAGTGGCTCGACACCCCGACGCCAAAGGTCGATACCCGCAACCTGCATCTCGATGCTGAACCCAAACAAGCCAGACTCTACTTCCAGACCATGTATGAATTGATCTATCTTGCGTTTCTGAGCGATTCGACTCGCGTGGCGACATTCCAGTTGGGGCGTGAGAATGGCGAAGGCCCACACGATCTGCTCTCGCTTGCCGTGGGACTCGGTGCGGCACATCACCTAACACATGAAGTGAAGAAGCCCAACGGCTGGAAGAACCTGGGCACCTACAACCGTTACCAAGCCGAGGAATTTGGTCGTTTCGTCCAGAAACTGAAAGACACCCAAGAGCCGACCGGCAAAGGCAACATGCTGGACAACACGTTCGCCATGCACGGCTCGGCGTCCAGCAGTTTTCACCTCTCGCGCAACTATCCGATCATATCCGCCGGTGGTAAGAACCTCGGCTTCACCAACGGCCGGTATCTCAAGTTCGGCAAGGGGAACGAGGACAATCAGGCCGGTGCAGGCATCGACACCGATGCTGGGTGGCAAGGTAAGGTGGCCGTGGAAGAACTTCCGTTGTCGAAGCTCTTCGTCACCATCTTGCAGCGGCTTGGCGTGAAGACCGATTCGTTTGGCGGGTACAGCGGAACGTTGAGTCGGGTCTAATTCGTAGCGAGCCTTGATTACGCTTCACAATGCAATAACAATCCTCCCGAGGTCTGCGGGGGATCGAACTGCTGAGATTTCGGATATAGCGAAAGGGTTCAAGCATGTTGATGCGCCAGCCTTTCACCAGGCGCCAGATCCTGTGCTCGACCGCATGCGGGTTCGGCTCGTTGGCGCTCGCGGACATCCTCCAGGCGGCGGAGAAGATCGACGCCCGCCTTCCCGGTGCCGTGCCGAAGGCGAAGCGCGTGATCTTCCTGTTCATGGCAGGCGGGCCATCGCAGCAGGACCTCTTCGACCCCAAGGAATTCATCCGCAAGAAGCACGGCGAGAAGATCGACTCGCCGTTGCGGAAGGAAGTCACGCAGATCGGCACCGAGAAGTTTCTTGCGCTGGCCGAAGCGGCGCCGGTGAAGGCGCGCGGCCAATCTAGAATGATGGTCTCCGACCTTTTGCCGCATCTGTCGAGCGTCGTGGATGACATCTGTCTGCTTCGTGGAATGAACGCCGACAACCCGCAGCACGCCAGCGCCACGAACCAATTCCACACCGGCGTCTTCACCGAAGTCCGGCCGTCGATGGAGGCGTGGATCAGCTACGGCCTCGGCACGGAAAATCAGAACCTGCCGAGCTTCGTCAGCATCCACGCGCCGGGCGTGCGGACCTACGGCTCCGGGTTCCTCCCCGCCGACCATCAGGGGACGCCGCTGATCGTGCCGCTCGATCCCAAAACCCTGCCGATCGAGAACCTGCGAAACGCCTCGGCCAGCGACGAGATTCAACGCAAACGCACGAAGCTGACCCGGCGGCAGAACCAACGACTCGTCGACGAACTGCACGGCGACCACAATATGGAAGGCATGATCCAGAACATGGAACTCGCCTTCCGCATGCAAACCACGACCCCGCAACTCGTTGACATCTCGAAAGAAACCAAGGAGACGCTTGCACTCTACGGCATCGGCGACAAGGACGCAGACAAGCACGGCCGTGCCTGTCTGCTGGCCCGGAAGCTCAGCGAGTCTGGCGTGAGGTTCGTGCAGGTGACGATGGACGGTTGGGACCATCACGGCGACATCCGCGGTAACCTCCCGCGTCTTTGCAAGCAAATCGACCAGCCGGTTGCGGGCTTGCTCAAGGACTTGAAACAACGTGGCTTGCTCAAGGACACGCTCGTGCTGTGGTCCGGCGAGTTCGGCCGCACTCCGTGGAGCCAGGACCTTTCCGGTACGGCGCCGATCGCGAAGCACGGCCGCGAGCACCAGCCGGAAAGTTTCTGTGCGTGGATGGCGGGCGGCGGCGTGAAAGGCGGCTTGACCTACGGCGAAACCGACCACATGGGCTACCGCGTGGTCAACGGCAAAGTCCACATCCACGACCTGCACGCGACGATGCTCCACCTGCTCGGCCTCGACCACACCCGCCTGACCTGGCGGCACCTCGGCCGCGATTTCCGCCTGACTGATGTGCATGGAAACGTCGTCAAAGAGATCCTGGCGTGACCGCAACCATCAGCACCGGCTTGCTGGCACTCGTCCTCCTCGCATGTGCAGGATCGGCTTCACATGCGTTAGACGACTTCGAGCATCAGGTGCGTCCGTTGCTGGTGGAGAAGTGTCATCGGCCAAGCCCCGGTCATGCAGGTCCGTGATCAGCGCGTGCATCCCGTGGTCGAACCACGGGAAGTGCGTGTTCTTGCACTCGCTGAAGTTGTTGCTGTGGAAGTCCCACCGGCCGAAGTTCAGCGTGACCACCTGGGCCCCGGCCTCGATTAGACGGCGGGCCATGAGGAAGTGTTCCAGGTTTCGCGGCGCGCCGTCGCCGTAGTTCTTGGGGTCGCCCTTGCCGTACCGCTCGCACATGACCAGCGGCTCTTTCGAGAGGTCCAGCGCCTCCCCTATTTTACTGGACGTCAGGAGTTCGAGCGACTTCTGCCAAACCGCGTCCATCCCCTCGAAGGACCGTGCGGCGGATCTCCAGGGCCTTCCGGTAGAGCGGCCCGGCCTCGATCGGGCCACCCCACCTCCACCTTCAGAGGCATTATGGCGGCATTATGGCTGGACCATCGAACAGAGTTACCGTGAGCTTAAAGATGAACTCGGCCTCGATCACTTCGAAGGCCGGTCTTGGCGGGGCTGGAATCACCACGTCGTGCTCGTCCTGATGGCGTACGCATTCCTGCAAGACCTCCGGCGACGTCGAAGAAAAAAAAGGCGACCACCTGACACTCCCGTTCCTGCGGGAGCAACTGCAATCGCTTCTGGCCTGCTGGCCTGCCCCGATGCCCGCTCTGTCGACAAACGGTGCCCACGCTCGCCCAATTCAAGCCGCCATAGTTAACGGAGTAATAGTAGAAGTGTCGGCTTACCATCCCTGAAAAGTTGCCAATCCGCTTCCTCTCGGTTGGATGTGCGATACCTCGGTTCGATCAAGGTTCACACCCAAAATGAGCTTCGGTCAAGATCACCGTGGGCACGCGGCGCCGTGGAACAGGAGGCGAAGAACCGGAACATTTCCATCGGTCGTTAACTGAACAGCTCGTGGATCGGCTCACCCGTGGTGATCGGACGTGCCCCCACATTGGAATCGCGCGGTACCCCTAGTGCATGATAAATCGTCGCGCCGAGGACTTGCGGTGGGACCGGACTGTCCTTCACGTACGCGCCGATCTTGTCGGACTCGCCGTATACGCCCCCGCCGATGCCGGCGCCAGCCACCAATGCAGAGAAGCAGGCCGGCCAGTGGCTCCGACCGGGTATGCCCTTGTTGGTTTCGATCTTGGGGGTCCGCCCGAATTCGCCGACCACGACCACCAGCGTGCTCTCCAGTAGGCCGCGGTCGTGCAGATCTTCCAGAAGGGCGGACAGCGCCTCGTCGAGTCGTGGCAGTGCCCAGCCCAGCCCGTAGGATCCGGTGCCGAAGATGTTCCCCTGACCCATTCCGCCGCCGTGCATGTCCCAGGTAAAACTCGCGGCCCCACCTTGGGAGCCCTCGCCCGGAGCAAAACCGCACCAGCCGTTGACACTCACGAAGCCCACTCCGGACTCCACCAACCGGCGGGCCATGAGCAAGTATTGGCCCAGGGGGTGGCGGCCATAACGGTCTCGCACCTTTGCGGGCTCCTGCTTCAGGTCGAAGGGCAGCCGGGCGGCCGGGCCGGTCGCCAGGTCCACGGCGCGTTGCCTCAAATCGCCCCAGCCGGTTGCCGCCTGATACCCTGATGTGCTGTACAGTGGCGGTTCGAGGCGGCCGAGTAACTCTTCACGATCGAGCGTCCGCTGGGGCGACGTGCCCACCACCAAATCCAACTCGGACAGCTGGTAATTCGGCATCGCAGGGTGATTCGTGGAATTGCCAACGAAGAAGGGAGCATAAGGCCGCCCTAGGAAACCGCCATGTGAAATGAACGGTGAGCAGAAGACCGTCGTGTTGCCATCGCAGCGGTGCAGCCAGACGTACGGGGTCAGGACTCTCTTGGACGGACGTAGCTTGGCCATCACCGAGCCGTAACAAGGTGCGTCGTCCGGGGCTTTCGCCTGCCCGGTCAGGCAGTTGTGCATCGCATCCGGGTGGTTGCGGATCGATGCGGTGTGCGTCATCGAACGAATCAGGCTGTAGTGCCTGCTCAGCTTGGCCATGCGCGGCATCAACTCGTTGATGTGCACACCGGGCACCGAAGTGGCAATCGGTTTGAATGGACCGCGGACTTCCACCGGCGCCTGCGGTTTCATGTCCCAGATGTCGATGTGCGAGGGGCCGCCTCCCATCACAATGAAGATGCAGGACTTCTCGGACGAAGATGCCTGCGCTCCCGGTTCGCGAGCCCGTGCGGGTAGACCCGGATCGCTCGCGCGCAGAGCATCCGTCAGGCCCAACCCGAGCATGCTGATCCCGCCGACATGGAGTAACTGCCGGCGCGAGAGATGACCGACCTTTGAATGCCCTTCGATACCCAGAGGAATGTGTAGCATAAGACCCTCCCAGATGGGAAAAGGAAGAAAGGTGGCGCCGGCAGATCCGTATTAGAATGGGTGCGTTAGGATTGAGATTTTACCCACTTCGAGTCCCGATTGCAAAGCAATATCCCGCTGACCTATGGATGGGGTGCCTCAGACCGACCGGAAGGATGTGACAGCTGTGCCCGACTTGGCCAATATCGCCTAGATAACACTCTGCCATTGACCGCGTGTACGATAGGCATCCGTAGGATTGTTGTTATCCGAAGGTCAGCGGAGCCCCCCACTCGTCTCCCGACCCCAATTCCTTGCTCGGCACGCCGGCTGTGGCCCGCAAGAATGAAAACTCAAAATGATCGAAACGAGATGGTCTTTGGACGCTGTGTCGAATCCCTTGGATGCAACCAGAGACCAAGGTGGGGCACGAGCAATAACATGTTTTGCCAAAGGAGAATCATTACTCCCAGACTCCACGCAGGGCGGAGGCTCGAGCAACCCGGTTGATTGCCAATGTGAATGCGGCCGTCCGCCAATCACAATTGTGCTCAGTACGCACGGAGGAAAGATCGGCGAACGACTTGCGCATCACCTTTCTCAGTTCGGTATTCACTCGCTCTTCGTCCCAGCGGAATTGCTGAAGATTCTGCACCCATTCGAAGTAACTGACCGTCACTCCGCCTGCGTTGGCATAAATGTCCGGCAGCATGATGATGCCACGTTCATGCATTATCGCGTCGGCTTCGATGTCGGTCGGATGGTTCGCTCCCTCGAGAATGTATTTCGCTCGAACGCGGTCAGCATTCTTCGCCGTCAACACATCGCCCAGCGCCGCCGGAACGAGCACATCCACCGACTCCTCCAGTATGGTGCTCGGATCCATCGGCTCGCCGCCCGGGAATCCCGCGACACTCTTCGCCGTCAGGGTATGTTTCACCAACGCGGGCACATCGAGCCCGTTAAGGTTTCGCACTGCTCCGGAAACATCGGCCACGGCGACGACTTTCCCACCAGCCTGGTGAATAAGCGTCGCAGCCCATGTGCCGACATTGCCAAATCCCTGTACGGCGTATGTGAAGTCTGACACCGTTCGCCCTTGGCTCTCGAACAGGCATTCAGCCGCAAATAATAGCCCACGACCCGTTGCGGCGTCACGGCCCAGCGAGCCGCCGAGTTCGATCGGCTTGCCCGTCACGACACCGGGACTATGTCCGTGCACTTGACTATATTCGTCGAGGATCCAAGCCATCGTGGCAGCGTTGGTACCCATGTCCGGGGCGGGGATGTCCGTGGTAGGTCCGATGACGTCGGAAAGTTTCTGGGTGAAAACACGCGTGAGTCGCTGCAGTTCCGACGGGCTGAGCCACTTGGGGTCGACACTGATTCCCCCCTTCGCTCCCCCGTAGGGCAGATCGACGACGGCGGTCTTCCAAGTCATCAGGGCGGCGAGGGCGTTCACTTCGTCCGGATCGACTTGTGGATGGTATCGGATTCCGCCCTTCATGGGACCACGGCTGTTGTCGTGCTGGACCCGATACCCGACGAATGTCGCGAGTCGACCGTCGTCACGCAAGAAACTGCACTCAACTTTGATCTCGCGATATGGGGTTATCAGTAAATGCCGAGCCCGATCATGCAGCTTGAGTAAATCGGCTGCGCGATGGAAATAGCGAGTCGTGGCCTCGGTCGGGGTCATGTGGGAAAACCTCGGGTGAGAGCAACCGTCGGAGATATTTTGACATTATTCCCTATGCCTCGCAACTTTGTCTACCTTGTCCTGTTGTGTGATTCGAACCTACATCCCCCCGGCTTGCTTTCTTCTGTACTCGGTTCTTCACCTTAGCACTTCGGTGATTCCTTAACCACGACAACAGCACTCCCTCCACTCCTCGCCTTTTCGCTTAATTTCCGCCTATTTCGTGTCACAAGAACCTGACGGAACCGTTACCCGTCGGCTGCCGTGATCACTGCAGTCTTCTCACCCAGGAACCCCGGCCGATGCCGGGGTTCGCTCGTTTCCACTGGAGGCCATTCATGCGACCGAACGATCTCACCCGTGCCCTGACGGCACTCA